>NZ_KB902400.1 GCF_000379525.1 Lamprocystis purpurea DSM 4197 | reverse complement strand
CGGGCGCGCGTCGCGCGCCCACCGCACCCTGTCACGCTCCCGCCCAGCCGCGCCGGGGCGCTGGTGGCTGCTGACTGGGTGACTGGGCCAACAACGGTCCGCCGGTTCGGCCCCGGCCCGTCTGGACCCCGGCCACGCTGGGCCTTCCGGTCGCCAAGAACGCGGGGCTCCCACGTTACCGGACCCGCGCGTGGGATTCATGCAGGCTTGCCGAAAGGACACTACCCTTCAGCCTCGAAGCGTCCCCAGCCTTCACCGCCCGCGGGAAAGTCATTGCCCAAGATTCGGTATCGCCTACCGAGCTCTTATATATATATGCGCCGCTATATTTGGCCGTAACGTCCGCGACTGCGCCGATTAGAACGGGTTTCATGGTGAAATTGAAGCCGGCGTACCAACTGCTGTCCGTAATCTTGGTTTTCATCACCTGCTCACTGAAGCTGTGCGTATCTTTATTGTCGCAATAGAAAACCTTGGGCCTGTCTTTCACGCCAGTATCCGCGCCATTCTCTCTCTTCTCTTCGTAGTCTTTGGTAAGCTTCGACAAAGTGATTAGTCCCTGCAATTTTGCCTCCTGTTCCCACTTTGCAATCTTTGCCTTAACGCGCTCACAGTCGAAGCCATTACACGCTATCGCCGAACCAAAGTCGCGGGCTATCAGGCCCTTGGAGAGCGGACTCGGTTTCAAGCCGACCTTGGGGTCACTGTTCCACTCCTCATTGGGGTTTTTGATATTGAACCTTTGCAGGCGTGACGGAACTTCAGCAATCATGTCAAATCGTGTCACCGGGAACTTAAATTCGTCGTTAAGCCCCGGCAAGAAAATCACCTCGCTAAATCTTGGATGGAAGGTTCCTTGTACTTTCATCTGAGGTCTTATTTCACTATATATCACAAAACCCTCGGTACCGAAGTGATCGATGCTGCTCTCCGTTGATCTTTCCTCTGTCAGTTGCTTCGTGTTTGTTTCCGTCTTATGGTCCTCTTTTTCGAACTTCCTTGCATACCCACCGATAGCGGACACCGAAAACTCCACCACGGCTGTTTTCATGCCAAAGCCTAGCTTTGCATCGAATCCACCGCCGTGGGAAGATTTTTCCCATTCGACAACTTGCTCGACGCGTGCGCTAGTAAATGTGGGCGTAGCCACGCTGTTGTTTCCTATGAGATTTGCAGGATCTACCGCAAAGTATGGCCAGCTATAGACGACCAGGTCGACCTTCGTGCCTTTCGCCACCAGTGCTTTTTCGTCTTTCGTTAGGCTAAGTGTCTCGTCGGGAGTAATCGCCGCTTCGGCTTTTTCTACCTCGTCGCGATCGGCGTAGTTGATAGTGCCGATTGAAAAGGACTTACTCTCCCAGCTGGCTTCAATAAAATCCGTTTCTTTATCTAAACAGGCCTTGTCTTTCGCGACAACGCTATCGATGAAAATGTCCTTGGTACCCTGTCTCATTTCACCCCGTATTCTGGGGTTGTGGTTCCAGGCAAACATATTGGGTATAAAATCGGTTGTTTTCCCAAATAGGTTCCCATACTTACCCAAGCCCGCCTTGTCGCGGGCTTTACACGACCAGCGATAGTCATTGCTGCGCGAAAATAAATTCATCCCGAATGTTTTCTCCTTGCTATTGTAGGTTAGCTGACCGCTCCAGGTTTCCTTCGCAAAGTCAACGAACCCACTTTGCCGGGATTCTTCTGACCAGTAGTGGACGGATTTTGTGAACCAGTAGCTGATGACACCATGTTCGTCCGGATTAATCAGCGCGCCGCCCGTGATCGCTGTGGGCTGCTTCCAGGCATTGCGCGTCATACGGCTGAAAGCCCCCGCGTCATCGCTAACACGGCGAATCTTCAGTAGAGGAATATCGCCGCTATCATCGACAGTTGCGATCAGCAAGTTGCTAGCCAAATACTTAAAAACGTTTTTTTCATGCGACCAGTACTCTCCCTTCCCAAACGTATCATCGATCCACATCGCAATGGCGTATGGATCATCCTTTCTGATCTCGTTAGATTGATATTGGCGGGGATCGATGAGATCGATATTGATAACACGGTAACCATACCCACCCGGGACATCAGTTTTGACTTCGCCAACCTCTGTGGCAGAGAGTGTCTTTATACCTGTTCCGGGGTCTGTTTCTTCATCAAGATAGAAGAGGTATTGGCCGCGATAGGCTGTGCTCACCAGGAAACGGGAGCGATGTGGGTGCATCGCGTCTTCTTTGTGTGGCAATTGCAGGACGCGTAATTGAAATAAAAAATCCGGATAGCTCGTAACGTTTGCAGGGGTTTTATTGTTGAAGTACCCCATGAAACCTTTACCAGTCCGGCTGGGTTTGATTGTACATTTAATAATGTTCTGGGGCAGCGTCGAGATACGCCCGGATTTCGAGTCCACGACCGATACGATGAAAAAGTTTGGCCCGTAGTCGGGGTGCCAACCGATCATGTTGCCTTTGAGCGTTCCAGCTATATTGAGTTGTTCGATCTTCACTTTTTTTGGCAACCCGTCATCATCCGTGATCCACACCTCCGGTGGGTCCAGGATCTTTAAGGTACTACGTGGCATATGCACCAGCAGGCCATCACTCGCCACAAACACTGTGTCCGCATGAATCGTGCCCACGGCGAGCAGAGACAATGCGGCAGCCAGTACCAACTGAAAGCGACTGATCATTTTTTTCTTCCCTAGCCAGTTCCCCCGGCAAAGCCCGGGCTTTAGGTTGTGCCGCTCACCGCGGCTAGTCAGGGTCGCTAACGCGGCCCCGACGGGTTGGTGCCAACGAGAAGGTGGCCGATTTGTCGAGCAGGCGCAAATGCCCGCAGCGTTGGTCGTCAGGTTCTTATCGGCAAAGCGGACCCGCATCTGCGCCTCGTCGCGGCCTACCGTATCAGAAAGAATATACGAGAAGAGCGATCAAAAAACTGTGATCCCAGTCAGGAAACGGGTCGTGGCCACCCGTTGGCTGCAAGGCTGCTGGTCCGCACTGCGGACCCTACAAGAGCGGTGTCGCGCCGGGGCTCCGCTGCGCGGGGCCAATCGGCGATGGCGCCGGGTAGCCGCGCGCGACTACTCGCCCGCGGCTCCCACAGCTCCGGACGTGCCCAATGAAGGCATCCGGCTCCTCGGTCTAAGCAAGCGCGACGTGACCCGCCGGCCACGGCTCTGACGCTATGGACATGATGATCGTTGTCACGCGGTGCGGCGGCCCGGTGGTGGGGTCTGACAATTATTGGAACTTACGCTAAGGACCAGTCATCGTCCTCCGGCCCCCGGAGCGGTCGCATCCCGCCGCGGGTGACCTGCTCGGCCAGCAAGAAGGCATAGCGGCCCAACACATTGATATGATGGGTTGACAGCGGTGACAGACGGGCCGCATCTTCCGACCGGACCGCGTAGCCCTCACCGCGCAACTGCTCCAAGGCGGCAGCCGTGTAGAGCGTGCTCCACAGGATGACGGCGTTGACGACCGCCCGGATCGCGCCCAGTTTTAGGGAGCCGGCCACGCGCAGGATGTCCTCCCACTGCCGGACGACGCGCGCCCCGGTGATCCGATGCTTGGCGAGGGCGTTCAGGGCGCCGTAATCGGCGCGGGCATCGAGCCGCCAGAACCGGGCGCCGCCGAGGTCGGCAAGCCGCGGACTGAATGGAAGCAGGCCGGCACGGCGTTCAGTTCGTGCTATGGGCAGTATGCCAACAAAACGACTGCCATCGGTGTCTCGGCCTTGGTCATAAACCCGGCCACCGCGCGATCGGCACGGTCGTCGGTCCGCGCAGCGGACCCTACAGGTCACGGTGTTACCGTAGGGTCCGCTGTGCGGACCGTCCGCGGCTGCTGAGTGTGGACGATGCCAAGGAATTCGGCAGGCGCTGTTCTATTCGCCTGCCAGGTGCGACGCCATAGCGCCTGCGCAATGTGCGCGAATAAGGACCGCGGAGCGCATTGGTTCAACTTTGTATTAGAGCGCATTGCCCGGGTATGCGAACCCAATTTCATTGTCTAAACTCAAGGGCGTTTTTCAAATCAATAAGCCGGTTTTTTGTTAGGCGCGTTAGACAAGCTGAATTAAAGCCCGACCACCCTGTGCCGTTTTCCGCGGGCTGAGTTTCAAAATCACAAATCTCATCACGCAAAGCGACCCACTTTTGCTCTGTTTGGGTGAGCGTGGCTTTATCTTCTTGGTTCAGCTTATCGCGAAGCTTTTTGTATAAAGCATTCAGTTCAAGATCGGCTTTTTCTTGCGCTTTTTCAGCGCAATAGTTCTCTTCTACTGTGGACTTTGGAGACTTGCAGTGTATAGGCGGAATGTCCTCGGCTGTGGCTTGAGGTGCCAAGAGCAATTGGACACAAAGTGTTGCGGTGAATGTTAGGGATGATGGCTGCATAGGGGGTACGACAACGATTCCTTAATTTCTTGGCCACAAGGTTCCGGGCGTTTACGACCAGAGATAGTAGACCAGTTCCGGCGGAGGCTTGTCCACCTCCAGATCGTAGCGCCCGAACCGGTGAACAAGATGGCCGCAAGTCCCCAAGCCCTCGCGAGATCGCTATGGGTATCAAGAAGTGCTTTTTTGATACAGTTCTTGCGCTCGAAAAACAGCATGTTGGCATCTCTGCCGTGCATCTGCTTGAAGTATACCCTATCCTGATGTCAAGGTATCCTGCTGAAAGCGTCAGGATAGGGTTTATGTCATTTTTCTGACGCCAACCTCGAAATGAATCAGAACGGCAGAACACTCTTCTGGCCGATGAGCGATGCAGCGATGCCGGATTTCTATCAAGTTGAATACAAACGCGGCGCACTGATCGATCTGTGCCGGCAGGCGACTCTGGCCTCGCGAGACGGCGGCCGCTTTCACATGACACATCCTAACCCACCTGGGCAGAAGATGTATTGGCAGTCCAAGTATGAAGACAAAATCTCGAGGGTAATCGGCGTATCGCGCTCGGCAATCCTCACGCCTCCGCCAATTCCCGCAACACCTCGGGATGTCGTTGCGCCACCCTGAGCAGCGTCTTGGCCGCACCGCTCGGCTGGCGTCGGCCTTGCTCCCACTCCTGCAGCGTGCGCACCGACGCGCCCAAGAGTTCGGCAAACTGGGCGGGCGACAGGCCGGCGTTCTGGCGGGCGGCGATGATCGGCGAGTACACCACTGTCCCCAGGCCCGCGTTCATCTGACGGATGGATTCCAGCAGGTCTTCTCCTAGCAGCCTGTCGGACTTAGCCCCTAGGATAAGGGCATGAGTCAACATAAAGGCTTTTTGTTGCTCCACATTCTAACGTAAGGTGATTTCCGCGAGAAATCCAACCCGTAGGAGCCCGCTTGCGGGCGACGGGTGGGGGCACAATGACGCGATTCCGGCAGGTCACGTCGCCCGCAAGCGGGCTCCTACGGAGCTTGATGTTTCAAACACTTCCAGTTCATCATCAGTCAGGGGTTGCGTGTTCGATGGCATGTCTGATCTCCACAAGTTGCTTGGCGGACAGGTTTCCCCGTTCGGACTTCGCGTGCAGTACCAACAGCATGAGTGCCCCAGAGGCGAATCGGGTGTAGTAGATCACCCGTACCCCA
>NZ_KB902399.1 GCF_000379525.1 Lamprocystis purpurea DSM 4197 | reverse complement strand
GCGGTGATGAAGGGCGTGGCCTACACCCAGGAGCGCAACGAGGCGCGCGATGTCTTCATGCGCCAGACCCGCGACCTGGGCGGGCCACTGGACCTGATGACCAAGAACATCGAAACCGCCGCGGTCGCCATCGGCCAATCGGGCAACGAGGCCATCAAGACCGCGGGCATCTGGTCCAAAGCGGCCTATCAGGCCGACCAGGGGAAGATCGACACCGGCTACCGCCACGCGGCCGGCTTCGCGCGCTCCTATGGCCTGGACATCAACGGCACCGCCAACACCCTGGGCGGCTTGGCGCGCTATGGCGTGGGCGGCGGCAACGACGCGGAGCAAACCAAGTTCGCGCTCAAGCTCGGGCAGGTGATCCGCGACGGCGGGATGACGCAGAACCCGCAGCAGGTGATCGATGACCTGCTGACCCAGGCCACCCAGCACGGCAACACCACCTTCACCACCATGCCCGCGGGCGAGCAGGACGCCTACCTGCGGCTGCGCATGGCGACCTACGGTAACCCGGCGTTGCAGGGCGCGGCCGGTCAAGGGCTGATCAACTCAGTCAACACCGCGATCGGCAGCGACGGCGATCTGGCGAAGGAACTGTTCAACGCGCGGGCGTTGTCGCAGGCCGGCGTGACCAACCTCTATGCGCAGCGCTTCGCGCGCCAGAGCGGCATGTTCTTCGACCTGGGCGAGGTGGGCGGCAAACGGGGCACGACCGTCATGGATGCCCGCATGGAGAGCTTTGATCAGGAGTACGGCCACCGCCCGCAGTTCGAGCAGTACACCGCGTTTGGTTATCTCAATAATCTATCCGAGCCGCAAGCCAAGGTGTATTTGGACCTGGCGCGCACGCTGAAGAAAGAGCGCAAGCAGACCTTGGGCGGTTTCGCCAACGACCTGCAAGGGCGCTACGGCGTGGATCTCGCGACGATGAATACGGGCGGCATCAACGAGATCATCAAGGCGATGGGCGCCCGGCCGGACGAGTTGCCGGCCATGGCGAAGCGCTATGTCAAGGAGATGGGTTTCCTGAGCGGCACGCAGAAACAGCCGATCACGGATGCCCTGGCGGGCGGCAATGCGGAAGCGATCCGCACGGCGTTGGTCAAGACCATCGCCACCCATGGCATTGAGAAAACCGAAGGCCAGAAAGACCGGATGACGGATGCGGAGTACGCCAAGACGTTGGGGGATACGGTCGGGAATAAGGTCAATCCGGTGCTGATCGAGATCAAGAACGCGACATCCACCGGCCTGAGCGCGGTGGACAACGGCGTGCAAGAGATCGTCACCCAACTGAAGGAGTTGGCGGATATTGCCGACCCGACCGGGGGCGTGCGCGATTCGCTGGCGCAGCGGGTGGGCGATGCGGCCCTGAGCGCTGGCCGCGTGATTATGTCGCCGACGGGTATCGCGAATTTGCCGTTCCAGGCGGCGGGGGCGGCGGCAAGGGCGGCACCCGGCCTGTTGAATGGCGCTGGCCGACTGCTGCGGCGGGCGGGTAACGCCGTCTTGGAAAACCTGGTGCCATCAGCCGGCGCTGCCGATCTGCCGGGCGGGATTCCGTATCAGGATGAGATTAACGAAGCGGCAAGGCTGACCGGCGTCCCCGCCTGGGCGATTGCGGCAACTGCCAACACCGAATCCGGGTTCAAACCGCAAGCCGACAACGGCGAAGCGTTCGGCATGATGCAGTTGCACCGCTCCGGCGCGGCCAAGCAATACGGGCTGACCCGAGAGCAAATCCTTGGGCAGTCACCCGCACAGCAGGCGCTGGACGGGGCGCGCTATCTGGCGGAACAGATCAAGGCCGAGGGCGGTGATGTATTCCGCGGGATGCAGCGCTACAACGGCGGCAAGAATTTCGCAACCAATCCGCACGCCGACCCCAAGTATCTCGACAAGGCCAAGAAGTTTCTGCAAGACAATCGGCTCGGGCCGTATGCGCCAACCGGCAGCGGGGCGGTTGCGCCAACCGGCAGCGGGGCGGTGACCACGGGCAGTCGCCTACGCTTCGATGAACCATCCCAAGACGCCCTGGACCCGGATTTCCGGGCAAGGCTGGAGCGCGCCGGCCAAGACCTGCACATCACCAGCGGACGCGAAGGACGCACGGACACGCCGGGGTCCATGCACCCGCACGGATTGGCTGCGGACATCAGCATGGCCGGGATGAATGCGACGGAGCGGGCGAATCTGGTGCGGCAGCTACGGTCGTCTGGGGTGCGACGGTTTGGGGTGTATGCCAAGCACCCGAACATGCTGCATACCGACATGAGCACGGTGAACAGTCCGTATATGTGGAACAAGCGCAACATCAATAGGCACGCGGGCGGCGGCGATATTCCAGATTGGTTTGAGTCCGTGGCTCGCGAGCCGGCCGACCGCGACGCCGCCTACGTCCCCAACCTCGACCGCCACCTCGCCGCCCAATCCGGCCGCGCGGCCCAAGACCGCTTCGGCGAACTGACCCTGAACATCAACCAACGCGTCAACGGTCAGACGCGCAGCCGCACCACGCAACGCTTGCGCGCCGGCTCCGGGGTCGAACGGCCGCGCCTGCATGGCGATGTCGACCTGGCGGACGGCGGCTGATGGGCGCGCGCGTCTTCACTCCGGCCTGTCGGGTGACGATCACCACGCAACGCGGCACGACGATCGAGGTCGCGCCGTTGCTGGGCGACAACGGCCACGTGACGACGGCCAAGGCGTTGGACGCGCCCAAGGGGACCTGGGAGATCAGCGTGCCGGATCAGCCGTTCAAGATCACGCCGACNGCCGTGGNCGACTCGCTCTATGGCCAGGTGGCGCCGATGGACGTGATTGAAATCCGCCTGGCGCGNAACGCCCATGNATACCCCGACGGCAAGCCGCCGATCGTCATGCGCGGCTTCGTCCGCTCCGTGACCCGCGCCGAGTCGATCGGCGAGGACGGCACCCCGTCGCGCATGGTGACGCTGGCCGGGGATGACTACGGCTGCATNGGCGAGATCGCCCAAATCAGCCTGCTGGCGGGCGCCGCCTATGGNCAGAACCTGCTGCCGATCCTGCGNCCGGCCGATTACGGGATGGGGGAGTTCACCTANCTGTCGGCGGCGGCNTACATCCAGGTGTTCGTCGATNNNCTGATGAACGATCTGCTGCAAAAGATGCAAGCGGCCTCGCCCGCGGTGCAACTGCTGAAGTATGACCCCAGCGTGACCCAGGGCGAGGTCTACATCAGCCGCATGAGCGAGACCGAGGGCACGGCCTGGAAGATGATGTTCGACCAGGCCGACACGCCGTGGAATGAGCTCTATGTCGAGGACCGGGCGGATGGCCCCTGGGTGGTCTACCGCCCGACGCCGTGGAAGGATCGCAACGGNGCCTTCATCANCAACACCGGGCAGACGATCAACGCCANCAAGATCGCGAAAGTCGCCCCGGACAGTGACGCCAAGACCCTGGTCCCCGAGTTCCGCATGGTGCGCTCCGCGACCTACCAGCGCACCGACGCCCAGGTGAAGAACATCTATTGGGTGACGACGCGCGCCTCGTTCATCAGCGAACAGGTCAAGCTCGGCGTTGCGCTCCAACAACAGTTGCCNGACGTGCACCGGTTGCAGGACCCCAACTGTGCCGGAGACCGCTACGGGCCGCGCATCCTGACGCTGGAGACGGCGCAACAGCCCAGCGGGAGCGGCGCACAGGCCACCAAGCAGCGCGGCCAAGCGGCGAGCAATGCCCTCGCGCTGGAAGCGTGGGCGGCGCTGCGCCGGCAATGGCTGATCGCCGCCAACACCGATAATGTGCTGCGCGATCAGGGTGCCCTGGTGGTGCGCGGCAACGAGAAACTGACCATCGGCGCTTATTACGAAATCCAGCGCGGCAAATTCGTGTGCGAGCACTACATCACCGAGGTGTCGCACACCTTCGTGCCCGGCCATGAGTTCTTCACGCACGTGCAATTCATCCGCTCAACGAATTACGACCAGCGGGACAAGCTCGCCCAGAAGGGGCAGTCGCCATTCTGGGCCGAAGGCCGGCAAGGGGTCATGGAGTCCTGATGCAGCACACTGAATCCGCTGTCCCCAACGTCAACAGCATCCGCATCGCGCGGGTGGCGCAGACCTATCCCGACAAGCATCTGGTGGATGTGGTGTTCCTGGACGATGGCGGGTTTGCCGCGTGCGTCCCGGTGGTCGCCCCTTATGCCTCGCAGGATCACGGGTTCGCGTACTTGCCCAAGGTCGACCCGGCCCCTGGCGGGAAGTGGGCGCCGCGCCTGGCCGGGCAGAACGACACCCTGTGCGCGGTCGCGTGGTCGCGCCAGCAGGCGGTGGTGGTCGGGTTCATCTTCCCGCTGGATGGCACCATGGGGACCGGCGAAAACGAACTGAAGGATTATCATCCGTCGGGCTTCAAGCGCACCATCGGCGCCGACGGCACCATGACGTTGTACAACCCGACCACGGATCAGACCATCTCCATGGAGACCGACGGGGTGCATGTCCAACAAGGCGCGACCAAGCTGCTGCTCAATCAGACCAGCGTCGATGTGACCGGCTCAGGCTTTGCGCTCAAGCTGACCCCGGCCATGTGCCAGTTGCAGGGCGGCGGCCTGACGCTGACCTTGGCCGGCGGCACGGCGACGATTACCTGACGCCATGGACTTCTCACTCCCCCTCATCGGCGGCGCCCTGGGCGGGCTCCTCGGGTCGGCGCTGACCAGCGGTGCGCTGGCCAGCATCGATCAGACCGAGCGGCCCATCGTGTTGATGCGGCTCAACAACAATCTGCCGCGCTGGATGCATTGGGTGGTGCCGCGCCCGGAGGACATGAGCTACACCCACCCGACACGGGCCGCCGCGATCCATACCATGGGCGGCGCCTATGTTGACGATTTCGGCTCCGGCATTACGCAGATTTCGTTGCGCGCGACCACGGGCTACAAGATGGGTGCGATTCAGAACCTCACCGGGGCGGCGGGCCTGGCGGCCGGCGATGTGATGCTGTTCAATCTGCGCGACGCCTTGATTGACGCCTATCACCAAGAGCGCAAGGACCTCGCGGCGAATCAACAAGACCCCGAGTTAGTGCAGTTGCTGTTGGTGGATACGCTCAACCTGGCGGTGTGGCTGGTCTATCCACGCGAGTTCCAGGTGCAGCGCAACCGCCAGCGGCCCATGCTCTATCAGTACGTGCTGAGCCTGTGGGGCCTGGAGCGGCTGCTGTAATGCCACCGATTGCCCATCTGGGGGATATCCTGGACGCGTCGCACGGTGGCACGGTGACCGGGGCCAGCAGTCCGCTCGTGGCCGACGGCCGCCCCGTGGCGTGCGTGGGCGATGCGGTGCAGTGCACCCTCCACGGGGCACAAACCATCGTCACCGGGAGCCCGCGCTTGCAGNTCCAGGGGCGGCACGTGGCGGTCCATGGGTCGCTGTGTTCCTGCGGGGCGACGCTGATCAGTAGCAGCGTGCTCAGTCTGCCATGAGGGGGAGACGCCATGCTGACGCATCCTGAGCGCGACGCCGCCGACCAACTGGCCGAGATCAGCCGGCTCGCGGCCGAGATCCCGGCGCGGCGGCTGGTCTATC
>NZ_KB902398.1 GCF_000379525.1 Lamprocystis purpurea DSM 4197 | reverse complement strand
ACAACCGCTCCAGATCGCTGCGCGCGTCAACATCGCGCCAGTCAAATAAGCTCGGTTCAATGGCCGCCATGGGGTCCTCCTGCAAAGGATCGTCTCGATAACGATATGATCCCTTGGCGGCCACCTTTTTGCACGACCCCGCCGCCGCGTTGGGGTGAATTTTCGCCCGTCGCTCAAGACCACGCGCGTAAGTGACTGATTGTTCGTTCCGGGCTGGGGTAAACGAAAGTTTTCCCCCGCCGGGCGGCTTTTCAGTTCAGGGGGTTGCGGACACCGCTAGAGGCTCCTTTGGTAAGAAAAAGACGCCGATCAGCAGCGCCAATTACCTCGACGTTGCAGGCACGGTCTCAGCCGATAACCTGGCCAAGGTGGACATCAGTGTTTCGGGGCCTTACTCCATCGAATGGAGTAAATTCTCGGACACTGACGTGAACGTCGGCATCAAGTACTTGACGGTGGCCGGCGGGCAGGTCGGCTTCAGCCGCAATGCCGCAAAATCGGCCAACCTCGTCCTCATGAAGATCTCGCTGGCCGAAATCCCTCTGAAGAGGTTGCTGAATAATCACGCGAACATTGCCCGCAACTTCCTGAAAGACGAGGGCAACGACGCCCGCATCGTCAGCGCTGACTGGATCGTCATGGAGGGGGAGTTGGCCAGCAAGATCACCAGCGGCGTCGACGTATCGGCCAGCGCGCCAGTGGGCACCTCCGGTTTCACCCTGAACGTAAGTACCCGCACCTCCTCAACGGTGACCACCAAGGTCCAGATACCGCCACAGACCTGCTTTGCCTATATGATGAGCAAGGTGAAGAAGTGGGACAAGGAGGACGGCAACTGGATGGTAGAGGATTTAGAGGACGACATGCAGGGGCTCAACTGAAGCCCTCTGTTGTGGATGGCTCCCCAATTGTGCGCATGGTTGGTGAATAATGCGGAGCGGCACCGTCGAGGGCGGTGAAGCTCAGTCGTTCGGGCGATCAATGGCCTGGGGGTTTGGCGCCTGTTCGCTGGCGGGCAGTAGGCACGCAGTTCGCGGGTGAGCGTCGAAGGTGTGATTGCCGCGGAGGGCGGCGCACCAGGTAACAGCAGGAGCCGGATCGGTTAGATCGTCGGGAACCGTTGAGACAGACACGGCACCGAAATTACGGTGACAGTTTACTAGATACAGTAATTACGGGTTGCGTTCAACGCCCATCCGCATTCAGTGCATTTAGTAAACTGTCACCGTAACTCCTGATGACCTTCTGAAGTAGCACGACGCCTGTGGCGCGCGCTCGCATATAAGGCGAATGTTAGCTGCTAGGTTTTGGAAGCAGCCGCGGCTTGCGGTGCACAACCTTACGGGTTGATTTTGCTTCGGCTTCGCGTAATGCCTCGCAAATGCGACCCAAGTCACGACCGTATTTTTCTGCGTGCTCGGCACGATACTTGCGGATTTCCGCAACAATTGGATCTTCGTTCATATTTCTGCCCCCAATTCTTCCGGTGAGCACACTATCGGACAAACAAAGCCGTGCGATTCAACCACTGTTGTTATCAGCGCCTTGGTCTGTGCGTTGTTAATATGCTTAAAATTCCACGTGAGAAGGAACTCAATTCCCCCTGCGGCGGCAAATCAAATTCAGCCCGCTGACTCTGCCACCATGTTTCGGTAATCGCTTGGTGTGCGGCGACTACGACATCACGGCTCGGTCGCGCTACCAAATAGCTGATAACGGATGACTCGATGTAAACAGACTGTGCCATTACTTACCAGACATTACGGTGCATTACGGTGCATTACGGTGCATTACGGTGCATTACGGTGCATTACGGTGACAGTTTACTATTTACGAAACCACATCTTCACCTCCGTTGGCTAAGTTGGCTTTGTTCATCATATCCTGAATAGCATCATACGACGTGTACCTCAGGTTGCCTTTCCAGTGTTGTACGGCAACGGCTTGGCTCGTATATAGTTTTAATCGAAGCGATGCGATACCATCTTCATAATAGTGCACGGGGAATTTCTCCATTTCGGGTTCCCGCCGTTGTATCAGTTCTTCTAAAATCTGCGCGGCTGCCGCGCGTTGCTGATGGACGTTCTGGCTCTGCTCTTTCGCGGTCAATAGCTTCGCGGCAAGTGCATCAGGATCAAGTTCTATTAATGGGGTTTGCTCGAAAAGCGCCTGTAAGCTTGGATTATTATTTATTTCAGCGATACTAAAAAGACGATTTATTACCGTCACATGAGTCAATTTTGCCAGCGCGCGAGAAAGATGGCGATCAAAAAATTCCACTGCGGCCAACGCACGTTCGATTGAACGAACATTCAAGACAAGCTCTGTATCCCCATTCCAGAAAAACTCCCCGATAACAACAGAGTCGTTTACAGGCGCTTTGCGTAAAGGAAGGCTGGACGCTTCCTTCGTATACATCCATACCCATCGTTTTCGAGTCGGATCGGACTCCATGCAGTCAAGTTTCAGCAGTGTACGTTCTGTCTCGTCAGGGTCAGCGACCGTGTAATGCAGTCGAGTGGGTTGAAACAGTTCTCCTGTTGTGGTTCCAGCAACATTTTGGCGGTTTCCGAAAGACATAGTCCCTTTTCGCGCAAGACTTATGGCCCGCGTTGACTTCTTCTTCGGCTTTCGTGTCCGATTTTGTTTCATGATTGTCTTTACCAATTCGCGTTCTATCTATAAAAGGCGCTGACTATTCGTTAGCCTAACCGCAAGGATAAGTCGTGACTTGCTCTGCTCGCACGACTCATTCTTCTCGTGAGTTCCGGTGAGTTCCAGGAGTTCCAGGAGTTCCAGGAGTTCCAGGAGTTCCAGGAGTTCCGGAGTTCCGGGGACAGTTTACCTAATTCCCTTCTCCCCCGCCGAATAGGTCGGCCGTGTAACGTTCATCCATGACGAAGGAGTGGAAACGTTCTTGCCATGCCGCTGTTGGGGCCTCAACCCCGGTGAATCCGTTGGCTCATTTTCCTCACCTATACTGCTCCGCTCGGGTAATTAAGTAAACTGTCCCCGGAACTGGCGAACGCGCCCTGGCGGTGTTCGCCGAGGCGGGGCTGAGCGAACTGGTGGGCCGTGCCGCAGGGGCCGCCCGTGAACGCGCGGTCGAGATCTCCAAGACGTTGATGGAACAGTCATGAGCGGTTCCTATCTCACCAATCCGCGTCATTCTGAGTTGGGTGAACCCCGGCACCTACAATCCGGGCGTCGCGCTCCTGTCGCGGCTGACCGACCCCATCATGCGCCCGGCCCAACGCGCCCTGCCGCCGATCAGCGGCATCGACCTCTCGCCCATGCTGGTCATGATCGGTCTGGTGCTCTTGCAAATGCCGCTGGTGCCGCCGCTGAAATGGCTGACCGGGAGTCCGTTTTGAGGTGAGACGCGCACCTCAGGCGATTTTTCCAGGAAAGGAACTACCGACCGGTGGGGCGACTTAAGCCGCCCCTGCGGATCTTGCAGAATGCAATCGTTTGTTCGCGGCTTACGTTACTCAGCAACAGGANCAACACGCGATACGGGCGGGCGGCTAACCCTCACCCGACGGGGACTTTCACCCCGCAAGAAACGCCGAGCCTTGCTCGGCGCGATAACGACCGGGCTAAAGCGGCGCGCGCCACTGATGACCTTGCGAATTACCTCGACGCCTGTGGCGCGCGCTCGCATTTGAGGCGTATGTTAGAGCATTATCTCAATTTGGCAATTGGGTTCGGTCCTTCCGGCGCCTCTACTCCTCTCTTGCTACCCGAAAACTTCGCGAAGTACATCGGGTCGTTGTCTTGCAATCCGAATCAATGATGCTGCCGCGCGACTGGGTTGTCTTCGACCTTGCTCCCAATCTTGAAGGGTTCTAACTGATACGCCGAGAAGCTCCGCAAACTGTGGTTGAGACAGACCGGTCTTGTTTCGTGCCTCCACCACGGGCGAAAGCTGAACGGTATGAATAGCACCAACCTTTCCGGCTTTGATGCTCCTCACGGCGTCCAATGCTTCTTGCCAAACATCGCGATCCAAGTCACGTTCGATCAATTCTTTTTCACTAAGAGCCATTGACAAGTTCCTCCTTCAGTGCCTTGAGGATATGCGCTGGTGCGTTATCCTGCCGGGATTTGGCGTAGATCGTCAGAAGCCAGATCAGGCTTTCGCCGAGTTGATTGTAGTAGATCTCACGCCGCCTCGTTTACCTTGGCCGTCTCGGGACCAGCGTAGCTTGCGAACGCCGCCCGACCCGGGCACGACATCTCCCGCTTCGGGGTAGCGAGCAAGCCAAGCGGCGAACTTGCCGCGCTCATCTTCTGACAAATAGTCCGGCCAACGCGCAGAGAAGACGGGGGATTCGATAAGGGTGAACATGCAGCAAATCCTACGGCAAAGCAGTATGCCTTGCAAGCTCAATAAATTAACCTTGTCGTGACCCTTTTCCCCCGTGTGTTTGTGCAGCGAGTTAGGGGCTGGAAAGAAGTTGTTCAAGACCACGCCAGGCACCAGCACGAGGCAACCTTTCCAATGGGTTCACAAGGCCATCTTCCCCCATAGCGATTCGGTCCAACTACGAACTGATGGCATCTCCGCGCGAGCGAGCAGTTCAGCGGCGTTGGACCTCCGGCCCGCTAGATGTTCATTTACTGCGTCCGCAAGAATTGCTGCTGCGTTTTCGATTTCGGGGATCGGCTCACGCAGACAAAGGCGGGATGGTTGACTACGGTGCGAGTTCATGTGCCCTCCGCCGTAGGAACGCCGGTTACCCGGCGCCCCCGGCGCAATCCCGGACGTGCAGTTTTCCCGCATCCGGTTCCTCGGTTGTACTCACATTCGCGCGGACCTTCACAGTTACCCGTTACAAGGCCCAGTTGTTATTGCCCTCAGTGAGGTTGGCTCGTGTTTACCCGATCCTGCATGTCCGGCACGCGCTTCCTTTAGGGGCTGCGTACTTCCGTCGAGTCCTTCGCCATGTGGCTGGCTTTCCCAACCTCGGACTACTATGCCCGATAAGACACCTCGTCAGCATACGGCTGTTGTCAGCCTACCTGGATGCTCCATGCTCAATGACTCGACCCGTGCCCACGCCGTTTCCAGGTTCATCACCCTTACGTGTCCCAACACTGACGGCTCCATCATCTCGCTTCATCCAGGAGCCCACGGGGCTTCCTGAGTTCTCCGACGTCTCTCTTTCTGCATTTCCACGGCCTGAGGACTCCGGCGGACCTCCACACCCAAGACGCCGAGCGTTGCTCGGCGCGATAACGTGTCGCCCCAGGCGGCGTGCGCCACCCACTGAGCCTGCAAATCAGCTCGAACCCTGATGGCGCGCGCTCGCTCTTTGGGCGGTCGTTAGGCATTTCTTGAATTCATAATTGAGCTTGGCCCCTTTTCCTCCACTGACGGTTTGATCAAGCTTTCCGCAGGGATGCCAAGATCGCGATGTAAGCGCCAGATCATCTTCAGCGTCAGGGGGCGTTTGCGNCTCAAGATTTCGTAGACCCGATTGGAGCGTCCAATCATGGGCTCCAGGTCTTTCGGGGTGAGNCCGTTCTGTTCCATCTCGAAGCGGATCGCCTCCACCGGGTCCGGCAGGTCCATGGGGTAGTGGTCCCGCTCGTAGGCTTCCACCAGCGTGACAAGCAGNTCCAACCGCTCGCCTTCGGGGCTGTCGAGGGTCGCCGCCATCAGCGTTTCGATTTCGGCCAGGGCCGCCCGATAGTCGGCATCGGTCTTGATAAGCTTAATATCCATGGCGTTACCGATCAGATAGTTTGCGCGTCGATGGCGTCGTACTGTGCATGGGTGCCGATGAATCGGACG
>NZ_KB902397.1:8478-108345 GCF_000379525.1 Lamprocystis purpurea DSM 4197 | reverse complement strand
CCGCTGTAGGGTGGATAAGGCGCGCCGCTCGGTGTCAGGGGCCCGGCACGGCGGTCGCGCGCGCCGCATCCACCAGGGATCGCGCGATGCCGCCCAAATTTGGAATTACTGCCCCTACCCCGAGGCCATGTCTGGATATCAGGTGCGAAGGCGATAGTGAACGGTTCCTCAGCGGTCCTTCAGTTCGCGGATGCGTTCCTCATAGGATGCCTTGACGCACCCCCGCTGGTCACTCGACTTCCAGCAATCGTTGCGGCCCTTGATCCAGCCGCGCTGCTCGGCCTTGAGCAATTTCTGCTCGTTGGCCGGGGTGTGTTTCAGGACGACGCTGTAGAGGTTGGCCAGGCTGTGGTCCAGGGCGGCCAGTTCGGCGTCTTTGCAGATCAGCCCCTCGACTTCGTGGGATGCCTTGCTGCATGGGAAGCTCGGATTGGCGGCCCAGGCGGGCAGGGCGAGCAATCCGGTAAGGGCGGGCACTGCGAACAGGGACAGGCGCATGGTGCGATTCTCCTTGGATCTGGATGGTCCCACTGGACCGGTTCTGCTGAGTGTTCGATCTTAGGCGATTTCTGTCAAATCACTTTAATCCACGACCCCGATCCACCGCAGCAACGGCGGCAGCAACAGCGCGGTGACAAAGGCCGACAGTGCCATCGCCAGACCGGCGAAGGCGCCCATGACCGGGCTGACCTGAAAGGCGCGGGCGGTGCCGATGCCGTGGGACGTCAGACCCAGGGCGAAGCCCTTGACCGCGTCATCGCGCAGCCGCAGCAGCCGCAAGAGCCCGGTGCCGAGTACGGCGCCGACGATGCCGGTGCTGATGACCAGCACGGCCGTGAGTGACGGCAGTCCGCCGAGCTTTTCGCTGATGCCCATCGCCACCGGCGCCGTGACTGACTTGGGGGCCAGTGAGATCAGCGTCTTGGTATCCGCGCCGAAGAGCCTGCCGAGTGCGACCGCGCTCAATCCGGCGGTGGTCACCCCGGCCAGCAGGGCCGCCAGGATGGGCAGGGCCAGGGTCTTGAGCCGCTCGCGCTGGCGATAGAGCGGGATGGCGAGTGCCACGGTCGCCGGTCCGAGCAGAAAGTGCACGAACTGGGCACCGTCGAAATAGGTCTGGTAAGGCGTCCCGGTGAGTTGGAGTAGCGCTATCAGCAGGCCGATGGCGATGGCCACCGGGTTGAGCAGGGCATTGTCCCGGCCCAGCCGGTAGATCTTGAGTGCGATCAGGTAGCAGACCAGGGTGGCGGTCAGCCACAGCAGCGGCGAGGCGGCCAGGTAGACCCAGATCTGGGTCAAGGGGGCGTCATTCATGGCGGCCGCCGCGGCGCCAGGCCAGCAGACGCTGCACGCCCGCCATGGTGAGCGCGGTCACCGCGAGCGTGATGAGTGTGCCGAGGACCAGGGCGGCGGCGATGGCCGGCCATTGGTCGCGCACCCGTTCCCAGTGAACCAGGACCCCGACCCCGGCCGGAACGAACAACAGCGAGAGGTGGCCGAGCAGGGTGTCCGCGGTCTGTGCGACGCGCTCGGAAACACCGCCGCGCAGCCCCAGCCAGGCGAGCAGCAGCAACATGCCCAGCACGGGTCCCGGGACGGGCAGTCCGGAGACCAATACCAGCACTTCTCCGGCGAGTTGGCAGGACAGAATCAGGGTCAGGGCCTCAAGCAACTGCATGTCTCCAAGCGGGTAGGTGGTGGTTGCCCGTGGGCGCGGCCTCCGGTCGTGACGCGGTCTGGCGGTAAAGCCAACACCCAATTGTACCGCGGAACCGCGTCGCGGCCGCACGATGGCAGGGCGGGGCGGTTGTGGATGGGATACATCGGCATTGGCTCAAACGAGGCCCCAACCCTGCGCGTCGAGGATGTCCAGGATGTCTTGGCCGGTCGCGCTGCACCGCCACTGCGCCAGGGCGCCAAGGTCCTCCTCCTCCAAGCGGTCTCGGCAGCGATCAAAGAGCGCGGTGTAGACGCCCCCCGCACGCTCCGGCAATTGGTGCAAGGCCAATTGCCCACGCAGGCGCAGCCGGGTCTCCCAGGACGCCAGCGGGTCGGTGCGCAACGCCCGCATCAGTCACACGGTCGCGGATTCGACTTGGAGCGGAAAACAGCGATAGACTAGAGACGTCATCTCTAAAGTCATGACTTCATTCGGAACAAGTGAAGCACTCGCCGCGAGTCTGAAGCTAATCGATGACGCCAGGCCCAAGCCCGGTCTTTCGGCGCCCGCGGACTCCTGGGTTTTTTCCCTCGTACCCAAGCTCGGCTTAGGCGCGCGGTCGCGAAAGCGCTGCTTTCGGAACCAATGACACAAAGCGGAGCTTTGCGTACCGCCTTCCCATGCGGAGCTTAGGAACGAGTGAAGATGTCTATCGGTGGATAAGCGCGGCGCATCGACGAAACCACTCTCTTTGATTTAACGAGGTGCCACATGCAGATTGAGGTCAAAGTCTCGCTCGACGGCGTAGTGACTGCAAAATTGCCGGACCGCTACCGCGACAGGCAGGTGCGCGTGATCGTCGAGGACGAGGATGAGCGCCTGTCCCCCCAGTGGGCGCGACTCGCTGAGATCCTCGACCGGGCCGAGACCCTGACGATCACGCGCCGCAGTCATCGGGAGATACTGGAGGAGGTGCGGGGATTCCGGGAGTCCGTATGAAGCGCCGGCCGCGCGGGCGCGAACGGATACTTTGCCCCAAGCCCGCCGATGCCGGAACCACTAGGGCTCTGCGATGAAGGCTCCGCATCAGGAAGGCCGGGGCGCACGCTCAGTGTCCTCGGCCTGCTTCGTCGGCGTCCCCGGCGCCGGCCGCGGGATCAGGCGTTGCGCGTCCATGACCATCAGCCCCTGATGCCAGTCAAGGTGATGCAGGGCGCGCCAGCCGCCGGCCGCCGCACCCGTGGCGTGCCAGACCGGCCGCTCGCGGAAGCGCTCGGGCGTCAGTTCCAACACCTCGTTGAGGCCGAGTCCGTAACCATAGCGCGGAACCGAGTGCTGCACCGGGCGCAGCAGACGGCCCTGGTCATCGACGAAGACCCGTCCACCGGGCCGTGCGCCCGCGTAGTCGAGCACCAGCGGGTTGCCTGGATGGGCTGTCCAGCGGTCGCTGATGGGTGAATCGGCATGAAAGGCAAAGAGCGCGTTGTTGAGCCGCGCCTTACCCTGGCGGGCCGAGCAGAAGAGCCACCACCGGCCCTGATGTTCGAACAGGGTGGCATCGGCCGCCTGAATGTCCGCGAGCAGGGTGCCCACCCTGGTCCAGCCGAACGGGAAGCGGTCGCAGCGGTAGAGATCGACGCGGCGCGAGGCGGCGCTCTCGGGGACCAGATAGAGATTACCCGCGAAGCGGAACAGGAAGGGATAGGAGAGATGGCGTTCCTCATCGATCACCGGGACGGCCGGACCCAGGGGTTCGAGGTCCGCGCCGATCTCCAGGGCGCTGATGCGTCCTCTAGCCGTGTGCAGTGGGTACTCTTCCAGGTAGATGAAGCGCCGTCCGCCCTCGGACCAGGCGAACGGGTCGGCCCAGAAGCGATCGGCTGGCGGATAGAGCGGCTTGAGCCCCGCCGGGTCCGGGGCGCTCCAGTGCGACCGCTCGCGTTCCCCGAGCAGCAGGAACCACTGGGGCCAATGGGTGCGCTCGACGCGGGCGTCACGGCGCTTCTGTAGGCCGCGCGCGAGGGTCTGATAGATGCTCTTGAACGGGGTCAACGTGTCACCTATATCCAGAAATTGCTCGTGCCAAGGTGGCAAGGAACCGTTCATACTGGAGGTCGAAGCTTTACCGTGAAAGTCGCGCAACGACCCTGTGGGAGCGGCGTCCCGCCGCGACGGGGCCGGGCGCGTAACCCTACCGTTCGAGGTCACCGCGGCACCGTATCGCGGCGGGACGCCGCTCCCACGGGGGACATCCATCTTCCGGGGTGGCTGATCTTCTTTCCATGGCCGTTAGCCGGACGAGGGCCGCCCAGACGCGGAGTCGACCGGCTAAAGCCTCGACCTCCGGTTTTCTTGCGGCCGGAATGATGATGAAGGCCCGCGCGAAGATCATCAACCGAACTCGATTACGAATACGACAACGCGTTTCAGGCTCATCCACCATCCCCATCCCCCTGGGTGACATAGATCCCCGCGGCAGCGGCCGGCAGCGCCCGGACCATGAGCGGTTGCGGCCGGTCGGATTTGGTGAGCCGCGGAACAAACCCCATGGATTGAAAGAGCGCCGCGGTCCCGTCGCCGCAGGCAAAGACCTCGACCCGTTCCGCCCGCCAGGTGCGCAGCGCGCACAGCGCGCCGGCCGTCAATGCGTCGATCGCCTCGCGATCTCCCGGTGCGGTCAGCAAGTCGACGATCTTGGCCCAGCGCCGCTGCCCCTTGGTGTAGGTGAGCAGTACGGCATAGCCGCGCAGTCGGGCGCCATCGCCGGTGGTCAGGACTTGGTAATGGTCGCTCTCGGGATGCCGACGGTAACGCCAGTTGAGGGTTTGGGCGTCGCGCCGACAGATGGCCGGGTAGAGCGGGTGCACGGTATCCCAGAGGTGATCGAAACGCGCGTCGAAGGCGCCCGTCAGCACCTCGACCGGGAGTCGGGGTTTGGCACCGCGCGGCAGGGCCAGGTCAGCCAGGCTGCCGATCAGGCCGCCCAGGCGCTGTCCGAGTGCCCGCCCCAGGGTGTGTTTGAGCGACACCCGACGGTGCAAGGACCCGCTCGCGCCCATGGCCGTGAATCCAATCCGCTCCAGGATGACCATCATGGGGTCTGAGATATGCTTGGCGAGTTGGATCTGACCCGCTGCGGCCTGGTCCAGGAGTGCTGCCGCGATGCCGCCTGAGAGGTCGGGGGCGTCGGCCGGGGCGCTGCGTCGGTGCTCCTTGAGTGCCTGGCGCATCAAGCCCCAGTGGACCAGGACGTCGAAGCACCAGTGCGCGCTCACCGGTGCGCCGCCGAGATGGAGTCCGGCGGGGGTGGTACTCAGATTGCCGATGATCCGACCCCGCCAGTCGGCGACCATCCCCCGGTAACCCGGTGTCGGCAGCCGCGGGTCCTGATGCCATTGCCAGTCCCACAGGCGCTCGGCACGCTGCGCCTGCGCGTGGCCGAAGACCTCGGCGATCCGCTCGACGATCTGCGGGCGGTCGGCGTCGGTACCCGGCCGGATGGCGATCATTGGGGAAGGTTCTTCATGGTTCACCGGGCCTTGGTCATGGCTCCGGCCGGCTGGAGTCCCAGGCTTCAGCCTGGGATCGGCAGGCCAAGGCTGACGCCTTGGACTGCAACGGCGCATTGCCGGCCGAAACGATGATCACGGCCGCCCGAGCAGTCGTTCGAGAATGCGCTGGTAAATGACTGACAGTTGGTCCAGGTCGGCGACGCTGACGCATTCGTCCACCTGGTGGATGGTGGCATTGCGCGGGCCGAACTCCACGACCTGGGCGCCGGTGGGGGCGATGAAACGCCCGTCGGAGGTGCCGCCGGTGGTGGATGGCTGCGTCGCGATCCCGGTCACCGCGGTGATTGCCGCGGCGGTGGCGGCGACCAGTTCTCCGGCCGGGGTGAGGAAGGGGTTGCCCGAGAGGCGCCAGGTCAGATCATAGTGGAAGCCGCCGGCGTCGAGCAGGCGGCGCACCCGGGTTTCGATCCGCTCGGCCGTCAATTCGGTGGAGAAGCGCAGGTTGAACTGGGCGGTGAGTCGGCCGGGGATCACGTTGTCGGCCCCGGTGCCCATGTTCAGATTGGCGATCTGGAAGCTGGTCGGCGGAAAGTGCGCGTTGCCCTGGTCCCAGACCTCGGCGCACAGGGCGGCGAGGGCGCCGACACAGGCGTGGAAGGGGTTGTTGGCGCGCTGCGGATAGGCCACATGGCCCTGCTTGCCGTGCACCGTCAAGAGCCCGGTCAGGCTGCCGCGACGCCCGACCTTGAGACAGTCGCCGAGTTGCTCCAGGCTGGAGGGCTCGCCCACCAGACAATAGTCGATCTGCTCGCCGCGTGCCGCGAGGGTTTCCACGACCTTGACGGTCCCCTCGGTGGCGATGCCCTCCTCGTCGCTGGTGATCAGGAAGGCGATGGAGCCAAGATGGTGCGGGTGGGCGGCGACGAAATGCTCGGCGGCGGTGACCATGGCGGCCAGTGAGCCCTTCATGTCGGCGGCCCCCCGGCCGTAGAGCATCCCCTCGCGGATCTGCGGATCGAAGGGGTCGCTGGCCCAGTCGGCCAGCGGTCCGGGCGGGACCACGTCGGTGTGGCCGGCGAAGCAGAACAGCGGACCGGACTGGCCGCGGCGCGCCCACAGATTGGTCACCTCGCCGAACGGCATGGGCTCGATCCGGAAACCGACCGCGGCCAGGCGTTCGGCCATCAGATCCTGGCAACCCGCGTCGACGGGGGTTACCGATGGCCGGCGGATCAGTGCGCGGGCCAGGTCGAGGGTGTCGGACATCAGCCCAGCAGCTCCGTATAGGTGGACTCGGAAAACCCCAGCGCGCGGGTCTCCCCGGTATCGAGCAGGGGTCGGCGAATGCTGGACGGGTGCTCCAGCATGATGTGGATCGCGGATTCCTGGTCGATCCCCTCTCGCGCCGCGTCCGGCAGCGTGCGCCAGGTCGTGCCGCGGCGATTGAGCAGGGCGTCCCAGCCCAATTCATCCACCCAGGCACGCAATTGCGTCTCGGTCAGTCCATCCTTGCGATAGTCATGAAAGCGGTAGTCGACGCCGTGCAGCGCCAGCCAGCGGCGCGCCCGCTTGATGGTATCGCAGTTGGTGATGCCGTAGAGGGTGATCATTGACTGACCGCTGGCCGCTCAGATGTCCCGCAACAACTCATTGATCCCCACTTTGCTCCGCGTCTGCTCATCCACCTGCTTGATGATCACGGCGCAGTAGAGGCTGTGCGTGCCGTCCTTGGCCGGCAGGTTGCCGGGGACGACCACGGATCCCGGGGGGATGCGTCCGTAGAGGATTTCACCGGTCTCGCGGTTGTAGATCTTGGTGCTCTGGCCGATATAGACCCCCATCGAGATCACCGCGCCGGTGCCGACGATGACGCCCTCGACGATCTCCGAGCGGGCACCGATAAAGCAGTTGTCCTCGATGATGGTCGGTGCCGCCTGGACCGGCTCCAGCACGCCGCCGATCCCCACGCCGCCCGAAAGATGTACGTTCTTGCCGATCTGGGCGCAGGAGCCGACCGTGGCCCAGGTGTCCACCATGGTGCCGCTGTCCACATAGGCGCCGATGTTGACATAGGAAGGCATGAGCACACAGGAGGGGGCGATGTAGGCGCCGCGGCGGGCGGTGGCCGGCGGCACCACGCGTACGCCGGTCTCGCGGAACTCGCGTGAGTTCATGTCGGCATACTTGGACGCCACCTTGTCGTAATAGTTGGTGAAGCCGCCCTTGATGAACCAGTTGTCCTCGATGCGAAAGGACAGGAGCACGGCCTTCTTGATCCACTCGTTGACCACCCAGCCCCCGTCGCGCGGTTCGGCGACCCGCAGTTCGCCGCGGTCCAGGTGCCCGATGACCTCCAGCACGGCGTCGCGGACATGGGTCTCGACGTTGCGGGGGGTAATCTCGGCGCGGCGCTCAAAGGCCTCGACGATGATGGATTGGGTGTCGCTCATAGTGGCTCCGGCAGATCCAATGTAGTTAGGAAAAAGGTTAGGGCGTCATCTTACAGGATCATTTCAGCTTCCAGCGGTCAGCTGCCGGCTTTGACCAGCAATTCCAAATTTTGGCGGCATCGCGCGGGATCTAGGTGGATGCGGCGCGCTCGACCGCGGTGCCGGGTCCCTGACACCAGGCGGCGCGCCTTATCCACCCTACGGCGCAGCCGCTTTTGTAGGGTGGATAAGCGCAGCGCATCCACCATCAGCCTCGCAGCCGGCTCACAGCCCCTCGACGAAGCGGCGGATCCGCCAGGCGGCCTCCACGCACTCATCCAGGGGCGGAACCAGGGCGATGCGTACCCGGTTGGCTCCCGGGTCCTGCCCATTATGTGGGCGGGACAGGAAACTCCCCGGCAGCAGGGTGACGTTTTGCTCCGCGAACAACCGGCGCACGAAGTCGGTGTCCGGGATCGGCGTCCGCGGCCACAGATAAAAGCCGGCGGCCGGGGCCTCGACCGGCAGGACCGGCGCCAGCAGCTCGACGACCGCGGCGAACTTCTCGCGATACAGCGCGCGGTTGGCGCGCACATGGGCCTCGTCCGACCAGGCGGCGAGACTCGCATGTTGGGTCGGCAGCGGCATGGCGCAGCCGTGGTAGGTCCGGTAGGCGTAGAACTGCTCGATCAGTCGCGCATCCCCGGCGACGAATCCGGAGCGCAGCCCCGGCGCGTTGGAGCGCTTCGACAGACTGTGAAAGCAGATGCAGCCGGTGAATTGCGTATTGCCCAGCGCCGCCGCGGCCTGCAACAGGCCCGGTGGGGGGGTCGACTCGTCCAGATAGAGTTCCGCATAACACTCGTCCGAGGCGATCACGAAATCATGGGCCTGGGCCAGTTCGATCAGGCGGCTTAAGCTGTCCAGATCGAGCACGGCACCGCTCGGGTTGGCCGGGGAGCACAGATAGAGCAACCGGCAGCGGTCCCAGGTGGCGGCATCGACCGACGCGAAGTCCGGGAAGAACCCGTTCTCGGGCAGACAGGGCAGGAAGTGCGGTTGCGCCCCCGCGAGCAGGGCCGCGCCCTCGTAGATCTGATAGAAGGGGTTGGGCATCAGCACCAAGGGCGCGCGGCTGGGGTCGACCACGGCCTGGGCGATGGCGAACAGGGCCTCGCGGGTGCCGTTGACCGGCAGAATCTGGCGCTCCGGGTCCAGCGACCCCGCGGGGAGCGCGAAGCGTCCGGTGAGCCAGTCGGCGATGGCTTGACGCAGGGCCGGCAGGCCGCGCGTGCTCGGGTAGACGGCCAGGCCGTGCAGATGGGCGATCAGCGCTTCGGTGATCAGCGAGGGGGTCGGGTGACGCGGCTCGCCGATGTAGAGCGCGATCGGCTCCAACGTGCGCGGCGGTTCGCAGCCGGCCTTGAGCGCGGCCAGTTTCTCGAACGGGTAAGGCTGGAGCTGGGCGATGCCGGGGTTCATTGGGCCGGCACCGGCAGCGTGTCGCCAGGGATGGCGCATGGCCGCGTCTGGGGGTCGCGCCAAACCGTGATAACGCCGAAAGCAGCAGGATTTTTCAACTTGGGTACCGGTCCGCATGACGCAGCGGCGCGGAACGCGGCAACTGCGGTGCAACGAAAAGGCGCTAGTATAGGCCAAGCCTGATACCGGCTCTATGCCGCGGAGGACCGATGCCGCTGATCTTCGATCTGCACCATGCCAGTCTGCTGGTGGCCGACACCGCCCGCTCGTTGGCCTTCTACCGTGACCTGCTGGGTCTCAGCGTCGACCCGACGCGGCCGGATTTGGGCTTCCCTGGGGTCTGGCTCCAGGTCGGCAGGTGCCAGATCCATCTGCTCGAATTGCCCAATCCCGATCCGGTCGCGGGGCGGCCCGCCCATGGCGGGCGCGATCGTCATGTCGCTCTGATGGTTGCGGACCTGGAGCCCTTGCTGGCCCGGCTCGCGGCCGCCGGGGTCCCATCGACCATGAGCCGCTCCGGTCGGCGGGCGCTGTTTTGCCGCGATCCGGACGGCAATGCGTTGGAGTTCATGGAAGTGCGCGACGGCCCGGAGTGCCGCTCCGCGGGGGCCGACAGGGGCTAGAAGCCGACCTTCGGGAGCTGTTCCCCGGTGGCCGCGTCCCGGATATAGACGTTGCGTTTGTTGTCAACAGCACGTTCGCCGAGCACGGCGATCTCGGCGGCCCCGTTGCCGTTGAGGTCCGGCAACACATCGGCGCCTTTCATCTCAACGGAAGAAAGAGAAGAAATCCTCTCACAAAGACACAAAGATATAGGAGCCTTTCATGGCTTCTTATCGCTCTTTTCTTCTTCGTGTCTTTGTGTCTTTGTGTCTTTGTGAGAGCATCTTCTTTTTCGGTGAGAGCGCGTAGGTTGCCGTGAAAGTCCGGCGGGCGGTGGCATAACCACACCCCTCGCCGTCTCAAAGAGACACGATACGGATACGAAGCCTGCTGAGCATCCGGCGGTCGGCCAAGCACCACCCCCGTGGGTGCCTATAGCGTCGTGCCTTCGGCTCGGCACCGCTAAGGATAGCCGAACTTTCATGGGCAGGGGTGAGCGAGCCGATCATGACCGTTGGGGTGAGCGAGCGCGCACCCCAATGCTCCCCCTGGTGGAGAAATGCCGGCAGAACCCCGTAACCCCTTGAAAGCATGTTCATGAAAGGAACCGTTCGCCAATAAGTGAAACAAGTCCATTGTCACTAGGCGAGGTTTAGTAGCCGCGGAAATACCAGAGGTTGTTCCAGTCTTGGGGCGTGTAGCTCCGGGTGTGGGGGGGCGGCGGTGCCTCCAGGTCCGCGGCACCGGGGACCAAGGCCGGTGCCCCGCGGTTGAGGTCGGCCGCCCGGAACGGGTCGCCGAGGGGCGCCGTGTCCGCGGCAGCGGATCCGCGTGGCGCGGTATTGGGTGTCACTTCACTCCAAGGCTCCACCCAAGGGTCGGCAAGGGTTGGGCCCATCCCTCGAAAGTAGCCCCGGTCCTGCTCGAGGCGCTGTTTGCGCGCCTCGCGGCGCCGTTGGACGTTGTCTTCCCAGGCCTCGTGTTGGGCCGCGCCCCAGGGATCATTCGCCCGACGCCGGGCCTCGAAGGACTCGCGGTTGGCTTGGCGCCGCGCCTCGGCGGCTTGACGTTGCGTGCGCACCTCGTCGAGCCAGGGGGTCGGCGGTTCGCCGACGGCTGCTTGTGCGATGGTGATCGGCAAGGCGGGGGCCGGCAGCCGTGCATGCGCGCTTGGGTCGGCGGTGGGGATGGTGCCGGCCTGGGTGAGCGGCATTGCCAGCAGCATCAGGATGGTCAGCGCGGTTCGGCAGTGCGCCTGCCGATCCTCGCCGCGGTGGGCGCGTCGTACGGAGCGGGGCGGCAGTTGGCGGGGTTCAAGGTTTGGCATGACCTTCGAGCCGATTGTGGATTTCACGACGCAGGCAGGCGAGTGCCGTGGTGCAGGTAATGGGGGCGTCGTCCGCGGTGGTAATGAAGAACACGTCGTCCACCTCGGCGCCGACGGTGGCGATCTTGGCGTTGTGCAACCGCACACCGCAGCTCTGGAATACCTCACCCACCTCGGCCAGGAGACCCGGTCGATCCAGTGTGGCGAGACGCATCACGGTGCGGTGATTGGCCTCATCCGCGGAGAAGGTGACCCGCGTCTCGATCGGGAAATGGCGATGGCGGCGCGGCAGGCTGCGCGCCACCTGGATGCCGCCGCGGGCGTGGGCGCGCAGGTCCGTGTCCAGCGCGGCACGGATCTCCTCCATCCGTAGCGAGTCATTGACCGGATGGCCGTCCAGATCCAGCACCTGATAGGTGTTGACCGCCATCTGGTCATCGGTGGTCATGACGCGCGCGTCCATGATGCTCAGGCCCATCTGATCGAGCAGCGCGGTGGTGCGGGCGAACAGGTTGGCGCGATCCGGGGTGTAGATGAAGATTTCGGTGCCGCCGCGGGCGGTGACCGGGCGGATGACGACCAGCGGCAGTTCGCTTGGGTCGGTGTCCAGGATCTGGCGGGTCTGCCAGGCGATCTCATCCGGTGAGTTGTGCAGGAAGAAGTCCAGGCTGAACTTGATCCAGAGCGCGGTACAGGCGTTCGGGTTGCCGCCGTAGCGTTGGACCAACCGCTTGGCCTCGTTCTGTTTTTGCTCGATCAGTTGGTCTTGGGCTTGCGGGTGCTCCAGACCGCGCAGCAGGGCGCGCCGGGTGGCGTGATAGAGTTCTCGCAACAGGGCGTCCATCCAGCCGTTCCAACGTGCCGGGTCGGTGGCGCGGGCGTCCGCGACCGTCAGCAGGTAGAGGTAATCCAGACGGGTGGTTTCCCCGACCAGTTCGGCGAAGGTCTGCACCACGTCGGGGTCGCTGATATCTTTGCGCTGCGCGGTCATGGACATCAGCAGGTGTTTCTCGACCAGCCAGGCCACCAGCCGGCTGTCGAATTCGGACAATCCGTGCAACCGGCAGAAATCCTTGGCGTCGCGGGCGCCCAACAGGGAGTGATCGCCGCCGCGGCCTTTCGCGATGTCGTGAAAGAGGCCGGCGAGGTACAGGATTTCCATCTTGGGGATGCGCAGCGTCACCGCGCTGCACAGAGGGAATTCCTCGTCGTGCTTGGCGATGGTGAAGCGGCGCAGGTTACGCAGGACAGTGAGCGTATGCTCATCGACCGTGTACACATGAAAGAGGTCGTACTGCATGCGCCCGACGATGTTGGCGAAGGCCGGAATGTAGGCGGCCAGGACGCCGTAGCGGTTCATCCGCCGCAGGGCGTGGGTGAGGCCGCGGGGCTCGCGCAGGATCTCCATGAACAGGCTGCGCGCCCGCAAATCCGCGCGGAAGCTGTCATCGATGCGGTGACGGTTCTCGCGGATGGCGCGGATGGTGCTGGCACGCACGCCTTGAAGCTCCGGGCGGGTCTGGAGGATGTGAAACACCTCCAGGAGCGCGACCGGGTAGCGTTGAAAGACGGTGGGTGAACTGACTTCCAGAAAGCCGCTGCGGGACTGAAACCGCTTGTTGATCGGCACCGGGGGGCCGATGTCGTCGTGCAGCAGAATGGCCTCACGGAACAGTTGCAGGAGCATCTCGTTCAGGCGGTTGAGATCCTGCACCGTCCGGTAGTATTGCTGCATGAACTGCTCGACGCCGAGGTTGTGCGCGCCGTCGGAGAAGCCGAATTGTTGCGCCAGGGTCCGCTGGTAGTCGAACAGGAGTCGGTCCTCGCGGCGTCCGGTGAGCCGGTGCAGTGCGAAACGGATACGCCACAGGTGATTCTGCCCTTCGATCAGGGCCAGATACTCGGGCTCGGTGAGGAAGCCTTGGGTGACCAGTTCGTGCAGGGTGGAGGCGGCGAAGTGCCGCTTGGCGACCCAGCCGATCATCTGGATGTCGCGCAGCCCGCCGGGATTCTCCTTGATATTGGGTTCGAGGTTGTAGGCGGTATCGCCGTACTTGTGCCAGCGCGCCTGCTGCTCGGCGGTCTTGGCGGTGAAGAACGCCTGGCTGGTCCACAGCCGGTCCGGGCCGGTGGCCGCGCGCATCCGCTGGAACAGGCCCTCGTCACCGACCAGCAGACGGGCCTCCAGCAGGTTGGTGATCACGGTGACATCGCTTTGGGCTTCGCTCTCGCATTCGGCCACGCTGCGTACGCTGTGGCCGACCTCGAGGCCGATGTCCCACAAGAAGGTCACCAACTGCTCCAAGGCGTCGAACAGCGCGGCCTCGGTCTGCGGTTCCACCAGGATGAGGATGTCGAGGTCCGAGGCCGGGTGCAGTTCTTGCCGCCCGTAGCCGCCGACCGCGGCCAAGGCGACCCCGGCGCTGTCGCCGACGTGATGATGCCAGACCTCGCGCAGCACCCCGTCGGTGAGTTGGCTCAGGGCCAGGACCAGGTTGGTGACCGGGACGCCCCGATCAAATTGTTGAAACAGGATGTCCCGACCGGCGCGCAACCGTTGACGATAGACGGGGATCAGATCCCGCGTCGTGGCGGGGGCCGCGCACGCGTCGGCGGGCGACACCGCAAGCGCCTGGGCTCGCTCGGCCGCGCTCATGGAAGGGCGACCGCGTCGCGTTCTTCCGCCCGCAGGGTCAGCACCTCGCATCCCTCCTCGGTGACCAGCAGCGTGTGTTCCCATTGTGCCGACAGGCTGCGGTCCTTGGTCACCACGGTCCAGCCGTCCGGGAGCAACTTGATGAAGCGTTTGCCGGCGTTCACCATGGGTTCGATGGTGAAGCACATCCCGGGGCGCAGCACCAGTCCTTCGCCGGGTTTCCCGTAGTGCAGGACCTGGGGATCCTCGTGGAACTCGCGTCCGATCCCGTGTCCGCAATATTCGCGGACCACCGCGTAGCCCTGGGACTCGACGAACTGCTGGACGGCGTAGCCGATATCGCCGAGCGTGGCGCCGGGTCGCACCGCGCTGATCCCGCGGAAGAGCGCCTGCCGGGTCACGGTGACCAGGCGCCTGGCCAACACCGAGGGCTCGCCGACGAAGAACATCATGCTGGTATCCCCGTGATACCCGTCCTTGATCACGGTGATGTCAATGTTGACGATGTCGCCTTTCTTCAGGCGCTTGTTGCTCGGGATGCCGTGGCAGACCTGGTGATTGACCGAGGTGCAGATCGACTTGGGGAATCCCCGATAGTTGAGGGGTGCGGGGATGGTGCCCTGAACCCGAACCATGTAGTCGTGGCAGGTCCGATCCAACTCCTCCGTGGTGATGCCGGGTTGCACTATATCAGCTATCATATCAAGGACATCGGCAGCGAGTCGCCCGGCGACACGCATGCGCTCGATAGCCTCGGGAGTCTTGATCTGCACACTCATTGGGCGGTTGGATGCGTCCACACGAAACCTGAATTCTTTTGAAAAAACCGAAGGTCAGCCGTTGCTGAGATTGCCGAGGCTTAACCCCTATGGTATAAAACGCGGCGCGCTGCCGCAAACGACCGTGCACCTGTTCTGAAAATTGAGGACAGACCTGCCCTTACCAAGCGAAAAATTCTGATTTTTCGCTTTATTTTTAGGGCAGATGGTTTTTCATGAGAGACCCGTGTTCCGGGCCTGATCATTAACAGTTCGGCCGATTTCGGTCAGCCGGATCTTTGTCCGCACACGCGTCGTCACATGCTGCCGGGTGCCCCGTCCAGGCGTTGACTGGGGGGTTGCCGCATGGGACGCGTGGAGGCTCAACCCACTACACCTGAGGAATCGACCGTGAGCGACGTATCCATGCGCCAGATGTTGGAGGCCGGTGTCCATTTCGGCCACCAGACCCGCTACTGGAACCCCAAGATGGGCGCCTTCATCTTTGGTCACCGTAATAAGATTCATATCATCAACCTGGAAAAGACGGTGCCGCTCTTCCAGGATGCGATGAACTTCGTCGGGACACTTGCGTCCAACGGCGGCAAGATTTTGTTTGTCGGGACCAAGCGGGCCGCGCGGGACGCCATCCGTGAGGAGGCTCTGCGTTGTAACATGCCGTTTGTCAACCATCGCTGGCTTGGCGGAATGCTCACCAACTTCAAGACCATCCGCCAGTCGATCAAGCGGCTGAAGGATCTGGAGGTGATGTTCGAGACCGGTGGCAGCGAGCGATTCAACAAGAAAGAGGCGCTGGACCTGGCCCGTGAACGCGACAAGCTCGAGCAGAGCCTGGGCGGGATCAAGGACATGGATGGATTGCCCGATGCGATGTTCGTGATCGATGTGGGCCACGAGAAAAATGCCGTGACCGAGGCCAACAAGCTCGGTATTCCGGTGATCGGCGTGGTCGACACCAACAACGACCCCAGCCGGGTGGACTACGTGATCCCCGGCAACGATGACGCCATTCGGGCCGTGCGGTTGTATATCGCCGGCGCCGCCGATGCGGTCCTCGACGGGCGCGACACCGCGGCCGGCATGGTCTCGGGCCGCGAGTCCGAGTTTGTCGACACCGCGCCTCGGGATTAGGGCTGTCCGGTAAGTCATCGAGTGGGGCGCCGGATTCTGCCGCGCCCCGCTAAATCACGCGCGGCCCGCGGCGGCTCCCCCTGGAGGGCTTCCCCGCAAGGGCATTCATTTCCGTGTGCTGCCCGCAATCGAACGCATCGATGGCCGGGTGCTACAGTCGTATCGAGGGTATTTGGCATGGCGATCTCAGCGGCAACTGTGAAAGAACTCCGTGAGCGCACCGGCGCGGGGATGATGGAATGTAAGAATGCCTTGGTGGAGGCCGGTGGGGATATCGAGGCCGCCATTGAGGCCATGCGTAAGTCCGGCCAGGCCAAGGCCGCCAAGAAATCCGGGCGCATCGCCGCCGAAGGCGCGGTGGTGATCGAGATCGCCGCGGACGGTCGGCAGGGCGTCCTCGTCGAGATCAACTGCGAGACCGATTTCGTGGCCAAGGACGCCAGTTTTGGCCATTTTGCCGCGGCGGTCGCCACGACTGCCCTGAACAGCGCCGCCCCGGATGCCGCGGCCCTGGCGGAGTTGCCGCTGGCGGGTGAGCCCGGGATGACGGTCAACGGCGCCCGTGAGGCGTTGATCACCAAGATCGGCGAAAATGTTCAGGTGCGTCGTCTGGTGCGGTTCGATGGGGCCGAAGGCAGGCTCTACAGTTATCGCCACGGGTTGCGCATCGGTGTGCTGGTCGAACTGGTTGGTGGTGACGAGACCCTCGGGCACGACATCGCGATGCATGTGGCGGCCAGTAACCCGCTCTGTCTGAGTGCTGACGAGGTGGCACCTGAGACACTGGAGAAAGAACGCGAAATTTTCCGTGCCCAGGCGCTGGAGAGTGGTAAACCAGCCAACATCGTCGATAAGATGATCGAGGGTCGCGTGCGCAAGTTCATGGAGGAGGTCACGTTGCTCGGCCAGCCGTTCGTCAAGGACCCGGATCTGAGTGTGGAGAAGCTCGTGAAGCAGGCCGGCGCCCGGATTCGGCGTTTCGCCCGCGTTGAGGTCGGCGAGGGCATCGAGAAGCGAACCGAGAACTTTGCCGAAGAGGTCATGGCACTTCAGAAGGACTGAGGCGATTGCTTGCTACTCGTACCGTGAAAGAGGAGAAACCTGATGACCGCTCCGCCCCATCGGCGCATCCTATTGAAGCTCAGCGGCGAGGCGCTGATGGGAAGCGGCCGTGGAAGCGGCAATGACAGCATCGACCCGGCCATTCTGGAGCGGTTCGCGTCCGACGTGAAGGACCTGGCGGCGGCCGGGGTTCAACTGGCCCTGGTGCTCGGCGGCGGGAATATTTTCCGTGGCGCCGGGCTGGCCGCCACGGGACTGAACCGTGTGACCGGGGATCAAATGGGAATGCTGGCGACCGTGATGAATGCACTGGCCATGCAGGATCAGCTCGAACGCCTCGGGGTGCGGACTCAGGTCTTGTCGGCACTCCGGATCGACCAGGTTTGCGAAGGGTATTCCCGGCAGCGCGCGATGACTGCGCTCGAACAGGGGCAGGTCGTGCTCTTCGCCGCGGGGACCGGGAATCCGTTGTTCACCACGGATTCCGCGGCCAGTTTGCGGGCTATCGAAATCGGTGCCGATCTGCTGATCAAGGCCACCAAGGTCGCCGGGGTCTATTCCGCCGACCCGGTGCTCGACCCGGATGCGACCTTTTACCCCCGGATCAGTTACGATCGTGCCCTGCGCGAGGGGTTACAGGTCATGGACACCACGGCCATCGTGTTGTGCCGGGACCATGGCATGCCGCTGCGTGTGATGAATATCAACGAACCAGGTGCCCTGCTGCGCTTGCTGCGCGGCGAAGATGTGGGCACCCTGGTGGCAAGTGGTGAATGACTATGATCAATGACATCAAGAAAGATGTGGCGCTGCGGATGAGTAAGAGCGTCGAGGCGCTTGGCCACGAGTTGGCGAAGATCCGCACCGGGCGTGCCCATCCATCGCTGCTCGATCACGTGATGGTGTCCTACTATGGCTCCGAGATGCCGATCCGGCAGGTGGCCAATGTCATCGCCGAGGATGCCCGCACCCTGGCCGTGACACCCTGGGAAAAAGGGATGGTGCAGGCGGTCGAGAAGGCCATCATGCAGTCCGATCTGGGTCTCAATCCAAATACCGCGGGGACCGTGATCCGGGTGCCGATGCCGGCCCTGACCGAGGAGCGTCGCCGCGATCTGATCAAGGTGGCGCGGCATGAGGCGGAGCAGGCGCGGGTCGCGATGCGTAACATCCGCCGTGATGCCAATGCCGAACTCAAGGACATGGTGAAAGAGAAGATGATTTCCGAGGACGACGAGCGGCGCGGCGCCGAGGTCGTCCAGAAATTGACTGATCAGTACGTTAAAGACGTGGACTTGGCCCTGGCGGCCAAGGAAGAAGACCTGATGTCGATCTGAGGACCGCTACGCGCAGCCGAAGCAAAGAAGACGTGGATACGGAATCCCCTGCAAACGGGGTACAAGCGGATCAGCGGCGCGTTCCCAAACACGTCGCCATCATCATGGACGGTAACGGACGTTGGGCCAATCAACGCAACCGTGCCCGCACCTGGGGCCACCGGGAGGGTGTGAAGAGCGTGCGCGCGGTGGTGGAAGAGAGCGTGCAGCGGGGCGTCGGGACCCTGACCCTGTTCGCCTTCAGCAGCGAAAACTGGCGCCGACCGCCCACCGAGGTCAGTCTCCTGATGGACTTGTTCCTGAGTACCCTGCGCGGCGAGGTGCGACGCCTGAACGAGAATGGCGTGCGGCTGCGTGTCATCGGGGAGCGGCGGGCCTTCAGTGAGAAACTCCAGCGGCGGATTGCCGACGTGGAAGACCTCACCGCGAACAATACCAAATTGAACCTCCTGGTGGCGGCCAACTATGGTGGTCGCTGGGATGTCACGCAGGCGGCCCGGCGCGTCGTCGCCGATGTGTTGGCGGAGCGTCTCGATCCCGCCGCGATCGATGAGCGGGCCGTCGCTGCGCGCTTGTCGTTCGCGGACCTGCCCGACCCTGATCTCTTCATTCGCACCGGTGGCGAGAAGCGGCTGAGCAATTTCATCCTGTGGCAGTCGGCCTACGCCGAGTTGTATTTCACCGACATCCTGTGGCCGGAATTCGGTGCAGCGGCCTATGGCCAGGCCCTGGACGATTTCGCGCATCGCCAGCGTCGTTTTGGTTTGACCGGAGAGCAGGTCGCGTCGCAAACCGGGGTAGCCGGCGATGCTTGGCGCTAGCCTGTTGCGCGGCGGCAGTGCGCTGCGTCAGCGAACCTGGACGGCCCTGATCCTGGGACCCGCGGTCGTGGCGGCCGTGGTGTGGCTGCCGGCGCCCGGATTCGCGGTCTTTCTTGCCCTGGTCATCCTGGTCGGCGCCTGGGAATGGAGTGGGCTCGTCGGTCTCGAAGCACCGGCGGTGCGCGGCGGGTACCTCGTCCTGGTGGGCGTCACCCTGGGTGTTCTCTGGCTCGTGCCCGACTGGCGTTCGTGGATCATCGGTCTCGGTGTCGGCTGGTGGGTGATCCAGGTCGTGGTCTTGGCGCGGGTGCGCCGGATTGATTCGCGACCGGGTCCGGATGTTGCTGCCGCGTTGGCCGGGCTGCTGGTTCTGAGTGCGCCCTGGGGGGCGCTGGTCGAATTGCGGGCCAGCGCCGCGACGGGGCCGTTACTCGTGCTGTTTCTGTTTCTGCTGGTCTGGATTGCCGACTCGGCCGCCTATTTCGTGGGCCGGCGCTGGGGGCACGCGAAGCTCGCCCCGGTGTTGAGTCCGGGCAAGACCCTGGCGGGTGTTTACGGCGCCTTGGCGAGCGCCGGCCTGGGTGGTGTCCTCTTGAGTTTCCTGTTCTCCGCCGGCATTCCAGAAACCCTGTTTTGTGTTTTTTTGTGTACGGTAACGGTCGCGATTTCCATCGTGGGTGATCTTTACGAGAGCCTGCTCAAACGCCGTCGCGGCGTGAAAGACTCAGGTCAGTTGCTCCCGGGGCACGGGGGTATGCTCGACCGCATCGATAGCTTGACCGCGGCAGCGCCCGTGTTCACGCTTGGCATCTTATACTTAGGCTGGGTGCACCCATGATTGGCGTCGCTGTTCTCGGTTCCACTGGTTCTATCGGTCTGAGTACGCTCGACGTGTTGGCGCGCCACCCGGAGCGTTTCCGGGTGGTCGCGCTGACCGCGCACCGCAATGTGGAGCGGCTGGCCGAACAATGCCGCCGCTATCGGCCGCAGGTGGCCGCCATGGCTGACCCTGACGCGGCTGCGCGTCTCGCGTCACTGCTCGGCGGTATGCCCGGTGCTCCCGAGATTCTGTCCGGAGTCGAGGGTCTGGAACAGGTTGCGGTCCTGCCGGAGGCCGGTTATGTGATGGCGGCCATCGTCGGTGCCGCCGGCCTGCGGCCGAGTCTGGCGGCGGCCCGCGCGGGTAAGCGTGTGCTGCTGGCGAACAAAGAATCCCTGGTCATGGCCGGTGCCCTGTTCATGGACGCGGTGGCCGACAGCGGGGCTGAATTGTTGCCCATCGACAGCGAACACAATGCGATCTTTCAGTGCCTGCCCGGCGGGTTTCGTGCCGGCCTGGCCAAGGTGGGCGTGGAGCAGATCCTGCTGACCGCATCGGGCGGTCCATTCCGCGATTGGCCAACGGACCGGCTGGCCACGGTGACGCCGGCGCAAGCCTGCGCTCATCCGGTCTGGAGTATGGGGCAGAAGATCTCGGTGGACTCGGCGACCTTGATGAACAAGGGGCTGGAGGTCATCGAGGCGTGCTGGCTGTTCGGGACGGGTCCGGAGCGGATCACCGTGGTCGTGCATCCGCAGAGTACGATCCACTCGCTGGTCCAGTACAAGGACGGGTCCGTTCTGGCCGAACTGGGCAACCCGGATATGCGCACGCCGATTGCCCATGCCCTGGCTTGGCCGGAGCGGTTCGACTCCGGGGTTGCTCCCCTGGATCTCGTCGCCGTCGGCCGTCTCGACTTCCAGGCTCCGGATCCGGCACGCTTCCCGTGCCTGCAGCTCGCATTCGAAGCCGCGCGGGCCGGCGGTTCCGCCCCGCTGGTGCTCAATGCGGCCAATGAGGTGGCAGTGGCGGCCTTTCTCGAAGGTCGGGTCGATTTTCCAGGGATTGCACGCGTGGTTGCGGAGACACTGCAATCGACCGCCATACAATCCGTCGAGGGGCAGGGACTCGAGGCCCTGATCGCGCTCGATCAGCAGGCACGCGCCACGGCGGAACAAATCATCGTCGACGTGCCCGGTTGAAGTGCACACTATGTCCATGCCGCTGCCACTCGACATCTTCTACTTCCTGATCGCGCTGGCGATCCTGATCAGTGTTCACGAATTTGGTCACTTCTGGGTCGCGCGCCTGGTCGGGGTCAAGGTCCTGCGCTTCTCCATCGGCTTTGGGCGCGCACTGCTGCGCTATCAGCGCAACCCGGACACGACCGAGTACGTGCTCGCCGCCATTCCACTCGGCGGCTACGTGAAGATGCTCGATGAGCGTGAGGAAGAGGTTCCGGCGCACCAGGTGGATCAGGCGTTTAATCGTCAGGTCTTGTGGAAGCGTTTCGCCGTCGTCGCGGCGGGGCCGCTGTTCAACTTTTTGTTCGCGATCCTCGCCTACTGGGCGGTGTTCATGGCTGGTGAGTCCGGCTTGCGCGCCGTCGTGGGGTCGGTCGAGCCGGATTCGATCGCGGCTCAGGCCGGTTTTCAGGAGGGTGACTCACTGGTGCGGGTGGGCGACCGTGACGCGCCGATTTGGGAGCGCGTCGTGTTCGCCCTGATGCTGGAGCAGCGCAGCGGTCAGGACCTGCGTGTGACGGTACGCGACGCCTCCGGACGGGAACAGGAGCGCTGGATCGACGCGGAGCCTTTGTCGACCCTGCCGGAGGACGCCAGCGTCCTTGAAGGGCTCGGACTGCATCCGCAGAAGCCCCGGTTCGCCGCGGTCATCGGCAAGCTGATCCGGGGTGAGCCGGCGGCGCAGGCGGGTCTGGCGGTCGGTGACCGCATCTTGAGTGCGGACGGCGAACCGATCCGGGATTGGGATCACTGGGTCGAGACGGTGCAGTCCAGTCCGGGACAGGCGTTGCGGGTTGCGGTCGAACGCGACGGCGAACCCCTCACGATCGCACTGACCCCCCGCGCGGCCGAGAAAGATGGTGTGACGGTTGGACGCATCGGTGCCGAGGTCCTGGTGGAGCGGGTTCAGGTCCGCTATGGTCCGGTCGAGGCGCTGGTTGCGGCCCTGGTCAAGACCGGCGACCTGAGCTACCTGACCGTGCGCGTGATTGGACGCATGCTGGTGGGGCAGGCTTCGCTGGAGAATCTCAGCGGGCCCATCACCATCGCCAAAGCCGCGGGTCAGACCGCGACCATCGGATTCGACTCGTTCCTGAAGTTTCTGGCAATCGTCAGCATCAGTCTTGGAGTCTTGAATTTGCTGCCGATTCCGATCCTCGACGGCGGCCATCTACTGTACTTCGCCATCGAGTGGATCAAGGGCAGCCCCCTCTCCGATGCCGCTCAGTTGCAGGGCCAGAAGCTTGGCATTGTCATGCTGGCCGCCCTGATGGGGCTGGCGTTTTATCTGGATCTCTCCCGGATCTTTGGTTAGCCGCTGATGATCCCTTATACTACGTGCCTTTAGCCGCCGCTTCGCGCGACGGTGTTCGGCTTGATCGAGGGGAAGTGCCTGTGCGCGTTCTAATTGCTGGCATCGGCGGCGGTAGGCGTCGTCCTCTCGTCGCCCTGCTGATGACATGTGCAATCCTGTTTGGCGGCCGCGTGTCCGCGGATCAGTTCCAGATTGCCGATATCCGGATCGAGGGTCTGCAGCGCATCGCCCCAGGGACGGTGTTCAACTATCTTCCGGTCCAGGTCGGTGATACCGTTGGCGACGACGTGACCGCCAATATCATCCGCGCCCTTTACCAGACCGGGTTCTTTGACGATGTGCGCGTGGAACGTGACGGCAGCGTGTTGGTGCTGACCGTTCAGGAGCGTCCGGCGATCGCTCAGATCGAGTTTGTCGGAAACAAGGATATCGATGAACCGACCCTGCGTAAGGCCATCGAGGAGATCGGCTTGAAAGAGGGTCGGGTCTTCAACCGTTCGGTGCTCGATCGCATCGAACAGGAACTGGAGCGCCAGTATTTTTCACGCGGCAAGTACGGTGTCCTGATCGTCTCCACCGTTTCCCCGCTCGAACGAAATCGCGTTGCCATCCGCATCGACGTGACCGAAGGTCTCACGGCGCGTATCAAGCAGATCAATATCATCGGGAACCAGGCGTTCGATACCAAGGAACTGCTCAAACAGTTCGATCTCGGTGCCACCGGTTGGCATTCATTCTATTCCAAGAACGATCAGTACTCGAAGCAAAAGCTCGCGGGTGATCTGGAGCGGTTGCGTTCCTATTACCTCGACCGCGGCTATATCAAGTTCGATATCAAGTCGACGCAGGTCTCGATCAGTGCCGATAAGAAAGAAATTTATGTCACGGTTGTGGTCGACGAGGGTAGCCCCTACACGGTGAGCGACATCAAGCTGGCCGGTGAGCCCGCGGTCCCCGTGGAGAAGGTGTTTCCGATGATCCAGTTGCGGCGGGGCGAGAGCTTTTCGCGCAAACTGACCACCGAGAGCGCCGAGCGCATCTCCGCTTTGTTCGGCGACGAGGGCTATGCCTTCGCCAACGTCAATCCGGTACCTGAGGTCAACGACGCCACCAAGCAGGTGGTGTTGACCTTCTTCGTGGATCCGGGTAAACGCGTCTATGTTCGCCGGGTCAATATGAAGGGCAATACCCGTACCCGTGACGAGGTGTTGCGGCGCGAACTGCGTCAACTGGAGAGTGCCTGGTTTTCCGCGGCCTTGGTCAAGGAGTCACGCGAACGCCTCAATCGGCTCGGCTATTTCGAAGATGTGACGACCGAGACGCCGCCGGTGCCCGGCACCGCGGATCAGGTCGACGTCAACTTCACGGTCCGCGAGAAGCCCGCGGGCAATCTCATGGCGGGCATCGGCTACTCGCAGTCGCAGGGCGTGCTGTTCAACGCGAGCATCAATCAGAACAACTTCCTGGGAACCGGGAAACGGGTGTCGCTGGCATTCAACACCAGTGACGCCAACACCCTGTATCAGTTCAGCTACCAGAATCCGTACTACACGATCGACGGCATCAGCCGCGGTTTCGAGTTTTCTTACCGCGAGACGAACTTCAGCAATCTGATCGGTGCTGATTACGCGACCAATGTCGGTATCGTCGGGATGAACTTCGGTTTGCCGATCTCGGCGACCAGTCGGGCCGGTATGGCGCTGCGCTACCAGTACACCGAGTTCATGGCCGGCTATTCCGTGCTGGCGCAGGATTTCGTTCTGCAGAACGGCTCTGAATTCAATGATTTCATTGTCAGCGCGAGCTATGTCAACGACACCCGCGATAAGGCCGTCTTCCCCCGAAAAGGGAGTATCCAGACCATACGCGGCGAGGTCGCGGTCCCGGGCAGCGATCTGACCTACTACCGCATCGGCTATCAAGGCAACACTTACATCCCCTTGACCTCCCGCTTCGTTCTTTCCCTGAGTGCCGATCTTGGCTACGGCGACGGCTATGGCGACCTGAATTACTTGCCGTTCTGGGAAAATTACTACGCCGGTGGTCCGCGGTCGGTGCGTGGCTATGTCGCCAACTCACTGGGGCCGCGCGAGACGCTCCTGACGGATGATCCGGTTGGTGGTAACGTCAAAATGGTTGGAAGTATCGAACTGATGGCGGCTCCGCCATTGGGCGGAGAGATCGAGAAGACGGTACGCGTGGGACTGTTTTTTGACGTGGGTAACGTCTGGGTGACTCAGGACACGCCCTTGGTCACGCCGACCGGATTCAATTTCGGTGAAGTGCGGTACTCGACCGGTATCGCTGCCAGTTGGTTGTCACCGGTCGGGGCCTTGACCCTCAGTATGGGTTGGCCGCTGAACTCGAAGCCGGAGGATGAGACACAGATCTTCCAGTTCGGCATCGGTCAGACCTTCTGAGTCGAGAGTGTCGAACGTGAAGCTCTCGCAAGTCGGAGTCATGGTCCTGACCTTGATGTCGGTGCCGTGCGTCGGTGCGGATCAATACAAGATCGGCGTGGTCGACCCGAACCGGGTGGTGGAACTCTCACCGCAATACGAGGCGGCCGGCAAGGCATTGCAGGTGGAGGTCGAAGAGCGTGAGCGCAATCTGCGTCAGCAGCAGGAGCAGATCACGATCCTGCAACGCAAGCTCGAACGCGATTCCGCGCTGATGAGCGAAAGCGAGATGCAGCGGCTGCAAAACGACATTCGCAGCCGCACGCGCAAGCTCAAGTATGCTCAGGACGAGTTTCAGGAAGACGTCGCCTTGCGTCAAAATGAGTTGCGCACCAAACTGGCGAAGCAAGTGCGTGAGGTGGTGGTAGAACTTGCCAAAGAACAAGGGATCGACCTGGTGATTACCGAGGGCCTCGTGTACTACAGCCCGCGCATGGATATCTCGGACCTGGTCATCGAGCGATTGAAACGGGATTCGAGCAACAAGTGAGCCGGAGCGAGTGGATGTCGTGACAGGAGATGTTGGCGTGACGGCAGATGGAATTCTTCTTGAAGAACTCGCGGGCCGGCTGGGTGAACCTTATCGAGGCGATCCGCGCAGGCGCGTGTCGCGTGTCGCAGATTTGGTGAACGCGGGGCCTGACTGCCTGAGTTTCCTGGGCGATCGGAAGTATCGCCGGCATCTTGCGGACACCCGCGCCGGGGTCGTGATCCTGACTGAAGCGGATGCCGATGCGGCTGCGGTGCCCGTCGTGATCAGCCGCAATCCCTATTTGAGTTTTGCGCGGGCCGCGCAGTTCCTTTTCCCGGAGCCGCAGGTCAGGGGCGGTGTTCATCCGTCCGCCGTCGTCGATGCGGCCGCCCGGATCGATGCCAGTGCCTGGATCGGGCCCACCTCGGTGATCGAAGCGGGGGCCTGGATCGGGCCGCGGGTGTTCATCGGCCCCGGCTGTATCATCGGCGAGGGTGTAGAGATCGACGCGGATAGCCGTTTGGTGGCGCGTGTGACCCTGTGTCACGGCACACGGGTCGGCAAGCGGGCCTTGTTGCATCCGGGAGCCGTGATCGGCCGGGCCGGCTTTGGCTTTGCGAAGGATGGGGAGCGGTGGGTGCGCATCCCGCAGATTGGGCGGGCGGTGCTCGGTGACGATGTCGAGATCGGCGCCAATACCACGGTGGACCGCGGCGCCATCGGTGACACCCGCATCGGTGACGGGGTCAAGTTGGATAATCATATTCAGATCGGTCATAACGTGCAGGTTGGTGAGCATACCGCCATGGCGGCGATGACCGGGATCTCAGGGTCGACCCTGATCGGACGCAACTGCACGATCGCGGGCGCCGTCGGTATGGCCGGGCATCTCGTGATCGGCGATCAGGTTCACTTTAGCGGTCAGGCGATGGTCACCCGCTCGTTTCCGGACGCGGGGTCTTACAGTAGTGGAATACCAGCCATGCCCAGCGCGGAATGGCGGCGTAACGTGGCGCGGTTTAGACACCTTGATGAGTTGTCGCGCCGACTTAAGCAACTCGAAGCGCGCGTGGCACTATTGAGTGCCGCGCTCGGGCAGGAGGAAGACTGATGCAGGCATCTGAGCCGAATCTCACGGACGCGGGGCCAGTGGTCGGGCGCGCGGAACCCGATGCGATCACCCCTGATCGGATCACGATGGATATCCATAAGGTGCTGAGCGTGTTGCCGCATCGGTATCCATTTCTGCTGGTCGATCGGGTGGTGGATTTCAAGCGTGACGACTATCTGGTCGCGCTCAAGAATGTGTCCTACAACGAACCCTATTTCGTCGGGCACTTCCCGGTGCGTCCGGTGATGCCGGGGGTGTTGATCATCGAGGCCCTGGCCCAGGCAACGGGTTTGCTGGCCATGGCCTCACGCCCGGAAGAGGTGGGCGAGAAAGCGCTGTATTATTTCGTCGGGATCGATAAGGCACGTTTCAAGCGCCCGGTCGAACCGGGTGATCAGTTGTTCCTGACCGTCAAGTTATTGGCGGTGCGTCGCGGCATCTGGAAGTTCGACGGCGAGGCGCGTGTGGATGACCGGATCGTGGCCTCGGCCGAGATCATGTGTACGGCGCGGGACTTCACCGCTTGATTCACCCGAGTGCCATCGTTGATCCCGGCGCCGTGCTGGAGCCTGGGGTGGAGGTTGGTCCGTTCACGGTGATCGGACCAGGGGTGGAGATTGGCGCCGGCACACGCATTGGACCCCATGTGGTTATTCACGGTCCTACGCGGATCGGGCGTGACAATCGGATCTTCCAGTTCGCGTCCGTCGGGGAAGACCCGCAGGACATGAAATACGGCGGAGAGGTGACCCGGCTCGAGATCGGTGATCGCAACCAGATTCGCGAGTGTGCCACCCTGCACCGCGGCACCGTTCAGGATCAGGGGGTCACCCGCATTGGGAATGACAATCTATTCATGGCCTATACCCATGTGGCCCATGATTGTCGGATCGGCGACCATGTGATCATGGCGAACGCCGCCTCCCTGGGCGGGCATGTCGAAATCCAGGATTGGGCCATTCTCGGCGGCTTTACCATCGTCCACCAGTTTTGCCGCCTTGGCGCCCATTGTTTCTGCGCCATGGGATCGGCCTTGAGCAAGGATGTGCCCCCTTATGTCACTGTCGCCGGTCAGCCCGCGGTCCCCCACGGGATCAATGCCGAGGGTTTGCGTCGCCGCGGCTTTACGCCCGAGGCGATCACCGTGATCAAACGCGCCTATCGGGCACTCTACATGGGCGGCCTCAAGCTGGATGAGGCCCTGGAGCGTCTGCGGGTCCTGGCGCAGACCAGCCCCGAGATCGCGCCCCTGGCCACCTTCGTGGCGGATAGCAGCCGCAGCATCGTGCGCTGATGACCGCCCCCGCGCTGCGCGTCGGCATCGTCGCCAACGAGGTTTCGGGGGACATCCTGGGTGCCGCCGTGATTGCCGAGCTTGCGCGGTTGGTGCCGGGGATTCGCTGTGTCGGCGTGGCCGGTCCGCGAATGCTCGACGCCGGCTGCGCGACCCTGTTCCCGATGGAGCGGTTGTCGGTCATGGGCTTGACCGAAGTGATCGGCCATTTGCGCGAACTGCTCGGACTGCGGCGTGAACTGCTGCGGTTCTTCCTCAAAGACCAGCCGGATGTCTTTATCGGCGTCGATGCGCCTGATTTCAATCTGGGTCTCGAGCGGCGTCTGCGGGCGGCCGGAATTCGCACCGTCCATGTCGTGAGTCCAACGGTTTGGGCCTGGCGTCCGGGTCGGGTGAAAGGCATTCGGCGCGCGGTGGATCTGATGCTCTGCGTCTTTCCGTTCGAGGAGTCCTTTCTGCGTGAGCATGGGGTGCCGGCCCGCTATGTCGGCCACCCGCTGGCCGATCAAATTCCCCTGGAGGTCGATCAGCGGGCCGCGCGCCGGGAGCTGGACCTGCCCGCGACCGGGCCGCTGATCGCCGTGCTGCCGGGCAGCCGGCTCGGTGAGATGGAGCGTCTGGCGGTGCCCTTTGTCGAGACCGCGCTGCGTTGTCTCGACGCCCGGCCGGATCTGCGTTTCGTGGTGCCCTTGGTCAATGCACGGCTGCGCGCGCATTTCAGCGCGGTCCTCGAACGCCTGGCCCCCGACCTGCCCGTCACTCTGGTGGATGGCCGCTCGCGCGCCGTCATTGCCGCGGCCGACTGTGTGCTCACGGCCTCCGGCACCGCGACCCTGGAGACACTGCTGCTCAAGCGCCCGATGGTGGTCGGTTATCGGGTCCATCCCTTCACCTATCATCTGGTGACGCAGTTGCGTCTGGTAAAAGTCCCCTACGCGGCCATGGCCAACCTGCTCGCGGGGCGCGAACTGGCACCCGAGTTTCTTCAGGATCGGTGCCGGGCGGACCTGATGGCGCCGGCGCTGCTGGACTTTCTGGATGACCCGGCGCGGGTCTCCGTGATCACCGCCGAGTATGCCCGCATCCACGCGGGACTGCGTCACGACGCGGCGCGCAAGGCGGCCCTGGCGGTACTCGAATTGATCGGGCGGAGCGCGGCCGGCTGAAGGTCGAAGCTTACCGTGAAAGTCGCGCAGCGACCCTGTGGGAGCGGCGTCCCGCCGCGACGGGCCGGGCGCGTCGTTGCAGGCTTAGCGGTCACCGCCGCACCGCATCGCGGCGGGACGCCGCTCCCACGGGGGACGTTTCTCTTCCGCGGTGCCTGATCCTTTCATTGCACGATTCCTTTCGCCGTCCGGAGATCCTGAAATGTTCAAGCTCTGCTCATTCAACATCAATGGGATTCGTGCCCGGCCGCATCAGTTGGAGGCGCTCAAGATGCGCCTCGACCCGGATGTGCTGGGCCTTCAGGAGTGCAAGGTGGCGGATACCGAGTTTCCACTGGAGATGGTGGAAGGGATGGGATATCGCACCCGGTTTCATGGGCAGAAGGGGCATTATGGCGTCGCTCTGCTGAGCCGGGACGAGCCGCTGGCGATCGTCAAGGGATTTCCGGGCGATGACGAGGACGCCCAACGGCGTGCGATCACCGGCCGTTACGCGTTGGCGGATGGCGGCGAAGTCGCTGTCATCAATGGGTACTTCCCGCAGGGCGAGAGTCGCGATCACCCGGTCAAATTTCCCGGCAAGGCGCGCTTCTATCACGCGTTAGCCGCGTATTTGCGCGACTGTTTTACACCGGATCAGCAGGTCGTGGTGATGGGTGATATGAATGTGGCGCCTTTGGATCTCGATATCGGCATCGGCGCGGACAATGCCAAACGCTGGCTCAGGGACGGCAAGTGCAGCTTTCTGCCCGAGGAGCGGGAATGGCTCAAGGTCCTCACCGACTGGGGTCTGCATGACGCGTTTCGGGTCATGTACCCGGCGGTCGATGATCGTTTCAGTTGGTTCGATTATCGCTCCAAAGGCTTTGAGCGGGACCCCCGGCGCGGCCTGCGCATCGACCTCATCCTGGTCACCGCCCCGCTGAAGGAGCGTCTGCTCGAGGTCGGCATCGACTATGAACTCCGGGCCATGGACCGACCCTCGGATCATTGTCCGGTGTGGGCGAGTTTCGACATCTAGACGAGCGATCAGCGCGTGGCGTGCTCTGGAGCCAGTCGAGGATGAGTGATGACAAGACCATCGGCGAAGAACTGAGTCAGGAAGAATTCCTGGCACGCGTGCGCACCGCCCGGATGAGTGACGAGGAATTGGCGCGGCGTTACGGGGTGGACGGGCGCCCGGCCGCGGATGCCCTGGCGGTGGAGGTGATCCACCAGCGCCTGGAGTCATTGGTCTATCCGGTGCTCTCCATGCGTCGCAGCGTGCTGCCGCCCGCCGAGGCCCTGGCCTGGTTCCCCGCGGCGCGGGTGGAGTTGCTGTTCGGCCAGGTGGAGCGGGTCGGTCGCACCAGCCTGGATCTGGCCTATTACCTCTGCGTCCACTCCCCCGACGTCTTGCGCGCACTGCCCGATGCGGAAATTCCCGATTGGGTGATCGAGCTGTTGGCCATTTATGATCACCAGGGCAGCCAGGGTGGTATCCGCGCCCTGCAGCGTGTGGCGGAGGATGCACTGACTCGGCGGGCCGGTCGCGACGGCCAGCGGTTCGCGGATCTGGCCCAGGTGCTGGACGCCTTCACCACCGGCTTGGCCGGCCGCCGATTGCGGCTGGCGGTCGGCGACGCGGCCTACACCGACACCGAGACGCTGTTCGTCCCGGCTGCCGTCACCCGCTTTGCGAGCCGCGCCGAGAACTTCCGGCTCTACAAGTGCCTGATCGCCTCGCTCTGGGCCCAGAACTGGTTCGGCACCTGGCGCGAACCCGCGTTGGAGCAGTTGGCGCCCTATGCCGACCGGCGGCGCGCGCTGGCCTTGTTCGCCGCGCTGGAGGGGTTGCGGCTCGACGCGCGGATCAGCGCTGAACTGCCCGGTCTGGCGCGCGACATGGACCGATTGGGCGACCGCCCGCCGCTCCCGCCCGACTGGCAGGATGCCGCCGCGCGCGTGTATGCGGCGGGGGCGGACGCGGCCCTCTCCTGGACACTGGCGGCCGAACTGTATCGGGCCGGCACGGCGCCGCTCGAACCCTTGTGCTACCAGGGCGAGCTACAGCCGGAGCGCGTCGCCGAGGTGATGGCCGCGCGCCGCGCCCGTGAACGGGAACAGTTCGCCGCCGCCCTGGCGGTCATCGCCGCTGAACCGGCGAACCGGCCGGGCGTCGCCGCGGGCGAACCGCCGCGGTTCCATCTGGAGCGGGAGCCGGCGGACGACTGGCCCGACGGGGTGGCCTTCGCGCTGGTTCTGGGGGATCAGCCGGTGCAGCCCGTCCCGGGGATGGTGCAACTGATGCAATCCGTCGTCCAGGATTTCGGGCACATCCCGGATGCCTATCTGGAGGCTGCCGGCCACGGCGTCTACCAGCGTCGGCCCGGTACCGCCCGCGACGACGGCGCACCAGCCCCCGCGGAGCGCGATACCTTCATCTATGACGAGTGGGACCACGGCCGTCAGGGCTATCGCAAGAACTGGTGTCGGTTGCGGGAGCGCGAGGTTCAGCCGCAGGCTGACGGTTTCGCGGCGGCGACCCGGCACAAGTACCGGGGCCTGCTCAAGCATCTGTATCGCACCTTCGAAGCCCTGCGCGGGGAGGAGCGGCTGCTCAAACGCGAGCCGTTCGGCGAGGATCCGGACATCGACGCACTGGTCGAGTCCTATGCGGATCAGGCCCGCGGGCTGGAGCAAACCGACCGCCTGTTTCAGCGTCGCCGCAAGCTGGACCGCAACGTGGCCGTCCTCTTCATGGTGGACATGAGCGGCTCCACCAAGGGCTGGATCAACGAGGTCTGCCGCGAGTCGCTGGTGTTGCTCTGTGAAGCCTTGGAACTGCTGGGTGACCGCTATGCCATCTACGGCTTTTCCGGTTATACCCACATGCGCTGTGAAGCGTTTCGGGTGAAAACCTTTGCCGAGCCGTACGACACCCAGGTGCAGGACCGGATCAGCGGCATCCGACCCCAGGACTACACGCGCATGGGCGTGACCATTCGTCACCTGACGCGCAAGCTGCTGGCGGTCGATGCGCGCACCCGTGTCCTGCTGACGATCTCCGACGGGCGCCCGGATGATGAGGACGGTTACCGTGGCGATTACGGGATCGCGGATACCCGTCAGGCTATCCTGGAGGCACGCAGCCAGGGTGTGCATCCGTTCTGCATCACGGTCGATGATCAGGCCCAGGACTATCTGCCCCACATGTTCGGGCCGGCCGGCTATACCCTGGTCGAACAGGTCGCCAAGCTGCCCTACCGGGTCGCCGACATCTATCGGCGGATGACCGGCTGACCATGACCTCGGATCAACCCATCGGGGTGTTCGATTCCGGCGTCGGCGGACTCACCGTCCTCAAGGAGATTCGCCGCGAACTACCCGCCGAAGATCTGCTGTATATCGCCGACTCGGGGTACGCGCCCTATGGCGACAAGCCCTTGGAGGCGATCGAGGCGCGCGCCCTGGTGCTCACCGAGTTCCTGATCGCGCGGGGTGCAAAGGCCGTCGTGGTGGCCTGCAACACCGCCACCGGCGCGGCGGCGCGGCTGCTGCGCGCCCGCTATCCGGTGCCCATCATCGCGATGGAACCGGCGGTCAAGCCGGCCTTGGGGTTGACCCGTAGTGGGGTCATCGGGGTGCTGGCGACCCGCGCGACCCTGGCGAGCCCGAGCTTCAGCCTGCTCCTGGAGCGGCTTGGCGCCGGGGCGCGGTTCCTGCTGCAACCCTGCCCCGGTCTGGTGGAGCGGGTCGAGGCGGGTGACCTGGACGGTGAGTCCACCCGCGCCCTGGTGGCGGATTACCTCAACCCGCTCCTCGCGCGGGGAGCGGACACCGTCGTCCTGGGCTGTACCCATTACCCCTATCTCACACCCGTCATCCTGGATCTTGCCGGTCCCGCGGTGGCCGTGCTGGATTCCGGCGCCGCGGTCGCCCGCCAGGTCAGGCACCGACTGGCGTCGGTCGGTTTACTGGCCGACCCGGGCCGAACCGGAACGGAGCGCTTCTGGACCAGCGGCTGTCCGGTGGCCGGCCATGGGCTGGTGACGCGACTCTGGGGCGGGCCGGTGGCCTTGGAATCGCTACCGGATGGATCATCCGTCGGGTGACCATGCGGCTCTGCACAAGCGCTCCCAAGGCATTGTTCTCGCGAAATCCGGCCGTGGCGGCGAACCGCCCAGCAATTCCAAATTTGGGCGGCCTCGCGCAGCCTCTGGTGGATGCGGCGCGCGCGACCGACGTGCCGAGTCCCTGACACCGAGCGGCGCGCCTTATCCACCCTACAACGGAGCCGGTCTCGTAGGGTGGATAAGCGCAGCGCATCCACCATCGGCCTCGCGGCCGACACGCTGTTGGCGGCGGCCACCCAAATTTGGAACTGCTGCGAACCGCCGACGACGCTTTCCAGGCTGATCGGTTATCCTGTCATCATCGCAACCAGAGAGATGGGGACCATGGGCAGACGCTTGGGCCTGACGACTGTCGCGATCCTGTTGGGTCTGGCGCTGAGCGGCCTCAGCGCCGCCGCGGACCCCTGCCTGAAGCTGGTCTTCGGGCGCTATTGTCTTGGCGGCGACGTCAATCCGCTCTTACAGACTGCACCGGCGCCCTTGACCCAGGAGGTCGCGGGCAAGAGCCTGGCGCTGGTGTTCGCCGAGGATGTCGACCAAGTCTTTGTGCTGGCCTATGGCGGGCGCATTTATAAGGTCTTGCGCTCCTATCGGGTCGCCACGCAATTGCGGTTCGAAGAAATCCAGGGCCTGTTGGTGGAGAAATACGGCCAGGCCGAGGATCAAAGCCGCTTCCCCGACTACGCCTCCACCCCCGGTCGCCGCCTGATCGCAATCCGCCGCGGCGAGGGCGGCGCGCGGCAAGTCTGGCGGCCGGCGGCGACCTGGCGCATCGAATTGACCTGGACCCGTGAACTGGGTCTGTCGCTCGCCTACATCGCCGACGCGCTCGAGGCCGAGCGCGCGGCGCAGTTGGGGCGGGGGCTTTAGGCCCAATTCGCAAGCTGGAGTGATGATCCAGGCCCTGCGCTTTGATCATCGTTCTCACCAGCGATGCGCGTTTGGAGTCCAAGGCTTCAGCCTTGGTCTGCCGATCCAAGGCTGAAGCCTTGGACTCCAGTCGGTCGGCGCCTCGGCTGGCCGGAACCATGACCAATGCGAGGGGTCAAATCCGGATCGGCGGCGGAGGCAGGACCTTATCGCACAGAAACAAATAACGTGAATGGCTGATCCGTCATGGACCGCATGAGTTGGCTGACCGAGCGTTTGATCGGAAGCAATCGCGCTTAGCCCGTTATTCCTCTTTTTCCTTTTTATTTTTCTTGGTGTCTTTTCTGCCAGTTCCGGCTGTCGCATCGGACGACTCTTCGGCGCAATATTTCTCAACGCAGGCACTGTAGGCGGGATCGGAATTCCCCTTAGAGTTAGCCAGGCACATCCAGACACACCGCTGTAATGCCATCTCATCATCGGCAACAGCAGGGGCTGCAGCAAGGGCTGAAAAGTTCACTAACCCTATTAGTATCAATGCTCTTCTCATCATTGCTCCCCAAGCAAATTGCAGTACATGCTTCTCGTCAGGCGTCATCGCGCGGATGGCTGAAGCCCTGCCGCGAGCGCTGCCTGCATGTCTTGTGGCAGGGACGCCACGCCTTTGAGCACACCGGGTCCGCCATTTCGCCACGCAACAGTGAATTTTCTTGGCGCTGCCTTGGCGGCTTCGTACTCCGAAATATCGAGAACCACTTCGGTTCCGCCTTCGACCAGTGCCGGTGAGCCTCCAATCCTGACTGTCGGGCCAAGCTCTCGTATCGCGATCAGCACGACTTTCGCCTGGTCCGTCGTCGCCTCAGCGGCCGCTGTGTGAATGGTCTCCATCGAATCTTGGTGAAGGCGCTGTATTGAAACGGACTTGAAGCATCCCGATTTCTTGAAGAACAGGTTGATTCCATCGGCTGCCGCGGCCTCTCTCGCCGGAACATCTTTCTGATCCGCTCGCCACCGTGTCGTCCAAAAGACAACAGCTTTCGCCGATTTTCCACAGACTGGCGCTTGGGGCGCAGGATTGAGCTGTACCGTGGTGGTTGAGGCACATCCGCCGAGAGCGAGAAGCATCGCGGCGCACGCGCTTTGTAGTAATCGCAGCATCGTAGTGAGTTCCTTGTCGGTCCCTATGTTGGTCGCATTCTCGTCCTGGTTCGGTCCCAGAACACCCAGCCCCTACGGAGAACGTTCATGCCAGCCTTTCTGCTCATCCTCGCCATTGTACTCGCCGCTGCGCTCCTGTACCTCAGCCGACTGCCGAGGGACTACGAGGTCCGGCGCAGCCTGTTCATGCGCACCGACCGCCGGACCGTCTTCGACCGGGTGCGAGAGTTCCCCAGTTGGAGCGACTGGAGCCCCTGGCTGCTCCACGAGCCGGAGGCCAAGCGTCACTTCAGTGCCGCGGCAGATCAGCCGGACGGCTACTACACCTGGGATGGCCGCACGATCGGCGCCGGCCGGCTGACCCATGTCCGCTTCGATGAGCCGGGACGCATCGAGCAGCGGCTGGAGATCCAGCGGCCCTTCAAGTCAGGCTCGGAGGTCTGGTGGGAATTCACCGAGGCGGACGGCGGGACCGAGGTCGCTTGGTGCCTGCGCGGCCGCATGCCCTTCCTGCTGCGCCCCATGATCCCCATGGTCCGCGAGATGATCGGGAAGGACTACGAACTTGGTCTGGCGCGGCTGCGCGGTTGCATCGATCCGGACGCTGGCGGACCCGAGTTGTGCTTCGAAGGCGAGACGACCCTGGAGCCGCACAGCGCGCTGGTCATCCCTTTCAGCGGCGGCATGGACGCGATGATACGGGCCATGGAAGACGGCTTTCCCAGGCTCGCCGCCCATCTCGCGTCGCTCGGCGTCGCGCCCAGTGGTCCGCCCTTCAGCGCCTACCACAAGGTCGACATCAAGAAAAAAACCTTCCGCTGCGACATCGTGTTACCGGCACCTGCCGGAATCGACCCCGGCCCCTTCGACCGCAAGGACTTCAGCGGCGGCCGGCACTACCGGGTGACCCTCACCGGCAGCTATGACTTCCTGGAACTCGCCTGGTATGCCGCCATCGCCCATGCCCGCATGCTCAAACTCAAACTCGACAAACACCGCCCCATGCTGGAAGTCTACGAGAACGATCCGGCCGATGTCGCCAGCCCCAGGGAGTTGCGCACGGCCCTCTATCTTCCATTGCGCTGAGGGCCTTGATCATCGTTATCTACACCCATGTGCTCAATCGGCCGGGGGTGGTGCCGGTGAAGAGTCCGGTCGACACCTGGTAGGTCGGGCGTTGTGCGTCACGCGGCCTTGGTCATCAACCCGGCGTTATCGCACAGTCGGCGATAGGCCGTGCGGCGCGTTTATCCCGCGTCGTCGGCGCCCGGCACGCCCTTCAACAGACGCCTGAGCCGTTCGATTTCGCTCCGGGCGTCTGCTTCGCGTTGCAGCGCGGCGTTTTCTCCCGCCCGCGCCTGTTCTTCCGCGGCGCGCGCCTGCTCCTTCTCCGCTTGCGCCCGGATGGCCGCCGCCTCCAGTTCATCAAGGCGGCGCTGGATGCTGGATTGTTGGCGCAGGTCATTCTGGCGCGCCTGATACGCGTGGTACTCGCGCTCTTTTTCGGAGAAGCCCTTCAGGGTACTCATGGCTTGTCGCATCTCTTTTGCATCCACTCGGGCAGGGCGTCCTCGACGAGTCGCTCGCCTTCGGTGAAGAATTTCAGCCATCGCGTCAACTCGGTGTCGACCCGCTCGGTCTGCCCCGGCCCGGCGGCGAACTTGCCAAGTTCCAGCAGCCGGATGCCGCCGTGGTCGAGCAGGGTACGCCCCTGGTCATCGCGTATCCGGAACCGGTGGGCGTAGGTGATTTCCGACAATTTGGATACCGGTCAGTGTCGGTGCGACTGAAGTCGCACCTACATCGCGATCTGCGCGGTCGCCGGTCCGCGCAGCGGACCCTTCGGCAGAACCGTGATCCGTGCGGACCAACCGCCGCATCGATCTCCGGCCGTCCGGGTTGACGACCAAGGTCCGAACTCCGAACTCCGAACTCCCAACTCCGAACTCTTCAATCCCCCCCACCCAACAACTCCGCCCCCGTCGCCCCCGCAATCACCGACGCATCCCCCCGCGCCAACACCCGCCCCTGATCCATCACCAGCACCTGATCCGCCCAGTCCAGACCCACGGGCCGGTGGGTGATGAGGATGACGGTGCGCCCGACCATCAGGCGGTCCAGTGATTCCATCAACGCTTGTTCGGTTTCGCCGTCCAGACCCTCGGTGGGTTCGTCGAGCAGGAGGACGGGGGCGTCGCGCAGCAGGGCGCGGGCGATGGCGATGCGCCTGGCCTGGCCGCCGGAGAGCCGGACGCCGGTTTCGCCCGCCCAGGTGTCGTAGCCCTCGGGCAGGGTGGTGATGAAGTCGTGGATTTGGGCGACCCGGCAGGCTTGTTCCAGGCGGGCGGGTGAGGCGTCCGGGGCGGCGATCAGCAGGTTGTCGCGGATGCTGAGATCAAACAGATGCGTGTGCTGACTGACCAGGGTGACGTAACGGCGCAGATCGTCGCCGCGGTACTGTGCCAGGTCGTGGCCGCCCAGATGGATGGTCCCGCGGTCCGGGGTCCAGAAGCGCAGCAGCAGGTTGAACAGCGTGGTCTTGCCCGAGCCACTGGCGCCGACGATGGCCACCCGTCCGCCTTGGGGGACGTCCAGGCTCAGGCCATCCAGGGCGGGGGCGGCGGCGCCGGGGTAACTGAAGCCCAGGTCTGCGATGCGGATATCGAAGCGGTCCGGGCGGGGCGAGGGTCCCGCCGGTTCTTCGACCGCCGGCCGCGCGTCGACGATGGCGAACAGACGCCGAGCGGCGGCCAGGGTGCGTCCGAGCTGCTGGAAGGCCAGCGGCAGGGGCGCGACCGCCTCGAAACTGGCCAGGGTGAAGAGCGCGAGCATGGCGAGCTGGGGCGGGGCCAGGCGGCCGTCAGCCACCAGCGGGATGGCGAGCCAGAGCAGGGTCCAGAGGCTCAAGTTGGCGCAGAGTCCGACCGCGCCCTGGTTGATGCCGGAATAGCCCGCCAGCCGGACTTGTTCAGTCGCCAGGGTCCGGCTCAGGGCGTCGATGTGCCGCGCCTGGGCCGCCGCGGCCCCGTAGACCTGGAGTTCGCCCAGGCCCTGGAGTCCGTCGATGCAGGCGGTGCGCAGTTCGGCCTCGGTTCGGGCGATGCGCTCGCCGGGGGCCTGACCCAGGGCGCGGCTCCACAGCGGCACGGCGACCCCGGCGAGCAGCAGGAAGCCCAGGCTGACGACGGCGATGCGCCAGTCATAGAGCAGCAGGAACCCGAGCAGCAGACAGGCGCCCACGGTCGCGACCAGGACCGGCACCAGCACCCGGACATAGAGTGTGTCGAGTGCGTCCACGTCGGCGCGGATGCGGCTTTGCAGGTCGCCGCTGTGGTAGCGCTGGAGCACGGCCGGCGCCAGGGGTTCGAGGTGGCTGTAGAACCAGACCCTGAGTTGGGCGAGCAGCCGCAGGGTCGCCTCATGGGTGATCAGACGCTCCGCGTAGCGCCCGACGGTGCGCAGGATGGACCCGCCGCGGATCAGGGCGGCGGGCGTGAAATAGTTCATCGCGACCCCGGCCGATCCCGCCACGGCCATGGCGGTGATGAACCACCCGGACACCGCCAGCAGCACGACGTTGGCGATCAGTGTCACCAGGGCCGCCAACGCGCCCAGCAGCATCCAGTGGCGATAGGGTTTGAACAGCCGCAGCAGACGGATCACGTCCTTCATGCGGCACCCCCGAGCCGACCCTGGCCGGCATAGGCGTGCAGCAGGCGCCGATAGGCGCCGTCCTGCGCCAGCAGGGTTGTGTGGTCTCCGGACTCCACCATCCGACCCTGATCCAGGACCAGGATGCGGTCGGCCTTGCGCACCGTATCCAGCCGATGGGCGATGGCAATCAGGGTGCGTCCGCGCGCCAGTTCATCGATGCCTTCCTGGACCAGCCGTTCGCTCTCGGGGTCCAGGTTGGCGGTGGCCTCGTCCAGGATCACCAGGGGGGCATCGCGCAGGAAGGCGCGGGCCAGCGCGATGCGCTGGATTTGGCCGCCGGAGAGTCCGGCGCCGCGTTCGCCGACCGGCGTCTCATAGCCGGCCGGCAGGGACTCGATGAAACCCGCGGCGCGGGCGAGCAGGGCGGCGGTGCGCACGGCGTCCGGGTGGGTGCGGGAATCATCCGGTGGGATGCCGAGCCGGATATTGGCGCCGATGGTTCCCTGGAAGAGCCGGGGCTGCTGCGGCACCCAGGCGAGGTGCCGGTGCCAGTCGTCCAGGTCCAGGGTGCGCAGGTCGCGGCCGTTGACGGTCAGGGTGCCGGCGGTCGGAGTCAGGAAGCCCAGCAGCAACTGCACCAGGGTGGTCTTGCCGGCACCGCTGGTGCCGACCAGGGCCAGGCGCTCGCCGGGTTGGATCTCAAGGCTCAGACCGCACAGTGCCTCACGCCCTTCGCTGTAGCTGAAATGGACGTCCGTGAAGCGGAGGGTGACCGGGCCGGGCGCGGTCCGGGGGCCGGCGGGCGCGGCCGTCGCGTCGGTCGACGCTGTTTGAGGCTCCGGGCCCAGGACCTCGATCAGCCGCTCGGCGGCGGCCGTCGCCTCCATCCGCCCGTGGTAGTGGGTGCCCAGGCTGCGCAGCGGCAGGAAGAACTCGGGTGCCAGGAGCAGGACGAAGAAGCCGGTCTGGAAATCGATTCGCGGCAGGCTGATCCAGGCCGGCAGCGGCACCTCGAAGCCGTAGAGCCGAAAACCGATCAGCACGGCGACCACCGCGATGCTGATGGTGGCGAAGAACTCCAGCACCGCCGAGGACAGGAAGGCCACGCGCAGCACCCGCATGGTGCCCACCCGATAGGCCTCGGAGACGGCCGCGAGTTCAGTGCCCTGGCGCCGGCTCGCGCCGAACAGCTTGAGTGTCGTGAGCCCCTGGATGCTGTCCAGGAAGCGCGCGCCCATGCGCGCCAGTTCCTTCCATTGACGCTGGTTCAGTCGTTCGGCATTGCGTCCGATCAGAGTCATGAAGAGCGGGATCAGGGGCGCCGTGACCAGCAACACCAGGCCGGATACCCAGTCGAGCGGCCAGACCAGCAGCAGGATGGCGAAGGGCAGGGTCATGGCCAGGGCGCGGGCCGGCAGGAAGCGCGCGTAATAGGCGTCCAGATCGTCGACCCCTTTGGTCAGGGTCTCGACCAAGGCGCCGCTGCGTTCTCCGGCCAGATAGGCGGGCCCGCGGGCTTGCAGACGGCGATAGACCCGGTCGCGCAGCGCGACCTTGATGCGGGCGCTGCCGCGGACGGCGAAACGTTCCGCTCCCCAGGCGGTGAGGGCGCGGGCGGCGAACAAGGCCAGCAGTTGCCACAGCCAGGGGCGCACCTCGGCGAGCCCGGCGTGAGCGAAGGTCACGGCGTTCAGGATCAGGGCCAACAGCCAGGCCTGGGCGATAAGGAGTGCGCCATTGAGGCCCTGGAGCACGATGGCGACGGGGAGTGCGCGTCCAGCCAGCGGAGTCTGGGCCTTGAGCCAGGCGGTAGGGGTCATGGGGTCGGTAAACTGAAAACTCGGGGTAGCGGCAGGATACCGAGCCAGGTGCGCACACCGCAATGCGATGGGTCATGTGCAAGGGCGCTTTGTTCGGGACAGCAATTCCAAATTTGGGCGACCTCGCGCGACCCCTGGTGGATGCGGCGCGCACGACCGACGTGCCGAGTCCCGAACAGCGTGCGGCGCGCCTTATCCACCCTACAAAATTGCAGGTTTTGTAGGGTGGATAAGCGCAGCGCATCCACCATCAGCCTCGCGGCCTGCACGATGTTGGGGGTGGCCACCCAAATTTGGAACTGCTGTGTTCGGGAGGCGGGTCTTGATCGTCGTTCCGGCCGCAAGACGACACCATCGTCTCGGATGTCGGTGCGACTTCAGTCGCACCTGCACTTACCGGTGTCCAAACTATCGAAAATCGCTTAGGCGATTTCCGACTCCGGTAACCGGGGCCACGCGACTGGAGGTCGACGCTTTAGCGGGTGGCGGCGCGTTCGGCTGAACGCTCGACCTCCTGTCTGTTGTGCGGATGCGGCAAGATCCCCAGGAAGGGGCGACTAAAGTCGCCCCTACATGTCGGTAGATCATTTCCCGGCAAACACCTGAAGCCTCGACCTCCAGTGTCGGAGGCCAAGGATGACCAAGGCTCAGGTGCCCGGTCGGGCTTGAAGTCCGACCCAGGGTTACCAGCGCTGCGGCACCCGCTGAACCAGCGCGGTGTCGTAGCCGACCCCTTTGAGGAACGCCATGATCTCGGTGAGCTTGGCTTCCGGGATTTCCGGCTGGCGGGCCATGACCCAGACATAGTCACGCGCGGTGCGGCCGATGACGGTGATGCTGTACTCGGGGTCCAGCCGGATCACCATGTACTCGGCCTTGAAGGGCCAGATGAACTGCATTCCCCACAGGGCGTTGCCGGTGTTCGGCACCACGAAACCGGTCGGGTGGTAGACCTTCTCCGGCCCGTCGAAGGCGCCCTTGTGGAAGCGGAAGGTGGTGGCGATGGTGCCGTCCGGGTTGAGCGCGTAGGACTCAACCGCGTTATGGGCACCTTTCTCGATGAAGGTCGGAATGTTGGCAATCACATACCAATCGCCCATGAAGCGGGGCAGATCGACTTGGGGGACAGTCTCCATCGGTTTTTCCTCGGCGCCGACGCCGGCGGTCAGTAACAGCAGGGTCAGGGCGATCAGGCGGGTGGTCAGTTTCATAAGTGTCGGTGGCTCCTTGTGCTAGATACGTTCATACCGGATGGTGCGGCCCTTGCCGGTGTCACTCTCGAGTGCGATCCAGCGACCGTCCGGGGTGTACCACAGGCTGATGTCGAGCTTTTCGGCACGCAGTCGGTAGCGCTCGGCCGCGACCTTACGGCCTTGCATCATCCGCTCTTCAGTGCCAAGCGATTCGACCCGGACGTTCACCAGTTCGCCGGTCTGCGGGTTCAGCAGCCGTGGCTGCTTGAGGAAATCGCGGTTCCAGTAGGCGAAGGTGGAGACGCATTGCGGCAGGCGCTTGCTGTCGCCGTTGACGCGCAGCGCCAGGCCGTTCGTCTCCTGTTCACCCTCGACTTTGAACGCCTTGCCGTTGTCGTCCGTGGTGGAGCGAATCTGCTCCAGGCAGCCGTCCCGCCAGGCCTCGCGGCTTTCGTGACGATAGCGGTAGGCGTTGAACACCAGCACTTTCACGTCGAAATTGGCGCGGCTCACCACCTGCTTGCCGTCCGTGTCGGGGGAGACCTGGAAGCTGTGCTCGCCGATCGGCTCCTTGTCCAGGTAGACGCGAAAGCGCATGGAATCGGTGACGGCGGCAGCCGGACCGGTCAGGGCGGCGGTTAGGGTCAGGCCCAGCAGGGCCGCGACGCGGCCCGCACGACCTGGGCGTACTGTTTGCTGATCAAGGTGTTGAGTCATTTGAGGTCTCCGGTCTGGTTGTGCAGTGTCGGCCGTCGCGGCGGGCCGGGAATGAATGCGTTGGTCTTGGCGATGTAGTCCCGGTACGCGGGTCGACGTTCGCCGATATCCTGTTCGAGCAGGGTGACGCCTGAGACGCGTAACAGCAGCCAGGTCATGAGCACGGGTGCAATGACCGACCACCAGCCACCCGCGGCCAGGGCAAACAGGTAGAAGGCCCACCAGATACACGCCTCGCCGAAATAATTCGGGTGCCGGGTGTAGCGCCACAGCCCCTGATCCATGACCTTGCCGGCGTTCTCCGGTCGGGCTTTGAAGCGGGCCAACTGTTGGTCGCCGACACTCTCGAAGAAGAAGCCGCAGAGCCACAGGAGCAGCGCCAGAGCGTCCAGGACGCCGAGCGGTGTCTGACCCAGGGCGGCGGCCAACAGCGGCAGCGAGATCACCCAGGCCAGCAGGCCTTGGAGTCCAAACACGATATAGAGGCTCTTCCACCAGAAGCCGGGATCATTGCCCGCACGCATCGCGCGATAACGGCGGTCTTCCGGTTCGCCCCAGTTGCGCCGGGTGATGAAGGCGCCGAGTCGCAGCCCCCACAGGGCGACCAGCACGAACACCAGCCAGGCGCGGTCGCCGGCGGCGGGCGCGCCCAGCACGTAGGTCAGCCCCAGCAGGATGAAAAATGCCGGCCACAGGCTGTCGGCGATGCTCGCGTTCTTCAGCGGAATACTCGCCAGCCAGCCGGCCAGGGCCAGGGCAAGCGCAACGGCCAGCCCCGTCCCGTAGATGCCCAGATCAAACATCGTCGGGCTCCTGCCGCAGGGGTGAGCTGCTCGACGCGCCGCCGCGACCGCGGTTCGCCGCGGGCCGGCGCGGGATCAGCAGCCATGGCGCCGGTTCTTTGCCGCGTGCCGGGTCGCGCCGGGTGCTACCGCTGGCGGGTTGGGGGTCCCGACTCGATCGGTGGTTGAACATGGTGACTCCTGAATCGATGATTCGTTCTGCTGAATGTCCAACTAATGTCCAATCTTTGAGAAACAAGACCCAGTGTTATTCTTGGGTAATTTTCGATCACACCCGCGGACGCCAGCAATTCCAAATTTGGGCGGCACCACGCGACCTCTGGTGGATGCGGCGCGCGCGACCGCCGTGCCGGGTCCCCGACACCGAGCGGCGCGCCTTATCCACCCTACAACGGAGCCGGTTTCGTAGGGTGGATAAGCGCAGCGCATCCACCATCGGCCTCGCTGCCGACACGCTGTTGGCGGCGGCCACCCAAATTTGGAATTGCTGCGCGGACGCCGGCCGGCCCGACGCCGGGGGCGCGCTCTGCTATCATCGCGCCCACAGCGCGCGCTGGGCGGTCCGCCGACGCGGCCGATGGTCGGCGCGCCAGTCCGGTCAACCGTCCTCAGGGTCTTGGAGTCGTACGCGATGAAACAGCGTTTTGCCAAAGGAGTCGCCACCGCGGCGACCGTCAGTGTGCTCATCACCGGTTGTGCCGCGGACGGCTCCGGGATGACTGAAACCGGAACCGGGGCGGCCATTGGCACCGCCACCGGTGCCGCGCTGGGCGCCATCATCGGTTCGCAGGGTGCCAATGCCGGTCGCGGCGCCCTGATCGGGGCGGTCGGTGGGGCTTTGCTCGGCGGTATGGCTGGGGCTTATATGGAGCAGCAGCGCAAGGACTTCCAGAAAGCGCTGGCTGCCGAGATCGCCTCCGGCGCCATCCGCGTCGAAAAACTGCCCAACGATGAGTTGTTGGTGGGGATGACCGGCGAGACCGCCTTCGAGGTGGATTCCGATCAGATTCAGCCCGCCTTCTACAGCACCATGGACCGGATCGCGGCGATCGTGAACAAGTACGGCAAGACGGAACTGGTGGTCGCGGGCCACACGGACAATACGGGGTCTATCGAGCACAACCAGTTGTTATCCGAGCGCCGTGCCGGGTCGGTGGATCGCTATCTGGAAGGCCAGGGCGTGGTCCCGGCGCGCATCTCCTCATCGGGCTACGGCAAGCTCCGGCCGATCGCCGGCAACGAGACGGAAGCCGGCCGCCGCCTGAATCGTCGGGTCGATATCACCATCGTGCCCATCACCGAGGGCTAGACCGCGTCGCCACTGAAGTTGGTGAAATCGCTAAGGCCGAACACGGTAGGGGCGGGTTTGAAACCCGCCCCTCCATCCGGTTAGCGTGTTGGACGCCGAAGTTACTTGCCTTCTTCGGGCGCTGCCGCTGCGGGTGCTTCCTCGGGCGCCGGCGCCGCCCCGACCGACAGCAATTCCACGTCGAAGATCAGGGTCTGATTCGCCATGGGGCCGCGTTCGCCGTAGGCCAGCGTCGGCGGGACGAAGAGCTTGATCTTGCCGCCCTCTTTGATGAGTTGCAGCCCCTCGGTCCAGCCCTCGACGACCTCGTTCAACTGGAAGGAGGTTGGCTCTCCGCGCGAATAAGAGCTGTCGAACTCCTTGCCGTCGACCAGGGTTCCGCGGTAGTTCACGCTCACCTGATCGGTTGGGCTCGGGGTCTTGCCCTTGCCTGCTTCAACGATCTGATACTGGAGCCCGCTGGCGGTCGTGACCACGCCGGGCTGCTTGGCGTTCTCCTCCATGAATTTCTTGCCCGCTTCGATCATCTTCTGTTCCTGTTCAGCGGCCTTTGCCTGCTGTTCAGCGACGATCTTGCGTTTGAGCTCCATCAGTGTCGTGCGCATGTCCTGGGCCGGCATCAAGGGTTCGGCGCCGGAGTTGGCGTCCTCGATGCCCTTGACGATCGCCTGCGTGCTCATCTCGACGCCCTGGCGCTTGAAGTCGCTGCCGATCTGATAGCCCAGGCTGTAATTGATGCGTGCGGTCTCATCCGAGAGGTTCAGGGCGTCGGCGGCCGACAGGATGCCAAAAGGGACGGCCAGGAGTGCAACGCCGATCAGGGGGCGGATTCTCATCTCTACAGTGCTCCAGTGATGTTGGATTCGATGACGGGCGGGGAATACTACCAAGATCGATCAGTGAAAAAAAACAGGGCCAGCTTGCGCCGGCCCTAAAGCTCTTTTCGAGCGTTCAGAGTTCAGATGGATCGCGGGGCGGTCATTTGGTCGGGAAGACGCAGTCCGCCACCGGGGTCTTGTACCAGTCGAGCGCCTTGGCGCCACTGGTGTTGACCCAATCCACAAAGCCAGGATAGCAGAAATGGACCTGCTGCTTTTCCAAAGGTTGTTGCCATTCATCCGGCAGATTGACCGCCCAGGGCAGGCCGCGGTCCTTGGTCTTGTAGTAACGCCCGGCCTTGGGGTCGCTGCCCTCGTTGCTCCAGCCAAAGAGCCAGCTCTTGTGTTTCGCCGTCGGCGGATGGTTAGGCAGATGCGTCTCACGCAGCCGGTCGCCGACGATGTAGATGAAGGGGTTGTAGGGTGCTGAGCCGAGTTCCTGACGGGTCAGTGCCTGCTTGAAGCGCGCCTTGAAGTGGATCGTCGGCCCCAGGTCGGCCGCACAGTTGCGATCGGCGTTGAACTTGGTCGTGTAGCAGGTGCGGGTGGTCGCATTCTTGCCGGCGATCTTTTTCGTGTCTTCGGTCAGGATCAGGGTCAAAGTCGTCTGACCGGGCTCGCTGACCAGCGGCACACCGGGTTGGTTATCGACCCAAACGCTGGCCGATTCGAGCGTGTCCGGCTTCAGTTGGGGGAAGTTGATCCCGAACCCCTGTGAATAGGCCGAGCCGCGCGCCTTGATCTGGAAGTGCCCCTCGATCTCCCGGATCTCGCCCGCCGCGTTTCGCCCCTCATCCAGGGTGTAGGCCAGCACCAGATCGTTCAAGTCGTAGTCACCCTCCAGCGGCCACAGGTCCTCGAACGCCAACTGGGCGCGGCCTTTGTCGTTGGGGTAGGTCACGCGGGTGGTCAGCAGTGGGTCTTCCGGATAGTCGTCCAGGGTGTCCGGAATGCCGTCTTTGTCCAGATCGCTGCCCTGGACATAATTCAACTCGATGATTTCTTCAGTCTTGATCGCGTCGATCGGGTTGGACTCGACCGCGAACATGACATCGTTGAAGTCATGGTCTCCGCCGCTGCGCCGCAGGTCTTCCATGCCCAACACCAGCCGTTGTCCCCAGGAGTCCTTGAGCAGCACCATATGCTTGCGAAGCTCCGCGGTGTCCTCCGGGTTCAGCGTGCTCAGGCTGTAGAACACGGGATAGCGTTGGGTATCCGAATTGACTCCCAAGGTGCTGTGCCAACCATTGGCGACGACGAAGAATCCGATGCGGGTGGCGGCCGGGAACTGTCCCAGATAGATGCGGTGGCCGGTTTTCATGCCCAGCTTGCTGCCGCCGGCGGTTGAGTACGAGGCGTTGGGCAGGATGATGATGTGATCGATCGCGGCCGCGCTCTGGGGTGGCTGTCCCTCCGGGTAGGTGAAATAGCCGAACACGTTCTTTGCGGCGGCACCCTCGTGCAGGAAGGTCAGCCAGACGTCCGCCGGCTTGATCAACTGCACGACTGCCGAGTCGTCATCGGCGATCAGGTTCTGCGATTGGGTGCGGATATCCTTCTGCTCCGGCAGGGTGTCGGCAATGCGCTTCATGAGCGCGGCATCGACACTGACCAGGTTTTGGTCGAGGTCGAGCGGGATCCCGGCGCTGTCATGGTTCAGCAGATAGGTCTGGCCGACGGTCTGGCCTGGTTTGACGCTGAACAGGAATTCGTACTGGTTCCCGACCATGCCATGCGCCGGCAGCGACAGTGCCGCGCAACAGAGCGCGGTGGCTGCACAGAATGGGCGGTGCCAGGGGGTGTTGGAGAGTCGTTTGATCATGAAGTTTGGTCACTTAGCCGGGAAGACACAGCCCGCCACCGGGGTTTTGTACCAGTCGTGTGCCTGGGTACCGCCGCTGTTGACCCAGTCCACAAAGCTAGGATAACAGGTGTGCACCTGCTGCTTCTCATAAGGTTGCCGCCATTCATCGGGCAGATTGACCGCCCAGGGCAAGCCACGGTCCTTGGTCTTGTAGTAACGGCCGATGGCGGGGCTGCTGCCCTCGTTGCTCCAGCCGAACAGCCAGTGCTTGTTCTTCGCGGTCGGCGGATGATTCGGCAGATGAGTCTCACGCAGGCGGTCGCCGACGATATAGATGAACGGGTTGTAAGGCGCCGATCCGAGCGCGGCGCGGGTCACGGGCGCACTGAAGCGCGCCTTGAAGTGGATGGTCGGCCCCTGGTCCTCGGTGCAGTTGCGGTCGGCATTGAACTTGGCCGTGTAGCAGGTGCGGGTGCCGGCGTTCTTGCCGGCGATCTGCTTGGTGTCGGCGGCCAGGATCAGGGTCAGGCTGGTCTGACCGGGCTCGCTGCCGAGCGGCACGCCGGGTTGGTCATCCACCCAGACGCTGGCCGATGCGAGCGCGTCCGCCGGCAATCCGGGGAAATTGATTCCGAACCCGTGTGCGTAGGCCGAGCCGCGCGCCTTGATCCGAAAGTGGCCCTCGATCTCGCCGATCGCGCCGGCCGCATTCCGCCCTTCATCCAGGGTGTAGGCCAGGACCAGGTCGTTCAGGTCGTAGTCACCTTCCACCGGCCACAGGTCCTCGAAGGACAACTGGGCACGGCCCTGATCGTTGGGATAGGTCACGCGGGTGGACAGTTGGGGGTCTTCCGGGTAATCGTCCAGGTTGTCCGCGATGCCGTCCTGGTCCAGGTCGTTGCCCTGGGCCGGGTTGAGTTCGACCACCGCGTCGGAGTCGATCGCCGCGACCTGATGGGACTCCACGGCGAACAGCAGATCGTTGAAGTCATGATCGCTGTTCCCGCCTTTGTCGCGGTTGGTGTCTTCCATCCCCAGCACCAGACGCTGATCCCAGCCGTCTTTGAACAGGACCATGTGGGGGCGCAGGTTGCCGGTCGACTCCGGGTTCAGGGTGCTGAGACTGTAGAAATGGGCATTCTCGGTCTTCACGCCGACGCTGTCGTCATAGCCGTTGGAGATGATGAAAAACCCGATGCGGGTCCCGGCCGGGAACTCGCCCAACGCAACGCGGTGCCCCGTGCGCATACCCGCGGCGCTCCCGCCGCTGTCGGCATAGGACGCGTTGGGCAGGATGACGACGTGCTCGACCTCCGACTGGTCCTTGGGCGGGCTGCCCTCCGGGTAAGCGAAATAACCAAAGCTGTTGCGGCGGTCTGTCCCCTCGTGGAGGAAGGTCACCGTCACGGTTGCCGGTTTGGTCAGGTGTACCACCGCGGAGTTTTCCTGGCTGACCAGGTTTCTGGGCTCGTTGCGGAGATCCCGCCGCTCGGGCAGCGCCTCGGCGATGCGAGCCATGAGGGCGGCGTCGACGTTCTGCTGATGCTGGTCGAGCGCGAGCGGGATGCCGGCCGCGTCGTGGTTGAGTCGGTAGGTCTCGGCGAGACTCTTGCCCGGTTTCGCGCTGAACAGGAACGCGTACTGGTCTTGAACAGCACCCTGGGCGGTCATCGAGAGCGCAGCGCCGCAGAGCGCGATGGATGAGCCGAGTAGGGTGCGCCGTGGGCGCTTGGTGAATCGCTTGATCATGGGAGGCTCCAGATGGGGTGCGGGCCGGGATGCCGGGCTCCTGAATGCGAACGCCGGGTGAGGGTTCGCTTGTCCCTCAGTCAGTGCCTCGGATTTACTCGAAGGTGTGCACGAAGGCGCCGCTGTCGTCCAGATTCAGTGTCACGGAGTTGGGTATCCCAAAGACGCCGACGCGCACTGTCAGTTGCCTGGTGCCGGCAGGCACCCGGACCTTACGCTCGAAGCTGCCGGTCGCGTCGGTCAACCCCTTGTCGAGCACGCGGGTCTGCTGACCCTCGGCGTCCAGTGCCTCCAGGATTTCAACCGAGCGCTGGTCGGCCGGGGCGCCTTCCACATCATAAGCCGCGATCTGCACCCACAGATCCTGCTCGGTGCTGTACTGGAAATCCGCATCGGGTGAGACGACATCCTTCAACTGTGCGGCGGCGAATGTACTGGAGCAGGCGGCAACCAGCAGGAGGGCGGTAGCGAAGCGGGTCAGCGTGTTGGTTGTCATGTCGGGCCTGCTTTCCAAGTCGGTTTGGTTTGGAGTCTGTTGTTGGACTTAAAGCAAATCCGATGCCAGCGTAATTTTAATGAAAAAACAAAATGGTAAAGCTAATTCTCCGGAGCGAATCGCTTTCTCTGATGGGTGGGGACGCGCGACTGCGTTGCAGATTGCCAAGCGCGCTAGTGGGGAAAGGCGGCGCGGGGTGAGTGATTCGCGTTTTGCGATAGAGGCGGCAGGCGCGGATGGGTGCGAACGCGAATCGCTCACGGGGAGCGGACACTCCCGTCAGCGACCGCTTACGGCAGGGTCCCTGCCGGTGAGCGGATCGGTGCCGTCGGCGGCAGCATGGGCAGGGTCGCGAGGATATCGAGGATCTCCCTGCGCCCGGCGGCATTCGCAAAGGCGAGCAACTCGGGATAGGGGATTTCCACGTCCTGATCGCAGGCTTGCACCGCATGCGGCAACTCGGTCGCGAAGACCATGCCGTGCAGGCCGAGGTAGGGGGATTGCCAGGGGACCCAGTCCTCTTGCAGGGTCGCGGCGCAGCCCTCGTCGTCTCCATTCGGGTCCTTGCGGGCCGCTTCCGCTAAGAGATCAGGGGAACTCAGTGCCCGCGCCAGGACCAGGCGCAGCAGCCGCGGCCGGTCGGCGATCCAGTCCCAGAAGTCCACATCCTCGCCGGTCGCAAGGTCCCAGGTGTGGTGCGTCCGCCCCTCGTTTGGATGGGAACCACCGCAATCGACCGAACTCGCCTCCGCGGTGCCGAGCCAGCGTTCGCTCCAGAACTCGATCTCGCCCCGCACGTGCATGTCGGCCCAGAGGCGTTGCCGGCAATCGAAGAGTTCGAGGGCGGATTCGGCATCGCTCTCGGGCAGCCCCCGCAGCTTGCGGCTGATCGACGCGGCGTGCGGCCCCGGCTCCAGCAACTCGATGCCGGAGATCTCCAAGCCGTCGCCGATCGTTAGGGTGCGGGTGCGGTAGCGGTGGCCGGCAAAGGTCCGTGGCTCGCCGGTCAACACCCGAATCGACTTGGAAAAGGGCGCGGTGAATGCGAGGTTGTCGCAGGGCGGCCCGGTGGGGGCGTTCTCCGCGCCCGGGTCGCCGATCAGGTACCCGCGGGTCAGGCGGATCGGCAGTGCCTGCCCGGTCTCCGCGGCCGTCCAGTGGCCGGTGAGCTGCTCAGCCTCGGGTGTCAGCGCGGGGGCCTCCAGGTGCCAGGTACCGGTGTCCGGGTCCTCTGGGACGCCCTCGCAGGGTCCCTCGCAGTCTTCCTCCTCGACCGCCGGGTCATGAGGCTCCGCGTCACCGCCCACCGCCTGCCAGGTTCCATCCGGTTGCGGGTGCAGCGCGATCCGCCGCGGGTGACGCAGGTCGTAGAAGGCGCCGTCGCGGTCCGGACCGTCGAAACAGACGACAACCTCGCGCTCCCCCAGGGCGCCGCGCCAAATGCCGGTGAGGACACCCCCGTCGGCCGCGCGCAGTGCGCTACCCACCACCGGCCCTAAGGCCAACATGACCAAGGCCAGGAGTGCGGCGTGCAGCGGCTTGGTGCCGGGACCAGTCATCGGCAACCTCCCGCGGTCGTGTCGGGGACCCGCCCAAGCTCGGTACACAGCGCCTCCCGCGCGTCTTCGGACACCAGGTGGGCCAGGTCTAGGTAGGGAATGACGATCTCGGCTCCGCAGTCGTCCGTGGGTTCGGTAAAGGCAGTCGCGAACACCAGCCCGTCGGGCGCGAGCCCGGTCTGCCAGTAGTCGTTCGCCTCCAGGCGCCGCAGGCAGTCGTCGCGCGCGCCCGCCGCGGCGGCGCGATGGAGGGCGCGCACGCGCATGCTGTGCAGCAGCGCTGCCATCTGCTCGGGGTCCTCGACCCAGTCGCGCAGGTCAAGTAAGGCCCCGCCCGCGAGCGCCCAGGTCCGGTACGCCACGCGCCGCGCCAGGGTCTCCCCCCCGCGGCGGACCTCGCTGTGCTCGACGATGCTGAGCCAGTGGCGATTCCACAGTCGGATCTCGGCCCATTCCTCCAGCGCGCTGCCCTCGCCCCAGTCGTCGAGCAGGCGCAGGCGTGCCGTCCAGAGGTCATCGCGCAGCGCCGCGACGGTGGTCGGCAGGGCCGCGAGCAGGACCGCGTTCAGGCGCGCGGTGGCCGCCGCGTCGTCGCAGCACGGCGACGGGCGCGGCGTGGTCCTGTTGCGGTGCGTTGCGGTCGCTACGTCGTCCAGCAGTTCCGGGCGGCTGATGCGCAGCGGATGGGTCCCGTAGGCGCTGATCACGCGGCGCACCCGATAGCGGTGGTCGTTGAACCGGAAGGCTTCGCTGACCGACTCCCGCGGCGGCTGGTAGAGTCCGGCGGTGAACAGGTCCGTGTCGCAGAAACCGAGGTCGGTCCAACGGCGGCCAGTCTGGGGTGTCGATGGTGAGGACAGACGCCGCAGGTGGATGTCCCCCGTTGGCGCGTTGTCCGGTCCGCGCCTCTCGCCGGTCAGGATGTCGCCGCCAGGATCGCCCAGCACCCAAGGATCCGTGACCGATGTCCATGGCTCGCCGGTACCGGTGTCGTCCGCGAGTTTGTAGTAGCCGTCGCCGGTGCCGGATGGCGACAGATCGATGGAGAGCCGGTCACGGTGGGTGTAGTAGCGGCCGTGGCCTTGGGCCTCGATGCAGACGGTGATCGGAACGTCGCCGAGTGCGCCTGCCCAGACCCCCATCCGGGGGTCGGGGGGAGTGTCCTTGGCCGCGCTGGCGGCCCCCAGGGTGAGAAGCAGGCCGAGCGCCAAGGCGGGCCAGGATGGCGGGTGCGGTGCCGACAGGTCGGCGGACCTCCGCGGCGAACCCTGGTGCGATTGCCCCGGATGGGTCATGTCCCATCCCCCCAGTTTAGGGGTGTCTTGACGGGTTTACCGTCCTGAAGCGTGAACACCTGCATCTCCCAGCCCTCGTAGCCGATGGCGTAGACGACGATCTCGATGGTCCCGTCACCATCGAGGTCCAGGAAGTGCGACAGCGTGCAGTCATCGGCGAAATCGGGCGGCCCCTGCCAGTCGCAGAGCACGGTGGGCGCCGGGTCGCGGTCCGAGTGAGCCAGCAGCAGCATCGAGTATTGAGTGCCACCGGTGGGTGATTCGGTCCCGCCGGTTGACCGGATCAGGTACTCGTCGCGGCGGTCGCCGTCGAGGTCGATGGCGTCCACCCGGACGTCACCCACCGGCAACACCGGGGTCTCGTGTCCCTCGAGCACCCGCCGCACCATCGGCTCGAACCGGGTGCTGTCCGTGACCCTTCGCGGGCGCCGCGGCATAGCGTTCCACTCGCCCGCGACGGCCACGGTGGACTCCTTCAGGTCGCAGTCCGGCAGGGTCAGGCTCAGCCAGTTCGGGCCGGCGGCCTGGGCCGGACAGTTGGAGACCTGGCCACCGGTGCAGGTACTGAGCGGACCCTTGGTGCCGTAGAGACGCCAGCGCAGGGTCGGGTCGATCCAGTCCGGGCCGAGCGGTGCGCAGCGCGACTCGGCCGTGGGCACACGGGTCTCATCGAGCCAGGCCTCGGGTCCATACCAGCGGCCGCGGGCGGAGCCGCCGAGGATGCCCACGCTTAAGACATCGTCCACGACGACCTGGCCGATCGCCACCGCATGCTGAAGGAGCCGGGGCGCCCTGGCGACCAGGGGTGCGGTCGCGGGCGGCCCGGCGGTGGTCGCTGAGCCCGCCAGCGGCGCCACGATCGGAAACCACACCGCCCCCAGGCGGGCGCGGTACGCGAGTCGGTCGCCGGTCGGGCTGAATACCGGATCGGCCACCGCGTCAAAGGGACCATCGTCGGTCGCGCCGATCTGCATCCGCGCCCGACCGTCCCGGTTCGCCGCGAAGGCGAGCGTGTTGCCGTCCGGGCTCCAGACCGGCGCGTCGCCTGGCGGGTCGCCATCCGTCTCGCTAAGGATGCGCCAACCCGGGGGCACTCCTTCGGTATCGGCACCCTGACTGTCCCACCAGGCGGGGGCGCCGGTGACGCGGTTGAGGACCGCCCCTGAGCCGACCTCCAGGTCGGCCAGAGGCCGATCGCCGGACCAGAGCCGCGTCGGTGCAGCGTTGATTCCGTCGGGTGTCTGCGGTGTCGCGCGCACGAGGTAGACCGGGGTCTCGCCGGCATCCGCAAACACCGGCGCTCCGACGCTTCCCGGTGTGGCGACCTTGGGTCCCTGGCGTCCGCCCCAGACGACGAATTCGGCCCCGGCATCGGCGGCCCAGTAGGCGAGTTGGCGCCCGTTCGCGCTGAACACCGGGGTGCCGACCTGGTCGTACTCGGGTTCCGGTCGTCCATCGAGCACGATGAAGTCCCGCTCGTTGCGCCGGGCGCGAAAGGCGAGCCGGGTGCCGTCGGGGCTGAAAACCGGCAGCCCTACCTGGTCGTAGGCGGGATCGTGACGGTGGTCGCGGACCATGAACCAGTCGTTGCCGGTCCGCGCCGCGTAGGCGAGTTCGCCCTTGGCGCTGAAGACCAAGTCGGCGATGGTGGTGGTGCGTCCGGTAGCATCGGCGTTGAACCAGCCGATGTCGTCGTACAGCGAACCGGGGGTGTCGGCGACGACTGCCCGCCAGCCCTTGGCGTCCTGCGCCCGGTAGGCGGGCGGCCCGCCGGCCGGACTGAATACCGGTGCCCCGGCGCCGGTCCAGGTTCGGCCCGGGGTGCCGTCGAACACGATGAACTCGCGGCCCCGGTCGCGTGCCCAATAGGCGCTGTGGCGCCCGTCTGTGCTGAAGACCGGCGCGCCGACACGCTGGAACACCGTCCCCTCGCGGTCGTCGACAACCACGAAGCGCGCGTCCCCGCGCCGGGCCCGATAGCCCAGGTGACGCCCGTCGGGGCTGAAGACGGGGTCGCCGAGTCCGTCGTAGGGCGCGCGGCCCAGTTGGCCGTCGACCGCCAGGTTGGCGCTCCAGCACTGCCGCGTGGTGACGTCGTAGAGGGCGAGCAGTTGGCGCGGCGGTGTGGCAGGCGTCACAGGCGTTACAGGCTCGGTTGCGGGCTGGGGTACCGCGGGCGTCCCGAAGACCAGGATGCGCCGTCCGTCCGGGCTGGACTCGACGGTGCAGCAGTCCGCCGGGGCCGCGTGGTCGGCGCGCACCTGTTCCGCCGACGCCGGCGGGTAGGGGTGTCCGGCATCGGCGGCCAGGCGCGTGCGGTGATTGTAAAGCCAGCAGGAAGCCAGTGCCGGAATGGGACCCGGTGCGGCGGGGTCGAGACCGCCGGCCGGACTCAAGTCGGGGACTTGCAGCGGCACCAGGAGCCAGCCGGCCGCGCCGTCGTCCAGGATCAGGAGCGCCCGTCCGCCCGGACGGTTGTTGCCGGGCCGCGCGAGCGGCTCATAGAGCTTGGCCCAAGCCGTGCTTTCCGGGGTCTCCAGGCCCGTGGGGACCTCGGTGCGCTGGACCTGGCTTTGCAGGGACGTCACCCGATTGACGGTGAGTCGGTGCTCCAGCTCGCAGTCCCGGCGGCAGGCCGGCGCGCCGAGCGCGCGGTCCTGTGGATCGCCATGCGCGGCGCAGTCCTCGGCGCACCGATAGGGCGCGAGCCCCGGTACCTCCCAGGCGGTTCGATCGGCGCGGCGGCGGGTCACCCACAGAGTCGGTGGACGATAGTCGAGTCGCAGCGATTCGGCCTGGTCCGCGTGCAGGTCGACATGGCTGAAACGGTCGCTCGCCAGGGTCCAAGCGTCGACCAGCACCGGCGCCGCCGCGTCCGCGCGCCACACCAGGTCATGCCAGTGTCCGGCCCCACCGGTACCGTCCTCTCCCTCATCCCGATCCAGGTAGCGCAGCCAGTACAGCGGCGGCGGGCCGGCCAGCCGGCGCAGCGACAGCGACCAGGGCTCCGGTTTGACGTGGCCGTTCGGTCGGGTGTCGGCGGCGGCACCGGTCAGCGGCAGCGCTGCGCGCCCTGGAATGGACAGCTCCAGTCGCGTCAGACCTCCCGCGTCCTGGACACAGCGCAGGCGAGCGAGCGGTGCAGAGGGTTCATCGGCGATCGGGATGGGCTTATCACAGATGGACGGCAGGGCGGTGGCGGCGCCGGGTGACACGGCGTCGGCTTGCGGTGGCTGAGTGACCAGCTCGGCCGACTGCCCGGCGGATATCGAGACGAGGAGCAGAAATAACGACAGGACCCTTAACCCGTTCGCGGTTGCGCGCGCAGTCGGCGGGGCAATGCGCTTCAGGTCGTCCACGGTCAGGTACTTACGCTCACCGCGAAGCGGCCAGTGCGCGTAGAAGCGCCATCCCGGCGCTTCGCAGTGACTGGCAGCCGCATCTGCGATCGGACCGATGATCCTAGAAAAAGCAGTTCTCACACAAAGACACTAAGATCACAAAGGGAGTCAACGCGATAGGTTCGATCAGCAGATCAACCGTACGGTGATCGGCCCGACGATTTCAGCGATTTGTTTTTCTTTGTGTTCTTTGTGCCTTTGTGTGAGCAATTGCCGAATTTAGGATGATCCAGGACCAACTGCGCTGTCCGCTGTTCACGCAAAAGGCCGCGCCTGACGCCGCATCTTCTCGACGATGGCATAGACGCCAACGTGTCGGTTGGGGCTCAGATGTTCCTCCAAGTGCAGCCCTTCAAAGAGCGCATCCACGTCGGTTTCCTCGATTTCCGCGGCGGTCTTGCCTGAAAACAAGGTCACCAGGATCGCCACCACGCCCTTGATGATCGCCGTGTCGCAGTCTCCGGTGTAGTGGAGCTTGGGCGGCGCGCTCGTGTCGGGATGGACCGCCAGGTGGACCGTGCTCATGCACTCCCTGACCCAGTTCTCTTCGGTCTTGTCGGCGGCCGGCATGGCCGGCAGACGCTCCCCGATCTCCACCAGGTACTGGTAGCGCTGGTCCCAGTCACCGAGCAGGTCGAAGTCTTCGATGACGGCCTTGATCTCGTCACTGATCATGCGGAAATCCTGTCGGTTGATGCGGGAGCGGAAGTACGCGGTCAGACGCTGAACGATTCGCCGCAGCCGCAGGTGTTCTTGACCTGTGGGTTGCGGAACTCGAAGCCTTGATTGAGCAGGCTGGACCGTACAAAGTCGATCTCCATGCCATCGATCCGTGTCAGGCTGGCCGCGTCGACCACTACCTTGACCCCATGGCTTTCGAAGATTTGGTCCTGATCATCCACGGCGTCGGCGTAATCGACATCGTAGGCGTAGCCCGTGCATCCGCTTTTCCTGGTGCCGACACGCAGGCCGAGACCATGCCCGCGTTTATCGAGCATACCGGCCACATGACGGGCGGCCGCTTCGGTGAGTGTGACTGCCATCTGGTAAACCTCTGTCAAAACCGACTCATGGGTCCCCAGATAGCCCTGAGGGTGCGCCATTTCAAGATCGCCTCAGTGCCGATGCTCCGCCACGTCCATGCTGGCGACCGAGGCCATGTCCATCAGGCCGCGCATCAGTCGGGCGCGTTCGTCGGTCGGGATGGTTTCGATCAGCGCCTGTTTGTCTTCCGGGCTCAGCGGCAGGTGGGCGCAGAGCAGGTTGACCAGATCGGCGTCGGCCATTTTCTGCACATCATCCCAGGGCACCTCGACCCCGCGCAGGGTGCAGTAGGCTTTGAGTGACCCAAGAAATCCGTTGCGGTCGGTGAGCGTCACGGTTTCCTCGTGATAATCCGCGGCGAAACGCTCCCAATCCGCGGAAACCCGCCGATAGCCGTGGCGTCCCTCCACCTCGGACCGTACCTGGAAGCGGCACATGCCGGTCAGGACCAGCACGATGCGCCCGTCCGGCGTCTCGCTGTAAGAGGTGATGCGGCCGGCACAGCCGATGTGGTGAATCTCCGGGACCTCGTCCAGCAAGGTCTCGCTGGTCGGCTGGACCATGCCGATCACGTGCGCCTCAGCGAGCGCGTCGGTCACCATATTCAGGTAGCGCGGTTCGAAGAGATTCAGCGGGAGTTGAACGCCCGGCATCACCACCGCGCCGGGTAGGGGGAAAATCGGAATCTCGACGGGCAGATCGGCAAATTTCGGGAAAAACGGGCTGCGGCTCATGGCGGGCTCCGGGGGCGGTCGGCCATCGGGATCGGGCGGTCATTGCGCGGAATGTCGCAGAATTGGGGACGACTTTCAGGGTTCCTAGCACCGGACTGATTGAACCATGCGAGGCTGCCGCGGGTCTTGCTGAGTGCGGCTTGTCGGGTGTCCTTGCGAAGGATTCCGTGTGGACTCCCGTGCGCCCCGGTCCGATTGCCTTTAGACTGGCGGCTGGTCATGACGCAGCCCCGCCAGATCTCGGGGTGCGCCGCGCAAACATCTGTTTACCATGGGGGAGTTCCAGCATGTCGACGATCGCAGACTTTGAGGCCCGCACGGCATCCTGTAAGACTGTCGCCGACTTCGCGGCCCTGGCGCGGGAGGCCGCCGTGGTCGACGCGGGCTATGCCAAGGCCCTGATCGAGAAGGCGCAGGCCCAGGCTAAGGGGCTCGCCGACTTTCTGGATCTGGCGGCGACCCTCAAGGCCCAGGGCGAGGCCGCCGCGGCTCTGGATCTCTACAAGAAGGCCGCCCGCCATCTGGACGGCATGGCGGACACCGTGGCCTATGCCACAGGCTTTATCGATGTTTTCGCCGATCCGGCCGCCGCTCGCAAGGTGTTGGAGGACGCGGAGACCGACTGCCAGTTCCCTAAGGACTTCGCTGACCTGGCCGGCGGTTTCAAGGAGATCTGCGGCGATCAGGCCAAGGTTGCCGAACTGATGGAGCAGGCTGCCGAGTTCGCGATGAGTGGTGAAGAGCACCTGGATCTGGCCCGCGGCTACTGGGATCTGTTGGGTGATCGGGCGCAGGCGGCCGCGGCCTTTGCCAAGGCACTGCCCGAGGTCAACGATAAGAACCAACTGCTGGAACTGGGTGGATTCATCGCTTCCCAGGTGGGTGACCCCGAGCTGGGTAAACGTTTTTACGCCAAGGCCGAGGAAAAGCTCGCCTCCGCTGCCGAGCGCATCAAGCTCGCCGAGGCGGTGCTCAAGGACACCGGCGACAAGGGGTATGCCGCCGCCGTCTACGGTCGCGCCGCCGAGCGGCTGACCCAGCCCAATGACCTGATGGCAGTGGCCGCCAATCTGGTCGACCAACTCGGTGATCAGGCCGCGGCTGCCGCCATTTACCGCAAGGCGATGGCCGCCATGAGCGATCTGGGTCAGTACACCAAGCTGCTGGAGGCGGTCGACACGCGGATCGGCGACCAGGGGTTCGGTCGGGAAATCGTGGAGCGCGCCGCGGCCGTTGCCGCCGGGACGCCGGATTACCTGGATCTTGCCCGCCGCGCGGTCGTCACCATCGGGGATCAGGATCTGGCCAGGGGACTGCTCGGCAAGGCCGAGGAACAGGTGTCCTCCGTCGGGGAGATGAAGAACGTGGTGGCGGCGGTCAAGGAACATTTTTCCGGGATGCCTGACTGGGTCGCCCAGGTGGAGGAAAAGCTCGCCCGGCGTGAAGCCAACCAGGAGAAGTACGCGCTCTTCCAGGAGCGGGAGAAGAGTGCCGATTCGGCGGTCAAGACGCTGAAGCTGGCGGACGCCGTAATGGCCGAGTTGGAAGACCGCTTCTACGCGCAAAAGCTGTTGGCGGATGCGCAGCAGCGCCTCGAGGAGGAGGGCTGGGACTTCTCCAAGGCCCGTAAATTGGTGGAGGGCGTGAGCCGCCATCTCGGCGACAGCGCCTGGGCCGAGCGCCTGCTGAAAGATGCGGGTGAACGGATTCAAGGGTTCGCGGGGGTGAGCGCGGTGGCCGAGTCCGCGGTTGAACTCCTGCCGGACCGCGAGCGGTCGCGCGCTCTGGTCGCCGACCTGCTGGACGGTTTCGCACGGCAGTTGGGCGCCGCGGCCGGCGTCTATGACCTGACGAAACTTGCCGCCGTGCGCGGGCGCTTGCTGGGTGACACCGCGGGCGCCGCGGCGGTGCTGGAACAAGCCGCGGGGCAGGCCGCCGGTCACTTCCAATTCGCCGAACTGGCACGCGTCGCCCGCGATCTGGGGTTGGAGGCGTCGGCGCGCGACCTGGTCGCGAAGGCGGCAGCGTGCTGCGTCTCTGCCGCTGCGGCCCGTCAACTCGCTGGCCGGCTCCGTGCGGACGGGGTCGATCAGGAGCAGAACCGCGCGGTCTATGCCGGACTCAAGGCGCGTCTGAGTCAGTCTGCCGACCGGGTGGAGTGGGCGGAGTCGATCGTCGATCTGTTCGGCGACCGCGCCTGGGCCAAACAGGAACTGGATGCGCTGGCGCAGTCGGCCCCGGCGGCCGAGGCCGCGGTGATCGTCAGGCGCGCCCGGCGGCGTGCCGCCCACGCCTAAGGTCAGCGCGGAGATAGGCCATGTTGGATGACCTTTTCCACGCGTTCGAGAAATTCCTTGCGGCAGTCTTGCTGATCCTGATTGCGGCTGTGGCCATGATTGCCGTGGGGGAGCTCGGCTTTCTCCTCTATATCGATATGACCAGTCCGCATGGCCTGTTGATGGGTTTGAACGAGTTGTTCGAGATCTTCGGCATGTTCCTCATGGTGCTGATCGCGATCGAACTCATGTCCAGTATCTACATGTACATGAAGGATAAATCGGTGCACGTGGAGATGATGTTGCTGATTGCCATCACGGCGCTGACCCGTAAAGTCGTGATCCTGGACAAGGAAACGACCGGCGCCCTGGAAATGCTGGGGATCGCGGCCCTGCTCGGCACACTGATCGGCGGCTATTACCTGGTCAAGCGGCAGGATATGACGGAGACGCACCGATGATGGCGCTGCCGTTCGTGCTGGCCGCGCTTGGGCTGGGCGCGTTGTTCCTGCACCAACGCGGTGTGGCGTTGGGCGCCTGGGTCCTGGCGCTGGCGGCTGTGCTGTGGCTGTTCCACCTGCACGTCACCGATCCGCTGCCGCTCGCCTTTTAGGGGCCATCGATCATGTTACGGACCCTGTCTTTGCGTCTGAATGCCCTCGGTCTGCTCGCCATCGTCGGCGTGCTGGCGTTTGCCTTTGTGGATCAGGTCATCCACGGCGACCTGCCCTGTCCGCTGTGTTTGTTGCAACGGGCGGGCTTTGTGCTGGCCGGCTTTGGCTTGGCCCTGAATCTGGCCTGCGGGCCGCGAGCCAGCCATTACGGCGTGGTGATCCTCGGCGCCGCGGCCGGCGGTGCGGTGGCCCTGCGTCAGGTCTTGCTGCATATCGTGCCGGGCACGGGGACTTACGGGGAGCCGTTTCTGGGGCTGCACTTCTATAGCTGGGCGGCGCTGCTGTTCGGGTTGATCATTGTCGGCACGGCCGTCCTGCTGCTGTTCGACGGCGGTTTCAGCCGCTCGGACGACCGCCCCGGTGGTCAGTCGCCAGGCCCGGGGCGCCTGGGCTTGCTGGCCTTGGTGCTCTTCACCCTGATGGTGTTGGCCAATATCCTGTCGACCGCCCTCGAGTGCGGGATTGGTCTCTGCCCGGACAATCCCACGAACTACGAATGGCTGGCTCCGTCGACGCGCACGCCCTAGGCCGATCGTGACCCCCACAGCGGATTCATCCGACGATGATCCGCTGAGGGGTTAGAATGCCCGCAAAGGCAATAACCCTAACGGCCGCAGGCAGACCCCCTCGATGAATCAGTTCACCAAAGACGAGGCGCTGGAGCGCGACGTCAAGCTTTTCACGGCCCTGCTGGGCGAGGTCCTGCGCGAGCACAGCCGCAAGCGCGTCCTGGTGATCGTGGAGCGCTTGCGCGACGGCTTCATGCAGTTGCGCGAACAGGAAGATGCGGCGGTGCGCGACCGGCTGATGAAGCGTATCGACGGGCTGGACGCCCAAACCCTGTCTGAGGTGATCCGCGCCTTCACCATCTATTTCGGGCTGGTGAATACGGCGGAGGAACTCAACGCCTATCTCTACCGCATGGATCGGATCAGCTCCGGCGAACGGCTGTGGATCGGCTCACTCGATGACACCGTGCGTCAACTGCACGCCGACGGGGTGAGCGCGGAGAACTTCCAGAGTCTGCTCGACCATCTGGTCTATCTGCCGGTGTTCACGGCGCACCCGACCGAGTCCAAGCGCCGCACGGTCATGGATACCTTCCGGCGCATCTTCCTGATCGCCCAGGGGCTGCATCGCGAGCGGCTCAACGAGGAGGAACTGGAGGAGCAACTCCAGGCGATCCTGACCGAGATCCAGATTCTGTGGAAGACCGATGAGGTGCGGGTCCACAAACCCCAGGTCACCGATGAGGTCAGCCAGGGTCTGCATTATTTCCGCGAATCCCTGTTCAAGGCGGTGCCGGAGCTCTACCGGTATCTGGAGAAGGCGATCCGCCGCACCTATGGGCCGGCCAGCGGGATCCGGGCACCGAGCTTCATCCGCTTCGGATCCTGGATCGGCGGCGACCGCGACGGCAATCCGTTCGTCAAGCCCGAGACCACGGAACTGGCGGTGCGCCTGCACCATGAACTGGTGCTTGAGGAATACCAGCGGCGGGTGGAGGGGTTGCGGCGGATGCTCAGCCACTCGGTGCCTATGTGTCAGCCCTCGCCGGCCTTTCTGGACAGCCTGGACGCCGATGAGGACTACTGGCTCAACACCATGGGCGAGAGTCTGCGCCGCCATGTCAACGAGCCCTATCGGCGCAAACTCGCCATCATGGCGCATCGGCTCGCCGCCAATCTGGCGCGCGTGCGTGCGCGGATTCGCGGTGCGCACCACGAAGTCCTGCCGGCGGGCTACAACAGCGATCGGGAGTTCCTCACCGACCTCTATCTCATCCGCGACTCACTGATTCACCACGGTGACGCGAACGCCGCGGCCGGTCCCTTGCAGGACCTGATCCGGCTTGCCGAGGGTTTCGGTTTCCACCTGGTTCACATGGACTGCCGCCAGGAGTCCACCCGTCACACCCAGGCGGTGACTGAACTCTTCGCCCGCCAGTCGGGTGCACCCTATTACCAGGCCTTCGACGAGGAGCAGCGCCTGATGGCCCTGGCCGAGGCGATTGCCCACCCGCACCCCTTCATCGTCGACAAGGCGACACTGACCCCGGAGACGCGCGAGACGCTGGAGACCTTCGAGGTGATGGCGCGCATGCGCGCCGAGATCGGCGCCGGCTGCTTCGGCCAGTACGTCATCTCCATGACGCACGCCGCCAGCCATGTGATGGAGGTCATGCTGCTGGCGCGTCTCGCCGGACTGGCCGGGCGCGACCGCGACGGCTGGTTCTGTCACATCCAGATTTCACCGCTGTTCGAGACCATCGAGGATCTGGGTCATATCCAGGGGGTCATGTCCACCCTGTTCGACAATCCGACCTATAGCGCCTTGCTCAAGGCGTCCGGTAATCGCCAGGAAGTGATGCTCGGCTATTCGGATTCGTGTAAGGATGGCGGCATCCTGTCCTCCAGTTGGAGTCTCTACGATGCCCAGCGCAAGGTGATCGCGCTGGCCGATGACCGGCAGGTGTCCTGCCGTATCTTTCACGGTCGCGGCGGCACCGTTGGCCGCGGCGGCGGCCCGACCCACGAGGCGATCCTGGCCCAGCCGGTCGATACGGTGCATGGTCAGATCAAATTCACCGAGCAGGGCGAGGTGCTGTCCTACCGCTACGCCAATCCGGAGACCGCCCGCTATGAGCTGATCATGGGGATCAGCGGGCTCATCAAGGCGAGTCGGTGTCTGATCGAACCGCTCAGGGAGGATCGTAACGACTATTTGGGAATCATGGACGAGCTCGCGCGTTACGGCGAGGAAGCCTATCGCAAGATGGTGCACGACACGCCGGGGTTCATGGATTATTTCTATGAATGCACCCCGCTCGATGCGATTGCCCTGTTGAACATCGGCTCACGGCCATCCCACCGTAAGCCGGGCAACCGGACACTGTCATCCATCCGCGCCATTCCCTGGGTCTTCGGCTGGGGTCAGTCCCGCCTGACCCTGCCGGCCTGGTTCAGCGTGGGTCAGGCCTTGGAGCGTTGGCGCGGCAGCGATGTGCAGCGACTCGCCAAGCTGCAGCGCATGTATCACGAGTGGCCCTATTTCCGGGCCTTGTTATCCAATACCCAGATGGCCCTGTTCAAGGCTGAGATGCACATTGCACGGGAGTACCTGCGCCTGGCCCAGGATCGCCCACGCGCCGAGGTCATCTACGGGTTGATCGAGGCGGAATACGAGCGCACCCGCACCCAGGTGCTGAATGTCGCCGGGCTGCGCGGGCTCATGGAGGAAACGCCGGAACTGGCGCAGTCGCTGTCGCGTCGCAACCTCTACCTGGATCCCCTGAACCACATTCAGGTCGCCGCCCTGGCCCGCTATCGCGGCGAGACCGACGAGACCAAGCGCGAGGAGTGGCTCGACCCGCTGCTGCGCTCCATCAATGCCATTGCGGCGGGGATGCGCAATACCGGATGATCGTTGCTGGCGAGTCAGGAATCAGGAATAAGCTGAACAACGAATACAATCGTTGTCGTTGTCGTAATCGTCATCGGAGAAGCGATGCAGTTTTGTCATGAGCAGCCCTGACGATCGGAATTCGATTCGCTCCGTCGCCGGGGTGTGCAAAGCCAGCAATTCCAAATTTGGGCGGCACCGCGCGACCTCTGGTGGATGCGGCGCGCGCGACCGCCGTGCCGAGTCCCTGCCACCGAGCGGCGCGCCTTATCCACCCTACAACGGAGCCGGTTTCGTAGGGTGGATAAGCGCAGCGCATCCACCATCGGCCTCGCTGCCGACACGCTGTTGGCGGCGGCCACCTAAATTTGGAACTGCTGGTGCAAAGCCGCCAAGCGTGTCAAAGGCTTCGATCGCGGGTATCATCACCTCGATTACGACAACGACAACGACAACGACGGAAACGCAAAGACGTTCCCTACTGGACTTGCTCAGGTTGTCAGTGAACGGCTACTGACCGTCATTTCATCATCAGGCCGAGTTCATACTCCAGGTTGTAGTGGCCGAACACCAGATTCGCCTCGCGGCTGAGGTCTTCGAAGAGGTCCAGCGGGTCTTCCCCGGCCGCGATGCGCTCACGCACCATCGCCTCCAGGATGTCTTTGAAACTTTGTTTCATCGCGAATCTCCGGAAGGAATAAGGGCTCGCGGGCCACGCGGGCATCGTGATCACGGCGCCTGGTCCCGCGCACCACGAAGGTGGGTCTGGTCCACGCCTTCGCTCACTCAAGAGTGTAGCACCCGATCGGCCGATGTGTGCCGGGGGTACGCGATCATCTGGCCGGCGCGGGGCGCACGGCTCAGGGTCGCTGCCGCGGTTCGTCGTCGGCGGCGTCCGTCGCGGGCTGTTCCTGGGTCGAAGTCGGCTCTTCGCGTTTGGATCTTGAGGTCCTGGGTCCGATGAAGATGAGCCAGGCGGCGACCCCGATGAAGGCGAAGAACTCGATAGCGGGCCCATTTATCTGCATGATCAATCTCGGGGGTCAGTAGGGTTAGGACAGCCGTGCGGATCCTTGGGAGCGGCGGCCATGACCTCAACGGGGATGCCGGTAAGGCTTTTCCTGGCCGCTGATGTCGGTCCTCCGCCGGCTTGGCGTTGTGTTCGCGGTCGGCGCGCACTACCCTCGCGCCTGCACCACTCACACGATCAGTCAGGTCCTGCATTTGGAATGAAGCCCCTCTTCGTATTGCACAGCCATGGCCGCGGCGGGGCCGAGACCCATCTGTTCGACTTGGCGCAGATCTTGAATCGCCGGGGGTACGCGCCGGCCTATGCTGGACCGGCGGAGTCCTGGCTGATGGAGCGCTTTCGCGCGGCCGGCTTTCCCGGCGACGACTTGCCGATGCACGGTTTCTATGACCCTGTCTCGATGCTGCGGCTCGCCTGGATCGCGCGGCGCCGCGGTGCCGATCTGATCCACGGGCACCTGACCCGCGGCGCCAGGTATGCCGGCATCGGCGGGCGTCTGGCCGGGTTGCCGGTGGTGGCGACCGCCCACTCCACCAACGCGGGCAAGCATTTCGGCCGCGCCGATCGACTGATCGCGGTGAGTGGCGCCGTCCAGCGCTTTCTGGTTCAAGAGGGCTATGACGCGGAGCGGATCAGCGTGGTCTATAACGGTGCGGCGGACCCGCTGACACGCCCATTGCAGTCGACGCTCCGGCCAAGGTTGAATCTGCCTGCCGACGCGATCCTGTTCGGCGTGCTGGCGCGTTTTCTGCGCGACAAGGGCCAGGACGTGGCGATCTCGGCACTGGCGCACTGTGCTCCACGGGTCCATTTAGCTCTGATCGGGGACCCGGCAACCCCCTGGGGCTTGGCGATGCGTGAGCAGGCGCGAACCGAGGGCGTCGCCGGACGTGTGCACTTCTTGGGATTCAGCGACACGGCGCCCCAGTTGATCCGCGAACTCGATGGATTGCTCGTCCCCTCCCGCCGCGAAGCCTTGTCACTCGCACTCATCGAAGCCGCGGCGGCTGGATTGCCGGTGATCGCCTCGCGGGTCGGGGGTATCCCGGAGGTGGTGGTGGATGAGGAGACCGGTCTGCTGGTCCCGAGTGAGGACACGGCGGCGCTGGCCGCGGCCATGGGCCGGCTGGCCGCGGACCCGGCGCTGCGCGACCGTCTCGGGTCCAATGGACGCATCCGGTTCCTGCGGCATTTCTCACTGGAGACCATGGCGGACGCTGTCGAGGCCGTGTACTTGCGGGCGCTGACTGGGGCACGGCGATGAGCGGCATCTCGATCCTGATGTATCACCAGGTCGGCGACTTTCGACGCATCCAGACCCATCGTGCGGTCTATTGCCAGCAGCGCCGCTTCGCCGCCCAGATGGCGCTGCTCAAGCGGTTGCGGTGCAGCGTGCTGACCATGGATCAGGTCCAGGCGTGCCTGGCCGGTGCCCGTCCGGTGCCGCCGCGGGCGGTGGCCATCACCTTCGACGACGGCTATGAGAATTTCTACGCGTTCGCCTTGCCCTGGCTGCAGCGCTTCGGGTTCACGGCGACGGTCTATGTGGTGGCCGGTCTGGTTGGCCGTTCGGCGCACTGGCTCCAGACCGACGGGTTGCCCGACGCGCTGCTGATGGACGCCCCGCGGCTGCGCGAGATCCGCCGCGCCGGCATCCAGGTGGGTTCTCATGCCTTGAATCATGTGCCGTTGGCCGGGCTCTCCGGTCCGGCGCTGGACTGCGAATTGTCGGGTAGTCGGCGGCTGTTGGAGGACCTGCTCGGCGAGCCGGTTACCCACCTCTGCTACCCTTATGGCAGTCACGATCCGGTCGTGGTCGCGGCGGCGGCCGGTGCGGGCTATGCCACGGGCGTGACCTGCCTGCGGGCGCGGGCGACCAGCGCCTTCGATCCACTCGCCCTGCCGCGCAAGGCCATTTCGTTCGGCGATGATCGGCTGGGCTTCCTCTGGAAGCTTCTGGTCAAGCACCGGCCCAAGGGGTCGGCGGTGGTCCGTGCGCCGGACCGTGGAAAGTCTTGAATCCATTGATGTCCAATATGAAATTTCCCTACGGCTTGAGCGATTTCGCCACCCTGATCCAGGACGGCTATTGGTATCAGGATCGCACCGAGCGGATTGCGCTGTTGGAAGCGGCAGGGCGGCAACTGATCTTTATCCGGCCCCGCCGCTTCGGCAAGAGTTTGCTGCTGTCGATGCTGGAGCACTATTACGATCTCAATCGGGCCCAGGATTTCGATGCCCTGTTCGGCCGGTTGGCGATCGGCCAAAGTCCCACGCCGCTGCACAACCAGTATTTCGTGATGAAGTGGGATTTCTCGCTGGTTCAGGCGCAAGGGGACCTGCGCGAGATCGAGGCGGCGCTGCATCGGCATCTGAACGATTGTATCCAGGCGTTCGTGCTGCGTTATCGGGAGCAACTGACCGAGTTGGTCACGATACACCCGGAGAACGCCCTGTCGTCCTGGCAGTCGGTGCTGATGGCGGTCTCCCAAACGCCTCACAAGCTCTATCTGTTGATCGATGAATACGATAACTTCGCTAATGAGGTCTTGATGGCGGGGGCGCACTCCAGTCAGGCCCAGGACCGCTATCAGGCGCTGCTTTATGGCGAAGGGCTCCTAAAGACCGTGTTCAAGGCGGTCAAGGCGGGAGCCGGCGGCCTGGGATTGGACCGGGTCTTCATCACCGGTGTATCCCCGGTGGTACTGAGCGATATGACCAGCGGTTACAACGTCGGCGAGAGCATCTATCTGGAGCCCGACTTCAATGACCTGTGCGGCTTCACCGAGGCCGAAGTGGCGACCGTGCTGGATCACCTGGCGCAGGAGCGTGGGGAGGACGGTGCGCCGGCTGTCTGGTCACCCGCCGCGGCGCTTGAGACCATGCGCACCTTCTACAACGGCTATCGCTTCAGCGAGGACGCCACGGCGAGTCTCTACAATCCAACCCTGACGCTCTATTTTCTGAAGGCCCTGCAACGGCATGGCGAGCCGCCGCGGCGGCTGTTGGATGAAAACCTGGCGATGGACCGCGGCAAGTTGATCTACATTGCCGACCTGCCGCACGGCGAGGCGCTGCTGGTGCAAGCGTTGAGCGGTGACGCGACCGTGACGATTCCGGAGTTGGCGCGGCGCTTCGGGGTGGCCGAGGTCTTGGCGGCGACCAAAGACCAGCCATTCATGGCCTCGCTGCTCTACTATTTCGGCATCCTCACCATGGCGGGCGAGGGGGAACTGGGCAAGCTGATCCTGAAGATCCCTAACCTGGTCGCGCGCGCGCTCTATGTGGAACGGCTGCGTGAACGCTGGTTGCCGGATGCGGCCGAACGGGATTGGACGCGATCCCAAGCCGAGCAGGTCTATTTGCTGGGTGACCTGGAGCCGCTATGCGACTTCATCGAACAGCGTTATTTTGCGGTGCTGTCCAATCGCGATTACCGCTGGGTCAATGAGCTGCTGGTCAAGTTTGCGTTTCTGACCTTATTGTTCGACGACCGGCTCTATATGGCCATGTCGGAGTTGGAAGCCCGTCGGGGCTATGTGGATCTGGCACTGATCGTGCGGCCCGACCGGCGGCGCATTCAGGCGCTGGACCTGCTGCTCGAATTCAAGTACCTCGGCTTGAAAGAACTCGGCTTGAGCGGTGCGCAGGTCCGCGCGTTATCGCGCGCGGACCTGGCGGCCGTGCCGGCGGTGGCAGCGAAGTTGGACGAGGCGCAAGCGCAGGCACTGACCTATGGTGCGACCCTGGGTGAGCAGCATGGGCTGACCGATTTGCGTGCGTTCGCGGTGGTCGCGCTCGGCGTCGAGCGGCTGGTGTGGCGGGTCATCCAGGCTTGAGTGCAGCCGCGGACGGTCCGCACAGCGGACCCTAGGGTACACCGTAACCGGTAGGGTCCGCTGTGCGGACCGACGACCGTGCAGATCGCGCGGCGGCCGGGTTTATGACCAAGGCCAGCCCGCCGCCCGAGGCTCCGATTCGTCAAGTAATTCCCGATAGACCGCGAGATTGCCCTCCACCATCGCGTCGATGGAGAACTCCCGCGCCATCAGCGCCTGGCCCGCGGCTCCCAGGGCGCGGCGGCGTTCGGGGTTCGCGAGCAGCGCGGCAACCGCGGCGCCCAGGGCGGCCGGGTCCCCCGGGGGGACCAGCACACCGTTTTCCCCGTCGCGCACCGCCTCCGGAATGCCCCCGGCACGGCTGGCGACGATCGGCACCCCGGCGCTGGCCGCCTGGAGCAGCGCGACGCCCAGGCCCTCCATCAGGGCCGGGTGCACCAGCAGATCGACACAGGGCAGCAATTGCTCCAGGTCAGCGCGAAAACCCGCCAGGGTCACCTGCCCGGCGACTCCCAGGGTCTGTGCCTCCTGCGCGAGGTCCGCGGCCAGCGGACCCTGACCGAAGAAGATGACCCGCAGGTTCGGGTACGCCGCGCCCAGCGTGGGTAACGCCCGCAGCAGGAAGCGGTGTCCCTTGCGCTCGATCAATTGGGCGACGACGGCGATCCAGGGTCCGTCTGCCGGGATCCCGAGCCGCTGCGCCGCCGCCGCGCGGTCGCCGGGCCGGGCGTAGCGCTGCCAGTCGACCGCGCTGCGCACCACCCGCAGCTTGTCGGCCGGCAACCCGCCCGCGGTCAGTACCCGCCCGATTTCCTGCGAGATGGCGATCACCCGATCATGCAGCCGGTACTTGAGACGCACGAGCCAGGCTGCTTCCGGGTTATCCACCCGCCTGGTGTGGACCACCGGCACCCCGGCCAGGCGCCCCGCGATCCCGCCCATCACGTCCGCGCCGATGCGGCTGTGCAGGTGGATCAAATCCGGCGTGCCCGCGCGGATCAGCCGCCGCAGGCGCGGCACCAGCAGCAGGTCCGCATCGCCGTGCATGGGCAGGCCATGAACCTCGGCGCAAGGTGCCGCGGCGGCGCCCAGGTCGCAGTCGCGCGGACAGGCGAGCAGGTTCTCGTGACCGCGGGCATGCAGACCCCGGATCAGGTGCAGGACCTGGAAGGCCCCGCCGTAGAGGTGCCGGCCGCCCTCGACGTGCAGGACCCTCACGGCGTCGCTCCGATGACCTGGCGGGCGGCGGTCAGTACCTCGCGCGCGCGGATTTCACGCATGCAGGTGAAGGCTCCGTCGCAGGTGGGCCGGCGCTTGCAAGGGGAGCAGGGCAGCCGGTGATAGAGCACCCGGGCGTTGGCCCGCGTGGTGTCGGTGTAGGGGCAGGTGGAGCCGAATAACAGTACGGACGGGGTGCCGTGGGCGATGCCCATGTGGCTCAGGCCGGTATCCACCCCCACCAGCAGGGCGGCGCGGTCGATCAGCGCGGCGGCCTCGCTCAGGCTGGTCTGGCCCGCGAGGTTGACCACGGGGTTCTCTGCTTCATCGGCGGTCCCGCCGGCCGCCCCGGCCGCATCGCTGATCCGATCCGCGGCCTCCCGGTCGCCCGGGCCGCCCAGCAGCACCGGGATCAGCCCCAGGTCCGTGCGCAGGCGCCAGGCCAGGTCGGCCCAGCGCTCCTCGAACCAGTGCTTTTGCGGTCGGGTGGTGAAGGGGCAGAGGGCCGCGAAGCCGCTGGTCAGTCCCTCCCGCACCAGCGTCTCGTCGGCCGCGGTCGCGGCGGCCGCGTCATAGTGAACGGCCATCGCGAAGTCGGCGGTGGGCAATCCCAGCATCCGCGCCAGATGCAGGTACTCGGAGCCGATGCGCCGCGGGTCCCCGCCGCGGTCAACCGTGCGGGTCATGAGCCAGGCGCTGCCCTCCCGCGAGCCCAGGCCGACTCGCTCCCGCGCGCCGGATAGTCGGGTCAGAAGCCCGCTCTTGGCGAGTCCCTGCAAGTCCAGGGCAAGATCGAAGCGCCGCTCATGCAGCGTTTCACGCATGGCCATTATCCCCCTGCTCAATTGGCCGAACCGACGTTCACGCCACAGCCGCCGCCAGTGGCCCATGGGGCAGACGATCACCTCGTCCAGGTCCGGATGGCGGTCGAGCAGCGCCCGGCACTCCGGCTGGACCAGCCAGGCGATGTGCGCTTGCGGGCTGGCGCGGCGCAGGGCCGCGATCAGTGGCGAGGCGAACACAATATCGCCGATGGCGGAGAGGCGCACCAGCAGGATGCGGGCGTGCGGGGCGATGGTGAGGGGGTGGTCCGGCGTCATGGGTCAGTCATCTGGGGCGGCGCGTACCGAGCGCGCTTCGGCAGATCGATGACCTGTTCGCGAGCCAACTCGGCCGCATACCGGATCGCCGCGTGAACATCGTCCGCGGTCAGTGATGGATAGCTGTCGATGATCTGTTGCGGGGCCAGTCCTGCGGCGAGGTTGTCGAGCACGACGGATACCGGTACGCGCGTTCCGTTGATACAGGCTTGCCCATGGCAGATCAGGGGGTCAATGTGGATTCTCTGTTCCCAAGTCATGGTTGTCTCCGGTTCCAGCCGCGCACGGTCCGCACAGCGGACGGTCCGCACAGCGGACGGTCCGCACAGCGGACCCTACGGTAACACCGTGACCCGTAGGGTCCGCTATGCGGACCGACGACCCAGCGGATCGCGCGGTGGCCGGGCTTATGACCAAGGCCGGCAGCGCGGATGCGGCCTGACCGCTCTCGGCCAACCGGGATCAGCGCGCGGCTTTGCGCGCATCCAGCGCGATGAAGAGATAGGACCAGCCATTGAAGATCAGTTCGATGGCAACGAACAGGCCGATCACCCACATGCCGGATTCCGGCCATTGGCCCAGGATCATGCCGCCCAGTACGATGGACACCAGGCCGGAGAGCGCCACCCAGAACCAGCCCGCCGCCGCCGGCCGCAGTTGGAAGGCCATGATGATGCGCACCAGACCGACCGCGATCAGGATGCCGGCCAGCACCAGGGTGAGGACGACCGAGGCACGGGCCGGGTCCATGATGATGTCGACCCCGGCCGCGATGTACAGCAGGGCGATCAGCACATGCCACAGCACCGACTTCCAACCTTTGCAGGTGAAGGCATGGACCAGTTGAAAGAGTCCGGCGGCGAGGATCAGGACCCCGAAGAACAGGACGCTCGCCAGGGTGAGCGCGAAGGTCATGTAGAACCCGAGGGTCCCAAGCACGATGGAGATGATACCCAGGGCCAGCAGCCAGCCCCAATGCTTCTGTACCTCGGCGGAAAAGGCACCCTGGACGGTCGCCGTGTTGCTTGCAGACATCATGTGTTCCTCTGTTGGTTGACGCGTGGTTGACGGATTCAATGGGTGCGTTCACCTCAAACCCACCTGTGGGAGCGGCCTCCGGCCGCGATGAGTGCGCGATGAACTCGGACGCCGCGCTCGTCCGCGAGGCCCTGTCGCGTCCGGAGTCCGCTCCCACGGGGTCGCGGTGACTTTCACGGCAAAGCCGCGGTTCCTAGTGCCCGGCTGCCGGCGGCGGCCGCCGCCCCGCCTGGGCGACCAGCACCATCACCGCCGTCGATGCCAGCCGGGTGCGCACGGTGTCGGCGCGGCTGGTCAGCACGATGGGCACGCGCGCGCCCAGCACGATGCCCGCGCTGTCCGCCCCGGCCAGATACTGGAGCTGCTTGGCCACCATGTTGCCGGCCTGGAGATCGGGCAGCAGCAGGATGTCGGCCCGGCCCGCCACCGGGGAGACGATCTTCTTGGTGCGGGCCGCGTCTTCGCTGACCGCGTTGTCGAAGGCCAGGGGGCCGTCGAGGATACCGCCGGTGAGTTGGCCGCGGTCGGCCATCTTGCACAGCATGGCCGCGTCGACGGTCGCCTGCATCACCGGGTTGACGGTCTCGACCGCGGCCAGGATCGCCACCAGCGGCGTCGCGATGCCGAGTACCTGGGCGAGGTCGATGGCGTTCTGGCAGATGTCCACCTTGTCCCGCACCGTCGGTGCGATGTTGATGGCGGCATCGGTCAGCAGGAGCAGCCGCGGATAGGTCGGAACGTCCATCACGAAGACATGGCTGACCCGGCGCTCGGTGCGCAGACCGGTCGCCCCGTCGACCACCGCGGCCATGAGTTCGTCCGTATGCAGCGAGCCCTTCATCAGGGCCTCCAGCTCCCCGGCGCGGACCATGGCCACCGCCTGTCGCGCCGCCGCATGGCTATGCTCGACGTCGACGATGCGATAAGGCGTCAGGTCCACGCCCTCGGCGGCCGCGATGGCGCGGATTTTGGCCGCGGGTCCGACCAGCACCGGCGTGATGAGACCGCGTTTGGCCGCCTCGATCGGCCCCAGCAGCGCGTCACGGTCGCAGGGATGAACGATCCCGCACGGCACCGGCGCCAGCCCTCGGCAACGGGCGAAGAGCGGTGCGAAGCCGTCGTTACGCCGTAAGATCACCTCGGGTGTGGCGATGTTCGAATAGCGCAGCCGCGCTGTCGGTGCGGCCACGGTGATGGTGCCCGTGACCAGCGTCTCGTCGCCCCGCCGCACCTGGCAGTCGAAAACGATCTGGTGACCGTCCGGACGTTTCTCAATGGCCGTCACGGTGCCCGCCAGTTCGTCGCCCACGGTCAGATCGCCGGAAAAGCTTAGATCCTGCGCCAGAATGCGCGTGCCCGGCCCCGGCAGCCGCCGGTTGAGCATGCCGGATACCAGGGCCTCGGCACCCACCGCCTCCACGATCAGTTCGGCCGCGGGGTCAGCGGCCTCGAGATGGAAGGGATCGAGGTCACCGGAGACCAGCGTCAGCGCTTCGACATCGGCGCGGCTCAGCCGGCGGGAGACGGTCAGCGTGGTCCCGACCGGGATTTCATCATAGGTCTGATTGATGTACGAATCCATGTTTGGCCTTCAGGTAATCACGCGGATGATGCCGCTTCAGGAGCGGGCCAGGATGCGCGGTAAGCGTCCGGCAGTCCGGAGCGCCCGGCGCAGTCCGGGTATGAGGGCGGACATACGTAAAATCATACACCGGTTATCTGTCCGGTTCGGGCCGGACTGACGTTCGACTCCCATCGCCGGGCTCAGGGGGCGCTTGGACCGGCAGCAGCCGCGTGCCTGCCGACAGGGGCCGTACCAGTGGTTTCAGGCGGCGCAGTCCGGCGGGGAGGGCGGCCAGGGCGGCTTCGGCCTCGGCTTGAGTGGCATAGTCGCCCAGAAGCAGAGCATACCAGTCCTTGTTCCGATGGCGGCCTTTCAGCGTACGCACCTGTCCGAACAGTCCGTGCCGTTGTGCGAAAGCGGCGAGGCCCGCGTCGCTGTTCACGGTCAGGAGCTGGATGGTGAAGCGCGGTTGGTCCTGGACCAGCGGGACTGACGCTGGGGCGGGGGCGGGAGTCGCGGCGCCGGATGGCGTGGTCCGGCTGGACTGCGCGGTCGGCGCCCCGCTGTCCTCGCGCGTCATCCCGGCCAGCGGTGTCGTCGGGGCGTCTTCCGGCGCGGAGACCGTCAGTCGTTCCAGCCCAAGCAGCGCGATCAGGATGAGCCCGGCGGCCAGGACCCGACGCTCCGGCCGGTGCGGCGACGGCGCAGGATGGTCCCCCTGAGCGAGCAGCAGGCTATAGATTGGCCGGCCGCCCAACCCCTCGGCGGTGAAGGTGGCACTGAGACAGGTGAGGATGATCGGCAGGACCAGCGCGTTGGCGCCGGTCAGCTCGATGACCAGGATGATCCCGGTCAAGGGGGCGCGCACCGTGGCGGCAAACAAGGCCCCCATGGCCGCCACCGCGAAAATTTCAGGACTCAGGCCGAGCCCGGGGGTCAGCCAGGTGACGAAGTGGTGAAAGGCCGCCCCGCCGATGGTGCCCAGGGCGAGCAGGGGGGCGAAGATACCGCCCGGCAGCCCGGCCCCATAACTGCCCACCGTGGTCAGCACGCGCACCGCCAGCAGCATCAGCAGGAACAGCGCGCCCTGATGTCCCTGGAGCAGCGACTCCACCAGCCCCTCGCCGCCGCCCATCGCATCAGGTGCGAACCAGACCAAAGCACCGAGGGCCATCCCCAGGGCGCTGGTCGTGAGGAAGGCGTGCCCCTCGCGCAGGGCGCGAAACCGGCGCACCGAGCCCAGCAACAGCGCGTTGAAAAGCACACCCAAGGCACCGATGAGCACCCCCAGCACCAGGAACAGGGGCAGCGCGGATAAGGGCGCCATTTGCACTGGCGCCATCGGCAGGGACGGTCCCTGCCCAAGGAACCAGCCGCTGACCACCACCGCCAAACAGCAGGCCAGGATGACCGACTGCAGTGCGGCGAAGCTGAACTCGAAGTGCTCCCGCAATTCCTCGGTGACGAAGACGATGGCCGCCAGCGGGGCATTGAAGGCGGCGGCGAGTCCCGCCGCCGCGCCGGCCGCGATCAGCGAACGGCCCTGTCGGCAATCCAGGCGCAGCCGCTCGGTTGCCAGTTGGCCCAGCGCGGCACCCATGTGGACTGTTGGCCCCTCGCGCCCCAGCACCAGACCGGAGCCGACCGCCAGCACCCCGGCGACGAACTTGACCGGCAGCACCCGCTGCCAGCGCAGGGTGCGCGCACCGGCGAGGATGGCCTCCACCTCCTGGATACCACTGCCGGCGGTCTCCGGAGCGAATCGGCGGACCAGCCACAGGGCGGCGCTCAGCACCAGGGTACCCAGGCCCATCAGGACCAGCCAACCCGGCACCGGCGCCGACTCCAGCAGGGTGCGCAACAGGTCCCGGCCCTGATCGGCCTGGTCGAGGAGGGCATGGAAGGCGGCGCCGACCAGCCCGGCGAAGGCACCGACCAGGGCCGCGGCCGGATAGATCCGCCAGTCGACTGGAGCCGTGGTCTGCTGGTCGCTCATCGTGCGGTCTTCGTCAGGTCCGCTGCGCGCGCAAGCCCCGGATTTGGGCCGCGCTCAGTCCGGTCTTTTCCGCCAGCAACTGGTCGTCGGAAATCACGTCCAGCAGACCTTGGGCAATGCGCAGGCGCTCTTGTTCTTGACCTTCCTTCCGGCCTTGCTGCATGCCCCAACCATAGGACGATTGCACCATGCTCGCCTGCTGGTGCAAATCATCCTGATAGCGCTCGTAGGCACGGCGCTCCGCCTCCGGCAGCCGCAGAATATCCAGTTGTTCCTTAGCCTCTTGCAATCCCCGGGCGCGAAAGCCCTCGGGCACCTCCTCGTGCTTGAGAAAATATATCCATTCGTCGAGCGAGTCACGGGCCACGTCGTCAAACTGGTTGACCTTGATCAGGTAGTATTCCGGAAACAACGCGTGCGGTTCCCGGCGTCGGTAGAGATCCTGCTGCGCCTCGCTCAGTTGCAGTTCGTCCTGGCGATGCAGCCCGATGAATCGGGTGGCGCCGTGATAGACATAATCCTGGCCCTGACCCAGGTCGAAATACAGGATACTGACCGAAATGACCTTGACCACCTCACCGTAAGGATGGCCTTCCTGAAGGTTCTCCACCAGCGTACGCGCGGTGCTGTGCAGAATACGCTGCAAATAATCGAACTGCCGCTGGTACTGGACCTCGATCAGGATGATCTCACCGCCGGCATTGCGTGTCTTCAAATCCACCCGGTTCTGCTTGTCGGTCGCCGTGTCCCGGTTGCTCTCGCTCTCGATGATCTCCAGGATTTGAATCTCTTCGTGCAGCAACTCACTCAAAAATCCTTCGAGAATTCCGAAATGGGCTTTGCTGCGCAACAGACGCTTCATCGCCCAGTCGAAACTGATCAAGCGGCGGTGACGGATCATGACGGTGCTCCCGTACGGCGACCTGCCCGGCCGCGATGACACTGACGCTGCCGGGTCTGATCAGACTGGTTGTTCATGTGAGCCGATAGGCCCGCGAAAATCCCTGAAGCGAGCGTCGCGATCGATTTCAAGCGGCCCCGCCAAGGCCTGATGTTAGCCAGGTCAAGGGTGCCGGGCAAGGTGGATCACCGCGCCTGTTGCATGGGCCGGTGGTGGCCTGATCCGTGCTTATTCTTCTCGTTCCCACGCTCCAGCGTGGGAATGCCGTCCGGCCGCTCCACCGGCCGGTAGCGCCATGCGACGCTGGAGCCTGGGAGAAAGATCAGCGGAAGTCTTGCACTGTGGATGTTCCTTATCGGGTACAGCCTGACTGATGGACCTCAGGTGTCTGGGCCTCGATCATCATTCCGGCTGGTCGTGCCGGCGCCGGGGCAGTCCCGTGAATCCCGCGCCGCTGCTGGTGGACTGCGCTACGCTTGTCCACCCGACGCCGCGTGGCCGGAAACCTGATCAAGGCCGATGTCCATCAGCCCCAATCCCAACCCGGTAGAAGCGCGGCCTAGCAGCCTGTCGGACTTAGCCCCTAGGATTAGGGTGTGAGTCAACATAAAGGCTTTTTGTTGCTCCACAATCTAACGTAAGGTGATTTCCGCGAAAAATCCAACCCGTAGGAGCCCGCTTGCGGGCGACGGGTGGGGCACAATGACGCGATTCCGGCAGGTCACGTCGCCCGCAAGCGGGCTCCTACGGAGCTTGATTCTTGATAGCGTCTTATTCGGAAATCGCCTAAAGTCCGACAGGCTGCTAGCCGTCCTGTAGCAGGGTTTTCAGGTCGAGCACCGACGCATTGACACGGGAGATATAAGACGCGATGGTCAGCGAGTGATTGGCGAAGACCCCGTAGCCGTCGCCGTTCAGCACGATCGGACTCGACATTGTCTGGATCGCGCCCTGCAGATCGCGAATGATCTGCTGAACCAGTGACTGGGCACTCTTGGCTTCCAGGATGTCCCGGAAGTCTACGGCAATCGCCTGCATGACATGCAACAACGCCCAACTGTAGCCGCGTGTGCAATAGAACACGTTGTCGACCTGATCCCAGGGCGTCTGGGTCGGTGTGTCCGGCGCGGCAGCGGTGGTCAGTGTGCCGTCCAGGTTGGGGATGAGCGCTGCCGTCAGTGCCCGATTGGCGATGCTTGAACTCAGGCGGCTTGCTTGATTGCCAAGACGTTTCTCGATCACGTTGAGATAGTCCGCGAGGTTATCGGCGCGCGCAAAAAAATGCCCGCCCCCCGGTTTGCCGGTCATCGTATCGCGATAATGTCTGAGCGCGTCAAGACCTTGACGATATTCATCCTCGGCGGTCGGGAACATCCAGGATTTCGGATCGATCGCGAATTGCAGGTCGGCCCGCCTGACGTCATCGTTTTCCAATGACTGACTCTGCGAGCGACTGAAATCATTGCGTAACGAGCGTAGCGTATCGCGCAGCGCCATCAAGACTCCGCATTCCCAGCTCGGACAGTTGTCGATCAATACGCCCGGCGGTGCGATATCGTTATAAAGGAATCCGCCCGGCTTATCGAGCAGGATTTCACCAATCCTGATCGTGGTCGAGACGAGTGCAGTGCCGGGTATGGGTTTGCCGTCCGCGGCGAACGCACTGTCGGGAATGGTCGCGGCGACCTCGAAAGTCGGTGGCTGTTGACACCAGTAGAATGTCAGGCCAAGCACAGTGACCAGGTAGATGACGGCGGCGGCCAGCGTCCCCCCGAGAATCCGCATCGGCCAGGTGGATCGGGTACGCGGTGTGCGCGTCTGTTCGGACTGCGGTTCGTTGTCAATGGAGTCTGCATTCATCGGTAGTCACGCCTTTGCTCACGTGTCGAACGGGCGGTTGGTATGGTCCCGCGCCCGTGATCAGCATGAGTCGTCTGAGAAAGAATGCATTAGAACATAAGCGTTTTATGATATATCTGACATTGAGAATTCGCACCGTCTCTGTCAATTAACAGCGTTCACGGTGGCCGCTCAAGACAAGTCGCTGATCGGTAAGAGCATCAGGGTGCCATCGTCCCCGGCGCGGCACTCTCGGGGGCGGGCAAAACCGCGTCACCCTGGTCCAGGCACAGGTGCAGGTCGCGCTGCGGGTAGGGGATGCTGATGCCGGCGGTCCGGAATCCGTACCAGATGCGGCGATTGACTTCGGAGCGCACCGCGCTGCGCCCGATCTGTCCCAGGTAATGGATACAGTACTCCAGGCGTAGGGTGACCGCGGAGTCTCCGAACTCCCAGAGGGTGACCAGCGGCGCCGGGCTGCGCAGGATCGGGGGATAACCGACCAGGATCTCGCGGACCAGGGCGATCGCCTGGTCGGGGTCGTTCTGATAGCTGATGCCCACGGTCAGCACGGTGCGCAGGATGTCGTCGCTCCGGGTCCAGTTGATGAATTCGCCGGTGATCACTGATCCATTGGGGACGAAGACCTCCTGTTTGTCGAAGGTGCGGATGGTGAGCGAGCGGAAACCGATCCGGGTGACTTCGCCCTCATGGCCGCTCACGGTCACGATGTCGCCCACCCGCAGCGGACGTTCCACCAGGAGCATGATGCCCGAGATGAAGTTGTTGACGATATTCTGTAACCCGAAGCCGATGCCCACGCCCAGGCTCGCGGCAAAGACCAGCAGCGTGGTCAGGTCGACACCGATGCTCTGGAGCGCGACCAGGAAGCCGGTGCAGATGATCAGGTACTGGGTGAAGGTCGCCAGTGTCTGGCGCAGCCCGTGATCGCGGATGCGGGCGTAGGCGAGATGAAAGCTGACCCGTTTGACCCAGGCGCCGATCCAGATGCTGGCGAGCACCAGCAATGCGGCGATGGCCAGATCACGCGGGGTCAGCTGCAATTTGCCGACATGGAGCAATGCCCGATGCGTCCAGTCCAGCAATGTGCTCAGCGGCGGTGTCTGCGCGCTCCAGCCCCACAGCCGCACCAGGCCCCAGCCCGCGGCCAGCCAGGCGAGCAGGACCGCAAGGGCGTGGGTCGGACCCAGAAACTCGCGGCGCCATAGATCGCCGCGGGTATCCATTTTTTTGTCCGACCAGCGTTCGAAACGGCGCAAGGCGGTGGTGTGCAGGTCGTCGAGCGCGCCCAGTGCGAGATAAAGCAATGCGGCGATCAGCGCCAGCCAACCCAGATACGCGGCAATGGCCCAGGCCAGGTTGAGGTATCCCAGCAGCCCGAGCAGGCCCGCTGCCGCGAGCGCTACGGCGGCCGCGCGGGACAGCCAGGCGAGCAAGCGCACGCCGTGACGGTGCGGTGTCGCGGCCTCCGGTCTGGCAGGCGGAGGCGGCGCGGACGACTGGCCGCCGCTTCGGTTCGGTGCCGCGTCGGGCGATGGGTCCGCGGTTTCACCCGCTACCTGCGCGAGTTGCAGGATCAGCCCCCTGAGCCCGAAGGCCGGCACCGCGAGCAGCAGCAAACCAAACAGGGCCAGGCGGTCGAGCAGGTCGGCGGCGAGGGGCGAAACCGGGAGTGCGTGGGTCAGGGAATACAAGACGCTGATCACCACGGTCAGTCCCAGCGCCCATCGCAGCCGCCGGAAAAACACCGTGCGTTCAGCCAATTGACTCGCCGACTGTTCGGGGACAAACAGCTCGAGCCGCGCCAGCCGCAACAGAAAAGCGCTCGCCGGCCAGACGCCGAGCACCAGCAGGCGCGGCCGCCACGCGTTCGCGGGCAGGTCGAGGCTGAACGCCACCCAAGCCCAGATCAGGGCGGGAATGGCCCAGGGAAGCGCCGGAACCAGGGCCTGGGCCGGAATGGCCAGCCGCCGCCCGGATTCCAGGTGGTGCCGCCACAGCCAGTGACGCAGACCGAGCGTCAGGGCAATCACTGCCAGGGTCCCGCCGAGCAGGTTGAGCCACTCGCCGGGGGTCAGGAGGTCGATGCGTCCCTGCAGGTTGGTTGCCAGCGTCCGGTGCTCATGCATCGCCAGTGTCGGCAGCGCGGCGAACCCCGCGGCGATCCGTTGCCACTCCCCGGTCGCACCGGGCAACGGCAGTCGTTCGGTCAGTGAATCGGTATAGACCGCCGCCATCTGTTGGGCGAAGTGAATACGCTCGGATTCAACCCGTTGCAATTCGGCCTTGATGTCCTGTTGCTGCAGGTCGATCAGGTCCTCCAGGTCTTGGGTCAGGTCCCAGGTCGGTCCCGCGGTGACGCCGCGTTCGCGCAGCAGGGTGCGCCGCGCCTCGATGACCTGGCGCTCGCCGACCAGTTCGCCGATCAGAGTCCGCAGTTCATCCCGCGCCGCGGTGAGTTCGTCCGCCGCCGCCGCCAGCAACGGCAGAGGTGCGGACCGGTCGCCGCGCAAGGCGATCAGGCCTGCCAGTTGTCCACGCAGACCGAGCAGATCCAGATCGTTCTGACGCAGATAGGCGCGGGAGGCCGCATCATGCAAACGGGTTTCCAGGAGGTCGCGTTGCGGTCGCGTCGCCGGGTCGTTCTCGTCGATGGTTATGAGCGCGGCGGCCAAGTGCGCGGTTTCGCCAAGAAATTGCGAGACCGCCGACTCCAGCAGGGGGACACGCGGGTCATGTTCGGGGGCAGTGGCGTAGTCGATGGCGTCCAGGCGAATGCGCCGCTGGAGCAGACGCAGGCGCTGCTCGCTGAGGATCTCGAAACGCTGGTCGGCGGTGACCAGCTCCGCGAAGCTGTCCAGCAGCGCCCGCAGGGCCGCGATCTGGTCACTGAGCAGCCGCAGTGTCGTGTGTTGGGACAGGTCGTCCAAGTCGCGGACCGGGGTGTCGGTCAGGGTCCGTTCGAGTGCGGCGACACGCTGTTGCAGCCGCGCCAACGCCGCCTGTCGGTGCGCGATCTGACCCTCCAGGGTGCGAATGCGGGAGCGGACCGCATCGCGCTCCTGGCGCGCCGCTTGCAACATCCCCGGCTGGATGTCGGCGCTGCGCAGGCGCCGCTCCTCCTCCGCGATCTGGGCCGCCAGGCGCTCGGACTCACGAATGCGATGCCGCGTTGCCTCAGCGATTTCGGTCCGTCCCAGCAACAAGCGGTCGGTCGCGTCCTGAATCTCGCGCAGGGGCGTGAGGGTGTTGGCCACGGGGAGGGGTTGGCCCACGGCTGCGACCGGGGTCAGCATCAGGCAGAGGGCCATAACGGTCAGCGGGTGGACCAGCGTGCGCCAGAGGGGCATGGTGTACTCATCAGGTCCGGTCGGGGTGGAGACACAGGGCGTATCTTACGCCATCGGAGTAAACTGATCATGAGCGGGCGCCTTGCCGGTCATTGGCCGCTCGGCGGCGCCAGTGTTCAGGATGCAGAACGGAGGAAAGATGAACCCGGTGCCCCTGTCAGAAACCCGCCGCCACTGGGCTGCTGTCCTGATCGTTTTCATGTTGACCGCCGCGCTGGCCATCGCCGCGATTTGGCACAGTGAACAGACCCAGTTGCTCCTGAAAGCGGCCCTTGGCCTCTCATTCAGTTTGTTGCTCGCCGCGCTGACGCGTCTGCTGCTCAAGACCCGTGCCCAGGCGCGTGCACTCACCGCGCTGATCGAGGAGCGCACCGTCCAGAGTGAAGAGCGGTTTCGCCGACTGCTCGATGAGGTCCCCGCGGTCGCCGTGCAGGGGTATCTGATGGACGGGACAACCTGCTACTGGAATCGGGCCTCTGAACGGATCTATGGCTATGCGGCGCAGGAGGCGATTGGACGCAGCCTGTTGGATTTGATCATCCCCCTCGACATGCGGGACACCGTTCGCGGTGCCATCGCAATGATGGCCGAGACCGGACAGCCCATCCCGCCCGCGGAGTTGTCGCTCCAGCGCAAGGATGGCACGCGGGTCGCGGTCTACTCCAGCCATGCCGTGGTGCGGATTTCGGGTCGCGCACCCGAATTCTTCTGTGTCGATATCGACCTGACCGAGCCCCGACGCGTGCAGGACGCGCTCGCCGAGACCATGGTCAAGTACCGTACCCTGTTCGATGACTTTCCGCTGGGCATTACCATCACCGACGCCGCCGGCCGGATCGTCGAGGCCAATGCCGCCTCCGAGCGGTTGCTTGGCGTCTCCCGAGCGGAGCATGGGACGCGCAGCATCGATGCACCGCAGTGGCGGATTCTGCGCCCGGACGGGCAGCCGATGCCGGCCGAGGAATTCGCCAGCGTGCGGGCGCTCAAGGAGCAGCGTCTGGTTGAGGGTGTGGAGTCGGGGATCGTCAAGGCGGCGGATGAGATCACCTGGCTGACGGTCACCGCGGCACCCCTGCCGCTGCCGGGCTATGGCGTCGTCGTTGCCTATGGCGATATCACCGCACAAAAAACGGCCGAACGTGCTTTGCGCGAGAGCGAGGAGCGTTACCGGCAGATCGTCGAGGCCGCCAACGAGGGTATCTGGATCATCGATCGCCAGGGAATCACCACCTTCGCCAACCGCCAGATGGAGACCCTGCTTGGCTGTCCCCCGGGCGGTCTGTCGGGACGGTCGTTCTTCGACTTCATGGACGCCGCGGGGCGCGGTGAAGCGGAGCAGCGACTCGCGCAACGCAATGAGGGGGTCGCCGCGCAGCACGAGTTCCGCTTCATCCGCGCGGACGGTACCGCGATCTGGACCCTGATCACCACGACCCCCCTGCGTGCCCCGGACGGCCAAGTGGTTCAGGCGCTGGCGATGGTCACCGATATCACCGAGCGCAAGCGCAGCGAAGAGGCGATCCGCCGGCTGGCTTTGTTCGATGCGTTGACCGGTCTGCCCAACCGGCGCCTGTTGCTCGACCGCCTGGGGCAGGCGCTGGCCGCTGTTGCCCGCACCCGGCGGCTGGGTGCGCTGATGTTCATCGACCTGGACAACTTCAAGGCGCTCAACGATCGCTGCGGCCATGACCTGGGTGATCGGCTGCTGCAGCAAGCCGCCGCGCGGTTGACCGCAACCGTGCGCCGCCGCGACAGTGTGGCCCGTCTGGGGGGCGACGAGTTCGTGGTGCTGCTGGAGGACCTGAGTGCGGATCCCGAGCTGGCCGCCGCTCAGGTGCGCGAAGTCGGGGGGAAGCTCCTCGCCGCCTTCGTCCCGCCCTTCGATCTGGAGGGGGAGCTGCACCGCGGTACCTGCAGCATCGGCATCAGCCTGTTCACGGGGTCGGAGGAGGAGAGCGCCGAGCGGCTGCTCAAGCGCGCGGATCAGGCGATGTACCGGGCCAAGGCGGCCGGCCGCAACACCCTGTGCCTCGCCTGACGCACGACGGCCGGGGCACGCACGACGCTGTCTGGTGACGCCGGGCGTTGTCCGTGGATGATGGCGAGCGCGATCTACCAGCCGAGCCGCCGCAGGTTGCGTTCAACCTCGTCCTGGTCGCTGTAATCGATCTTCTCGCCGTTGCGGTCGATGTAGCGCTCGTGACCCTTGCCGGCGATCAGAGCGACCCAGGGCTCTTCCGGCGGGCGGGCGGCCAGCAGGTCGAACAGATGCGCGACCGCCGCCGGTCGCTCCACGACCACGTCCAGGCTCGCGCCGGACATGCCGGTGAGGATGTCCGCGATGATCTGCTCGGGGTCTTCGGTTCTGGGGTTGTCGGAGGTGACGATCGCGTGGTCGCAGTGACGCGCCACCGCGGCGCCCATCAGCGGCCGTTTGCCGCGGTCCCGCGCGCCGCCGCAGCCGAACAGCGTCAGCACCCGGTGGCCGGGGAAGCCGGCGCGGATGGCGGTCAGGATGGTGTCGAGCGCATCCGGAGTGTGCGCGAAGTCGACGACGAAGGTCCGGTTGCCGGCCACCCGACACTCGAAGCGGCCATCCACGGCTTGCAGATGCTGCCAGTCGGTGCGCGCGCCGGTTCCCAGCACACCGTCGGCCAGCGCGACCGCCAGTGCATAGTTGCGGCGGTTGTGCGCCAGCGCGAGGAAGGGCTTGGCCGCCAATGCCCGCGGTTCCAGGGTGGGTTCGTCCAGGAGTCGGATCGCCGCCTGCGCGACCCCCGCTGCCGACAGCCGACCGGCCACCTCGGGGCTGCTGCAATAGAGCCGGCCGCCGTCGACAAGCTGGTCGAGGATGCGCACCTTGGCGGCGAAATAAGCGGCCTCGGTCCGGTGGTAGTCCAGGTGGTCCTGAGTGAAGTTGGTCCACCCGGCATCCTGCAGCGGCAACCCGTAGACGCGGCCCTGATCCAGCGCGTGACTGCTCACCTCCATCACCACCCAGTCGCAGCGGTCCTGGTAGGCGTGCAGCAGTCGACGCAATTCGAGTTGGGGCGGCGAGGTGAACCCGGTCGCGGCCAGCGGTGCCCCATCGAGCGACAGCCCCAGGGTGCCGACCGCTAGCACCCGGTGTCCGTTCGCGGCCAGAATCGACTCCAGGTACTTGATGGTCGTGGTCTTGCCGTTGGTGCCGGTGACGCCGATGAAGCGTAGGTCCGGGCGCAAGGGATAGACCCGGTCGCAGAAACGCCCGATCACCTGGGGCCAGTCCGCGGGACGGGTCACATAGACGCCCTTACCGGGCAGGCCGTCGAAGCAGTCGAGCATCCGGTTGGTGACCAGCACGGCGCAGGCGCTGTCCGCCAGGTAGCGCCGATAGATCTCCGCGTCGTCGCGGCCGTCATCGAAGCGCTGGAAGAACAGGATCGAGCCGGGGTCGCAAGCATCGGCGCGCCATTGCAGGTTGGTCAGTGCGGCCGGAGCGGCCGGCTCGCGCCGCCAGGCGAAGTCGGTGGACGCGAGGAGTTGGGAGAGTGGGTTGGTGAGCATCATGGCGGGCGAGCTTAACCGAGGCGCGGGTGCCTTGAAAGCGCGTCGTATTGCCTGCTGCGCATGCCGTCCTCGTGGGAGCGGCCTCCGGCCGCGATGCGGTCTCGCGGGATCTCGCGGCGTTGGCGTTCATGGCGGCCCCGATTGCGGCCGCATGTCACTCCCACAACATTGAGAGCCGCCGTGCGACTTTCGTGGGAAGGCGATTTCGATGGCATCGGCCCGGCCAAGGCGTTCGGCTGCGGTCTGTTACTGGTCCGCCGCTTGAGCTAAATTGTGCCCATCAATGTAGGCACAAATCGGGAGACCGCCGTGCAGACCTTTACCATCCGCGACCTCCGGGACAACACCGGCGGGATCGTTCGCGAGGCCGAGTTGGGCCGCCTGTCCGTCGTGACCAAGCATGGGCAGCCGATTTTTGTGGCCGTGCCGTTCGACGAGGCGCTGCTGCGGGAGGGGGTGGCAATGACGCTCGCCACCCGACTGTTTGATGAGGAGACCATCTCGCTGGGCAAGGCGGCGCGGCTGGCGGGGATGGGGGTTGCTGAATTCATGGATCACCTGAGCCGGCTGCGGATCCCCATTGCACGTCCGCGTCCCGGAGAGTTGGAGCAGGAGCTTGAAGCCTTTGGTTGATGTCGTCGTCGCCGATGCGGGACCGCTGATCGGCCTGAGCCGGGTCGTGAGCCTGTCGGTGCTGCCCGCGGTGTTCGCGCGTACGCTGATCACCCGGACCGTTCTGGAGATGTCGTCGTCAACCAAGCGCTGAAGACCGCCACCCTCAGTCGCTACGGGCTGACTCTACTGTGGACGCTTGTGCGCTAAGCCCGCTGGGCTCAACCGCCGGGTGCGGAAAACCGCACGTTCGGTGGTGTGGGAGGGGTGACGGGCGCAATCCCGTCACCCGACCCGATCAACGTTGATTGCAGCGGCGCGACTTTCATGGGAAGGCAATCTCCGAAACACTTGGTACCACGCTGGCCCGACCCCCAGTGACCAGGGCGACTCGATCGGAGGCCGATGCTGATGACCTGATAAAGACGTGCTCGCGGTGCCACGCCAGAAACACGCGATGCGGATCGATGAGCCGAGTGACCGAAAGCGGCCGGTCGAGCCCCAGCACCTGCCGCGAGGCGGGATCAAGCCGGTCCGAAACGATGACCCGGCCGGCGTCGTCGATGGTCATGAATCCGCGGTCGAAGGCGGCGTCGAGTTGGGGGGCAAGGAGCAGGCCATTGAACACGTCCAGCCGTTCGGCGTCGGTGTCGCAGTGCGCCCAGGGCTTGATGTGACTCGCGCGCAGTAATTCGGGGACGGCGAGTCCGGACACCGGGCACGTGCCCTCCTAGTAGTCGAGCAGACCGTTGCGGAACAGGTCCTGACCCACCCGTTGCACGACCAGTCGCTCCGCCTCCGTCGCCCGCGGGAGTGCGGCGGTCCGCTGGAGGAAGACCTGCAGCGGCGCATCCGGGAGCGCCCGCGAAAGCTGAAACGCGCGCCGGATCAAGCGGTGGAGCGACGCCGCGTCGGCCAGGCCCCGCGCCGCGCAAGCACCCGGCGGCAGTGGGTTGGTCCAGGGCGCTCCAAGGTCGGGCAGGGCCGCGCAGACCTCGCGGCGAGAGAAGGCAACGATATAGAGCGACCCTTCCAGGACGCGGAGCCAGATGCGCAGGCTGGTCTGACTGCTCGCGAAGGGAAGCCAGGCCCCATCATTCCTTGCCCCGGCCAGGTCGAAGCCGTTGTCCGTGGCCACCTTCTCCAGCAGGGTGAGCGAAATCGGGCCAGGGGTCATGCACGCCTCCCAACGGGGCGATATCCGCCAAGGCGAGTCGTGTCGCAGATCCAGTGGCCGATAGCAACCACTTGCGAAAAAAGCAAAAATCGAATCCGGGCGGACTTTCTATCGGCCACCGGCGCCTTCTTGGCCGATAGACGGCGCCACCCCGTAGCGGGTCCAATTTGTTCCGTGCACGCGAACAGCACCGTCAGGTCGGATTCGAGAGTCAGGTCGAACGCCCCCAAGCAGCGATACTGCTCCAAGTGGATGTGGGTGAAGCGGAACATGGTCGCCTAGCCGGCATGCAGCCGCTCGTGAATCCATCTGGACACTTGCTCCTAGCGCGCCCTGGCGCGAAGTGCGGCCAGGTCCGCGGCGGGGAGAATGACCGACAAGGGTTCCGCGCGTTGCAACACCGGCTCGGTCACCTCCACGAGTGCGTCCTCGAAATCGGTGACGTCATGCATCTGCCAGAATTCCGCCAATGCCTTGATGGAGTCCGTCTCGGGTAGCTTGTTCATCGTCTTTGTCATATGAATTCCCTCTCGCTAGAACGTCGTGCTCGAATCGAGGCGCGAACCGATATCCTAATTGCTGAGGAAATGGCGCTGAGGGACTTGACATCTAATGCTTAAAGAGCAGCCAATCTCTTGACTAGATCAGGTAAATATCCCGTTCTTGCAGGTTGATCGTCCATCCCGAGGAGTTGGTAGACCTGACCACCAATACCGGGGACGACGTTGCCACTCGCAGTTCGGTCTTCGTCAACCGCAAAGAAAACAAAACGAAACTTATTCGCGATGTGCGGAGGAAACTCTGAGCATAACGACTCTTGCGCATTAAAATACATCACAGGAGCAACAACATAGATTCGACTTACATTAATAGATTCTATGAGAAAGAGAATATTCGTCCTGACAACACAACTCGTCGATATGATGGACTTAATGATTATGACCTCATCGGCGGACTCAAAGCCAGGCTGGATATACTGATGGACGATCGGGGCAACGCTTGAATTATTGACAGAGTAGTGATTGTTCCAAAATACCGCAGCTAGCGTTTCATGCTCATGTTGTACAGATTCCATAACCCCATTTGCGAGGTAATCTGCATCCTCAGCGGTGGACACAACCAAACACTTACGATCACTTGGAATCTCCGCGCCAACGATGTTGCCAAGCTGCTTGCCAAGTTCTCTCATAGCAGCTTGATACTCAGTCGGAGACCCTACACTCGCAATCAATTTTTCCAACGTCGCTATAGCCGCTGCGTTGGCGAAATCGCTATATTTCCTGCTACTCTTTTTCATCATCGTGGCTTGCCACAAGCAGTTAGTTGATGAGATCAGGTATGGACAGTGACATTAAGAACCTGAAAAACTCTTCTAAAGTACTGATCTTATCCAACACATCTTGGTGGGGAACAGCATTGGGCGGCAAACTGACGCCATAACCATTTCGGCTTACCATGTAGCGACCGCCACGCAACTGAATGTCAATCCCATCAAATTCAGCGCATTTCTTGACCAGCCACTCAGGAACAGCGAACTCTTGCCTAGTCAACCCCAAGAATAGATCAGGCTTGGAGTTCTTCCGGGCTTGTGCGAAGACCTCTTGAATCGTCCTTGGGTGTTGATCAGCGCGCCAGATACCCAAGACTATCTTGAAAGCCGAATCGACCGCATCAAGCTGCCTTGACAGACACACCGACTCCAAATCTTGACGCAGATCACGATGCTCAAGAATAAGACTAATGCTCGATTCTTTATAAGGAAAAAACTCGGAGCGACAGTGCTCTCTTAAACATGCCGGTATCTTACGTTGATTGGTTTGCGCCGTAGCCTCACATGACACCAATAAGATTTGACAACTGCGCGACGACTTGAAGTATTCCTCATCGATTCGAGACTGGAGTCTGAATCTTTCTTCTATTTCATCTGTCCAATCCGCCGCTGAACCAAAAGAGTTCTTGGCCTGATAGTTCGTCTTTAATTTTTGGGAGTTATCTCGAATGCAGAGATCATCGACAAACGCCAGCTCTTGTGAAGAAATCTCAAACTGATCCAACTGCTCTTCATGCGCTGCAATCGCACAGATCCGGGCTACCGCAAAAAAATCCTCGTAAAGCCCGCCTTTCTGATTGTTGTCGCCACCAGTTCTTATGCGCTTAAGTTTTTTAGCAACTTCTGGGCCATAACTGGCATCGACGAACTCAACAAGATCCATAACACCCCATCTCCGAATAGTAGACGATTGCCATCGGAAATCGTTCGCATCGTTAAGGTAAGCTGTGTTGACTATAGTAACTGTAAACCAATGTGGACACACCGGCACGAGCGTAAATTGCCTAAGGGCGAGACGTAGGGCTGGCCGGTGGCGGAGGCATGGGCCAGGGCGTCGTAGCACTCCAGCACCAGGCGGCGGGTGCGGAACTCGCCGTGGGTGCGGGTCTCCGTGCGTTCCAGCACCGCGAAGGTGCCGAGGATCTAGTTCCCAGCGACCGTCGAGGCGGTCATCCACCTCCGCCCGCTCGACCCAGTACCGCGGCAGCGGTCGATAGTTCGGGTCCGCGAGGCGTTCGACTGGAATGTCCGGGAGCTGAGTGTCGAGTGAACCCGCTGGCCTATCGGCATAGTCGCCGAACCTGTGGTCGAAGTGATGGACCATTTTGGCCTCAAAGAGCGGCAGCATGACCTGTCCGTCTTTCAAGAAGCGGTTGCCCTCCAGCTTCCAGCCCGCCGACGCGAGCTCGTTGCGGGTACGGAACAGGCCGGAGTCGTTAGCCATGTGCAGCATGGCCATGAAGCGCAGCCCCCACGGGTTATCATCCGGATCGCCCTCCCGCCACAACACTCCGGCACGCCGCCAGGCGAAGTCGGTGGACGCGAGCAGATCAGAGAGTGGGTTGGTGAGCATCATGGCGGGCGAGCTTAACCGAGCCACGGGCGCCTTGAAAGCGCCTCGCTTTGCCGATTGGGCACGCCTTCCCCGTGGGAGCGGCCTGCGGCCGCGATGCGGTCTCGCGGGATCTCGCGGTGTCGGCGTTCACGGCGGCCCCGATCACGGCCGCAGGCCGTTCCCTCAGGGTTGGGAAAAGCCGTGTGACTTTCATCGGAAAGCGATTTCGCAAGCGCTTCTTACCGCATCGGCCCGACCCCTGGTGATCGGGGCGACTCGACCGGAGGCCGACGCTTTAGCGGGCGGCGCCGCATCCGGTTGAAGCTGGCCCCCCGGAGACGCTTCGCGCACTGTGACCTTGGAGTCAAGGGCGAGTCCGACCTGGACTGCATCCGCTGCAATTGCTGTCTGAGTGGGGTGGATACCCATGTGGGTCCGGTGTTGGAGCGTCTTCAAATCGTGTTGCGACGGAAGGCTAGCGGTTAGTTCAGGCTGCCGGTTGTCGGAGAAAATGCTCCGTTCATCCTTCAGATCATTCGGTGCGTGATCGTCTGAACCCTTCCCAGGTTATGCTCTGTGGATACTGAAGGGAGGATGGGGCGATGGGAGAAAGGGCGTCACACTGGCGTTACTGGGGCAAGGCGGATACGCAAATTGAACGGGGGCCGACGTGGCACCCCTTCGCTTACCATTCGCTGGATGTCGCGGCAGTTGCCGCGGCGTTATGGGACGAGTCCCCGTCGATCCGGCGGGCCTTCGCGAGCGCTTTCGGAGTCAACGCGGATGCGCTTGACCAACTGCGCGCCTGGGTGCTGTTCTTCGTGGCACTCCACGACATTGGCAAGGTCCACGCCGTCTTTCAACTCTTCTCGCGCGAAGCAGCAGCGCTGGCTTGGCCAGGTTTGGATGCGGACGCCCTCCAGTTCGGCTCCGGCCGTGCTTACACTCACGGCCACGAGGGGTTCCGCCTCGCGAAAAAGGAATTTGCGGCTTGGACGAACATCGCCCCAGACGATGCACTCGATGCCTGGGATCAGTGGTGCCCCTGGGTCGCTGCGGTCGCTGGTCATCATGGCGACATCCCGCGGGAACTGGACGGTGACCAACCCTTGCGAGGCTACGCACGGCCACCAATCCCAGACCAAGACGCGGATGCCCGGCATTCCTGGGTCGAGCGGGCCGCCGCACTCTTTCTGGCCCCTGCCGGTCTCGCACTGACGGACCCGCCTCCCGGATGTGAGGTTCCAGCCCGCAATCTGCTGGCCGGCTTCTGTAGTCTGTGCGACTGGATCGGCTCCAATACCGACTACTTCGATTACAGGGCGCCGGACGATCCGGAGGAAATCTATTTCACCAAACGCTGCCGCCGGATTGCCGACGATGCCATCCTGCAGCGCCTGGGGCTGCTGGCTCCGCGCCACCCCTACGATGGTCTGCCGAGCCTGCTTCAAGCCGGCGAGCAGCCCCGCGGTGTTCAGGTCCTGGTCGATTCGCTGCCGCTCACCGCTGGTCTGACCATCTGTGAGGCCCCCACCGGCAGCGGCAAGACTGAGGCTGCCCTAGCCTACGCCTGGCGTTTGCTCGGAGCCGGGGTTGCCGACTCCATCGTCTTCGCCCTGCCGACCCAGGCGACGGCGAACGCCATGTTGATCCGGGCCGAGCGATTTGCCGAGCGCGCCTTTGGCGATGCCAATGTGGTTTTGGCCCACGGGAACAGCCGACTGAATCACGAGTACCAGCGCCTGGTCGAGATCGGCCGCCGTGAGACCGCCCAGGGTGGAGAAGAGGCCAGTGTTCAATGCGCGGCCTGGCTCGCCAGCAGCCGTAAACGGGTTTTTCTGGGCCAGGTCGGCGTCTGCACCGTGGATCAAACCCTGCTCTCAGTGCTCCCGGTGCGGCACAGTTTTGTGCGCGGGTTCGGGCTCAATCGGTCGGTCCTCATCATCGACGAGGTCCACGCCTATGATGCCTACATGAATGGCCTGCTGGGTGAGGTCCTGAAACGCCAGAAGGCCACCGGCGGCAGTGCCATTCTCCTATCCGCCACGCTGAACTCGGCCGAGCGCGATCGGTTACTTGCCGCCTGGGGGAGCGCAGGTACCGAACAAGCGCCCTATCCCGCCCTCTGGACCACGCACGGCGGGCCGGCAAAGGTTCTGACGGTCCCCGCCGATCAGCGCCCGCCCGAGCGGCCCATCGCGGCCCGCCTCGCCAAACTGCCCAAAGCCTTTCCTGATGCTGGTCTCATCAAACAGATTGTTGATGCCGCTGCTGCCGGCGCCCTGGTCGGCATCGTCATGAACACGGTGGACGATGCCCAGCGCCTGACCCGGCTCCTGCGCGAGGCATCCGATCGGCCGGTGGACCTGTTCCACGCCCGTTTCCGGCTCCGGGACCGCCAGCGGATCGAGACCGACGTCATCGATCGTTATGGGCGCAAGGCGGACCGCCGCTGCGGGCGCATCCTGGTCGCCACCCAGGTCATCGAACAAAGTCTTGATCTCGACTTCGACTGGATGATCAGCCAACTCTGCCCGGCGGATCTGCTGTTCCAGCGTCTCGGGCGTCTACACCGCCACGCCGGTCGCGAGCGTCCTGACGGTTTCAACGACCCAGCCTGTGTCGTCCTGTGTCCTGAGGAGGACGATTACGGCGTCCATGCGCTGATCTATGGCGACGCCCAGCGGCTCTGGCGGACCGAGCGACTCCTTGCCGTGCGGGAACGGATCGAGTTCCCGGCCGCCTACCGCGACTGGATCGAGAAGGTCTACGCCCGGTCCCTCTGGGACGATGACGACGAGCCTGAATGGATTACCGGACAGACCATCGCCTGGCGCAGTCAGCAAGAGGAGTCCAGGCGACGCGCGGTTGAACTCACGACCATCACCGTCAAACAGTTTCGCGATGACGATCAGTGCGTGACTGGCCTGACCCGCGACGGCGAGATGAGCTTGACCGTCCTGCCCCTGCTGGCGGACGGTGTCCTGCTGGACGGACAGCGCCTGAGCGCCTTGGACGATCACGCCCGCGCGGAGACTCTGCTGCTGAACACCGTACCCGCTCCGCACAGTTGGGCGAAACGTTTCAGCGCCTGCGGCAAGGATGACGACGGCATCCAACTGATGCTGGGGCCGATCGAACCGGGAGTCTGGGTAGCGGCCGATGGCCGGTTCGGCTACTCGGTCGAGTTTGGACTAGAGAAATTGGTGGCAGCGTAAGTCTAAGCGGGGTTTCGTACTGCTGTGAAAGCCCGCTGAGAGCGGCGGCGAGTGAAGGTTGGCAGGCGTAAGGCCGATGTGGCACGAATGGAGGTCGAACACCTGGGCGACCATGATCCGCAGGACCAAAGTGCCTGGTCTTAGTGGATCGGTCAGGTGAACCAGGAGGTCCGCCTGACCGTAATCCCCGCTGCCGCGGGGAACATCAACAGATTCGCAGCGGAACCCGACCTACCTCGGTCCATCCCCACAAGGGTAGGGGAACAAGGACAGCCGAATATTAGCATCCAGAATGTCGAAAGCGTCTCCGACTTACCTCTTGCTTTTATAAAATTCTCAGCTATGCTTGTGCGTAATTGTTGTCGCCTGAGAAACCAGTGCACATGTCGAATCGCTTGCTGCCCTGAGAGATCTCTCTGATGCGTTTAGCAAATTTTGACCATTGAGCGTTGCGATTCTCTCGCTCTTGGTCGCCCTGTCGGTGATTTGGCTGCACGGAGGGCCTCGTTGAACCTACTCGACCCAGAATCTCGGTGGATACCCGTCCGCGCCAACGACGGCAGCGGCCCCTTTCGCTTGGTCACCTACCGGGAGTTGCTGTGTGAGCCCGACGTGACCTGGCGCGTCAGCCTGCCGCGCGACGACCTGGAACTCGCCTGCATCCAACTCCTGGTCTGCATGACCCAGGTCATGTTCCTGCCGGAGGACAACAAGACCCTGAGAGCACGACTGAAGACACCGCTGACGGCGGCGGACTTCGAGGCCGGCATCGCCCCCTGCCGGGACTGGTTCGACCTGAACCATCCGACTCAACCCTTCATGCAGACTCGCGGGGTCGCGTGCAAGGAAGCCACGCCGATCCAAAAGCTCTTGATCGGTCTGCCCGAAGGTAACAATCACTGCTTCTTCAACCAGACCGGGGAGGTCGCCGTACTGTCGGCCCCGCTTGCGGCTATCGCACTCTTCCATCAGGCGAGCAACTGCCCGAGCTTTGGCGGCGGCTTCAAGGGTGGTCTGCGGGGTATCGCGCCTATCACCACCCTGGTGGACGGGGCGAACCTGCGCGAACAGGTGTGGCGCAATTGCCTGACCGCGAAATGCATCAGCGACTTTCTGCCCGGGTGGACCCATGACCACGCGCAGGACCGTCCGACCTGGGTCGATCCCATCAAAGCCGGTCAGACCATCTACCCGCTCACCCAGATCGGGCTCACCCGCGGGCTCTTCTGGCAACCCGCCCATGTAGAGCTGGTCCAGGCGCCGAAATCTGGCCCTTGTGATTTACTGGGGATCGACGCCGGCGCGCGTTACACCGGCTTTCGCAAGGAGAAGTTTAATTTCACCTTGGAGGGGACTTGGCCCCACCCCCACGGCGCCCTGAGCATCCTTATCAAGAAGGGGCAACGCGAGAGCAAGTTCGCCTCTTTCACCACCGAGGCACCAGCTTGGACCCGGCTCACCGAACTGGTGGTGCAGAAACCTCCGGTGGGTGGCGAAGGTCGCCGGCCTGCGCCCGTCATTGTGCAAGCTAGGGCGGCCCTGAGCATTCAGCCCCTACACCTGTTGGTTGGCGGTTACCGCAACAAACAGGCCTCCGTGCTGGAGCGCCGCCATGAGTTGATCGTGTTGGGCCAGGGTTGGGATGATCAGGAGGGGTGCCTTGAGTGTTTGGTTGATATCGGTCTCAAAGCGAAGAAAGCCCTGCGCGGCAAGCTCTATTTCGCCGCCCAAGGTCACAAGGAAAAGAAACTGCCGGGGATCGGTACCCCCATCCATGAGACCGGCGAGCGCATGTATTACGCCCGCACCGAACGACTCATTATCGATACCTTCTCGGCCGATGCCACCTTCGACCAATGGAAATTGCGCCTTGCCGAGTACTCCGCCGACTTGGCCGCTACCTGCCTGAAGATTTTCAATGATCTTACCGAGCCTTATGCGACAAAACCGGAGTTGATCCCGATCATCGCCTGGGCGCGGCGCAGCCTCGACGCCGACCTCAACCGACTCAAGGAGGGCAAATGACCACCGAGTCACCGTACTTCACCATGTATGAGCGGTTCAAGCGGATGCCGCCGGGAGTTCAGGCGCCGCTTCGGCGCGTCGCGGAACCCGAAGACCTTCGCGATACACCAGGACTCTACCGGCTCTTTCCCGGTGCCAGTCCGACCGAGCAGCAGGTCCGAGCGGCCTTTATCCTGCCTTGGTGCAGGGAACTCAGCGGCGGCAAGAAGCTTGGAGCCGTCTGCGCGAAAGGGATTGCCGAGGCGCGAATCATCCAGATAGCCCGTGCCTTGCCTCCCGCTGACCTGATCGCCCTGCGGCGTCTCGTGATTCAGCTTCAGCCCGCGCTTGGTTGGTTGGAGGTGGCCCCCTTCGCATGGGATTGGAGCCAGGATGTTAAGCGCAAACTCGTTGAAGTCTATTTCATCGCTCTTCACAAGCTCGATAAAGGAGCCACTGCATGAACACCAGGAACTTCGTGAACCTCCATGTCTTGATCTCCCATAGCCCTTCTTGCCTGAACCGGGACGACATGAACATGCAGAAGACCGCCGTCTTCGGCGGGCGGACCCGCGTACGCATCTCCAGTCAGTCGCTCAAGTACTGGATACGCAAAAGCGATTACTACAAGGCGCAGCTCGGAAAACCTTCTGTCCGGACCCGCAACCTGGAGGGACTTATTCCCCAATTTGTGAGTGAGTTGAAGGACGAGTTTGATCCTGACCTGATCGCACAGGTGATGGAGATGTTTGTCAGGAACACCGCGGCAGAGGACGAGTCGGATGACGCGGAATCCGATGGAGAAACAGGTGCGGAAGGCGGCACCAAGAAACTCGCTGTTGCCCCTTGGGCACTCGAAGAAATCCGCGTCCTGTGCGCCATTGTCCGGGACGTGGTTCTGACGGCAGACGAGACCGCCAAGGCGAAAGAGAAGGCCGGCAAACAGAAGGGGAAGAATAAGAAGGCCGAGGCTGAGGTCATTGAAGAGGCTCTTTGGAAGAAACGAGCCAAGGCGGTTCAGGAAAAAGTCTTTTTGGTTAGAACGGCGATCGGGTCGGCGCTGGATATTGCCCTTGCCGGGCGTATGGCCACATCGGGGCTGATGACCTCTGTCGACGGCGCCCTCGCCGTTGCCCACGCCATCACCACCCACACCGTGGAGCCCCAGGACGTGGACTGGTTCACCGCCGTGGATGATCTGACACAGGACGCGGGCGAGACCGGCGCCGGCCACCTCAACACCCAGCAATTCTCAGCGGGCGTCTTCTACCGCTATGCGAGCCTCAACCTGCGCCAACTCCAGTTGAACCTGGGCCTGATCCCGACGATCGACGCCCCGGAGACACCGGAGTCCCGCGCCCGCGCGCTCGACGTTGCTCGCCATACGCTGCACCTGTTCGCCACCGTGGTGCCAAACGCCAAGCAGCAGCCTTACGCCGCCCACAACCTGGCTGACTTTGTCATCGTCAGCCTGGCGGACCAACCCGTCTCACTCGCCAATGCGTTCGAACGGCCGATAAAGGATGACAAGAAGCTCGGCGGATTCCTCCAGCCCTCGATCGAGCGGTTAGCCGACTACTGGACGCGAGTCAACCGGGCCTATAGCCTGAACGAACAGGCTCGCGCTTTCGCACTGGAGGGCGGCATCCAACTGGGCGAGCGCCCCGCCTTGGAGTCGCTCGCGGACCTTGAGCAATGGATCGCCCGCGACGGGCAAGACTGAGGGGGCGACCATGGCCGCATTCCTGATCCTGCGGCTGGACGGACCCATGCAGGCGTGGGGCACCCACACCTTCGAGGACTATCGTCCGGTCAACCTGTTCCCCACCCGCAGCGGTCTGCTGGGTCTGCTCGGTGCCTGTCTGGGCCTGGACCGCCGCGATCATGCGAGCCTGACCGCTCTGGCCGAGAGCGTCACCTTCGCCGTAAGGGCGGATGCCGCGGCCCCGCGGCCGGACGGTGATCCGCCAGTAACCAAGCCGGCACTGAAGCTGGCGGATTTCCACACCGTCCTCGACGCCCGTAAGGTAGACGGTTCAGCGAATAAGAACCCGGTCGTCTCCAGCCGGGAGTACCTGTTCGACGCCGCCTTCACGGTCGCCGTTGGCACCCGAGCCGAGGCCAGCTTCGGATTGGAGCGGATCGCCGAGGCACTGCGCCGACCCCGCTTTACCCCGGTGCTCGGACGCCGCTCTTGCCCAATCGCCCGACCCTTGTTGGAGCATGCCGAGCCGATTGAGGCCACGGACGCGCTGGCTGCTCTCGCTCAGGTCCCACCGGTTGGTGGCGTGATCTACAGCGAGGGCAAGGTCGACGGCGATCATGATATGCCGATCCGGGACGTTCCGAGTTATGGGCGAATCCGTCAGTTCGGGACCCGCCGCGTCTACCGCATTGTCGACCAAGGAACAGGAGAGGGCACATGATCCTGAGCCGCGCCGAGATCCCCTGGCCCGCCGCCCGCGACCCTTATCAACACCATCGCCACATCTGGCAACTGTTTCCAGGCGAACCGCGGGAGTCCCGTCAGGAGGACGCACAACCTCGCCAGGGGTTTCTGTTTCGGGTGGAAGACAATCGCCCCGGCGCCCCGGCGCGGGTCTTAGTCCAGTCCCGGCAGCGCCCCAGTCTTACCGGCGGGATTCGGTTGCTCGGCAGCCGCGAGTTCACACCGCAACCGTCCGCCGGGCAGCATCTGGCCTTTCTGCTCACCGCCAACCCGGTCAAGAGCATCAAAGACGCGCAGGCGGAACAAAAGCCCGGTAAGAAGCGCGACACCTGCCGCGTCCCCCTGCTCCAGGAGGACGATCAACGCGCCTGGCTCGCCCGCAAGTTGGCGGATGCCGCCGTGATCGAAAGCGTTGCGCTCCTGCCGCACCAACCGCTGTTCTTTCGCCGCGGCAACCGCGCCGGCAAGCTCGTCACCATCAGCTTTGAAGGCGTCCTGCGCGTACAGGAACCGGCCCTGCTGGTCGCGCTGCTGGAGAATGGCGTCGGCCCGGCCAAGGCGTTCGGCTGTGGTCTGTTACTGGTCCGCCGCTTGGGCTGAAGATGCGTTGCGACTCATTGAAGAGTAACACGGACACCCCATGCTCCCCCCACTCAAACCCATCGCCATGAAGGAACGCATCTCACTGATCTTCATCCAGTATGGTGAGATCGACGTACTGGATGGTGCTTTTGTCGTCATCGATAAGGAGGGCGTGCGCACCCACATCCCCATCGGCAGCATCGCCTGCATCATGCTGGAGCCCGGAACCCGCGTCTCGCACCGCGCCGCCGCGTTGGCCGCCCGCGTCGGGACCCTGCTGGTATGGGTCGGCGAGGCCGGGGTGCGGCTCTACGCCTCCGGCCAGCCCGGCGGGGCGCGCTCTGATCGGCTGCTCTACCAGGCCAAGTTGGCCCTGGATGATCAGGCCCGGCTCAAGGTCGTTCGCAAAATGTATGAGTTACGCTTCGGTGAGGCTCCACCGGAGCGGCGCAGCGTCGAGCAATTGCGCGGCATTGAGGGCGCGCGGGTCAAAAAGACCTACGCCAACCTGGCCACGCGCTTTGGCGTCGACTGGAAGGGCCGTCACTATGACGCCACCGATTGGGACAGCAGCGATCTGCCCAATCTGTGCCTATCCGCTGCCACCGCCTGTCTTTACGGGATCAGCGAGGCCGCCATCCTGGCCGCCGGCTACGCCCCCGCGGTTGGTTTCATTCACACCGGCAAGCCCCAGTCATTCGTCTACGACATGGCGGATATCGTCAAATTCGACACCGTGGTCCCGGTCGCCTTTAAGATCGCGGCCAAGAAACCCGCCCAACCGGAGCGCGAGGTGCGCCTGGCCTGCCGCGATATTTTCCGTGAGACCAAACTGCTCGGTAAAATCATCCCCATGATCGAAGAGGTCCTGGCGGCCGGCGGTCTGCAGCCCCCGGAGCAACCCGAAGAATCCGTCGGACCGGCGATTCCTGAAGGCGAGCGATTGGGCGATGTTGGTCATCGTCACTGAGAACGTACCGCCGCGGCTGCGCGGACGCCTGGCGGTCTGGCTGCTGGAGATCCGCGCGGGTGTCTATGTCGGCACCCCGTCCAAGCGGTTGCGGGAGTTCATCTGGGACCAGGTTACGGAAGGGGTAGAGGAAGGCAATGCGGTGATGGCCTGGAACACCAACACGGAATCGGGTTACGATTTCCTTACCGTCGGCAAGAACCGGCGGATACCAGTTGATTTCGACGGCCTGCGTTTGGTGAGCTTTCTGCCCCCGGATGAACCCAAGAAGCTCTTTAACAACTGAAAACGAACCCCTTTGAAATGCGGACACATTCGGTAGATTTTTTCTTGGCGAAATTCTCTAGCGAAATCCGCGAAGTATGAGCAGTGTGTTCCCCGCGCCCGCGGGGATGAACCGCATAGTTGCCAACCGAGAGAACGCTGGGGTCGTGTGTTCCCCGCGCCCGCGGGGATGAACCGCTGCGGACACTTCAAGCCCGATGATATCGGCGGTGTTCCCCGCGCCCGCGGGGATGAACCGGAACAGTGCGCGGTCTTCCGCAGCGTGAATGTGTGTTCCCCGCGCCCGCGGGGATGAACCGGCTTCGATATGCCGAGCCTGTCGTGCTGCATCGTGTTCCCCGCGCCCGCGGGGATGAACCACGCGCCACACCGCGCAGTGATCCAAGAATATCGTGTTCCCCGCGCCCGCGGGGATGAACCGTTCGGCTCTACCGCGTGGTGTTCGAGGACAGCGTGTTCCCCGCGCCCGCGGGGATGAACCGCATCCGCCGAATGCTCCTCACCGACTACGACCGTGTTCCCCGCGCCCGCGGGGATGAACCGGCGTTGTGTTCTCTGATGTGTTAATTATAGCAGTGTTCCCCGCGCCCGCGGGGATGAACCGCCAAC
>NZ_KB902397.1:6870-7882 GCF_000379525.1 Lamprocystis purpurea DSM 4197 | reverse complement strand
GTGTTCCCCGCGCCCGCGGGGATGAACCGTGACAGGCTCATCAGCAACACACGTATTGGTCGTGTTCCCCGCGCCCGCGGGGATGAACCCAAAATCGAAAGGATGCAACCGTTCCCCCTTTCGTGTTCCCCGCGCCCGCGGGGATGAACCGCCAACGCACCAAAAAAACGCCGAATGATTGGAGTGTTCCCCGCGCCCGCGGGGATGAACCGCTCACCCCGCCCTGCACGCCAGCCGCATGATGGTGTTCCCCGCGCCCGCGGGGATGAACCGGCGCTTGTGCTTGGTGCGAATCAGATACTAAAGTGTTCCCCGCGCCCGCGGGGATGAACCGCTGATCAGGCCGCCCTCGATGCAGGACCAGGCGTGTTCCCCGCGCCCGCGGGGATGAACCGCCGCCGGTGAGAGCGACCGGCTTGACGGTGGCGTGTTCCCCGCGCCCGCGGGGATGAACCGGTGTCCGCGGTTCATCGCCTAGCCCTCTTTGTGTGTTCCCCGCGCCCGCGGGGATGAACCGCGCTGCAACACCCACTTGACCAGCAGGCGGTCGGTGTTCCCCGCGCCCGCGGGGATGAATCGGTGCTGACCACGGAGTGCGATTTCCCCGTGATGTGTTCCCCGCGCCCGCGGGGATGAACCGCACGCTTGGTGGCAAGCATCCAGCACCGCGACGGTGTTCCCCGCGCCCGCGGGGATGAACCGCCCGCCCCGCCGATCCGTTGCCCCGACACCCTGTGTTCCCCGCGCCCGCGGGGATGAACCGCAACACGACGTAATAATGAATTGTGTCATGAAGTGTTCCCCGCGCCCGCGGGGATGAACCGACGAGGGCTTGCTTGCGGCGGTCTTCGAGGCGGTGTTCCCCGCGCCCGCGGGGATGAACCGACTTCCAACATGCCGGTGCTGCGCATGTTGGCGTGTTCCCCGCGCCCGCGGGGATGAACCGTCCGGGTTGATCAAGTACGCCGCTGATCGGTTGTATTCCCCGCGCCCGCGGGGATGAACCGGCCCG
>NZ_KB902397.1:0-5115 GCF_000379525.1 Lamprocystis purpurea DSM 4197 | reverse complement strand
GGAAGTGTTCCCCGCGCCCGCGGGGATGAACCGTACAACCATGATTGCTGTCTCCCGGATCGCCCGTGTTCCCCGCGCCCGCGGGGATGAACCGGTTTGTCGGCTCAGCAGTGGGTGAGGGAGAAAGTGTTCCCCGCGCCCGCGGGGATGAACCGGTGCCCAGGTGGGCCGCGTGCTGCTGCACCGCGTGTTCCCCGCGCCCGCGGGGATGAACCGCCCGGCGGGACAGCATGAGTCAGCGGGTGAAGGTGTTCCCCGCGCCCGCGGGGATGAACCGCTGATATTGAGGAAACGTGATGCCTGAGAAAGGTGTTCCCCGCGCCCGCGGGGATGAACCGACCGCATCTGCGACTCAGAATGGAGACAAATCGTGTTCAAGGCGCCCGCGGGGATGAACCGCTCACCGCCGCCGCCGCCGTTCCGCAAGAAACGTGTTCACCGCGCCCGCGGGGATGAACCGGCCAGCGGCCCCGGGTGGCAGACCAGGGTGAAGTGTTCCCCGCGCCCGCGGGGATGAACCGTTGTTTTATTCAGGAAGTGCAGGAACTTATTAGTGTTCCCCGCGCCCGCGGGGATGAACCGTCGCTCGACAGGCTGCTCGTGCCCCGCTGGAGGTGTTCCCCGCGCTCGCGGGGATGAACCGACATCACCGAGCGGTTGACGTTGTTCCAGGGTGTGTGCCTTGCGCCCGCGGAGATGCACCGCAAACCCACTCGAAAAAAGCGCCATCGCCCGGTGTTCCTCGGGCCCGCGATCGTCATGAGGGCCGCCAATCGCCCGCACAAGCACCTTACGCTAGGCCGCCTTTAGCAGTGCTTCCGATCGGACTTTGATCCGGCCAAGGCTGGTAAAGCTAAGCACTGCTCGTAGTCGTGATCGACCGGCCAAGGCCGCCCGTGGTCTCTGTGGGCTGCGCGGAGCGGGCTCTCATGTTTGCAGCAGTCGCAGGTCTTGTCAGCCACAACGGTTAGCACCTCCTGGTCGTCGTGCTCAGCCGTCTGCGGGGAGCGCTCCGACTACCCAGGCGGCGCATTGCGCATGGCGACCGCGGTTTGCCGAGTCGCCGCATCAATCCTCCCAGTCCATCAGCCCCCGCGCCCGGATCAGCGCGGGGTCGAGGTCTCCCCACTTGGCCTGGATCTCGGCGAAAAGGACCTCGGCTTGCTCCCGCAACCCCTGGTCGATGGCGTCATGGAGCGCGCGGAGCCTCGCTTGGCCCACGGCGTCGCGGTCATTGGTACCCATCAGATCGCGCAGGATCGCGTTGCTGTCCCGACCCTCGACGAACACGCCGTATTCTTGGACCTTCCCGTCGACTAAATGGCGGACCTGGCGGTTTTCCGCGCTGCTCAGCACCTGCGGTGAGTGTGTCGTCACGATGAACTGGAGCCGGGGGAAGACCTCTCTCAGCCCGTCAAGCACCACCCGCTGCCAGCGCGGGTGCAGGTGCAGGTCGATCTCGTCGATCAGGACGACGCCCTCCAGCAGCGCCGGGGCCTCGGCGCCATCCCGTTCGTTCAGGATCACCGCGCGGCGGGCAATGTCGGCCACCAGCGCGAGATACACATGAAATCCGTCGGACAGATCTCGCCAGGGAACGACATGCCCATTCTCGAACCGTACCACGGGGCTGCGCTCGCGCGGGTCGTACCAGGACCGGGTCACCCCCGGCGTGGCCCTCGCGACCGTATCCATGACAGCCCTGGCAAGTGCCCGCTCCGGCTCGCCCTGTTGCCGGCGGACCGTATCGGCCAGCACTTCTTCAAGCAGCCAGGTCAGCAAGGCCGAGTCGTCCAGGGCGGCGTTCAGGCTGCCTGCGTACCCCTCCCAGCGGTCGGGAGGACTGGCGGTCGGTCTGGTCGATGCCTTGCCACGCCCCATCCGATCCATGCCATAGAAGGCAAACAGGGGCCAGCGCGCGCCGGGCCGACGAACCTGCTCCATCGCGTCGACCAGGTCCCCATGGTGGATATCCGGCGCGCGGTTTGAGGCGGGATTCACGATGCTGATCCAGTTCACGCCCGCAGCAGCGCCCACATCGGCGGTCCAGATGAGAGTGCAGGGGCCGGCCGGCTCACGCCGGCCGCGCGCGTCGAGCGTGATCTGGCGCGGATCGCGCCGCGGATCGAGCTTGAGACCGCGGGGCGTGCCCGATTGGAAGGGGGTCAGCCCGGCCGCCAGCGCCGTCAGCACCGCGGTCTTGCCGCCACCGTTCTCGGCAAACAGCACCGTGAGGTCGGGTTCGAGGTGCAGGTCGAGCGCCTCGAAGCACCGATACTGCTTCAGGTGGAGTTGGGTGAAGCGGAACATGGTCGCCTAGCCGGCGTCCAGCCGCTCGTGAATCCACCTGGATACAAGGGCTGTTTCGGGGGTGTGCACCTGACGCGCCCTTGCGCGAAGTGCGGCCAGGTCCGCGGCGGGAAGAATGACCGACAACGGTTCAGCGCGTTGAAACACCGGCTCGGTCACCTCGATGAGTGCGTCCTCGAAATCGGTGACGTCATGCGTCTGCCAGAACTCCGCCAGTGCCTTGATGGAGTCCGTCTCGGGTAGCTTGTTCATCGTCTTTGCCATTAGAAACTCAGCGAGTCAAGGTATTCAAGTCCGGCCCCCAGCGGCTGCGCGAGCACACCCAGGCCCTGCTCGGGCCTGATCCCCAGGGCCGCCTCGCGCGCATCATGGTCAGCATGCCGAGTGAGACGGCGACCGATGCCCAACTCGTCCAGAACCTGGTCGAGGCCGGAATGGACGTGATGCGTATCAACTGTGCCCACGATGGCCCCGCGGAGTGGGCGGCGATGGTCGACAATCTGCGCCGCGCCGAACAGACGTTAGGGTGGAGTTGCCGGGTCGCCATGGATCTGGCCGGTCCCAGGCTGCGCACCGGAACCTTGCGGGCGAGCGGCCGGGTGCAGCGGCTCGCCCCGCAGCGCGATTGCTTCGGTCGGCTGGCGCGGCCGGGACGGGTGTGGCTGACCCCCGCCGAGGCGGTCGCGCCGACGCCTGCGGACCTGCGTCTACGGCTGCAGATCAGCGGCGGGCTGTTCGGTCGCATCGCCGTGGGCGACGCGCTCGACTTCATCGACGCCCGCGGCCAGGCGCATTGCCTGCAGGTGCGCGAGGCGCGGGGTGCTTCCTGGGTGGCCGAGATCGAGCAGACGGCCTATGTGGAGGAGGCCACCAGCGTCACGGCCCGCCGCGGCGGCGAATCCGTCGGCACCGGCGCCTTCATCAATGTGCCCGAAATCATCCTGCCGATTGCACTGGCGGTCGGCGATCCGCTCGTCCTGACCCGCGTTGATGCACCCGGCCAGGGTGCCGAGCGCGCTGCGGATGGCACCATTGTGACCCCCGCCCAGGTCCATTGCACCCTCGCGGCCGCCTTCGAGTGCGCCCGTCCCGGGCACGCGGTCTGGTTCGACGATGGCAAGATCGGCGGGGTGGTCGCCGCCAACGATGGCGAGCGGATCACCGTCACCATCACCCGGACCGGACCCAAAGGGGCCAAGCTGCGCGCCGAGAAGGGCGTCATGGCCGAGTGCGCCATGCTCAACAAAGGACCCAAGATCGTCGAGACCGTGCGCTTTCTCGCCGACATCATCGACCGCATGGATGAGCATTACAGCAAACAGCGCGCCACCCTGCGGCGCCTGGCGGTGGCCGATCTGGAGGACTTGAAGGGCGGCAATTGAATTGAACCTGGACCGTTAGCTGAGCCTGGCCCTTTTACCCGGCTATTCCTCCCCTGCTAGCATGCAAAGCCGTTGTACCAACCTGGGGTGGTAATAAATTCCATTGCTCTGCATCTGCACCACGGCCTGGTGAAATGATGGAAGCAATCCCATTTCGCGCGCCTTAAGCAATATGCCGAGTGTGCCGACCACGGGTAGGCCGAGCAATTCCGCCATATTGCGTCCGATGCGCTCATCGATGATCACGCGCTCCGCGCCGAGCTTGCTTGCCATCGCCAGGGTGTCACGCTCGCCGCGGTCCAGGCTGAGCAATAGGCCGGGCAGCGTCGCCTCGTCGGCAGCGACAATCCGCGTCCAGGGTAGCGCCCGCAGTTCCGGCACGGGAATCGGGCCACCCGCGGCGCATTCCGCTACCACCGATTCCGTTAGATGGATGGTGCCGAACAGGCACGGTAGCAGATCGAGTAGGCCGATGCCGGCCAGGGCGATCAGCGGCGTGGTATTGCAGAAGATCACGACGGCCCATCCAGCAGCGAGGTCTCCCGCGCGAGATCATCAAAGCTGTCTTCCAACAAGACCGCACCGGACTCCATGGCGCGCAACAGGAAGGTCACGCGCGGCATGCCGAGCCAGGCTGCGGCGGTGCCCGAGGATAGCCGTCCCTCCCGGAACAGTGTAATCGCCGCTTGCTGCTTCATGAAGCCAGCCAGTCCTTCTGCGTTCATGTGCAGGGAGACCAGGATTTCCGCGGGACAGTCGATCGCAATGGTCTGGTTCATCGATTCCTCCGGGGTGTTCAGCGCAATCCGGGAAACAGGGCCGCGGGACTATGGCCCGCCGAGTCTAAGACAGGCACATCGGCGGCTAGAGGCTAGCTCTTGCTCTCGTGCCGGGGCTCTGCCCCGGCATGCCGTCTTGGCGGCCCCGCCGCCTATGTTTGCCTCGCGTTGACGCCTTGATCCGGCAGCAGAGCCGCTAAGAGGGCTCGTCACCTGAAGACATACCGCCGAGGTAGACGCGCGGTCTTGTCTCGGCGCTTGCGCAATAGTTAGGGCATTCTTTAGGATAGCACTTCGACAAAAGGTTCTTTGTCTGCTATTGCGGTTTGTATCTTTTTGTCGAGTAGTATAGTGGACCCTGAAAACCGGACAGTAATTTAAGCTCGCGTCGAACCAAAAGGGGCATATCATAATGGGCGAAGCGAAGCGCAAGACGTACACGGCATCCTTCAAGGCCAAAGTCGGCCTGGAGGCGATCCGCGGGGTCAAAACGACGAACGAGATCGGACAGGAGCATGGAGTCCATCCGGTCCAGGTGGGGCAGTGGAAAAAGGAGATCCTGGAGCAGGCCGGGACGCTGTTTGAAACCAAGCGTGGACGTCAGAAAGTGGACGATCAGGCTGGGCCGGAACGTCTCTACAGCG
>NZ_KB902396.1 GCF_000379525.1 Lamprocystis purpurea DSM 4197 | reverse complement strand
CTGCCCCACCTGGACCGGATGGACTCCATGCTCCTGTCCGATCTCGTTCGTCGTTTTGACCCCGCGGATCGCCTCCAGGCCGACTTTGGCCTTGAAGGATGCCGTGTACGTCTTGCGCTTCGCTTCGCCCATTATGATATGCCCCTTTTGGTTCGACGCGAGCTTAAATTACTGTCCGGTTTTCAGGGTCCACTATACAGTGAGCGTGCGCGCTTCGGGCTGCCGTGCGGAGTGAACAGTTGCGCAAAGCCGATCAGCCCCGGCTTGATCTCGAATCGTGCATCGTACCCGGGAATCTGCCGGCACAGGTGCTCGTAGATCTCCGGTCGCTCCGGCCGTGGACCGACGATATTCATGTCTCCTTTGAGAATATTTAAAATCTGAGGTAATTCATCGAGTTTTGTGTCGCGGAGAAAGGCGCCGATCGGGGTCTCCAGTTGGTGCCGCTCCTGGAGCAGTGAAGCGCCGATGATCTGTTGGGCGTCTGGCCGCAGGGTGCGGAACTTATAGATCGTGAACAGTTGTTTGTGCAAGCCGAGTCGGGTGCCGGTGTAGAACACCGCGCCTCGACTGGTGAGTTTGATCAGGATCGGAATCAGGATCAGGAACGGCAGTGCCAATAAGAGCAGGGTCAGGCTGGCGGCAATGTTGAGCACGCCGTGTGCGATACTGTCGCTCGGCCATCGGCGCTCGATGACTGGCTGCTGGAGAAGGGCGACTGGCGGTAAGGTGTAGTGCATAGGAAAAACCCGGGCGCTGAGGTCCTGCGATGCGATCTTGTTGTGTTAAGTATTCTTAAGATTTTTGAGGGAATTGGTGTGACCTGGTAAGCGCTTTGGCAATGTGCGTTTGGGGACTTGGGTGCGCGGAGGGGCGCCGTGGCGGGGATCAGCGGCGCGCAGTCAACCGAAAAGCACGACAAAGGTCATCTGTGATGGTCAATACGGCTGCCGGCGTGCGCGGGGCGCCAACGCCTGTGAGTCGGGTGACGAGGCGGTCGGCTGGTACCCGGATCAATCGCGGAATGGGTTGCCGAATGGCGTGGGGATCAGGCCGGACCGGGGCCCGTGACCGGTCGGCAGGCCGGTCCGCGGATCAGGAGGCGCGCGGCGCGCTGGAGCGGGGCTGGGCATTCGCCGCGTCCGTGCGACGGCTGCACCAATTGCACGTCAGCCGGGTGCCCTTGGGGCTCTGGTCGTGGGTGCCGAACCCGGTAGGGCGAATGCCCTGGCAGAGTGTTCGACGGGAACCACCGATTCTGTTGGTTCCCGACCCCAATGTCAGAGTTTGGGCTTGGGTGTGTCCGCGGTCTCCACCGGCAGGATCGGGTAGATCACCTGTGGCTGCTCGCCGGTCAAAGCGGTGAGGAACTGCGCGATCAGCGTGGCCTCGTGTTCTTCCATCTCGGTGCCGAGCTGGGCGTTGGACATCACCGCAACCGCCTGTTCCAGATACCAAACCTGACCGGAGTGGAAGTAGGGGGCGGTCAGGGCGATGTTGCGCAACGGGGCGGCGCGGAAGACATACTCATCCGATGCGGTCTTGGTCACCGCAAAGCGGCCCTTGTCCCCGCGGGGCAGGATGTCCGCCCCCGGCTTCTTGATCAACCCGAACGGAAAATACGCCTGGCCGCCAAAATTCACGCCGCTGTGACAGGCAGTGCAGCCCTTGTTGATAAAGAGTTCCAGCCCTTGCTTCTGCTCCTGGGTCATGGCCTGGTCATTGCCCTCGAACCAGGCGTCGAAAGGCGCGGCCGGGGTGACCAGGGTGGCCTCGAAGGCCTCGATGGCGCGGGCCATGTTATCGAAAGTGACCGGGTCCGCCTCACCGGGGAAGGCCCGGCTGAAGCGTTCCACATACTGCGGCATGCTTTGCAGGGTGACGACCACGGCGTCCGGCTTGTTGGCCATCTCCACGCCGGCCTGCACCGGTCCCTTGGCCTGCTCCTTGAGGTCCGCGGCACGGCCGTCCCAGAACTGGGCCTTGTTATAAACCGCATTCAGGACCGTTGGGGCGTTGCGCGGGCCTTTTTGCCAGCCGTGGCCGACCGAGGTGGGCAGATTGTCATCGCCGCCGGTGCCCAGGTTGTGGCAGGTGTTGCAACTGATCAGGCCGCTGGCGGAAATCCGCGGGTCGAAGAACAGCATGGCGCCCAGGTCGATCTTCTCGCGCGTCAGCGGGTTGTCCGTCACCTTGCCGGCGCCGTAGGGCAGGGCGGCCAGCCCGGCGGACGTGGCCTGAGCACGCAGGGCAGCGTCATCGGCCAGGACCACACCGGCGGCGAGGGTGCCGACCAGCGCGGTTGAGCAAGCAACGGCGAACAGAGTGAGTTTCATGGAGACTCCTGGTGTTAGGTACATCGGAACACGTGATGCCTGCAACGGCACGCTAAGGTTAGCGACGCGGTGATGACGAGGCTATGACTTTGATCAGAAATTCCCGCGGATTCTTTTTTCTTGCACCGCGGCGGGGCATGCTGGGTCCAACATGACGCTCTCCATCCGCGCCAAGCTGTTCCTGACCCTGCTGCTGGCCTGCCTGCTGGTGGTCATCGGCACCCATGCCTTCGTGCGCTGGTCCATTGAACAGGGGCTGATCGAGTTGGCGGATGCGCGCGAGTCGGAGCGGATCAGCACCATTGCTGAGCGGCTCATCGCGGTCTATGCCGACAGCGGCTCCTGGGAGCCGTTACGCGCGGATAAGTCGCTGTGGATCGCGGCCTTACTGGGTCGTGACCCGAAGGATCGGTTGGCGCGCGCTGACCCGCGCCGCGGCCACCTGCCCCCCTGGGTGCGCCGTGTTCTGAACGATGCCGGCGGCTGGCCGCCGACCTGGGCGCTGGAGCGCGGCCGGGAGCGGCCCGCCCCGCTGGAGTTGCGGCTGATGTTGCTGGATGGGGCTGGGGCTGTGGTTTATGGCCAGTCGTCTCTGTTGCCGGGAGCCCGGCGCCATCCGCTGGAGTTGGACGGCCAGCCCATCGGTTCCTTGGCGACCCTGCCCGGTCCGCCGCTGGCCGAGTTGCCGGATCTCGAGTTTCAGTCCCGCCAGGGCAGCCGGCTGTGGATCATCGCTTTAGGGATGCTGCTGATTTCGGCCCTGCTGGCTTATCCGTTGGCGCAGCGTGTAGTGCGGCCGGTGCGGCGCATCCAGGAGGCGACCCGCCGCCTTGCTGCCGGGGATTTCACCGCCAGGGTGAGTGTGCATGGGGGGGATGAGATCGCCCGTCTCGGGCGCGACCTCAATGTCCTGGCCGCGACCCTGGAAGGCAACGAACAGGCGCGTCGCCGCTGGGTGGCCGATATCGCCCATGAACTGCGCACCCCCATCGCCCTGCTGCTGGCCGAACTGGAGGCGCTGCAGGATGGAGTGCGGCCCCTGGACCGGGCCGCGGTGGATGCCCTGCACGCCGACGTGCTGCGCTTGAACCGGTTGGTCGGGGATCTGCATGAGTTGTCGGTGACTGACCTGGGTGCACTGAGCTACCGGCTGACCGAGACCGATCTGCGCGAGGTCTTGCAGACGGATCTGGACGCCTTCCGCCCGCGCTTCCAGGCGGCGGGGCTTTCCCTGGCGCTGCAGGACCGGGCGCCAACGCCGCTGCTGTTGAGCGCCGATCCGGACCGGCTGTCGCAAGCGTTCCGCAATCTGCTCGGTAACAGCCTGCAGTACACCGACCCCGGCGGCGGGCTCACCGTCACCCTGGGCCGGAGCGGCGCGCGGGTGACGCTGGATTTCCAGGACACGGCCCCCGGCTGCCCGCCCGAGTCACTGCCGCGGCTGTGCGACCGGCTCTACCGGGTGGAGGACTCGCGCAGCCGCCACACCGGCGGGGCCGGGTTGGGCCTGGCGATCGTCAAGAACGTCGTCGAGGCCCATGGCGGTACCATCAGTGCCGCCGCCGCCCCAGTTGGTGGTCTGTGGATTCACATCGAGTTACCCGCCTGAGGGCCGCCATGCAGCAACCGCAGCGTATCCTGATCGTCGAAGACGAACAGCGTTTGGCCGCCCTGGTGGCCGACTATCTCAAGGCCGCCGGCTATCAGGTCGATCAGCTCTACACCGGCGAGACCGTGCTGGACTGGGTGCGCGCGCACCGCCCGGACCTGATCCTGCTGGACCTGATGTTGCCGGGCAAGGACGGGCTGACCCTGTGTCGGGAGATCCGCGCCGCGCCCGGCGAGCCGGGTCGGATACCCGTCATCATGACCACCGCCCGGGTCGAGGAGATCGACCGGCTGATCGGGCTGGAGCTTGGCGCCGATGACTATGTGTGCAAGCCCTACAGCCCGCGCGAGTTGGTGGCGCGGGTCAAGGCCGTCTTGCGGCGGACTGCCGCGCCGTTGGTGACTGACGCGCCCGGCGCCGCGGCGGTCGCTGCCGATCCGCTCACCCTGGACCCGGACGCGCTGCGGGTGCAGGCGCAGGGCCGGGCGATCGAACTCACCGCGGTGGAGTTCGCCCTGTTGGCGACCCTGCATGCGGCTCCCGGGCGCATCTTTTCGCGCGAGCGGCTGATGGACCGCATTTACACCGATCGCCGGATCGTCGCGGACCGCACCATCGACAGCCACATCAAGAAACTGCGCCGCCGGTTGGAGGAACTCCTGCCCGGCCGGGAGTTGGTGCACTCGGTTTATGGGGTTGGTTACCGGTATGAGGATCGGGGGGCGGAATGAGTCCCGGCAAAGCTGCCGTGGGAAAGCCTGATTATCAGCGGCATCCTGGTTCTGCGGCTGTTGACGAGACCGAAAGCCCTATTCGTCCTATGGATCGGGGTAAAGTGCTGCCATCTTCGCCGCCTGCACCGCCACCACGCGGCGCAAATCCGGCGGGGCGACCACCTCGACATTATCCCCGGCCCCCAACAGCCAGCGCAGCAATTGGCCTGTCGAGGGAACCCGCGCCCACACCCGCATCTCAAAGTCGGAGCCGGGCGGCTCGTCCACCCACCGCTGGCCCGCTGCCAATGGGCAGGCGGTGAGCACCGTCGCCAGATAACGACGCACCCGTAACTCCAGGTTGACCATCTCCCCCTGGCCGAAGTCGACCTGGCCGCTCGCGATGGCTTGATCCAGATCGAATCCGATCGCCGTCCGGACGGGCGTCCGGGTGAGTGCCCGAGCGCGGATCATTCGGTGCAAGGCGTAGATTCGGACCGGTGCTTCCTCGTCATTCTTCAGTGCAAACAGATAGGCGATGGGGCCACGCTGCACCAGGGCCTGGGGGTGCAGGCAGGCATCGCTGTGCTTGTCGTCGGCATTGGTATACAGCACCTGCAGGGCACAGGGCTGCGCCAGGGCCTCGATCACGGCCTCCAGCACGCCTTGATAAAGTGCCACGGGCCGCAGGCGCAGGGTATCGGGGACGATCCGCAAACGCGTCTCATCGAGCCTGGGACCCTCGGCATTGGTCAGTAACCGCTGCCACAGTCGATCGAGCCGTTGCTGGGGCAGTGCGTCCGCCACCAGGTCGCGCATCAACTGGAGGTCGTAGGCTCGGACCGCCTGGTCTTCGTCCGGTTCCGGCGCGACCAACCGGTAGCGCAACGGCTTGCCGCCGGGGTTGACCGCCTCGATCCGCCCCTCCTTCACCAGCTCTTCGAGATCGCGTTGCAGCGCACGCCGCCGCGCCTCCGGCGTCTTGCCGGCATACGCCTCACCGAGCGTTGCCAGCAGTTGCGTGGCATCCGGGCAAGCGCTGGCCGCCCGTCCGCGGGGCACCAGGAACTCCAGGCGCTTGAGGCGCGCGATGCGGGTTTCATGGGTAGCAGCCATGGTACCAGTGTGCGACAGAGTTTGACGCATGGCAATGGTTCAATACGCCTCACCAACCGCCGCGTAAGAGGAATCCGCCATGGCCCAGAAGAACCAAGACCTGTCGTCGCGCCAACTGCTTGACCTGATCGGTCT
>NZ_KB902395.1 GCF_000379525.1 Lamprocystis purpurea DSM 4197 | reverse complement strand
TGCGTAGTCAGGGCTTCCAGCCCTGACGGTGTCAGGCCAGGATGGCCTGACTACGCACCCGGCGAGCCCAAGTGGCCGGAATCTTGATCAAGGCCCGATCGGACCTTGGTCGTAAATCCGGCCATCGCGGGATCTGCACGGTCGTCGGTCCGCACAGCGGACCCTACGGGTTACGGTGTTACCGTAGGGTCCGCTGTGCGGACCGTCCGCGGCTGGCAAGAACTCACCACCTTGGAGTGCAACAAACGTATGCCTTACGTCACCTCTGTCGAACGGATCGGGTACCAACGGGGTCGCCAAGAGGAGGCCGGTGCCCTGGTGCAAAGGCAACTCCGGCGCCGATTCGGCCCGCTTGCTCAGGAAACCGAGGATCAAATCGTGGCCCTGCCGCTGGAGCGAGTCGAGGCACTTGGCGAAGACCTACTGGACTTCAACTCCCTCGTTTTGTCGGCACTCAAAGGCTTCGAGCAGGGCCGCATGTCCTCGGGCAAGGCCGGCCGCTTGTGCGGCCTGGGCCGCGTTGAATTTCTGTTGCAGGCCAGCCGCGCCGGGGTCCCGGTGGTCGACTTGGAGGGCGAAGATCTCGCGGACGAGTTCGTCTGATACCGCCGGAACGCGCCATGATCAACGCCGGTCCGCGGATCGCCCTCGCGTTGACGATACGGCCCGGCGCGACACTGAGGCGCGGACCCGCTAGCCAAGCCCGCGGCGTCACGGGTATCATGAATCGAACACGTACGCGCGCGTTGATGAGGACGCCGGCCACCTGGAGGTGATCTTTGGCGGTTCCGCTGGAATGGCAGTCGGTGACCGGGTCGCGACACCCAGCCGGAACGGGCGAGCCGCGTGGCGTGGCGGGACATCCACGCGACCTCACCGAACTCCCGCTGCAACTCACCTACCGCACCGGTCGCGACGACCTGGTGCGTGGCTTCTTTGTCCCCTGTCTCGAAACCGCGGTGCTCTACCGCCGGGCCGCCGGGTACTTCACCAGTGCCGGCCTGGCGCTGGCTGCCCGCGGCGTCGCCAGCCTGGCGCTGCGTCGCGGACACCTGCGCCTGGTCGTCTCCCCGCATCTGGAGCCCGACGACTGCGCTGCCCTGGAGCGTGCCCGCGACACCCCGGCCGCGGTGCTGCGCACCATCGCCGCCCGCAGTCTGGCCGAGATCGAAGACGCCCTGCTCAAGGACCGGCTCAACGCCCTGGCCTGGCTCGCCGCCGCCGGTCTGCTGGAGATCAAGCTCGCGCTGCGCGTCACCACCCAGGGCGGCTACGCGCGCGGTCTGTTTCATGCCAAGACCGGCGTCTTCTCCGACGACACCGGCCACCACGTTAGCTTCTCAGGCTTCGCCAACGAGACTGCCGGGCTTGGTCGGCATGCTTGTGCTGGGTGCCCGCGACCGACAACCGAAAGACGAACACGCTAAATTGCGGGTTGCGTCGCATGTCAATAAACGAAACGGCAGACAGTCAGAGCCGCATTGGCGATAATCACTCAGGGAAAGGCGGTCCAATGGGGTCGCCTACTGCACAGTCCCCGTCCCCGAGGCAAGGACCCTGACCATGGCTAAGTTCCTAAACACCAGCGCGACCAATTACTTTCTGGAAGAGCTGATCAAGGCCGCTCGCGAGCGACTGATCATCATCAGTCCTTTCCTCAAGTTCAACGACCGTATCCGCGAACTGCTCCAGGACAAGGACCGCATGAAGATCGACGTGCGGATCGTCTACGGCAAGAGCGAACTGGCGCCGCACGAGATCAATTGGCTCCGATCCCTGCCCTTCGTTCGCACCAGCTTCTGCCAGAACCTGCACGCCAAGTGCTACCTGAACGAACGCTCCGCCATCATCACCTCCATGAATCTCTACGACTTCAGCCAGGTGAGCAACAACGAGATGGGCGTGTTCGTCGACCGGGAACAAGAGGCGGACCTGTACCGGGAGACCTACGAAGAGGCGCAGCGCCTGATCCGCGTCAGCGAAGAGGTCCGACTCGCGGCCGAGAAGGTGGAGCAGCCGAAGGACGAGGTTCGCGAGCCGGTTGCTGAGTCCGCCGATGCAAGGGATTTCGAAAAGCTCACCACCTCCCGCCTCGCCAAGGCGCTGGGGCTGCGGTCTGGCGAACTGGGCGACAAGTTGCTGAGCGCGGGGCTGGTCGAGCGGGATGGGGAGCATTTGAAGCTCACCGCAAAGGGCAAGGCGGCGGGAGGGGAGTTTAGGGTGTCCGGGAAGTTTGGGCCGTATTTTCTGTGGCCTGCGGATCTGCACCTGTAATGCCTGCGGCAATCTATGAGTCGTTAGGAGCACCTTTGGAGACGCGGACGCCGCTATCGGAGATAATTTGTCTATTGTTAGCACCCAAGACGTTGCGGGATATTTTCTTGGGTGTTAGCAGATGGGCTAAACCCCACCTTTGCCTGTGTTTCGTAGCGCTTTTGCTGCCGATTATTCCCTGACTGAAATAGTCAAGGCTTCCAAGAGTCGTCGGATAAGCGTCAGAATTTTTTCGGCAATGGTTTCATTGCTCCTGATTTTTTATCGGTTTGCGCGAAATGAAGAATCTATACCAGTACCTTTCACCAATTAATGTCGCCCTCAGCGATTTGCTGCTTGATCCCAATAATCCTCGATTTTCTGAGTTAGGGGAAGAAGTTCGGCCAATCCCCGAGGGTCGGTTCGCGGAAGAAAAAGTGCAGCGAACCGCCTTTGATAAGATGAAGACCCCTGCTTTTGATGTTCAGGAGCTTCGGGATACCATCAGGGCGCTGGGCTTCTTGCAAATGGATAGGCTAGTAATACGTCCCTGGAAAGGGGGGGTTGCGGAGGGCGTTCAAAAGTATGTTGTTATAGAGGGTAATCGAAGGGTAACGGCCATTCGGTGGCTATTGGATCTCCACTCTGAAGGCAAGGAAACGCTGAGTGAAGCCCAGTTAAATAATATGCAGATCCTTGAGTGTCTGTTACTTGATGACAAAAATGCACCAGACACTGCCCAGATCATTTTGCCGGGCCTGCGGCATGTATCTGGTATTAAAGAGTGGGGGCCATATCAGAAGGCAAAAGCAGTTTTCGCTTTGCGGGAAACCGGCATGAGTCCCCAAGAAGTTGCTCAAAGTCTAGGGTTATCCACGCGTGCGGCCAATACTGCTTATCGCTGCTTTATGGCGTTAGAACAAATGAAAGCCGACGAGGAGTTCGGCGAGTATGCGGAGCCGAAAATGTATAGCTATTTTGAAGAGATATTCAAGAAGCGAAATGTAAAGGACTGGCTCGGTTGGGACGAGAATTCGTATAAATTCGGAAACGAATCCAGCTTGATCGAATTTTACTCATGGATTGTACCTGGCTCTGATGAAGAGGAGGCGAAACTGCCGAAGGCTGTGAATATTCGTGAGTTGAGCACTTTTATTGACGACCCTGCTGCGGTTTCCATATTTCGATCCAAAGATGGATCTCTTTCTCGGGCTCTAGCGAGATACGAACTAGATCACCCGGCTGACTGGTTTCCACAGATTGCTGCTGCAGTGGGGGCCATCCGCTCATTGACTCCAGATAAATTACGTCATTTGGATGGCGCGTCTATTCAGTCATTGACTGAACTTCGGGAGGCTGTAGAACAAGCACTCGAGGATCGAAGTAAATTGCTTGCTTAATCTGTTAATTTCTGATCCGCATTCCTGCCATCCATGAAGGCATGCGAATAGGTTTGCTAGATTTTCTGTAACCTCCGTCAGCGGTTTATAATAAAGAAATTACAGCGATTATCTAGGACTCATCTAATATGCGAACACGCCGGACGATAGCCGCCAGAGCTTTCTCGATTTATCAGATTGCTGCAGCACTCAGATCGGCACAGATGTCCGGCTCTTAAATGAGTTGTCGATATGCGCATCAGACGTAGTAAAGACTACTGCTTAATAGGCAATAACGATGGGTTTTCCTTCCTCTCAAACAGTAGCTAGTTGGGTAGTCTCCTCCTTACAAAGTGAAGAGTGGATTTTATTGCAGGTTGCTAGTATTGCGTGCGTCAAAGAAAAACTGATAAACTCGATCCCTTCAGAAATAGAGGAGCGTATTGAAGACTATCTTCCTCACATCGCGGAGGAACTTCGTAACCGGGCTTCGCGATTGCGCGAAGATGGCGAACTTGAGACGTTTGAAATTGACCAAGAGCCGTCTCCATATATTAGAGGAAGAAATATTTTACATCAACCGACTCTTGCTCTAATTAGAGAAATGGATCCTTCAGACTTCGAGAAAATTTGCGCCCAGATTCTCAAGAAGCTTGGTGCTAACTCGGAAGCAACAGGGAAAGTTGCGGACGATGGTGTCGATTTCATCGGGTATAATTTTTCGCCTTTAGACCGACGCGGGCTACCAACATCGGTCGTATCTCAAGCGATAGTGGTAGGGCAGGCGAAGAGATATCGACAAAGTAATATTGTAACCGAAAACGACTTAAGAAAGTTTGTGGGTGGTGCATTGAAGAAAGTTCACGCATTAAGAGACAGGCAGGATTTCGGCGTGCTCTCTCCTGTAGTGTACTCCTATTGGACAACATCAGACTTCGATCCTAGTGCGAAGGAATATGCGCGAGTTATGGGTTTGTGGTTGATGAACGGCCCTACGCTTGCCAAGTATCTACTTGAACTGGAGGTTGAATTAGGGAGCGCGAGTTGATTAGAATGTTCTTGGGTGGACCTGTAATCTGGAAGGAGCAGCCCCGTAGAACCGAAAGAAACCTTCGATAAATATATGACTTAAAACGCCTTTAAGATTGCAGCGCTATCGCGGATAATGACTCTGAGTTTCATTTATCGGCTTATGGGTCGTCCATAGTTTTGCCTTGGTCCGGATTTATCAATAGATCTTCAGCCGTCAGCACAGATCTCAGCCGCGCCAACGTCCGCATCCCCTCATCCGCCTCGTAATCCGGATAGTCGGGATTCGTGGCCTTGAGGATGTAACGCCCTTCCGGGCTCTTGTGGACGACGCGCAGCAGATACTGGTCCGCGCCGTCCACGCCTTGACGCTCGATGACCATGATGTTCCCGGTAATCGAACCGGCCTTGGCGGGGTCGATCAACTCCAGCAGCAGATAGTCCCCGTCCTGCACCGGCTGCTTGCCGCCGTTCATTGAGTTTCCGACTGCACGGGCGACGAAATGACGGGCGGGGTCGAGGCGGCCGAAACCTGGACCGATTCGGCAGGATGCATCAGCGTCGCTCCGGCCGCTGCGGAAGTGGCCGCAGGCGATTCGGAGATCCGGGAAATACGGGATTTCATCGACCGCTGCCGGTTCGCCGGCCCGCTTGCGAAAGGGGAGGATCGCGGCGGAATGCTCAACGGGCTCTTCTTTAGTCGATGGCTCCGGGGTGGACAGGCGGGGCTCATAGGCTGCCAGGCGATAATCGACCAACTCCTGAACCATGCTCTGAAAAGCATCGTGCTCATCATCGGTGACCTGAAACCTTGGCTGGAATCGGCCGTCGCGGATCTCGAACCAACGCTGGGCTTCCGCACCCCGATTGCCGCCGATCAAGGCATTGATCGGGTTGCCCTTCCAATACGCAAGCCATTTGCCGGGTGGGATCTCATCGAGGTCTTGCAAATCGGCACGGATGTCCGCGATGAATCGGCGGCGGCGCCGGAAGACATCCAGCGCCTTGGCGGCCAGGTCTTCGATGCGCGGCGGGTTACGGAAGCCGTCGAGTTCGAGCAGGGATTCCAACAGGATGACCTTGAATGATTTGGTCATGGTCGTGGTTTCCACCTCGCGCAGAAACTCCGCGTGGCGCGTCAGGCAATCGGTCTCAGCGGTTGTCAGGTCCGCCTGGTTGTCGACGAGCGCCCACCAGTGCCGATGGAGGCGACGCAGATCCGATATGTTCGACCCGCTGCGATAGACCTCGGCAAGCGTCGGGCGGCGGCCCAATGATTCCTTGAGTGCCTGATAGTCGGTTTCCGGCCCCCGACCCTGGAGCCGGATCAGGAATTCGATGATCGTCAGATCGTAGTTGGCGTAGCAGTCCGGCGGGAGTTTCAGTGTGTCTTTCCGGCAAGCCTGCATGAAATCCCGTCTCTAGCCCAGTAGCCTGGGAGCCCCGTATGTCGTCATCTGGAGGCTCCACCGCATGTC
>NZ_KB902394.1 GCF_000379525.1 Lamprocystis purpurea DSM 4197 | reverse complement strand
GTGGAATTACACCATCGCACTGGCGCGCCTCGCCGCCGATCCCGATCCCCCACCGGACTGATTCCGCGCCGGGCGCGCGTCGCGCGCCCACCGCACCCTGTCACGCTCCCGCCCAGCCGCGCCGGGGCGCTGGTGGCTGCTGACTGGGTGACTGGGCCAACAACGGTCCGCCGGTTCGGCCCCGGCCCGTCTGGACCCCGGCCACGCTGGGCCTTCCGGTCGCCAAGAACGCGGGGCTCCCACGTTACCGGACCCGCGCGTGGGATTCATGCAGGCTTGCCGAAAGGACACGTTTCAGCGTCCGGAGATATGGCCCACGGGTCCGGCGGCGGCGCCGCTGCCGGACACGGGGGCGGCCGACAGCCCGCCGCTGGGTTTCGCCCTGGCCCAACTCAATGGCGTCTACCTGCTGGCCCAGAACGCCCAGGGTCTGATCATCGTCGACATCCATGCCGCCCATGAGCGCATCGGCTACGAACGGCTCAAGGACGCCTGGAGTGCCGGCCAGATCGTTCGCCAGCCGCTGCTGGTGCCCGTCAGTGTGCAGGTCAGCCCGCGCGAGGCCGATCTGCTGGAGGCGCGGCGCGGATTTCTGGAGCGTCTGGGGCTGGTGATCGATCGGCTGGGTCCGGACACCCTGGCGGTCCGCGAGGTTCCGGCGCTGCTGCGTGATGCCGATCTGGAGCGTCTGGTGCGCGATCTGCTGTCCGATCTGGCGGTGCATGGTGAGTCCGATCGGGTGACCGCGGCGATCAATCAGGTCCTGTCGACCATGGCCTGTCACGGGGCGGTGCGCGCCAACCGGCGCCTGACCCTGGATGAGCAGAATGCCCTGCTGCGCGCCATGGAGCGGGTGGAGCGTGCCGATCAATGCAACCATGGGCGTCCGACCTGGGTCCAGATCGGCCACGGGGAACTGGACCGGCTGTTCGCTCGGGGGCGTTAGGCTTGTTCTTGGCCGTTACCTATAGCGTTCGCACCTGATCGTGTAGGGGCGGGTTTGAAACCCGCGCCTACGTCCGGTTATCACGTCCGAAAGCTATACTCACCCGCGCTCGCTCCGTGGGTGAGGAATCCGTCTAGGGTCGGCCCCGCGGGGATAGGACGTCCCAGCAGATAACCCTGCACCGAGTCGCATCCCAGCTCCCGCAGGCACGCGAGCTGCGCATGGGTTTCGACGCCCTCGCCGACGGTGCGCATGCCGAGGTCGTGGGCAAGACGCACGGTGGACGACACCACGGCCAGGTCACGCGGGTTGTCGGGTAGTCCGCCGACGAAACTGCGGTCGATCTTGAGAATACGTGCCGGCAGGTTACGGGCGTAGGCGAGCGACGAGAAGCCGACGCCGAAGTCGTCGATGGCGATGGTGATCCCCGCCGCGGCCAACTCGGTCAAGACGGCGCCGGCTTGCTCCGGATGCTCCATGATTTGGGTCTCGGTGACCTCAATGCAGAGTCGCGACGGGGCGATCCCGGCCGCTTCGAGTTGTGCGAGAACAGCGTCGACAAGACCGGGATAGGCCAACTGGCAGGCCGAGAGATTGACCGCGCCCTGTTCGCTGGCCGCGCGCACGCGGGCGGAGGCCTGCCTTGGGGTCCGGTGATGGCAGGCGAGCATCCCCCACAGGCGGTCTTCGATGATCAATGACACGGTCGTGGCACCGACCGGTAATCCACATCGGCGATCAGACGCAGGCGGTTGCGGAAATAAAGCTGGCGGGCCTGACGCGGGATGTCGCCGGCCGGATAGTGCAGCCCCAGGTAAGGATCCTGGCCGGGGGCCTGTTCCTCGGCGATTACCTGGCCGTGGGCGTCGCTGTCGAAGCGATACACCATGACCCGGTCGTAGCCTGTGAGTTTGCGCAGTTCCCTCACCGCCAGTCGACACAGGGCATCGACATCGTCGATGTTGTGAAGCTGGTCCATGGTCCGGCCGAGACTCTGGTAGAAGCCGATCAGCCCCTGATCGCTCACCGCGCAAGCGGGTTCCAACTCCAGGACCAACCAGGGAGGGCTGCGGTGCAGGGTCATCTCGTAATGATTCAGACCATGTCCGCCGGGCGCGGGTAGGGACAGCGCCACCGGGTTGCTTTCGTCCTGGCGGGGCTGTCTGACCAAGTGCTCCACCAGCGCGGTCAGTTCGGCGCAGAGCAGGGTGTCCAGTCGGTGGCCCAGTGTTGCGCTCGGTTCCTGTCCGGTGAAGTGGGCCAGATTGGCACTGACCACTGCGTATCTCAGCGCGGATCGCTAGCCGATCGGCCGCGCGGCCGTCTGACGAGGGGACCTGATGGATCAGGCCCCGGAGAAGGGTAAAGCCGGCTGTCGGCTGTTTCTCCGGCGAATTATGCACTACCGTGCAGTACGGTTGAACCACAGCCGGGATTCAGCAGTAGGATAGACCCACGCGCCGGCTTCGCCCCATGTCGCCCCGCGTTCCTATTGTGTTTGTCATCACTATTCTTCACTGAGGAGTCCGCGTGCCATGAAATCCAGCACCAAAACCGTCGTTGAGCGAGGCGCCGCCACCCGTGATCACTTCAGCCGCCAGGTGGCGGGTGTCGATGCCATCGAGATCAAGGCCACCGTTGCGGATCATCAGGTCGAGGAGGCTCTGACCCGTTTCAACTTGACGGTCGACAACGATGAGGAGCGTTACATCTATTTTTTCGATACCCCTGATCTGGATCTGTTTAAGGCGGGGATGATCGCGCGGGCCCGGCGCATCGTCGGCGATGAGCACGACAGCACGGTCAAGTTTCGTCCGGTGGTACCCACCGAGGTGTCGGCGATCTGGCGCGCGTTCGACGGCTTCAAACTCGAGGCGGATGCGAGCGAGTCCGGGGTGACCAAGTCCGCCTCGCTCACCATGCCGGTGGCCAAGGGACTGATCAAGCAGGTGGTGGCCGGGGAGCAGCCGGTCGGCAAGCTCTTTACGAAAGACCAGGAGGACTTTCTGTCGGCGATCGGTCAGCAGCACATCGACTACGATACGTTGCGCGTCATGGGTCCATTACAGGCGCATCGCTGGAAGTTCGAGGACGCGGCCTGCCCCTGGCCGATCACCGCGGAGCTTTGGAAACGCCAGGACGGGGCGCGCCTGATGGAGCTGTCGATCAAGGCACCGGTGGTTCAGGCCGCGGTGGCCATCGCGGGCTTCATGGCATTTCTCGCCGAGATCGGCGCCGAGCACGATCTGGAGCAGCAGACCAAGACCCGGTGGGCGCTGGAGCACCACGCGACGCTGCTGCGCGAGCCGGTCGCGGGCTAGTCCGATGGACACGCGGCGACGCTATGCGGTGATCGATCTGGGAACCAACTCGGTCAAGTTCCACATCGGTGAACGTGATGCCGCGGGCCGCTGGCTGCGGGTGCTGGACCGCGCCGAGGTGACGCGACTGGGAGAGGGGCTGCGGGAGTCCGGCGAGATCGCGCCGACGGCCTGGGAACGCACGCTGCTCGCCATCCGCGACATGGCGGCGGATGCGCGGGCGGCGGGTGTATCGCAGATCGTCGCCCTGGGCACCATGGGGATGCGCAATGCCCGCAACAGCGGCGCCTTTATCGCTGCCGTGCGGGCGCAATGCGGGGTGACCATCGAGGTCATCGACGGTGCGCAGGAGGGGCGTCTCGCCTATCTCGCGGTGCAGGCCGGGGTCGGGTTACCGGAGGGTGCGGTCACGGTCTTCGACACCGGCGGCGGCAGTACGCAGATCACCATCGGTAAGGCCGGCCAGGTGCTGGAGCGCTTCAGTGTGGACGTCGGTGCGGTCCGCTTCACCGAACAGTTCGGGTTGGATGGGGTCGTCGGACGGGAAAGCCTGGATGCGGCGCGGGCGGCCATCGCCCATGATCTGAGCCGGCTGGATGGGGCGGCCGCGCCGGACGCTCTGGTCGGTATGGGCGGCGCTGTGACCAACCTGGCCGCCGTCAGTCTCGGTCTGACTCGGTACGACCCGGACCTGATCCAGGGGGCCATCCTGACCGCCGCCGAGGTCGAGCGCCAGATTGTGCTCTATGCCGGCCTGGCGTCGGAGGCGCGCCGCGCCATCCCCGGACTACAGCCGGGGCGCGCCGACGTGATCCTGGCCGGCGCCTGTATCGTGCGGACCCTGATGGCGAAGCTTGGGCAGGAACGTCTCGCCGTCAGCGACCGGGGTCTGCGGCACGGGGTGCTGATCGACCGGTTCTCGGCGTAGGGCGCAATAGGGCGCCCCGCAAGATCTGGCGGACCGGCGCCGATGCCGACGGCGACCGTATTGCGCCATTCAGACCGCCCACACCGGAACGATTGCGCGGCCCCCCATGCGGCGCGAGACTGTGATCATCGTTTCGGCTAGCCGAGCCAGTCGGCCGATTGGAGTCCAAGGCTACAGCCTTGGATCGGCAGGCCAAGGATTCAAGCCTTGAACGACGAATGACCAGCGCTGGCCGGTAAGATGATTGAGGGCAACGCCCAGGTGGCGGACACAAAGCGACTAGACACCCTCTTGGCGGCGGGGCGCGGGTGGGGTAGGATACTTGGGGGACAGGCTGAGTGCAGTCTAGACCACTAACATCCTGACCCAACATAGAGCACTGGCATCCTAATGTTGGACTAATCCGCTCCGCGGGGCCTACCGCGCCCATCCCATAGCGCCATTGAATCGCGAACAACGCGCGGATATCCCCAGCCGCCCCGCGGGTTACCTCCAGCCCCGACCCGTCGCCCATCGTCCACACTTTTAACGGCCCACTCCGGGTCGTTGACAGAGAACCGGACGATGACTCCCTTACGTGAGCAGATGATCACGGCCATGCAGATGCATGGCTTCTCGCCGCGCACCCACGAAAGTTACCTGGCCGCGGTCCGGGATTTGGCGAAGTTCACCCGCCGCTCCCCGGACCTCCTCGCCCACGCCGATCTCACGCGCTACTTCGAACACCTGGTGGTGCAGCGCCGCTTGGCGCCAGCCAGCGTGCGACTCATGTACAACGGCATTCGTTTCTTCTATCTGAAGGTGCTTGGCTGGCCGACGGTCGACCTGGAGGTGACCTTACCCAAACGCCCGCAGCGCATCCCCGAGCTGCTCACCCGCGGCAGCGTCGCCGCCATCCTCGCGGCCTGCGACGATCCCCGTTTGCGCACCATGCTGACGGTTTGCTATGGCTGCGGGCTGCGCCTGAGCGAAGTCTTGGCCCTACGGGTGCAGGATATCGACGGTGAGCGACGACTCCTGCGCATCACCCAGGGTAAAGGCGCGAAAGACCGCCTGGTCCCGCTCTCACCCACCTTGCTGGAGGAACTGCGCGCCTATTGGCGCCTCTATCGGCCGGCCGACTGGTTATTCGCCGGGCGTACCGGTGAGCCCCTGTGCACGTCGACCCTACAGCGGGCTTTCACCGACGCCAAACACGCGGCCGGTGTGACCACGGTCGGCGGCATTCATGGCTTGCGTCACGCCTATGCCACCCATCAATTGGCGGCCGGCCTGTCGGTGGAGCGCCTGCAACGGCTGATGGGCCATCGCAGCATCCAGACCACCCTGCGCTATGTGCATTGGCTGCCCAGCGCCAATGAAGGCGAAGGGGCGTTGGACCTGATCGCCCAATTGGGGGTTGACCATGGCGAATAGCTCCTTGCAAGCAGTGATGGCCGCGTGCCTGTCCGGCTATGCCGAACACCATCCGATGAGTCCGCGGGAATGGCAGGTCTGTCACCACATCCTGGACTGTCGCACGGCCGCCTTGGGCGGCTTTGCGCTGGAATGCGACCAGTGCGGGGAGACGCCCCTGCTGTATCACGCCTGCCGTGATCGGCACTGTCCGCGCTGCCAGCGCCGCGCCTCCGAAGACTGGTGCGAACGCCAGCGCGCAGCGGTGCTGCCCGTGACCTATCACCATCTGGTCTTCACCCTGCCCGACACCCTCAACGGCTGGGTCGAGGTCCACCCCGAGGTGATCTACGACCTGCTGTTCGAGACCGTGTGGGCGACCTTATCCACCTTCGGCGCGGACCCCAAGCGGCTGAACGGCCAACTGGGAATGACCGCCATGCTGCACACCTGGGGCCAGACCCTGNCGCGCCATGTCCACCTGCACTGCCTGGTGCCGGGCGGAGCCTTCGGGGC
>NZ_KB902393.1 GCF_000379525.1 Lamprocystis purpurea DSM 4197 | reverse complement strand
TAGGGCGCGGGGGTCGGGGGCGGGTTCTCGAACCGACGCGGATTCCTTGTCGGTTGCCTTCTTCTTCCGCGATGCCTTTGGCACTGCCTTCTGTTCGGCCTGCCCCGCCTTCGCCTCCTCCTGCGCCTGCACCTTCGCCTTCAGTTCCTCCTGCTGGCGCGTGATGTNCGCGTGCAGATGGGTCATCAGCGCCTTCTTGTTCGCGTGGAACACCGAGCCGTCATGCAGCCCCAGGTCGCTCGCCAACTGATGGGCGTCGCCGTGCGAGAGGTCATGGAATGCCTGAAGGGCTTCGGTCGTGTGCCCGTGGGCGAGGTTCTGCCGCACATGCTCCTTGCGATGGTTCCAATGGGCGAACTCCATCTGCCCGGCCTTGGTTTGGCGCTTGTCGGTGTAGGAATCCACCCACACCCGCGCGTGCGTCTTCGGGCTCAGCCGGTAATGCCCATGGATGTACGCTTTCTCCAGCCAGGCGACGAGGGCAGGGGCGCGGTGGGGGAAGAACAGCAACATGGGCGTGTGCGGGCGGTGCACGAACTGCGGGATGGCTTTTTCTATGGCATGTTCAGGCGCTGCTGGTTGCGCAGCCGGCTCAGTCAGCGCGGCCTTCGTCTTCTTGTGCTCAATCAACGCCGTCAGCAGAGGGCGAACAAGCGCTTTGCGTTCGCCTCGTTTGGATAAGTCGAAACCTGAATTATGCTCATCGACAAGATACAGGTGGCCGTCATCGCCCTTGATGATCCGATCAAATCCGTCATCCACTTTCTTGCGCGCCCAAGCGATCACATCCGCGGCGTTACTCAGTCGGGTCATGCGCTCCAGCGCGTGAACCTCTAACTCGACCTTGCGCGCGGCCTGGTGCTCGGCTTCGGCTTCATCAGATATTCCGGCCCATTCGCGTAGCGCCTTCCAGGACCCCGCGACCGTCTTCGGTAAGACGACCCCGGTGGCATCGGTGAACGCCTGCCGCCCGGCTGGGGTGGCATCCTGATCGGTCAAATTGAACCCGGCTGGCCCCAAGCGGCGTACATCCTTAGCAACCACGGCCGCGGCAAACGCGCGATCACGGGTGCCAACCGCGGGCGAGAGGTCTTGACCGCGGGCCTTGTTGTTGGCGACATTGAGCGCGCGATAGTGGCCTGCAATCTGCTCGATCCTGGCCGCGTGGTCGGGATCGGCCGCATCCTTGCCCTCCCCGGTCCCCTGGCCTACACTTGAATTGCTCTCCCGAGCGCCTGCTGTCGCCGCCCCGGCCTTGTTGGCAGCGGCAGGAAACGGGGTGCCACTGCCGGAGTGTGCGGCCTGCGCGACAGGCCAGAGCAACTTCCTTCCACCGCGTTCTTCGTAAGGCTTGCCGCGCGGATTGGCGTCCTCCAAGAACATGGTTGTTACGCCGTAATAGGCGTCCGCCCGACTTGGCTGCAACTCGACTGCCGCAAACTTCGCTCGACCATTGCGCTTGACCAGCAGCAGGCGACCGTTGGGTTGTTCAAAAATGTGCGTGAAGTGCTGTGCCACATCGTCCAGCATGGCGGCAGCATTGGGGTAGCCGTTGGCCTGGAACTCCTGTAACCGTTCGGCGGAAATGTGCTGGCGTCCGAACTCGCCACCTTCCTCCAATCGGATCGGCGCAGCGGGAAAGGCTTTGCCGGCCGACAGGATGCTATCCATCTGAGGGACCTTTCCAAAGTCGGTCCCGCCATCTGGCGATTTCACAAACTGCGGCACCGGCTTATTTCCCACCGTCCCTGCCGCCTTCTTCTCCGCCCACTTCGCCCGCTCGGTCGCCACCAGGGCGGCTTGCAGCGCCTGCCGCTTGTCCGCGAGCTTGCCGTGAACGGCTTCCATGAGGTCTTTCTTGCTGGCGTGCTGCTCACCCGCGTGCAACCCGAGTTCCCCGGCGAGCTGGTGCGCCTCGTCGTGCCCCAGGTCGTGAAACGCGTGCAACGCCTCGCGCTGCCGGCCATGGCCCAGATGGTGCTCGAAATGCGCCTTGCGCGCCGCCCAGTCGGCGAAGGTGGTCCGGCCACGCTCGGGGCGCTTGTCGGTGTAGCTGTCGACCCAGACCCGCGCGTGCGTCTTCGGGCTCAGCCGGTAATGCCCATGGATGTACGCCTTCATCAAGGCCACAAGGGCGGGGGCGCGATGGGGGAAGAACAGCAGTCTTGGCATGGGCGCGGCCTGGCGTCAGGGGGTTGGGCGCCAGTGTGGCGTCACGACGCGGGCCAGTATCGGCGGCTGACGCCTAATTCAGTTTGGACCGGGCCTTCCCGAAGAAAGGCCAGACCATCCCCATGCTGCTGGAATAAAGGGCTGCGTCATCTCGCGAGCATCCGGTTACGGCCGGGTTTAGGGTAGCGCCCGCACGCGATCATCGNTCGACCTCGGGAAACCGCAGCAACCAGTCCGGCGCGGTCGGCTTCGCCCCGATCGCCTTGAAGAACAGGTAGCGNGGCCCGTCCACCGTCAGCANNGCCTTGGCCAGCANNTCGCCCCGCGAGACTGCCGTCATCAGCCGATCGAATGCGATATTGATTCGCGTGCGTTCTTCGCCCTCGGGGAACGGCTTGGGATCGCCAAACGGACTGCGATACCACGTGTTGTCCGCTTTCACGCTGAGATAGTCGGATTGCCGGCCCTGGTCGCGTAGCCGGTCCTCGGTCCACGCCTGGAAGGCGCGCGCCGCCANTTCCTTNGTNCTNGACCAGTANGACNNNGNCTTGCCCTCGTCCAGATAGGTCGCCTCGCGCGCAAAGCTCGACATCGCCGGCCCCGCTGCTACGCGGATCGCGCCGCCGTGTTCCTGGCCGCCATAGTAGGCCGCCGCGATGGCGCGCCATTGCTTGAGTTGTCCTTGCGCCTTGCGGTTGGTCGGCGGGTACTTGGCAAAGAAGGCGTCGACCGCCTGGGTTGCGGCATGGACATCGCCCGCGTCGCGAATCAGCTTGGCGGGCGCCGGCATCCCGTAGTCGCGCATCCCTTCCGGCAGATGATCGCGGGTGACGTTGCGCTGGGCCAGGCGATAGTCTTCGCCCGAATAGGGCACGTTCACCGTGATCTGATGTGGCCCCTCATGCAGCGCCGCGCGCAGTCCATGGAACGCGTCGCGCAGCTCGCCGGCCGGGAGCGCGGATGGATCTTCAGTCAAAAATGCATCCTTGCCCATCGCCATGCCAAGCGCCTCGCCCAGGAGGTTGTCGAAGGCGTGAAACCACTCATGGGCCAGGCTGCCGCCACCGCCCATCTTGGTCAGGTTGATGACGCGTTGTACCGGCTCGTAGTGGGCGCGGGCGCCGCCGCCAAACCCGGCATTGCCTTTGCCGCGGGCACCGAAAGCCAGCGCCAGGCGCCCGTTCATCGCGATCTGCTGATCCGGCACACCGATCAGGTCGGCCAGGTCGGCGAAGGCGCGTGCGGTCTGCTCGGTGTGGAACTTGGCGCTGTTGACATCGCGCAAGACCCAGTTACCGGACTGGACCTCGCGCAGCTTGAAGGCCTCCTTGAGGGCCGCGGTGCTGTCGACCGGGACCGCTCGGCCGCCGGTGCGCTCGTAGGTGTCGGCAACCAGCAGTTGGAAGCGCGTGGATTCTTCCGACGCACCCTTGACCGCGCCCGGCTTGGGTGACTGTTCGGCCCACGACCAATCGGTGATGCGTCCGCCCTTGGCGTTGGCCACGTGCTTGCCGAACGCGTCCGAGCCCTGGTGGCTGCGGTAGTTGATGACGCCGTTGAAGCGTTCGCCTAACTGGTGCCAAGCGCGATGCAGGGGGTTTTCGATGGCGTTGCGGGCTTTGGCGCGCGCCGTGACGGCCTGCATTTTCGTCCGGATCGCACGCCCGGCAAGTTCCGTTGCGCTGGTGTTGGTCGACCCGCCGTCCGGCGTTTTCCGCCATTCGTTCGCGTGCTCAGGGTTCGCCGCGTCGAAATCGATGATCACCTGGAACGCTGCGTCTGACCGCTCTTTTGCCGCCTTCAGGTCGGCTTTTTCCGCGTCAGAGGCTTTCCCTTTCTTTTTTGCAACAATGCCTTCCGCTCGATACATCGCATATTTTGCGGTCTGCATCTGTTCTTCGAATCGCGTGCGCTGCTTCCGGTACTCATGATACGGCGCCATCGTCACGTCATACTGCGATTGCAGGTCCGCGTAGGCTTGCGCTTCCTGTTCGTTGAGCACCACCCCCTCATACTCGTCCTTGATCTCCGCGAGGACCTTGGTCACCTCGTCAGGCGTCTTGCACCGCTCCATGCGATCTCGCAACGACTCCAGGCCGGTCGCGTAATCCCGCCGCGCCTGCGGCGTATCGCTGGCCGGCTCTTTGCCGACGGCGGCGTAGACCCGATCGACCAAGAACCCCGCGGCCGGTTCCATCCCGTCCGCCTTGAGCGCGTCCCAATCGACCGCGCCGAACAGGTGCGACTTGGTGATGACCTCCTTGGCTTCGCGCGGGTTGGCTTCCAGGGTCTCCCAATCGATGGCGGTGCCGCGCACCCGTGCCCCGCTGCGCTTGGCGGTGCGCAGGAGGTTGGCCGCGTCTTCCTTGCGGCTGCCCGGCACATAGCCGGTGTCGCGGTAGCGGTAGTTAGGGCTGCTGGGGTCCAGGTCATCAGGCGGCTGAGTCGCAGCGGCTGGCGGCGGCGGTGTCGGCTTGGTGTCCAGCCCGTCAAACAAATTGCCCTGCCCGCGCGCCTCAAGCTCGTCCACCTTGCGGCTGCTGCCGCTCAGCACGAACGGCTCGCGCTCCTGATCGGCCTTGGCCCGTCGATCGGCTTCCGCGTCAGCGGCTTGCTTGGCGGCTTCCACAGCGTTCTTGCGCTTCAGGTCGTCGGGCGTCTCGCTGGTCAGGTCCAGGGCGGGGGCGGGGTCTTCGCGATGCCATCGCCCGCCCCTGAACACCAGGCCGTCGGCGTTGATGTCGCCGTCCTTGGGGCCGCTCGCCGCCCCGGCAATCGCCTCCCGGTCGGCTGGGGTGGCGCCGATGAGGACAATGGGCTTGCTGCCAAATTGGCGGGCAAATTCATCCGGACCGATGCGCCGCAACACGTCGGCAACCCCGGCCCAGAGCTTCGATTTGGACGCGCTGGGGAAAACTCCGGATGCATACGTCTCGCCAGTCGCGACCTGACGCAATCGCCAGTGAGGTATTGGCCGATCCATCCGCACGGCTTCAAACGCGACGCCCCCAATGGTGTTTTTTACCGCCTTCGGGTCGTACCCCAGCGCCTCCTGCGGCGCGCGGGGCTCTGGATCACCGGGCGCCGGGGGCGTTGGCGCTGGATCGAGCGCCTTGTTGCGCGCTATCCGCTCGCGCACATACGGCATGGCCTGGCGCTTGGCGGACTCCGACAAATCGGCCCATGATCCGTCAGCCATCCGTTTCGCCCGCGCGGTCGGGCGTCCGTCTCCGGTCGCCATGTCGGCATCTGCAAACATGACCGCGGACAAGCGAAGTTTGGGCGTTAAACCGGTCCAGGCAGCGGCTTCCTCACCCTGGTCCGACGCTGCCCCAGCGGCTACACTTGAAGTCGAACTGGAAGCGGGGCGAGCGGTGTCACCCCCGCTATCAAGTGCGTCAGTGTCAGGCCTCGTGGCGCGTCCAGTTCCCTTCCCATCTGCTACACTGGAAAGGTCAGAGGCGCTGCCAGGGGGAGCCGGATTCAGCCCTGCCGCTTGTGCGCTCGACGATGCTGAGATCCCGTCGAGGGCGCTTTTGGCATCTTGCGTCTGCGCTACACTGTCGGTACCGCTGCCAGAGGGGCGAGCCCCCTTACCCGGTCGAACAGCGCCAGCCCTCGTGTTCGCGCCAGCGGCCTTGCTTCCCACCGACGCGTCGTCTAAGCTGTTCTTGGACCCCGCAAACGGAAGGGTAGGCGATGATCCCGGCGTGCCGGACCCGTCATCGCTCCCTGTTAGCCCTGCGGGGTTCTTCTTTTCTACCGTGACGTGATCGTAATCCTCGCTTTCATCGTCATCATCCACCAGTTGCCACTGCCCATCACGCGCCACATACGCATCGCCGAAGACGGTCTTCGTCGGCGGAAACCCCGGCCGCACCGCCAAATGCGGATACTCGGCCAGGACCGCGGCCGGCACCGGCTGCCCGGCAACAACGGCATCCTCGACATGTTCTGCGTGCGAGACGCGATCCATAAACGCCGGCTCGGTGCCGCCCGCCTGGACGTGCATGTGACGCATGTCGTCGTCACTGACACTGAGCCATTTGCCCCCGTTCTGCGCCTGCAACTGCCCACTGGCGTCCAGGCGCAGCATGTCCGGCTTGGTGTANCCCAGCGGCTTGGTGCGCGAGGGTAGAACGATGGTCNGGCCGGCGCGCATGGCCGCCTGCATCCGCTCCAGCTTGGGCTTGTTCTCCTGCCGCGCGAACTCGGCGCGCGTCATCTGCCAGGGTTCCGTCGGCGTCTCCTTGGCCCGCACGATCTTCACCGGCTTCTTCCCCGCCGTCCCGGTCGCCTTCTT
>NZ_KB902392.1 GCF_000379525.1 Lamprocystis purpurea DSM 4197 | reverse complement strand
CCTATTCAACGCTGCCGAGGTGCTGACCTTGACCCTGGATGGACGGATGGACGAAGGGCAGCCCATCCCCGCGCCCTCGCTCGCCCCCGACGCACAGTTGATTGCCCCCAGCGCCCGCATCCGGGCCGGATGTACTCCTTCCAAGTACCGATAGCAAATTGAGTGCGACCGTGCGTCCTGCGACGGAGGGACGGCGCGCGGCCGCCGTCCGGGTCAGGGGGACGAAAACCACAGCGACCTCCGCCGCCCCAAGTGCTATGATTTCCCCCATGAAGGGAAAATTTGCTCTTTCACCATCACCAGGGGGATTCCATGCAAGCCGCCGTCCTTCGATCCCGCTGCGGTTGCACCGAATCCGACCAGAAGGCGTGGGTCCGGGACGGCGTACTCGCGCCGATTTCCGCCGGGTTTGGTCCAGGCATCCACGCCGAATACGATGAAGCCAACGTCCTCGCGGCTGCCATCGCCCTGCGCATGAAGCGCGCGTCAGTCGTCGTGTCCAGATATGCCGAGGCGTTCGCGCAACTGCATGTCTGGTTGCGGGCGCGATCGGCGCTGGAGTGGCGCCGCTACCAGGTGGTCCTGACGCCGGAAGGTATCCGTTTTGACTCTGCAAACAGTCCGCTTCCCACTGATATTTCCGGCTTTCGCGTCGGTCTGGAGGGCGTCTGTGCGACCATTCAGGACGGTGAGCAACTTGGCCAACTCCAGTTGAACTTCGGCCTCAGACTGGCCGGCTGACGGGACCAAGAAATGGACCTGCAAGGCCTCATTGAGCGACTGGATTACGCTGGGGACCCTGGTCTCTTGGACCCGGCCGCCCCCGGCTGTCCGCCCGGCATCGCCCATCACCTGCGCCGTGCCCGCGACACCTGCGGACTGCACCGCGCCTATGCCCTGCGCCAACCGGGTGGGGACAACGCCATACCGGTGGTTTATCTCTGCGATGCGCCTGATGAAGATGAGGCCCGGCGGGTGCATCACCGGGTCTGGAATCAGAATCTGGTTCCATTCCTGGTCGTCTCTACGCCGGAGCGGTTCGTCCTCTACTCCGGGTTCCGCTATGATGGCACTGAGGCTGATGAGATAACACACATCGTCAAGTCGGCAAGGATGTCGCTTGACGCATTCACTGGATTGGACGCGCGTGCGATCGCCGAAGGTCGGGTCTGGGAGCGGTGGGGCCGGTACATGGACCCGGCGCGGCGGGTTGATTGGTCTCTTCTGCACGAACTCGAGGAGCTGGGAAAGACGCTGATTCACGATCAGGGGCTCCTTCGTCATGAAGCCCATGCCCTGATCGGCAAGTACATTTATCTGCACTACTTGCGGGACCGCAACATTCTGTCGGACGAAAAATTGCGGGACTGGGACATCGATTCATCCCGCGTTTTCACCCGGGAGGCATCCGTCGCGACCTTCACCGCCGTTACCGAGAGATTGGAAGAATGGCTGAACGGCTCCGTGTTTCCGCTTAAGTTTAGTCGGCGTGCGAACGCTGATGCAGCAGTGCAGCAGACCGCTGCCGTGTTAGCCGGTGACCGTGTCAATGGGCAAATGCATCTTGCCTTTCCCCGCTACGACTTTTCCCACATTCCGATCGAAACCTTGTCCGTCATCTACCAACAGTTTCTCCATGCGGAAGACGCGGGCAAACACAAGGGCGCATACTACACTCCGACCTTTCTGGTTGATCTGGTGCTCGACGAGGTGGCAACGCGCCGCCCCTTGGTACTCGGCGTCAAGGTCCTTGACCCGGCCTGCGGATCCGGGGCCTTTCTGGTACAAGTGTATCGCCGTCTGATTGAACAACAACTGCACGGTGCGGACACACTGTCCCCTGCGACTCTGAGCAAGTTACTAACGGACCACATCTTCGGGATCGACCAAGATGAGGACGCCTGCCGGGTGGCTGCTTTCAGCTTGAGTCTGACATTGCTGGACTATGTGGAGCCGCCTGACCTTCGCCGTTTCCCCGATTTCAAACTGCCCGGACTTTACGGAACCAACATCGTCCGGGGTGACTTCTTTGCTCCAGTGTTTCCATGGCCGGAATTCCGATTCGAGTGGATCGTGGGTAATCCGCCTTGGGTGAATTTGATCCCGGATAAACTCCTTCCGGGCCAAGAGCCTGCTTTCGCTTGGATGAAGCCCCGTCAGGAAAGCCACCCAACCGGCGGTTGGCAACTTGCAGAAGCGTTCCTTTGGAAGACGTTGGAGCACCTGCATCCGGATGGTGCCGCAGGGATGTTGGCGCCGGCTATGACCCTTTTCAAGAGTCAATCGGTCAAGTTCCGCGCGGCATTCTTTTCCCAGGTACCGGTATGGTGCGTAGCGAACTTTTCCAACTTGGCGTATCTATTGTTTGCCAGGCGTGCTGCATTGCCGGCGGCGGTGCTGTTCTTTCGGGCAACTGGTGAAATTGACGATAGCGAGGACATCCTGTCCTACGCTCCCTTCGCGGTGAACCAGCCCACGCTGGTAAGAGGACTTGGTCAGCGATTCCGAGAGGCTTGGACTCTCGCGATCAATGCCGGCGAGTTACGGCGGGTAGAGCGGGTCAAGGCCGCACAAGGTGATGGCTTGACATGGAAACTCGCGATGTGGGGTTCACGGCAGGATCGGCGGGTCTTGGAGCGTTTTGGAAGACGAGCGCCGACGTTTCGTCAGTTCGCGGCAGCACATGGACTCGTTGCTCATCAAGGCGTCCAGTCCCGAAAGGTGGATGCAGACGAACCGGTCGAATTCGTGCAGGAATTGGTTGGTAAACGCCGCGTCTTGATGAAGCCCTTGGAGCGTCGTGGCAGGTTGTACTCATTTCCTGAGTCGGCGATCGAAATATTGACCGAGGATAATGCCTTCGTGCGCAAGAGGAGCGGTATCGCTTTACCTCTTGAAGTCTGCCGCCCGCCCCACCTAGTATTGCCCCGCAATCGATCCTGGGCGATCTATGACAGGGACTTCTTGGTGATTCCTCACCCGCAATTGGGCATCGCCGGCAAGCCGGGCCAGGAGGTTCTACTTAAGGCCCTGGCTCTGTATTTAATTTCAGATTTTGTGACCTACCATCAGCTCTTTCATTCGGCCGAAATGAGCATTCAGAAAAGCGTAGCCGACCTGAATACCTTACAGTTGCTGCCGATTCCCCTGGATGCTTTGTCCACAGAGAATCTGGATCTTTGGGCGAGGGCATACGACGAGTTGGTTAAGTGCTGGTGTCGCACTCAAGAGTCTCTCTTAAGCGACCATCATAAAGAGTTGCGTCACATGGAACAACACGCGAATGAACTCGTCTATGATGGACTGGGTCTTTCCAAGCAGGATCGCTGGTTTGTCGAGGATCTGGTCAATACGCGTCTGGAGCTAGTCAAGGGAAAGCTTGGTAAGGAAAGCGCATCCAAATTACCCAGTGAAAAGACGTTCTATACTTACGGAGATGCGCTGTGCGAAACCCTTGATTCATTCGCTGGGCGTACGAGCGAGTTACGCCATCGCGCAGTGATCTGGCATGGAAGCACTTGGGGAGCCGTGATGATCGAACCTGTCGCGGGAGACGGTATTGGGCGGACCAAAGTGCAGCGTACGTCGCGAGATCTTGATGGCGAGCTGGGAGAACTGGGTATGCGGTTAAGGCGTGAACACACCCATTGGCTCTATTTCGAGCGGGGCTTGACCATCTTTGACGGCGACCGAGTGGTTCTGGTCAAACCCATGCAGCGCTTGCACTGGCTGCGTAGCCAAGCCCTGCAGGATGCCGACAATCTCATTGCAGACGCCCTCGCCGTAAAGGAACCTGTCTCATGGCATTGAGTCGGCATAGTCAAGGAAGCACCGCCCCGGCATGGCTCCGGGACAACTACTGGGTTACCTTCCGTCATGATGTCTTCACGCTGCTGCATCTCGGGCATGCGCGACTCGACCGGAATAGTCTGACCGCAGCGCACGAAGAGGATATCACCGGTGAACTCACGCGGGTGATCGAGGAATTGCTCGACGATCCGAAAGCGCCGGAATGGTACAGCCGTTATGGGGTCCACGAGGAGCCGCGCCTCCACTCCCCGATTCGGAAGGGCAAGCGCCGACAGCGAATGGATATTCGTATCGAGTGTACTGATCAAAGACCGCGAACGCACTACGAGTTTGAGGCGAAACGCCTTTGCCGCGGAAAATGTGGTTGCTCCGATTATCTTGGGCCGGAGGGTCTGCGTGCCTTCCTGACGGGTGAGTACGCACCCCGATGGCCGGAGGCTGGAATGCTGGGGTATGTCCAAAGTGATGACGTGAGTCGCTGGCAGCATGAACTCGCGACCAACATGGCCGCGGGTCCTAACCGGCGGCACGACGGAGATTGGCAACCGGAACCCATCGTTACCGATCTTTTCACCTATCGCAGCAAGCACGAGCGGACCGCTCCCTTGGAGCCGATCACCATCTATCATGCGCTGCTGCCTTTTCATCCAGAGAATTCCGCTCTCGTTGATGACCGCGACGCTGCCGGACAAGAGAATCAGGGACAAGAGTAATCAGGGGCATACCATGGTTTCCTCGGAGCGAAGCAGGCTTCATTCGGACTGAATTCAGGTCGAGTCTAGCACGGAGCGGGGCGGAGTGGCCGGGCGGGGCGGGGCGGCGCCGGGAGGGTCAGGGCTGGAAGCCCTGACTACAAGGTTCCGCACGCGGGCGGTCGGAACCTCGGTCCGAGCGGTTTTTGTGTTCGGGGGTGCCGCGGGCGCCATGGCCGTCAGCCGGACGAACGGCCGCTCGCGGGCGCGGAATTGGTGAATACCCGCGCAGTCTCGCCGCGTCGGAACGCGAGGAAACGGAGGCGGCTGCGCCCCCGGGATCGCCGAGCACCAGTCTAGCCCGGCGATCGAGGCGTCAGACTCGCCGGCTGCCAGTGCGTTGCTAGTGCTCTCGTCCGCGTTTGCCGACGGTACTGCATCAGGCCCACGAAATCGGTATCCTTTCCATTCTATTGGAGTTTCAGTCCACCTTCGATCGCCTCATGGCCGTTCGGCTCCTCACGTACATTGGCCTCCTCTATGAGGACCTGCACCGGTCGAAAGCGATCGGACCGGATGATCCGCTTCCGCCGGTGCTCCCGATCGTGCTCTACAACCGTTATGCGCACATCTGGGTCAATGCGCCCCGGCTCGCTTTCACTTCTTAGGCCGGACGGGACGCGATAGCGCGCCGATTCGGCGATGCCCTGCCGGACGACGCTGAAGGATACTGGTTTGAGCCTTGGTGGTGCCCGAATATGAGCGCCGAGGAGCGCGTGTTCAGCTTGACGCTGATGTATGATTGAAACCCGTCTGCTAGAAACCAAGAGAGAGCTTGTATGAACATCATCCGCTCTGCGGCAATCGGACAAGCGATCAGCGCGATGTCCCCCACGAAGATCGCAGTCGCCTATCTTGGGTGGGGATGGCCAAAATACCTCTTGGAGCCGAAAAACATCGAATATATTGTAGTTTCGACTGATATCGGAACGAATCCCGCTGCGGTTGCCACCCTGGTTGCAACAATCGGTTGGCCCAAGGTTTTCTTGCTCAATCAACTTCATGCGAAGATCTATATTGGAAGCGGTACGGCCATAATTGGTAGCGCCAATCTTTCGGATAATGCTCTCTCGGGAGACGGACTTGAAGAGATTGCGGTTAAAATTGCGGATGTTGACACGGTGCACGAACTGGGCGTGATTGCCGACGAGATTCGCGACAAAGCGAAGAAAAAATATCCGTCGGCTGAAATGAAGGATAACGAATTACGAGAAATGGAAAGGCGTTGGAACCGTAGTATGAGCGTCAAGCGCCATCGCCTACCGCCCATGGGCGCGCCAGATATTCGGAACTACCCTTTCAAGCATAAACCTTTGTTTTGGGTAATTTGGTATGTAAACGACCATGACCTTCAATTTGATGATCAACTTGTTAACGAGAAAACAGGAGGCGCATTGCAAGAGATAATTAGAAAAGAAACTTATACCAATGTCTTATCGAATGATAAAGTTCGGGAAGGCGATTGGTTACTGCTTTGGATGACGGGGGATGATGGCTTGCCAGACGGACAGGGTGGTTTCGTTTGGCTTTACGCGCATCGGGTGGTAAACAACGCGGTGATTAATTGTGGAAAATATACGACCGGGATATTTGAGTTACCGGGAGTGAAGAAGCCACCGGTGCCTTTTAGAATTACCGCGAAGGTTAGAGATGCCATTATTTCCGTTCTCAGAGAAAATGGCTTTAAGAACCTGCGACCCGATGGTGACATGCGACGGGAGGCATGGCGAGCCGGCAACACAAAGCAACTGCTGCCGGAATTCTTCAAGGCTGTCCTAGACAAGGTCGATCCGCAGCACGGACAATAGGCACAGACCACGGTTTCCGTTCTGGCAAAGAAAAGCCGAACAGGCATTGGTCATCGTACCGGCCACCGGAAGGCGGCCAGTGCTTTCTGTTTTTCGTAGAGGATCGCTTGCCCCTCTACCTTTTCTGATCTAGCCTTTCCCCATGAATGGACACGAGATTATCAAGCAGCTCAAGGCCGAAGGTTGGGCGGTGCTGCGCCAGGAAGGCAGCTTTGACCCCGGAGCCCGACGGCGGTTTTGTGGTCCAGTTTCTCGACTTCGGCGAAGCCTTCACCGAGGGTAAAACCCTGGAGGAGGCCCTATTCAACGCTGCCGAGGTGCTGACCTTGACCCTGGATGGACGGATGGACGAAGGGCAGCCCATCCCCGCGCCCTCG
>NZ_KB902391.1 GCF_000379525.1 Lamprocystis purpurea DSM 4197 | reverse complement strand
CCTATTCAACGCTGCCGAGGTGCTGACCTTGACCCTGGATGGACGGATGGACGAAGGGCAGCCCATCCCCGCGCCCTCGCTCGCCCCCGACGCACAGTTGATTGCCCCCAGCGCCCGCATCCGGGCCGGATGTACTCCTTCCAAGTACCGATAGCAAATTGAGTGCGACCGTGCGTCCTGCGACGGAGGGACGGCGCGCGGCCGCCGTCCGGGTCAGGGGGACGAAAACCACAGCGACCTCCGCCGCCCCAAGTGCTATGATTTCCCCCATGAAGGGAAAATTTGCTCTTTCACCATCACCAGGGGGATTCCATGCAAGCCGCCGTCCTTCGATCCCGCTGCGGTTGCACCGAATCCGACCAGAAGGCGTGGGTCCGGGACGGCGTACTCGCGCCGATTTCCGCCGGGTTTGGTCCAGGCATCCACGCCGAATACGATGAAGCCAACGTCCTCGCGGCTGCCATCGCCCTGCGCATGAAGCGCGCGTCAGTCGTCGTGTCCAGATATGCCGAGGCGTTCGCGCAACTGCATGTCTGGTTGCGGGCGCGATCGGCGCTGGAGTGGCGCCGCTACCAGGTGGTCCTGACGCCGGAAGGTATCCGTTTTGACTCTGCAAACAGTCCGCTTCCCACTGATATTTCCGGCTTTCGCGTCGGTCTGGAGGGCGTCTGTGCGACCATTCAGGACGGTGAGCAACTTGGCCAACTCCAGTTGAACTTCGGCCTCAGACTGGCCGGCTGACGGGACCAAGAAATGGACCTGCAAGGCCTCATTGAGCGACTGGATTACGCTGGGGACCCTGGTCTCTTGGACCCGGCCGCCCCCGGCTGTCCGCCCGGCATCGCCCATCACCTGCGCCGTGCCCGCGACACCTGCGGACTGCACCGCGCCTATGCCCTGCGCCAACCGGGTGGGGACAACGCCATACCGGTGGTTTATCTCTGCGATGCGCCTGATGAAGATGAGGCCCGGCGGGTGCATCACCGGGTCTGGAATCAGAATCTGGTTCCATTCCTGGTCGTCTCTACGCCGGAGCGGTTCGTCCTCTACTCCGGGTTCCGCTATGATGGCACTGAGGCTGATGAGATAACACACATCGTCAAGTCGGCAAGGATGTCGCTTGACGCATTCACTGGATTGGACGCGCGTGCGATCGCCGAAGGTCGGGTCTGGGAGCGGTGGGGCCGGTACATGGACCCGGCGCGGCGGGTTGATTGGTCTCTTCTGCACGAACTCGAGGAGCTGGGAAAGACGCTGATTCACGATCAGGGGCTCCTTCGTCATGAAGCCCATGCCCTGATCGGCAAGTACATTTATCTGCACTACTTGCGGGACCGCAACATTCTGTCGGACGAAAAATTGCGGGACTGGGACATCGATTCATCCCGCGTTTTCACCCGGGAGGCATCCGTCGCGACCTTCACCGCCGTTACCGAGAGATTGGAAGAATGGCTGAACGGCTCCGTGTTTCCGCTTAAGTTTAGTCGGCGTGCGAACGCTGATGCAGCAGTGCAGCAGACCGCTGCCGTGTTAGCCGGTGACCGTGTCAATGGGCAAATGCATCTTGCCTTTCCCCGCTACGACTTTTCCCACATTCCGATCGAAACCTTGTCCGTCATCTACCAACAGTTTCTCCATGCGGAAGACGCGGGCAAACACAAGGGCGCATACTACACTCCGACCTTTCTGGTTGATCTGGTGCTCGACGAGGTGGCAACGCGCCGCCCCTTGGTACTCGGCGTCAAGGTCCTTGACCCGGCCTGCGGATCCGGGGCCTTTCTGGTACAAGTGTATCGCCGTCTGATTGAACAACAACTGCACGGTGCGGACACACTGTCCCCTGCGACTCTGAGCAAGTTACTAACGGACCACATCTTCGGGATCGACCAAGATGAGGACGCCTGCCGGGTGGCTGCTTTCAGCTTGAGTCTGACATTGCTGGACTATGTGGAGCCGCCTGACCTTCGCCGTTTCCCCGATTTCAAACTGCCCGGACTTTACGGAACCAACATCGTCCGGGGTGACTTCTTTGCTCCAGTGTTTCCATGGCCGGAATTCCGATTCGAGTGGATCGTGGGTAATCCGCCTTGGGTGAATTTGATCCCGGATAAACTCCTTCCGGGCCAAGAGCCTGCTTTCGCTTGGATGAAGCCCCGTCAGGAAAGCCACCCAACCGGCGGTTGGCAACTTGCAGAAGCGTTCCTTTGGAAGACGTTGGAGCACCTGCATCCGGATGGTGCCGCAGGGATGTTGGCGCCGGCTATGACCCTTTTCAAGAGTCAATCGGTCAAGTTCCGCGCGGCATTCTTTTCCCAGGTACCGGTATGGTGCGTAGCGAACTTTTCCAACTTGGCGTATCTATTGTTTGCCAGGCGTGCTGCATTGCCGGCGGCGGTGCTGTTCTTTCGGGCAACTGGTGAAATTGACGATAGCGAGGACATCCTGTCCTACGCTCCCTTCGCGGTGAACCAGCCCACGCTGGTAAGAGGACTTGGTCAGCGATTCCGAGAGGCTTGGACTCTCGCGATCAATGCCGGCGAGTTACGGCGGGTAGAGCGGGTCAAGGCCGCACAAGGTGATGGCTTGACATGGAAACTCGCGATGTGGGGTTCACGGCAGGATCGGCGGGTCTTGGAGCGTTTTGGAAGACGAGCGCCGACGTTTCGTCAGTTCGCGGCAGCACATGGACTCGTTGCTCATCAAGGCGTCCAGTCCCGAAAGGTGGATGCAGACGAACCGGTCGAATTCGTGCAGGAATTGGTTGGTAAACGCCGCGTCTTGATGAAGCCCTTGGAGCGTCGTGGCAGGTTGTACTCATTTCCTGAGTCGGCGATCGAAATATTGACCGAGGATAATGCCTTCGTGCGCAAGAGGAGCGGTATCGCTTTACCTCTTGAAGTCTGCCGCCCGCCCCACCTAGTATTGCCCCGCAATCGATCCTGGGCGATCTATGACAGGGACTTCTTGGTGATTCCTCACCCGCAATTGGGCATCGCCGGCAAGCCGGGCCAGGAGGTTCTACTTAAGGCCCTGGCTCTGTATTTAATTTCAGATTTTGTGACCTACCATCAGCTCTTTCATTCGGCCGAAATGAGCATTCAGAAAAGCGTAGCCGACCTGAATACCTTACAGTTGCTGCCGATTCCCCTGGATGCTTTGTCCACAGAGAATCTGGATCTTTGGGCGAGGGCATACGACGAGTTGGTTAAGTGCTGGTGTCGCACTCAAGAGTCTCTCTTAAGCGACCATCATAAAGAGTTGCGTCACATGGAACAACACGCGAATGAACTCGTCTATGATGGACTGGGTCTTTCCAAGCAGGATCGCTGGTTTGTCGAGGATCTGGTCAATACGCGTCTGGAGCTAGTCAAGGGAAAGCTTGGTAAGGAAAGCGCATCCAAATTACCCAGTGAAAAGACGTTCTATACTTACGGAGATGCGCTGTGCGAAACCCTTGATTCATTCGCTGGGCGTACGAGCGAGTTACGCCATCGCGCAGTGATCTGGCATGGAAGCACTTGGGGAGCCGTGATGATCGAACCTGTCGCGGGAGACGGTATTGGGCGGACCAAAGTGCAGCGTACGTCGCGAGATCTTGATGGCGAGCTGGGAGAACTGGGTATGCGGTTAAGGCGTGAACACACCCATTGGCTCTATTTCGAGCGGGGCTTGACCATCTTTGACGGCGACCGAGTGGTTCTGGTCAAACCCATGCAGCGCTTGCACTGGCTGCGTAGCCAAGCCCTGCAGGATGCCGACAATCTCATTGCAGACGCCCTCGCCGTAAAGGAACCTGTCTCATGGCATTGAGTCGGCATAGTCAAGGAAGCACCGCCCCGGCATGGCTCCGGGACAACTACTGGGTTACCTTCCGTCATGATGTCTTCACGCTGCTGCATCTCGGGCATGCGCGACTCGACCGGAATAGTCTGACCGCAGCGCACGAAGAGGATATCACCGGTGAACTCACGCGGGTGATCGAGGAATTGCTCGACGATCCGAAAGCGCCGGAATGGTACAGCCGTTATGGGGTCCACGAGGAGCCGCGCCTCCACTCCCCGATTCGGAAGGGCAAGCGCCGACAGCGAATGGATATTCGTATCGAGTGTACTGATCAAAGACCGCGAACGCACTACGAGTTTGAGGCGAAACGCCTTTGCCGCGGAAAATGTGGTTGCTCCGATTATCTTGGGCCGGAGGGTCTGCGTGCCTTCCTGACGGGTGAGTACGCACCCCGATGGCCGGAGGCTGGAATGCTGGGGTATGTCCAAAGTGATGACGTGAGTCGCTGGCAGCATGAACTCGCGACCAACATGGCCGCGGGTCCTAACCGGCGGCACGACGGAGATTGGCAACCGGAACCCATCGTTACCGATCTTTTCACCTATCGCAGCAAGCACGAGCGGACCGCTCCCTTGGAGCCGATCACCATCTATCATGCGCTGCTGCCTTTTCATCCAGAGAATTCCGCTCTCGTTGATGACCGCGACGCTGCCGGACAAGAGAATCAGGGACAAGAGTAATCAGGGGCATACCATGGTTTCCTCGGAGCGAAGCAGGCTTCATTCGGACTGAATTCAGGTCGAGTCTAGCACGGAGCGGGGCGGAGTGGCCGGGCGGGGCGGGGCGGCGCCGGGAGGGTCAGGGCTGGAAGCCCTGACTACAAGGTTCCGCACGCGGGCGGTCGGAACCTCGGTCCGAGCGGTTTTTGTGTTCGGGGGTGCCGCGGGCGCCATGGCCGTCAGCCGGACGAACGGCCGCTCGCGGGCGCGGAATTGGTGAATACCCGCGCAGTCTCGCCGCGTCGGAACGCGAGGAAACGGAGGCGGCTGCGCCCCCGGGATCGCCGAGCACCAGTCTAGCCCGGCGATCGAGGCGTCAGACTCGCCGGCTGCCAGTGCGTTGCTAGTGCTCTCGTCCGCGTTTGCCGACGGTACTGCATCAGGCCCACGAAATCGGTATCCTTTCCATTCTATTGGAGTTTCAGTCCACCTTCGATCGCCTCATGGCCGTTCGGCTCCTCACGTACATTGGCCTCCTCTATGAGGACCTGCACCGGTCGAAAGCGATCGGACCGGATGATCCGCTTCCGCCGGTGCTCCCGATCGTGCTCTACAACCGTTATGCGCACATCTGGGTCAATGCGCCCCGGCTCGCTTTCACTTCTTAGGCCGGACGGGACGCGATAGCGCGCCGATTCGGCGATGCCCTGCCGGACGACGCTGAAGGATACTGGTTTGAGCCTTGGTGGTGCCCGAATATGAGCGCCGAGGAGCGCGTGTTCAGCTTGACGCTGATGTATGATTGAAACCCGTCTGCTAGAAACCAAGAGAGAGCTTGTATGAACATCATCCGCTCTGCGGCAATCGGACAAGCGATCAGCGCGATGTCCCCCACGAAGATCGCAGTCGCCTATCTTGGGTGGGGATGGCCAAAATACCTCTTGGAGCCGAAAAACATCGAATATATTGTAGTTTCGACTGATATCGGAACGAATCCCGCTGCGGTTGCCACCCTGGTTGCAACAATCGGTTGGCCCAAGGTTTTCTTGCTCAATCAACTTCATGCGAAGATCTATATTGGAAGCGGTACGGCCATAATTGGTAGCGCCAATCTTTCGGATAATGCTCTCTCGGGAGACGGACTTGAAGAGATTGCGGTTAAAATTGCGGATGTTGACACGGTGCACGAACTGGGCGTGATTGCCGACGAGATTCGCGACAAAGCGAAGAAAAAATATCCGTCGGCTGAAATGAAGGATAACGAATTACGAGAAATGGAAAGGCGTTGGAACCGTAGTATGAGCGTCAAGCGCCATCGCCTACCGCCCATGGGCGCGCCAGATATTCGGAACTACCCTTTCAAGCATAAACCTTTGTTTTGGGTAATTTGGTATGTAAACGACCATGACCTTCAATTTGATGATCAACTTGTTAACGAGAAAACAGGAGGCGCATTGCAAGAGATAATTAGAAAAGAAACTTATACCAATGTCTTATCGAATGATAAAGTTCGGGAAGGCGATTGGTTACTGCTTTGGATGACGGGGGATGATGGCTTGCCAGACGGACAGGGTGGTTTCGTTTGGCTTTACGCGCATCGGGTGGTAAACAACGCGGTGATTAATTGTGGAAAATATACGACCGGGATATTTGAGTTACCGGGAGTGAAGAAGCCACCGGTGCCTTTTAGAATTACCGCGAAGGTTAGAGATGCCATTATTTCCGTTCTCAGAGAAAATGGCTTTAAGAACCTGCGACCCGATGGTGACATGCGACGGGAGGCATGGCGAGCCGGCAACACAAAGCAACTGCTGCCGGAATTCTTCAAGGCTGTCCTAGACAAGGTCGATCCGCAGCACGGACAATAGGCACAGACCACGGTTTCCGTTCTGGCAAAGAAAAGCCGAACAGGCATTGGTCATCGTACCGGCCACCGGAAGGCGGCCAGTGCTTTCTGTTTTTCGTAGAGGATCGCTTGCCCCTCTACCTTTTCTGATCTAGCCTTTCCCCATGAATGGACACGAGATTATCAAGCAGCTCAAGGCCGAAGGTTGGGCGGTGCTGCGCCAGGAAGGCAGCTTTGACCCCGGAGCCCGACGGCGGTTTTGTGGTCCAGTTTCTCGACTTCGGCGAAGCCTTCACCGAGGGTAAAACCCTGGAGGAGGCCCTATTCAACGCTGCCGAGGTGCTGACCTTGACCCTGGATGGACGGATGGACGAAGGGCAGCCCATCCCCGCGCCCTCGCTCGCCCCCGACGCAC
>NZ_KB902390.1 GCF_000379525.1 Lamprocystis purpurea DSM 4197 | reverse complement strand
TCAGGGCTGGAAGCCCTGACTACGCAAATGGTCAGGGCTGGAAGCCCTGACTACGCAATACGCAAGCTGGCCGGGATGACCATCAAGGCCCCGCGTCTAAGCCCCGACCGTGGTCACCATCTTCGCAATGACCTCGCCGCCGGGGCTCAGCACGACCACCACGGCCGCCGCGCCCTCCTGATCGTCATCCGCAACCGCCAGGTTGGCCTTTCCGCCGTCCAGGCTTTTCACGCCGGCCACCAGCGAGGTGGATGCCAGCGCCGCCTTGGTGCGGATATCGACCCGGAGCCCTTCGGCCGCGCTCTCCACCTCCACCAGGCAGCGCAGGCCCTTCCAGGTCACGGCGCGAATGCCGGCCTTCACCGCCGCCGCGGTGCCCGCGACCTCCAGGAACAGCACCGGCACCAGGCACTCCTGAAGGCTCAAGCCCCCATGGGCATACTCGACCCCGGCGATGAAACAGGATGCGCCAGGCGCGTACGCCACCTGCACAGCGCCGCACCAACTCCAGCCAAAGGTGAGCGGCGTGCCGTGCGCGTTCTCCTTGAGGATGGCGCAGCGCCCCCATTTCGTCGCGGTCTGGTGCGTGGCCAACTCGGACTTGGGCAGACCGCCAGGCATCAGGAGCCAGCCGTGATCGGTCACGATGCGCAAGCGCTTCCACCCCGCCTGCCGGAGTTCGGCAATGCGCTCCAGCACCTGGGCCAACTGTGAGTCGAGGTCGCGCGCGAGCCGTATTCCATGGGCGTGACCGTAGTGATCGAGATCGCCAGCCTCGGTCCAGGCCCGGCCCGACGGGTCGCCGGTCTCATGCGTATCCAGGGCTTGGATGCCATTATCGGCCAGCAGCTTGCGGAAGTTATGCCCGGACAGCGGCTTGCCGTCAACGGCGACTCGCGGCTCGAACTCCTGGTCGGTCTGGTCGCCGGAAACCAAGTGCGCAACAGGCGAGTTCCAGGCTTTGCCTGACGCGGTGACCGACGGCAGGCTGGTCCAACGCGCCGTCAGCTCCACCTTGCCGGTGAGGGCCAGACGCTCCTTGAGCGCGACCGCCACGTCGTAACGCAAACCGTCCACAAAGACAGTGCAAACCCCAGCCGCCGGGGCAGTCGTCGCGTCCGACGCAACCCCAACTGCGCCGAACCCGCCTGACGCCATCAGGGCCTGTTGCAGCCGCGTGGCAGACTCCTCAACCCAGGGCAGATAGACGGCGCGCAGCGCCGCCGACACCGCATCCAGATCCGCCTTGGTCTGGACCGCCCCCAGCACCCGAAGCGCCGCGGCGTCCACCTGCCACGCGCTGTCCTGGTAGCTCTGGGCCAACTGATCGGATACCGAACCGGTCGGCAGTTGCGAGCTGCGCGAGGCCACCTCGGCCAAGTGACCCAGGGCCACCCCGAGCGGGGACAGGCCCATGCGCGTCCACAGCCAATCGCGTCGCACCGAGTGTATTTGCTCGGCCGCCAGAATGGCCGCGCGCGCTTGAGGTCCGGTCATGGCGCCGCAGGCCGCCAGCGCGTAGCGCAGGGCCGCCTCCTTCTGTTCGTTCACCTGAGGATAGCCGGCCAACGACGAGGGGGCGTCGAACAAATCCTGCTGCTTCGGCGGCGCAACTTTCAGAAGCAGTCCGTAGACCCTGGGGAAGCTCGCGAACGAATCGCGGTAGAGCTCCGCCACGGCCGCCCACTTGCCTTCCCCTTTGGCCAGCCGCTCGGCGGCGGCCAAGGGACCGTCGCTCACCGGCTGGAAGCCGAAGTCCGCCTTGCACCGTTTCAGGAACAGGTCCCAGCGGGCGCTGCCCCACAGCGCCTGTGCCGCATCGGGATCATCCATCCACACCAGGAGATCCCGCGTCGGGTTCGGCGCCAGCAGGCTGTGCAGCCATTCGGCGTTGATCCGGCGGCCCTCCAGGTCTTCCACCGGCCGGTCCAGCAGCAGGCCGGCGGCTAGTGCCTGGCCGAGCGCTTCCTGCGTGGCCTTGTCCTGCGCCACGTCCAGACCCAAGCCGCCGTTCTTGGAGGTCAGGAAGGCATTGATCGTCCAGTCCTTGCCATTCTGCTGACTCCAGAACACACCGCGGTACTGCAACTCCGCCAGCGGCTGGAGATCGCGCGGGCAGCTTTCGATGGCGCGCAGATCCGCACGACTCACGCCGGGCAGGTAGATGATGCAAGGACCCGGACCGGTGGTCAGGTCCGGCACCAGTCCGGCGGCGGCACACTTGAGCCAGATCGCGGGTCCCCGGCCTCCTGCGGGTTGGTAGTCACCCAGGCTCAAGAGGCCGGGAAGCGCTTGCCGCAACCGAGGCAGGGCCGGACTCCATTGCCGGTCGGCATCGGTCCACAGGATAGCGGCCGGTGTCGCCTGAACTGACGCATTGACCTTTGCCGCCGTCGCCAGACTGTGCAACAGCGCATCGAGCAGCGTGTTCATCAGACCTCGATCGCGCGCAAGCGCTCGATGAGATCGCCGCGCCGGAACGTGGCGGCGAGTTGCTGGGCAGAAACAGTCTGGCTGCCATACAGACCCTCGAGCGCCCGTTGAATGTCCGCCACGGACTCATGGAACCAGGCATCACCCTGCTCCTCGATCAGCGTCCGCGCAGTCGTGAAGACCCGATGATCCAACCGCGCGAGATCCAGATTCAAACCCTTCAGCAATCGGCGCCCCATCTGCATCGCGATAAAACAGGACGCGTAGCGCACCAACGGAGGGTCCTGTTCAGCCGGGCGCCGTCGGCGGTTCTCGGCGATGCGATAGAGCAGCACCGCCGCCACGACCTGGGCGCCATGCAGGTCGGCCGCAAAGATGGTCGAGTAAAGCTTGCCGAAATGCTCCCGCGTCAGGAACTTGGCCTGATGAGGCTTGCTGCGCCACACTGCGAGTACGGCCTCCGCCGCGACGCCGGACGTGATATCGATTGGCCTGCTAGGCCCCTCCATGCGTTTGCGGCGATAACTGAAGCCCAATGCATCAAGGCTCGACTCAAGGCGCTGCTGCACCGCGTCATTCGAGCGTAAATCCTTTAGATCAACCGGATTCTGGCTGTTCGTGGCATGGGTGATCTGCAACACGATGTCTTCGTTTTCCCGGGGCAACTCATAGAGGCGCACCAGCACGCTGGCATCGGTTGGCAGCGACTCACCGCGCGCCGTCATTTCGTCGAGCGTCCGGAAGATGGTCATGCAGGTTTGTGCGCCATTGACGATTTGCAGGTTCTCGGCCTGCACCTGGAAATTCCCGCCCTGCAGGGCGTTATATTTGAAGTGGTCGCAGATCATGGTCAGGCCATTATTGAAGAAATAGAAATCGGCGGGCGTGGCGGAGCGTAGCGTCGCGCGGATGCCTTCATTCACCCGGTTGCCGTGCAGACCGAGATAGCGCCGGATATTGCGCTCGAGCAGCCGGTCGCCGTGGGTCTTCATGAGCAAGGCCACCTCCGTGACCGGCATGCGCCCCACGCACACGCGGCTATAATTCATGTCCTCGACATTGGCCTTACCAACCATCCGCAGGGTGTCATCGACCTGCCGCGGACGCTGCAACAATCCAATCAGAACGTCATGATTGACATACTCCCATGTCACCTGATCACCGAAGCTGGCACACTCGATCGCACGCTGCGCCTGGTCGTTCCACTTCGCCCCGTTATTGCACGCGATGGCCCGCACCCGGGGAATGAATCCATCGCGCACCATTGCGCGGGCGGCCTCGACCTTCGCCTTCAAACGGTCGTTGATCGCCCCGAGTTCCGACCCGGGGTCGAAGAGATGCCGGATCGCATTGATGAGTGCCGCAATCCCCTGCTCGGGAAAATTGGCATCCGCCTCCAGTTTCGCTTTGTATTTCACCTGGAACAGGGTGACGACAAACTCGCCATCGACCTCTTCGGTCATGTGCATGGCATCGACGCCAAAATCCCCTCCGCCTTCGGTCACGCAATCGAACGTTTCCTCCGGCGCCAGGTCGAGCAGAACTTTCGTACAAAGATAAACGAAGGCCAGGGGCTTGAGTCGGTCGGCCGCGGTGATATTCAATTCGGCGCCCGCCCATTCGCGAATCTCGTCCTGAATGCCGATCAGACGCTGGTCGATGATGGAGGCGTTGATGTTCATATCAGTGGTCTTGCTTCGCCGCGGCACGGGCCGCGGCCTTGTCGGCTAGCTTGAGATGATGGTCATTGATGCGCTCGCCCTTGAACACCCCATAACACGGCGCGCTCTCGACATCCTTGCCGCGGTCCTTGTCCCAACTGATATTGAGTTTGGGCTTCTTGTTGTGGCGCAGGACCCCGGCGGTCATGAAGGGGCGGATGTTCAGGCGCACGCCATCGTTGAGGTCCGGGTTCCAGCCGACGGGCTGTTCGGCGAGCGGCTTCCAGCGCACGAAGATGTCGTAGGGGGCCTCGCCTTCCAGGATACGTTCGAGTCGGCGCTTCAGGTCAAGGGCGGCGGCCAGGCGGGTTTGGGCACCGTCCGCGCCATCGCGCACGCCGGCCTCCTGCTGGCGGGTCCAGTCGCCCAGGTAGGTGTGGATGAGGCGCTCCAGGTTCCGGGCGTCGAGCTTGTGGTAGTTCACCAGGGCGCCGAAGCCGTCCTTCAGGCCGTCCCAGACATGCCAGATAAAGGGGCGATGGTGGAAGCGCCTGGCGTGCTGTTCGAAGAACTTGTCGCGCAGCCAGACATCCAAGTCCTTGCCGGCAGAGTCGGCGTCGGCCAGCAGCTTGGCCAGGATGCAGGGCTTCCAACTGCCGGGCTCGACGGTCTCCCAGGCGGCAATCAGCAGGTCGAGCAGGCGTTCGTGAGCGGCCCTCTCACCGCGGACGGAGGATAGGCAGACGATGCCGTCGTCGTCCAGATGGCCGGCCAGGGCCTCGCAACGCGCGATCCAGGCGCGGGCCTCGTCGGAGAGTTCCATCTCGGCGTCCGTCTCGGCTGGCCAGCGGTAGCCCAGCAGGCGGGCAACGGCGACTTGCAGCGGGTCGGTGGCGGGCTGGGGATGGCCGTGGAAGAGCCATTGGGTAGGGTCGTCGGAATAGGGCTTGGGCAGGCCGTGGGGATATATCTTCTGCGCAGCGGACATCCAGCGGTCAAGGTCAAAAGGGACCTTTATGAGTGTCTTATTCGTAACCTTGACTGCGGCATCAATCGTTTTTACTGCCACCCGATACTCAGGGCTGCTCAGAAACGCGAAGATGGCCGCAATGTTCTCTGGAGAGTCGGGAACGATCGCAGCTCCGTTCTCGTCAAAATGCTGGCCTTCATACAAGGTTGCAGCAAGACTACGCATCTGAGACACAAAGACTCCCTTTCGACCCCAAGCCCTGCCACCCTTCACATAGCACGATGGTTGTTGCACCATGTCTCCGGTGCCACCTTCCCAGTGTAAGATTTGCGAGCGCCCCCCGTGGAGGCAGGATTCTTCTGGCGTTCCTTGGAAGTTTACCCAATCAGCATCCTTACCAGAGACCTCCCAGAATTCGTGAATGAATCTGTTCAGGTCCCCGGTAGACATTCCTTTGAAGGAGTCGGCGTGTTTGCTGAGCAGTTCCGCCGTAATCTCTACAAATGCGATGCGACTATCTGGGTTGGCACGCAGGCCCGCTTGTAGTAAGCGCTGGGGTGGACCTTGGCTTCTGAGCAATTCGGCCTTTTCTTCAATTGATTTTCTTAGCAGGGTATCAATTCCTGATGCCATTTGCGCGGAAGACGGCTTCCGCTTTGAAATCAACGTCAGTGTGGCAAGCGGCCCCCTATCCCCGAAGTACTGCCAAGCTTCTTCGCCGAGTGCCACAAGGAACTCAATACTCACCAGTTCTAACAAAGTTATTCGGAATTTTTGGTAGCCGCCGAGGAACCACCAGTTTTGGGGACTGACAACTGCTAGGCTTCCATTGGCAACACATAGCTCAATGCCACGCTCCAAGAACACAGTGGCCAAGTCTGTCTTAGACTCTGAGTAGTGGGTATCGCAGTAGGCCTTCAGCGCTTCGTGCTGCTTGCCCCGTGCCAGATAGGGCACGTTGGTGATGACCAAGTGGTAGCGCGCATCCAGCAGCCGCGCAGCGTCCAGCAAACCGCGCGCAGTCAAAGCCAAATCCCAGGCGTCGTCGTTCAACTCCTGCTCCGCCCCCCGCAGCGTGGTCGGCGTCTCGGTCGCCAACGCACGCTCCAGCAGGTCCTTCAGATCGTCGAAGCTGGACTTGAAAAGGTCGTCCTTCAGGCCGCGAGCCGGGTCCAGCAAGCTGCCCAACAGCGGTGCCTGCGCAAAGCTCGCGTGCAGCAGCCGCAGTTCCTGCCGCAGCAGTGCGGCATTGGGTTGCGAATCAGGGACCAGCGCCTCCCAGTCCTTGGCGCTGGCCGCCACCTTCAGGCCGCAACAGGCGATGTTGGGCGCGGGCATGTCGGCCCGCACGCCCAGCGGGTCGCCGTTCTCGTCCGGGAAGCGCCAGGCCGCCAACGCCAGGGCGAAGACCGCGATCTCGACACAGCGGGCGTCCAGCTCCAGGCCGTGCAGGTTGTCGGCCAGCACCGCGTCCACCGCCTCCCGCACGCTCAAGCCCTCGGCCGCCATGCGCATGGGCACCAGCAGCAGGAAGGCGGCGACCAGGAAATGACCTGAACCGCAGCAGGGGTCGAGCAGCTTGAAGTCCTTTAGGCTGTCCGGCCAGCCTGCAAAGGCGCCGGCGGCGGGGGTCCAGTACCGCGGCTGCGGCTGCGCCTGCGCCTGCGTAGTCAGGCCATCCTGGCCTGACAATTCGGC
>NZ_KB902389.1 GCF_000379525.1 Lamprocystis purpurea DSM 4197 | reverse complement strand
GGTCTACAATCGACGCAAAATCGCCCGCGTATCAGCCCCGCGGCCCCCTCGGATGCCCGTCTTGCGCCGCTCCGAGCGTCGACCACGTGCTGAAATACCGCCCGGCACCGGCCGGCGACCCTGGGCGCGGGGATACAATTCCCTATCTCTAAAGAAGGCCGCACCCGCAGCGGGCACCGTGCCAGGATCGGATTAGTCCAACAAACGTTTATCCGTCGTGCGCGCCAGGCGCCGTGCCACAACCAGGGATCAGTGCGGCGCGCACGACGGATAAACGCTTAGTCGTTAGGCAATAGGCAATACGGGAGATCTTATGCCAACAGCGATGACGGACACGATGAATGCGCTCCGATCGTTTCAGCACGCCCTGACGCACGGGATTATTGAGCCTCAACGAGCTGAACTTCACGACGATCTACTTTTTTTGGTCGATGATGCCAACGGCGAAACACGATTTTCCTACGCGTTAATAAAGAGCAGTGGAGTTGTCGCCTTGGCAACGTTCATTTCAGCCGACCCAATAGATGGCTTCCCCTGTCTGAATGCTGGATGTTCCGTGGATGAGGCTAGTCGCTCTCGGGGGTATGGAAAGGAGGTAACGCAGAAAGCATTTGATGAACTAATCAACGGCTTCCAGCGTGCCAAAGTGTCCCATTTGTATGTAGAAGCAATAGTCGGGACCTTCAATGAGCATTCAAAAATGCTTGCTACATCCATGTTCTCAACAACCCCTAGCGCCTGCATAGATGGCGTTTCAGGTCAACCTGCTCTACAGTACGTCAGGCAACTGTTCTGACTCAAAATTCCAAATTCCCTGGACATTCTTACTTAGTTCCTGAACCAGAGAGATGCCAAACAATGCCTAACTTTCGGCCAAAGAGCGAGCGCGCGCCACGGGCGTTGTGCTGGTTTGCGGGTTCATCGGTGGCGCGCGCCGCCTTGGCCTGAACGTTAGGCCGTTTAGCCACGTCACCAAGATCCAGGAGAAACAGCATGTCAGAAAAACAAATCGTAACTGACCCCGAAGTCGCCACCAACATCCTGAACCGTCTTGTTGATCCAAGAGAGATCGAGGCAATAATTCTGACGACGACCCAAGACGAACCACCGATCCGAGGTTGGGACCCAAGAGAATTTGCGATCAGCATGTGGGCTAGCACAAACAGGACATGCTACGCGATCCTTCAGGATCTCCATCAACCTGCCCTCTCAGTGCATATCGGGCCAGGTTCCGGCTCGGATGGCCGCGTTGCGTTTACACAGGACTTCATCAAGTCGTTCATTGCTCGGCGTCCGAATGATATGTCGAAGGTGGTCGCGTTCATCCAAGACAAAGGATGTCCACAGCATCCATCAGGCAAGAGTGGTCCGAGGTGGTTTCATCTCATAACAATCTGCGCGAACGGCAAAGCGCAGCATGAGATTCGCGTTTTGGACGACGTTGTAATCTTGCCACAATGTGACGCTACAGGCAGGCAGCTTGTTGAGTTCCGCATCGCTAGTTCGGGCGGTACTTCGGAATCCAGCAATGACGTAAGAAATGAACTGAAGGCGCGCGAATTGGTGAATCAGGGAGCGCAGCTTATACAGTCTGGAGACTTCGCAGGAGCGCAGAAGATACTCAACGAGGCTATTCGTATTAATCCTCAAAACGCAATTGCACACAGTAACATTGGTTACGTCTTTTTTAAGAAAGGTGAGTTTTTGGCTGCTATTCCTTGGTTTGAAAAGGCGCTGGCACTTGATCCGGGGGCTGAAGGTGTTGCGGATTGTTTGAAGGAATGTCGTTCGCACGGTCAGCTAAAGACGACGTGCCAAGCGAAGCCGGCTATTCAGGAACACGCAGCATCCAGATCAGAAAAGAAGCCTTGGTGGCAGCTGTGGAAATAACAGGCCGAATTGTGGTGACAGTTTACTTAATTCAGTTCTGGGTACGGTTTACTTAATTCGGTTAGTCATAGAAGCTAAAGAGCTAAAGGGGCGAGCTAAAGGGGCCAGGCTCGAGTTCTATTCCCGGAAAATGAATAAGAGCCTAACCTTTGTCTCAAACGCGAGCGCGCGCCACAGGCGTCGTGCTAATTGGCTAGCTCATCAGGGGCGCGCGCCGCTTTAGACTTTACGGTTAGGCTCTAGACAAAGTAAACAATTAGCGCGCCAAGAGTTCGCGCGTTCATGGCAGTAAATCGGTTGCGACAAGTGATCGGCAGTTAAGACATTAGTTGTTCAATGAGGTTCCCCATGAGACACAGAATCTTTTTTGCTGTCGTTGGCTTTGTACTGTGTATTACTGCTTGCGATTTTGAATCTACAGAAGATCCTGCCGTGGACTCAATAGATCTTGGAGAATTAAGATTATACAGAAATACCATGCCTGGCTGTGGATCTGATCTTAATCCAGAAGCAGTGGCTCTTCAAGCCAAGGGTATAAGTGCTTTAATTTCATATCTGGAGCACAATGGACGCAAGAACCTGTATGATTACCACTTGGATAATAACGCCAGGCAAGAACTTTCTCGCGCAGCTACCGACCTTGAAAAGGCTGTACAACTGGAACCGAAACTAATTCCAGCTTACCTTGCATTAAGTGACTATTATAATAAAGTCGAGTTAAATTATGCGAAGAGCGTTTTGACGTTTACCGGGTACAGGAAGCACTGCTCTGGGGAATCATATTCATTTGATACTCTTTGGTTGGGTGCCTATCGGCAAATTGCGGAGTACCAACACGCGTGTAACTCTGCTGTTATCGAATCGTCCATAAGGAAGGCTAAGAAAGCCTTGGAAAAGAACTCTAACGATGAGGCCGCCTACGAAGAGTTAGTTCAGGCATATGACTTAAGAGGCGATTTCCCGATGGCAATCGACGCCGCCAAGAAATTAAGCGAACTTGATCCACATGGAACTTTGGGCGAGTGGGCAAAGAATGCGCTTTCCCGATTAGAGAAAACGCCTGAGCATATATGCAGCAAGCAGTCGCAAATGGCGGCAGCTGACAGGGCCCAAGAAATTATGCGCCTTTTCGCCGGAAGCGCAGAACCCAAGGCGGGAGGCAAACCTGATAGGGACAAGGGGCCAGGCTCGGGTTCTTTTCCCGAAAAATGATCAAGAGCCTAACCTTTGTCTCAAGAGCGAGCGCGCGCCACAGGCGTCGTGCTAATTGGCAAGCTCATCAGGGGCGCGCGCCGCTTTAGACTTCACGTTAGGCCAAAGAACACACCGTAGGAGTATTGTATGGAATATCAATTGAGCGCCTTCCTCATGCATTGGGGACAGTTGATAGAAATTCTGCTTTTGGCTGTGATCGCTTTTGCGACGATTACCAAGTAGATATTTCGGGCGAAAAAGGGGGAAAAAGGGGCAAGGCGAATTTGAAACAGCAAATAGCTTTTGGCTTAAGAGCGAGCGCGCTTTACGGGCGTCGTGCTAATTCGCAGGCTCCGTGCGGGCGTGCGTCGCTTTCGGCTTCACGTGTTAGGCTTTAACTAGAGGTTACTCGTATGCAGCAAATCGTTGTGCAACCGGTTCAATGGGCAAAGATCCCCGACATGGAAACGATGTCGCACGATCTAGACGCAAGCGATGCAGCCTGTTTCGCAGAGCTTAGAAAAGTTCTCGAAGAACACGGTAAACTTGATCGCTTTGGCGTGACACTAATTCATAGGCATTTTCATTTAGATGAAGATGAGTGTCTTATCGAGTCGGTCGACGTTGACGAGCGCGTTTTGACTGTTCGCCCGATAAGGAAAGATTCGCTTCCTACTGCCGTTCAAACACAATGGAGTCTTGCCAATCGAGACCCGCTTCAATGGTGCGAACAGTATTGTCATTACTCAGGAGGAACGCACCACTCCGGGCATCAACCTCACATAACCCAGGATGCTCAGCCGAACTAAAGCGTTGGCTCTTATCCTGTAAGAGTGCCGGGCGCTGCCCGGCCTCCACATCTTTGATTATTGGCGCAGTACATCGAGGAACCAGGATGCTTACGCAAGTAAGGTTAGTGCGCAGCGCATTTCTCGTTTTGTCTATCGCGCCTGCACTAGCAATGGCACAGCCGCCGAGCGGGAAGATTGCGGAAAAAATTGTTCGCGTTGTAAACGCCTATGGAAGTTCAATTTCTTGTGCAGACGTTAATGTTGGTCCAGAGAACATAGCAACCTTAGTGCCGCTGGATAGAGGGAGGTCGGCTAGAAAGGCTACGTACGCCGTCCTATGGGACTTGAAGTATTGCCTTGACGGAGTTCCAGGCGGGTCAGGCACCCCTACGGGAAGTCAAGAAATTGCCATTGTCACTGTCGGCGATGGAAACAGGTTTATGATTGATACAGATAAATCATATCCAGCGGTCACGTTCGACAACGGCATACACTCCAGAGCGAATGTCGGGAAGCTTGTGCAGAATACGGAAACGTCCATAGTAGTCGAGGGATTCGAGTATGGAAAAGAAGATGCTATGTGCTGTCCGTCAGTTCCCGTTAGGGTCACCTTGCGAGCCGATGACAAGGGAAATTGGGCTCCTTCTGAAAAAACGGTTTTAACATCCAGGAAGTAGCCTCAAAATCGAAAAAGAAGTCAGGGCCGTAGTTTGGGGTGAGTAACGAACCCCAACATTCCCAAGCTCAGACCTCGTTGCGGATTGAATGCAAGAAAGAGCCTAACCTTTGTCTCAAAAGCGAGCGCGCGCCACAGACGTCGTGCTAGTTGGCTAGCTCATCCGGGGCGCGCGCCGCTTTAGACTTGACGTTAGGCGACATAAGAACGGAGAGACGAACAGATGAAATGGTTTAGAAACTTATTCGTTAGCAAAAAGAATCCAAAGAATCCAAGACTTGGGAGTCCAGCTATTCCCGTAACCTCCGCTCCCGCACAGGCTGACCGTATGGCCGCAACGGAGAAAAGCGTTAACAAAGATTTAACTGCGGAGATGCGAGACCAGATTTTCAAGATTGACCATGAATTACTGTTAGACTTACGTAATGATAGGGAGCTTTGGCAAGACTTAAAAGGTCATCCAAGGTATGCGTTATTCGGTATCATATTGGATGTCTTCGACTTAGCTAAAAAGTGCACCACAATGAATGATTTTTTGAATGTCAGCAACACATTGAGAAAGGCAATTGATGACTTTGAAAGCGCATCTAATAATTTATTATTAGTTTCAGATATGAAATGGAATGCATTGGAACCATTTGAAAGACAAACGGCGGGAGTGGTAAGCTATAAACTTCAGAAAGTAGCCAAAAAGGCATGTGAGAAACTTAAACTTGCGTTCGAAAAATACGAAGCGATTAAAGAGGCTAATTAAGGTAAGCAAGCAGAAATTACAGTAAAAAGGAAACAGGGGGACAGACCGCGGTTTCCCCCTGAATCCCCGCCCTGGCAGCAAAGAAAACAAAGAATGGCCTAACTTTGGGCTCAAAAGCGAGCGCGCCATCAGGGTTCGTGGTAACTGGCAGGTTCCGTGGAGGCGGGCGCGGCTTTAGCTTTACGTTCGGCAATACAAATCGCCTCTACCCTGATGGTCTTTACCGGGAAACGGCGCGCCAGCGGTAGCTGTGACATTGATGCGGTAAAATTGAGTTCTTCAATTTTGTAGAGAAAAGCTTAATGAACGATTTCCTAATAGTTTTCGCAATTGCCGCTGTTATTGCAGTGGTTATACTTATATTGCGGTTTTTGCTTTCATCGACAACATCACCGACGTCGGAAACCAAGAAAAAGCAAGAAGATAGAAACGCATTTGACGGCGGCACCAGCAAAGCCGGAATTATCTTGATATGTGAAGGCTGCAAGCGCAGCTATTCTCTACCCAACAACGCAGTCGCGATAACGGCATCGCAAGCACTGAAGTCTATGCAAGCGTCCGGTACCATTGCCATCCCGATCGGCGCAAGTTCTTCCGTAGAAGATCTGATTGAAGGATGTGAGAGTGTACCACCAGAAAGGCGGGCAATTGTCAGGCAACAGACAGAAGATGCGCTGGCCGAGATAACACGGGGATTGTCTGCGGGCGAAGAACGCACATGGGTCTGCGGACCCTGCCGCAGAAAGAACGCTTACCCTGCATCGCTGAAGCCGTCGTCGCGTGCGCAACAGTCCTATTCATATCCAAGCGATGGATGGTTCCGAGAGCATTCCAGAAGCCTCATTGACCAACATGGCCCGCTTGTACGAATGACGGATTGCGACGACATGATGGCAGTCAAATGGGATGTCATGTACGCTGACGGAACAGTTCTTAAAATGGGACATCCAGGGACTTTCGAGAAGGTAGATCTTGATGTCAGTTTCTTCCCTAGCAATGCCGGCTCACAGGGCCGCCGCTGGGCTGCTGTTTTCTTCAGAGAGGCCGGAATAGACGTAGAAAGTATTGACATTTTCGATATGCCCGGTGGAGCATCACTCGAAATCCGAGATGGCAAGGCTGTGCAGGTATGATCTAAGACCACCGAATTGGGGCTATAGTGGCAATGCGGGAAATGGGGGAAAAGAGGCCAAACTCAATTAGGCGGCCAAGGAGTCAAAGAAAGAGTCAAAGAAAGCCTAACCTTCGGCTAAACCGCGTGGAAAACCGGGGACAGACCACGTGGAAAACCGGGGACAGACCACGTTTTCCCCTGAATCCTCTGCGCCGGCAACGAAGAAAACCAAAGATCGCCCAACCTAGTCGTGTAACTCTGCGTCGCTCGCCGCGCGTCCGGGCTAAGCTCCGGTTGCGAAAAGTACGTCGCAGACGTACAATTTTGCGTGCTCACAATCTACGAAACTCACACGTTCGTCGCCGAAGCGGAGAAGCTCTGGTCTACAGAAGAACGACTTGAGTTTTTCGCTTGGATCGCCAGCGAA
>NZ_KB902388.1 GCF_000379525.1 Lamprocystis purpurea DSM 4197 | reverse complement strand
CACCGGCAGCCGGAAGGATGATCAAGGCCCCCGCGCGGTCCGTCATTCCGGCTTGGATGCCGGAATCCAGGGCCGGGCAGGGCCATGGTTCAACCTTGAACGGTATGCTGGTTGCGGGTTACCGTCCTTGGCACTGGGTCTCGGCCTCCTGCCGGGACGACGGAGGTCGCGCTTGACCGCGCGGTCCGTCATTCCGGCTTGGATGCCGGAATCCAGGGCCAGGCAGGAATGGCACTAATTTAGTCTAACAGACTGAAAATAATAGGGGCCAACCCGCAAGAGTGGTAGGCTGAAGGTTGCGACACCCAACCCATCACCCTGCGAGCCAGCCCCCATGCATCCTAACCAACGCGCCGCGACGCAGCAACGTGTCCTTGAGGAGGCCGCGCGGATCGACACCGGCGGATTCTTTAATTTGTTGACCGGCCCGCAGCTGCTGGATCAGGTCGCCGTGTTGGTGCCGGCCCATCGTGAGCGGGCCTTTCCCCCGACGAAGACCTTGGCGATGTTCATGACCCAGGCGCTCTCGGCGGACGGCAGTTGCTGCCAGGCGCTCGCCGACCACGCGGTCCAACGGGCCATCGCCGGGTTGCCGCGCCTCAGCACCAGCACCAGCGCCTTCTGCCAAGCCCGGGCCCGACTGCCGCTGTCGATGATCGCGACCCTGGCGCGCCAGACCGGGGAGCTGGTGACCGACGGGGCACCGGCCTGGTGGCACTGGCACGGCCGACGGGTGCGGCTCGCCGACGGGGCAACGCTGACCTTGGCCGACACCGCGGAAAACCAGGCCAAATATCCGCAGCCGACGAGCCAGAAGCCNGGACTGGGGTTCCCGATCTGTCGGTTGGTGGTCTTAATGTGCCTGGCGACCGGCGCCTTGTTGGATGGGGCCGTCGGTCCCTGTGTGGGCAAGGGCAGCGACGAGCAGANCCTGCTNCGCACCCTNCTCGATACCCTGCTGCGCGGCGAGATCCTGATTGCCGACGCTTTTTACGCGACGTATTTTCTGCTCTGTGAGTTGGGGTCCCGCGGCGTCGATGGGGTGTTTGAGCAGTATGGCGCCCGCAAGCGCAGCACGGACTTTCGCCTGGGCCAATGGCTTGGGGNGCGTGACCACCTCATCGTCCTGAGCAAGCCCAAGCGTCCGGACTGGATGAGCCAGGAGGACTACGATCAGGCCCCGGACACCCTGACCGTGCGTGAGTTTCAAGCGGGCGGTAAGATCATGGTCACGACCCTGCTGTGCCCCAAAGCGGTCCCCAAGTACACCCTCAAGGTGTTGTACCGCAGCCGCTGGAACGTCGAACTTGATCTGCGCAACAGCAAGACCACGCTCGGGATGGAACACCTGCGGTGCCGGACTCCGGAGATGGCGATCAAGGAGTTGTGGGTCTACTTGCTGGCTTACAACCTGATCCGTCTGCTGATGGCGCAAGCCGCCCTGCTGGCTGACCAAATCCCACGGCAACTGAGCTTTAAACACACGGTGCAGATCTGGATTTCCTGGCAACAGCGGGGCGGCGGGACCCGCGACGCGGTGGTGATCCGCGCCCTCTTGGTGTTGATCGCCGAACCCCGGGTCGGTCTACGGCGGGGACGCATTGAGCCGCGGGCGTTGAAGCGTCGGCTCAAGAGCTATCCGCTGTTGACCAAGCCCCGGCGCCTCGCGCAGGAGGAGGTCCGCCAGAACGGCCACCCCAAGAAACAGCGCTGAACANGCCGATTTTTGGTCCTGAGTCGCAACGGTAACCCGCTGATTTAAANATGCTCTCGGCTTATCTTCGCGCCATTCGGGCCAGGCAGGGGCATCGTTACGCAAGAGCTAAGCTCCCAGGTAAAGTGGAACACGCTGCGTAGGGAGGAAACCAATGGAGCGTAAACCTGCCGTATACATCCTTGCGAGCAAACGCAACGGTACCCTTTACCTCGGTGTTACGAGCAATCTGCCGAAGCGAGTCTGGGAGCACAAACATGACTTGGTGGAGGGCTTCACTCGGCGCTATCACGTGCATCGGCTGGTTTGGTATGCGCAGCTGGAGACGATGCCGGATGCGATCAGGCTGGAAAAGCAGATGAAAGGCTGGCAGCGGGCCTGGAAGCTTCGAGTGATTGAGGAGATGAATCCAGCGTGGCGAGACCTGTACGATGACTTTGCGGCAGGGGACTGATCCGGTGGGGTGCGTCATCGTCATTCTGGCAGGAGGCCGGAATCCAGGGCGGGGTAGGGGTGATCGGTCAAGACTGGGCGGTGTGCTGGCTGAGGGTTACCGTCCTTGGCACTGGGTCCCGGCATCCATGCCGGGACGACGGAGATCGCGGTTGCCCGCTCGGTCCGTCATTCCGGCTTGGATGTCGGAATCCAGGGCTGGGTAGGGCCAGTGTTCAGCCGGGAGCGGTGTGCTGGCTGAGGGTTACCGTCCTTGGCACTGGGTCCCGGCATCCATGCCGGGACGACGGAGATCGCGGTTGACCGCTCGGTTCGTCATTCCGGCTTGGATGCCGGAATCCAGGGCCGGGTAGGGGTGATCGGTCAAACGTGGGCGCTGTGCTGGCTGCGGGTGACCGTCCTTGGCACTGGGTCCCGGCATCCGTGCCGGGACGACGGAGATCGCGGTTGACCGCTCGGTTCGTCATTCCGGCAAGGATGCCGGAATCCAGGGCCAGGCAGGGCCATTGTTCAACCGTGAGCGGTGTGCTGGTTGCGGGTTACCGTCCTTGGCACTGGGTCCCGGCATCCATGCCGGGACGACGGACATCGCGGTTGACCGCTCGGTCCGTCATTCCGGCTTGGATGCCGGATTCCAGGGCTGGGCAGGGGTGATCGGTCAAACGTGGGCGCTGTGCTGGCTGAGGGTTACCGTCCGTGGCACTGGGTCCCGGCATCCATGCCGGGACGACGGAGATCGCGGTTGACCGCTCGGTTTGTCATTCCGGCTTGGATGCCGGAATCCAGGGCTGGGTAGGGGTGATCGGTCAAACCTGGGCGGTGTGCTGGCTGAGGGTTACCGTCCGTGGCACTGGGTCCCGGCATCCATGCCGGGACGACGGACATCGCGGTTGACCGCTCGGTTCGTCATTCCGGCAAGGATGCCGGAATCCAGGGCCAGGCAGGGCCATTGTTCAACCGTGAGCGGTGTGCTGGTTGCGGGTTACCATCCTTGGCACTGGGTCCCGGCATCCTGCCGGGACGACGGACATTGCGGTTGACCGCTCGGTTCGTCATTCCGGCAAGGATGCCGGAATCCAAGGCCGGGCAGGGGTTATCGGTCAAACGTGGGCGCTGTGCTGGTTGCGGGTTACCGTCCTTGGCACTGGGTCCCGGCATCCGTGCCGGGACGACGGAGATCGCGGTTAACCGCGCGGTTCGTCATTCCGGCATGGATGCCGGAATCCAGGGCCGGGTAGGGGTGATCGGTCAAACCTGGGCGGTGTGCTGGCTGCGGGTTACCATCCTTGGCACTGGGTCCCGGCATCCATGCCGGGACGACGGAAGATCGCGGTTGCCCGCTCGGTTTGTCATTCCGGCTTGGATGCCGGAATCCAGGGCTGGGTAGGGCTGTTATTCAACCGTGAGCGCGGTGCTGGCTGAGGGTTACCGTCCCTGGCACTGGGTCCCGGCATCCATGCCGGGACGACGGAGATCGCGGTTGCCCGCTTGGTCCGTCATTCCGGCTTGGATGCCGGAATCCAGGGCTGGGTAGGGCTGTTATTCAACCGTGAGCGCGGTGCTGGCTGAGGGTTACCATCCTTGGCACTGGGTCCCGGCATCCTGCCGGGACGACGGCGGTCGCGGTTCGCTGCTTTTCTTGGCTTGTCCAGCGGTTTCAAGGCGACCGCTGTCTTCGGAATTTCACTTTATCTGAGCTGTACCGTGAAACAAATTTTGCAAAACCTTAAGGATGGCCGTACCGAGTTGGCCGAGGTGCCGTGCCCGCGCGTGGGCCGCGGGGCCTTGCTGCTGCGCACGACCCGCTCGCTGATTTCGGCTGGGACTGAACGGATGCTGGTGGATTTCGGCAAAGCCAATCCGCTCGCGAAGGCGCGCCAGCAGCCTGATAAGGTACGGCAGGTGTTGGAAAAGGTGCGAACTGACGGTCTGGTGCCGACCCTGGAGGCGGTGCGCAATAAGCTGGAGCAGCCGCTGCCGCTGGGTTATTGCAACGTGGGGGTGGTGGCGGAACTGGGCGCGGGCGCGGCGGGCTTCGCGGTGGGCGATCGGGTGGCTTCGAACGGCCGGCATGCCGAGATGGCGAGTGTGCCGGTAAATCTGTGTGCCCGGATTCCGGATGACGTGACGGACGAGGCGGCGGCCTTTACCGTGATCGGGGCCATTGCCTTGCAGGGTATCCGCCTGGCGGCGCCGACCCTGGGTGAAGCGGTGGTGGTGACCGGGCTCGGGTTGATCGGGTTGATGGCGGTGCAACTGCTGCGCGCCCATGGCTGCCGGGTGTTGGGGATCGACCTGGATCCGGCCAAGCTGGCGTTGGCACGCCAATTCGGTGCCGAGACGGTGGATCTGGCCGCAGGGCAGGACCCGGTGGCGGTGGCTGAGACCTTCGCGCGTGGACACGGAGTGGATGCGGTGATCATCACGGCGGCGACGCGCAGCAATGAGCCGGTGCATCAGGCGGCGCTGATGTGTCGCCAGCGCGGGCGGATCGTGTTGGTGGGCGTGGTCGGGCTGGAGCTGTCGCGGGCGGATTTCTACGAGAAGGAGTTGAGCTTTCAGGTCTCCTGCTCCTATGGGCCGGGGCGCTATGACCCGCTCTATGAGGAGCAGGGCCAGGATTATCCGATCGGCTTCGTGCGCTGGACCGAGCAGCGTAATTTCGAGGCGGTGCTGGATATGCTGGCCGACGGGCGGCTGGATGTCGCGCCGCTGGTGTCCCATCGCTTTGCGCTGGAGGACGCCGAGCGCGCCTATGCGGTGGTTGGCGGCGCCGAGCCGTCGCTGGGGATCGTGCTTGAGTACCCAGGTGGCGAACTGCAGCGCTTGCGGGAACAGACCATTGCGGTCGCTGCGTCACTGCCTGGTGCCGGTGCGGGAATAGGTGTCGACGCTTCAACGTCGCGTGCCGCGGCGGTGAGTTTTATCGGTGCCGGAAATTACGCCACCGGGGTGCTGATCCCGGCTTTCAAGGCGGCCGGAGCGCGGCTGGTGGCGGTGGCTTCCAGTGGTGGGGTGAGCGGGGTTCATGCGGGGCGGAAGTTTGGCTTTGCACGGACGACCACGGATACCGAGGCCTTGTTTACCGATCCGCAGTCAACCGCGCTGGTGATCACGACGCGGCATGACAGTCATGCGCGGATGGTGTTGCAGGCATTGGCCGCGGGGAAGGCGGTGTTTGTGGAGAAGCCGCTGTGTCTGACGCTCGATGAGTTGGCGGCGATCCGGGATATCCTGGTTCCCAGGCCGCGTTTGGGCGTGCCGCCCGAGGGGCTGGAACCTGGAAGCCAGCATGGACCGGGCGGGCAGGAGGCTGCCCCCGCACCCTTGTTGATGGTGGGTTTCAACCGCCGCTTTGCGCCTCAGGTACAGAAGATCAAGTCGCTGCTGGCCGGCGTGACGGGTCCGAAGGCGTTGGTAATGACGGTGAATGCTGGGGCGATCCCGGCGGAGCACTGGACGCAGGACCCGGCGGTGGGCGGCGGGCGCATCATTGGCGAGGCGTGCCATTTCATCGATCTACTGCGGTTCCTGGTCGGGGCGCCGATCGCGCGGGCGGAGGCGCTGGCGATGGACACGGCCACGGGGGATTCGGTTAGCATCAACCTGGGTTTCGCCGACGGCTCGCTCGGGACCGTCCATTACTTGGCCAACGGCAGCAAGGCGTTCCCGAAGGAGCGGCTCGAGGTCTTCGCCGCCGGGCGGGTGCTGCAACTGGATAATTTCCGCCGCCTGACCGGTTTCGGCTGGCCGGGCTTCAAGGCGCTGAATCTGTGGCGTCAGGACAAAGGCCAGCGCGCCTGTGCCGCGGCGTTCGTGCAGGCCCTGCGCACGGGCGGGCCAGCGCCGATTCCGCTGGAGGAGATTCTGGAGGTGAGCCGGGTGACCATCGAGGTAGCGCGGTCATGCTGATCGACATCATCGCGGGCGCGCGCCCGAATTTCATGAAGATCGCGCCTATTATCCGGGCGCTGCAGGCCCGGGCGGCGGCCGGCGGACCCTTGCGGTACCGCCTGGTGCACACTGGTCAACACTATGACGCCCGCCTGTCGGGCGATTTTTTTGTCCAGTTGGGCATCCCGGCGCCGGATGTGAATCTGGAGGTGGGGTCGGGCACCCAGGCGGAGCAGACGGCAGCGATCATGATCGGCTATGAGCGGCTGCTGCTGGCGGCGGCGTCCCGGTTGTGTCTGGTGGTGGGGGACGTGACCTCGACCATGGCCTGCGCCATCGCGGCGCAGAAGCTGTGCGTGCCGGTGGCCCATGTGGAAGGCGGCATCCGCTCGGGCGACTGGACCATGCCGGAAGAGATCAACCGGATGGTGACCGATGCCATCACCAACTGGTTCTTCACCACCAGCGCCTTTGCCAATGCCAACCTGCGCCAGGCGGGGGTCGGGGAGGAGCGGATCATTTTCGTCGGCAACACCATGATCGACTCCTTGCTGGCCAACCTGGAGCGGCTGCAGCCGCCGCCGTTCTGGGATGCCTTGGGCTTGCAGCCGGGTGGGTATTTCGTCGTCACCCTGCATCGGCCGGCCAACGTCGACGGCACCGGTTCCCTGGCGCGGCTGCTGGCGGCGATCGGCGCGGGCACGCGGGGCCTGCCGGTGATCTTCCCGGTGCACCCGCGCACGGCCAAGACGCTACGCGAGCTGGCCGATCTGCCGACGCACCTGCACCTGGTCGAACCGCAGCCCTATCTGGAATTCAACTATCTGGTCAAGCACGCCAAGGCGGTGATCACCGATTCAGGGGGGATTACGGAAGAGACCACGGTGATGGGCGTGCCCTGCATGACGCTGCGGAATAGCACCGAGCGGCCGGAGACGGTGAGCATCGGGACCAATGCGCTGATCGGCACCGATCCAGCGAAGCTGGCGCCGGCACTCGATCGGCTGTTTGCCGGGGACTGGCAGCGTGGGGCGATACCCGAGTTGTGGGATGGGCGGGCGGGGGAGCGGATTGTGGTGGGGCTGGAGCGGGTGTTGGGTGGTCGGGTTTGAGTCTTGCTGCTTCGTCCGTCATTCCGGCTTGGATGCCGGAATCCAGTGCCAGGCAGGGCCATCGTTCAAACTTGAGCGTTGTGCTGGTGGAGGGTTACCGTCCCTGGCACTGGGTCCCGGCATCCTGCCGGGACGACGGAGATCGCGGTTGGCCCGGCGGTCCGTCATTCCGGCATGGATGCCGGAATCCAGTGCCAGGCAGGGCGATCGTGCAAACTTGAGCGTTGTGCTGGCGGAGGGTTGCCGTCCTGGCACTGGGTCCCGGCATCCATGCCGGGACGACGGAGATCGCGGCTGACCGCGCGGCCCGTCATTCCGGCATGGATGCCGGAATCCAGTGCCAGGCAGGGCCATCGTGCAAACTTGGGCGTTGTGCTGGCTGAGGGTTGCCGTCCTGGCACTGGGTCCCGGCATCCTGCCGGGACGAC
>NZ_KB902387.1 GCF_000379525.1 Lamprocystis purpurea DSM 4197 | reverse complement strand
TATGGCAGTCCCAGTTGGGAGCGCGGTTACAACCGCCGTAGCGCCTTGGAGCGGATCAATAACCGCATCGATAACAGCTTCGGCTTCGAGCGGCATTTCATTCGCGGCCTGGCCAAGATGCAGACGCGCGTCGGCTTGGCGCTGGCGGTCATGATGGCGATGGCGCTGGGACACGTCAAAGCCGGTCGCCTCGAACAAATGCGTTCGCTGGTTCAGCCCATCCCCGCGACCGGATAACCCCTCACCGACTGCCGCGTCCGGTCAGGCCGCCCACGCGTCGCCTGCGGGTGCGGCTGTCCGCAGAACAGAGTTTTTGCGAATGATTCTCAAGTCTGCGCGACGGCGATCCGATTTCGTTGGTGCGCACCAGGAAATGCCTGTGCGTCAGCCCGTCTCGCGCCGACCCCGGTCCCGGCGCGTCCGCGAAAAGCGCCGCAGCGCAAATGGCTCAGAAGTTGATGTGATCGTCCTGATCCTTCGACTGTGGTACGATTTTACGTGGGCGAACTGCGTCCAGATGGAACTTTAGATTTTTTCATAGCTATAAAGGTATCGAATCATGGATCGTCTTTTTCACGCCGACAGTGTCGTCCAACTCAGCATGTCGGGTCGTTTCGCAATTGTGCTAAGGCTAATGCTGTGGATCGCAATTTCGGCGATGGGTGCGGCGCCTGCTACTGCACTGTCGTCCGATAGCGCAACGCCTCCTGGAGGTTATCGGCCCACGTTTACGACCCCCCAGGTCCAGCGCCAGGCTGCATTCGGGGAATTGCCGCAGGCGACCCAGAGTGCCGGCGCTGATGTTTTGCTGATCCAGACAGCGTTACCCTGGAAGTCAGATGCGAATACTCAGGTACTTACGGACCTCGGTTATACCTATGTGGTCACTGATTTCGAGGGTCTGGCAAGCTACAACATTTCAGATTACAAGGTCGTACTTATCGTCAATGATCAGGTGCAGTCATTTTACGATGCCTACGCCGCTAATTACAGCACCTTTGAACAATACGTCTCAGGGGGAGGCACGCTGGTGTTTTTCGCCTGTGACAACGGATGGTCGAGCGGAAACAATTATACCGACCTGCCAGGAGGAGTACAGGTTGAAGACGATTATGCCACCTTCAACCGAATCGACTCGGTTGCGGCTAGTCACCCTATCGTGACTGGCTCGTTGCGTACGGGCGCCCCGCGCACCCTATTGACTGATGCCGACCTTGAAGGGACCGCTGCTTCGCATAATTACTTTATCGAAAATACCTTGCCGGCGGGCAGTGACGTGATCTTCCGGTCGGTGAATAATGGTGCGCCGACGCTGGTTCGTTACCCGCTTGGAAAAGGTCATGTCATCGCCTCGGGCCTGACCTGGGAGTTTACTTACGATAGATACACCCAAGATGGTACGACCTACGGGTTCGGGCGGGCACTCCCTGATGTCTTCCTATACGCCATCGTCAGCGGAGGGCAGAATACCGCTGCACTCAACGTCTATCCCGACGACAACCGCGCATTGCGGAACAGGCCAACCACCTGGAAAAACCCTGGCGATCTGCTCGATATCGTGGCGTCCGTGGACGGCTCACTCCAGGACGATATCGCAAACAATCAGGCTTTCTCCTTGACCTTCGCCATCGATCCACGGTTTATCGACACGGCGGCCCCCATCCAAGTCTATCAGCGTCAGGACCATGCTAGTGTTGCTGATCGAACTGAGGTCCTTATCTCGAATGCGGTGTTCGGGACGGCAAACGGCTTGACGACTGTTACCCTCAATGATTTGAACCTTGGAAATACGAAGGGCGAATGGTTAGTGCGTGTGAAATTGGACGATACCGCGCCCCGCGTCGTGGGTGCAGAGGTCCGACTCAATGTCGCAGGCAAGACTTTTCTCGATACGCTCGGCAAGAGGGGAGCCGTTGCGGCGACTAGGGGTGCAAAATTATTTCTGACCAACCGTGCAGCTCTCTATGCCGCCTATGTCGCCGCTGGCGGACGCGATGAAACCAACGTCACTGCGATGGCCACACTGTGGCAGGACGTCTACCGTGAGGCGGATCGGGTGAGGGCGAGTGTGTTGTTTGTCGACAAATTCGACCTCGGGTTCGACGGTGAAACCGGGAACTCGATTATCGGCTGGCCTACGGATCGCACTCATCTCCCATATGACGCTGATACCGCAACCAATGCTGAGGAAGATGAGGTTAACGGGGTCGCCAACCGAGTCGCCGAATACCTGGCCGAGCGAGTGGCGGCATCCGGCGGTATTGGAGAAGGCCGCGATGTTGCCATCCTTGGGGGCGACGCGGTAATTCCCTTCTATCGGTCATATGACACGACATCATTACATGATACGACGACTGTCCTGGATACGGCGAAGCTCTTTGAGTCCCATCCGATCTTTTATGCAACATCAGTCTTCCGCACGGATGGAGAAAACGGATATCTGCACACTGATGGCCACTATCGCGCGCTGGATGTCGGATCCAACCAAGATTGGAAGGCTGGTGTTGTAAGCGCGGTCTCTATCGGCCGTCTGGCAGGACCATCCAGCGGGACCCTGAGTCATCTAATCAACTCCTCGGCGAGACAGGAGTCGATTTCCAATCGCGTAGTACTACTCGAAAACTGGGCGCGAGACGAAGAACTTCGCGATTTTGAAAACCAAGCGGTCGATGCCAAATTTAATGTTGTCACATCAGTCAACGGGGTAACTCTCGACAAAGAGCCTGCGGTCTGTCCCTGGTGGAAGCTTGATCTGTGCTCCGAACAGGACGACGATGCAAACTGGGCAACGCTAGATGCGCTATTTACCGGCAATGCGGATGGCGTGACTGATTTCGATATTTGGCGCGGCATGACTCACGGTACTGTCAGATCAATCAGCAGTAGCCTCATGAGTGAGTACTTATCGAGTCAAAATCTTGAGTCGGTCGCCGATCCGATTTCACGTCATTTCGCGACTTTTGATCCGTTTTTTATTTTCGACGCCTGTCTGGTTGGGCAAGTCGACGGTTATGGAAAATTGGGTTTGCTCAACTCCCTGCTCGACCTGAACGTAGGCGGTGTTGCTGCATCGTCTGTAGTAACTTACTCATCTCTTCCTGGTAATATTAGTGACTATAACAGTCAGGCTACAGGTGAGCTTTTCAAGGGAAGCACCATCGGCGCAGCATTCCTAGCGGCATACCGTGGCTTCTCGGTTGACGGGAACTTAGACGATTTACATCGACAGGCTGTCAACCTGTTTGGCCTGCCTTGGGCTCGCTTGACTACCCCTAAAGCGCGCGCGCCCGCACAGTTTGCAAAGACGGAGGCAACACAGCGGGCATCTGTTTTTCAAGCCGCCGATGATGTGCTCGCAAAATCGATCCCCTTTAGTGCCAGTGTGTTCAATGTTGAGCATGATGCGGGAACTGGATTCGATTTCGTCACAGTTGATGGTTTCAATCCACAGCTAAGAGATTCCGCAACGCCGGTAATGGTCTACGGGAGTCAAACGCTGGCGCTGCCGCCGGACGCGGAGATCGTCAGTGTGCGTCTGGTGGCGGTCGCGACTCAAGACCTCGGGCGACTCAAGCTCCCGGGGTTTGAACGTGGTCTCGGGCTCCCTATTCCGGGGTCTTCGCTCGGCAGCTTCGTGACGCTGCGGAACCCATCCGGGATCTATCCAAGGGACGTCGCGCCCTATGCAGTGGCCGATCTCGGCCAGACGAAGCTTCTCAACGTGATCTACTATCCGATGACTTACGATGCTGGTACTGACGCTACGACATTGGTGACTCAGGGTGAGTTGATCGTTGAGTACCGAACCGCCTACGTGGGGACCGCGGACTATCTGGTCACCGATGAGGCCCGCTATGTGGTTGGCCACCCGATCAATGCGACAGTGTCGGTCACCAACGTGACGACGATTGCCGCGACCTTCACCCTGCGTTCCACGCTGTTCGATCTCGAAGGCAATCCGTTTTCATCCAACCAGAATTTGGCCTCGGTCGCAGGCGGGGCGAGCGGTACGATCGACGTCGTTCTTGCTACGCCCATCCAGGCTGGCATGTATAAGCTTGAATCGGTCATCAGCGACGGTGCCGGTTCTGAGATTGGCCGTTTTGTCAAGGATATCTTTGTGGTGGGCGGCGCGATCGGCGCGTTGGGTGCGCAGGACCGTTTCCTGAAGGATCAGGAAGGCTGGTTCACGGTTAACTTCGAGAACTACCGGGACTCGGAGGTGGAATTCTTCGTCGATATCGATATTTTCAGTGTTGACGGCGGCCTTGCGGTGCAGATCCCACAGCTTAAGGTCAGTGCGGGTGCGCAAGCGGAATCCGTGATCCAGGTTCCCTGGATTCCTTCCGAAACGCTAACCGATGGTCGTTACTATGCGGTGGCAACGATTAGGGAAGGAACCGAGCGGTTCACGCGGTACAGCGATAGCTTCGCAGTGCACGGTTCGCTGTTCGCTTCAGCAGGTGAAGATCAATCGGTGGTGGAGGGATACACCGTCACTCTAGACGGCACAGGGTCCTATAGTGAGACGGGCACCCTCTTGCTGAACTGGGAACTACTGGCCGGGCCCAACGGTGATGATGTGGTGCTCGACGACCCTGGTGTTGCTGATCCAACATTTACGGCACCGACTCTGGTGGGGGATGACAGCATCGATTTAATGTTCCGTCTTACCGTTTCTGACGGCACGGGGCTAGAGCGGAGTGATGACGTCAAGATCTCCGTTACCGAGGCTCTGGTACCCATTCCGATTTACACAGTCACCGTCGACCAAGGCGGCACCGGGTCGGGTACCCTGGGCGGTAGCGGAAAGTTTGCGTCAGGTACGCCCGTTACCCTTACGGCAACGGCGGGTACCGGCAGCATTTTCACCGGCTGGAGCCCCATTCCGTGTGACAACCAGTTCGCCATGCCAGCCTATGACCTCACCTGTACCGCGAACTTTACGCTCAACCGTTACTTGGTCACCGCGGTCGCTGGTGCCAACGGCGGCATCAGTCCAATGTCGCAGACGGTCGACTACGGAGCTACCGCGGGCTTCATACTCGCGCCGAAGGTCGGTTACGGCGCCTTGGTGACCGGGTGCGGCGGGTCACTGGTCGGCAACACCTATACTACCGCGCCGATCTTTGACACCTGCGCGGTGAACGCCAGTTTTGCCCGTGCATTGCCTCTTACGGTGCTCATGGTCGGTACCGGGTCCGGGACAGTCACCGGCCCCGGGATCGATTGCGGAGGGGATTGTCGGGAGTCGCTCGCTCTGGGTACCAGTGTCACCCTCCGTGCCGTCCCGGCCCCGGACTCCATCTTCGCTGGCTGGTATCGTGCCTGTAGTGGTACCGGGGACTGCAACCTGACCATGGCGAGGTACCCTGCGAGCAATCGCCCGATCGCCAGATTCCGCCTCAAGACCTACGCGATCACCGCAACCGCTAACCCGGTGGCCGGGGGCACTGTCAGTTGCCACCCCAACCCGGTCGCCCATGGCGGCAAGAGCACCTGCAACGCCATCCCTAAGAGCGGCTACGCCTTCGTAGGCTTTAGCGGCGCTTGTAGCGGGGCGAGTTGCGTTTTGAGTCACCTGAACTCGAATCAAGCCGTCATTGCCAACTTCAGCCCTAAGACGCGCTAGACTGAAGGTCGATGGTCGACGACGGCGGTGCGGATTGACGGGGATGGCCGGAATGGCGCTAATTTAGTCTAACAGACTGAAAATAACAGGGGCGAACCCGCAAGAGTGGTAGGCTGAAGGTTGCGACACCCAACCCATCACCCTGCGAGCCACCACCCATGCATCCTAACCAGCGCGCCGCGACGCAGCAACGTGTCCTTGAGGAGGCAGGTCGCTACAGGTACTGCTTCATGGCGAGACGAACAGCAGCAGAACAAGCCGTAATCGCCACCAAGGCGCCGGATCAAGTGCCGCCGGCACAGCCCCGCCTGGCGTCGGTCCAGAACCTCCAGCACAGCAGTAGGGCGAGCCTTGCGGCGTCGGCCGCTGGGAGCGGCCGAGCGGAGCCCAGGCGCGGCGAAGCCGCCCGCCTGGGCGAAGCGTCGCGGTGCGATCTCAGGGCGTCAGGCGGTAGCCGTGCCACGCGGGGGAAACAGGGACCGGGGGAAACAGGGACGGACGGGAAACAGGGACGGACCCTGAGGTATCCCCACGAACCTTGTAAAAAAATCAACGAGTTAGCTTGTACCTGGGCTCAGGGGCGCCGCCAGCAATTGGCGGCATCCGCATCCAACTGATCAAGAAGGATATTTCGTGGGGATACCTCAGGGACGGACCACGTTTAGGACGGGAAACAGGGACGACGGGAAACAGGCACGCGACGGGAAACAGGGACGGACCCTGAAGTATCCACTAGAAAATATCAATAAAAACAAAGTCATGGAAAGCATTTTTCGATCTGCCGATGCGTGCAAGAGGTTTTACTGCCACACTGGTATAAGGAAAACCCCACAGGACGCCCCTCATGCATGTACCCACATTATTGCGCTCTTGGCTCGGTCAGTCGCTGGAATTTATCCACGCCACGCCACGCGCCTCGCCGCACTCTTTGACACGGTGGAGGCTTGCGTCACCGGAGCGGGTTTGTCGATCACCGCGGTGGGACGACGCCTGGTCGGTCCGACGACGTTGAAGCACAAGATCAAGCGCGCCGACCGCCTGATCGGCAATCCCCACCTGTATCGCGAGCGTACGGCGATCTACGGCGCCCTCTGCCGCCGTGACCCTGGCCCGGATCGCCGAGCCCCTGATCCTCGTCGACTGGTCGGATCTCAAGGCTGATCAATCGTATCATCTGTTGCGCGCCTCGATCGCCGTCGGCGGCCACCCCATGACCCTTTACGAAGAAATCCATCCCCGCTCCCTCTTGGGTAGCCGTCGTATTCAGGCACGCTTTCTCGGCATTCTGGCGAACCTGATGCCGCCTGGGAGAGCGCCCATCGTCATCGCCGATTCAGGCTTTCGGGTGCCCTTCTTTCGTGCCGTCGAAGCCCTTGGCTGGTGCTGGGTCGGGCGCCTGCGGGGCCGCGACTTCGTGCGTCTCGACGGCGATTGTGAACCAGGTAAATTATTGTTCAAAAAGGCGAAGATTAAACCTGTTCGGCTTGGTATCGGCGATTGGGTGAAAAGCAACCCATTGTCGGTCGTAATGGTTTTGGTGCGCCTGCGTAAGTGCGGTCGTCATAACAAGACCGCATTCGGAAGTATCGCGCGCTCGCGTAAAAGTCTCGGCTCAATATGGGTTCCGGACTGCTGAGTCTAGCTCGCTCTTCGGGTGGTCCAAGCGTACACTACACGTCAGGACTCAACCACGCTGACCGACAGTTTCCCGCCGATGATCAACCTTCAAGACCTGCTGGACGACGCCAAGTGCTACGACACACTCCGTCAGTTGCGTTGGCCAGAGGGTGTTCTTTGCCCCCACTGCGAGGCGTCGCTGATCACGAAGCAGGGACATGATACGACCCAGCCAGCGCGGCAGAAATACCGCTGTGGGGCCTGCCTGCGCTATT
>NZ_KB902386.1 GCF_000379525.1 Lamprocystis purpurea DSM 4197 | reverse complement strand
ATCGCGCACCAGATACAACCGCTCCAGGTCGCTGCGCGCGTCAACATCGCGCCAGTCAAATAAGCTCGGTTCAATGGCCGCCATGGGGTCCTCCTGCAAAGGATCGTCTCGATAACGATATGATCCCTTGGCGGCCGCCTTTTTGCACGCCCCCGCCGCTACGCTGGGGTGAATTTTCGCCCGCCGCCCCAGCCCACCCGCGCAACTGACTGATTGTTCGTTCCGGGCTGGGGTAAACGAAAGTTTTCCACCGCCGGGCGGCTTTTCAGTTCAGGGGGTTGCGGACACCGCTAGAGGCTCTTCAGAGGGTCTCACGGGTGCGTCTCGACGCACCCCCTGAACCGAAACAAGCGCTCAGGCCGGGCGTTCTCGGTCTGGAGCCAGCCTGGTTCCCCGCATTCCCCCCCAAAATCCGCACCTTCAGCGCTCACGGTCCCCGCCCACCGCGCAGCACACTGCGCCCATGGCTGACCCCACCGAAATCCCCAAATACATCGACGATCCACCGCTGATCCTGCTGTGGCGCGTCGACGATCTCGTGCCCATCGTCCTGTGTCTGATCATCGGGATCTTCACCGGCAGTCCCAGCACGATGTTCAAACTGATCGTCCTGGGAGTCCTCCTGGTGCGCCTGTATTCCAAGTACCGCGAGCGGCGTCCCGACGGGCACGCGCTGCACGTCCTCTATTGGTATGGCCTGTTGCCCCTGCGCGGGCGGACCACCCCCAATCCGTTCTGTCGGCGGTGGCTGCCATGAACCTCCAGCGCTTTCTCGCCACCTGGGCCGGGCTGACGCTGGAGAACCGGGTCAACCGCGTGATCATCCTGCTGCTGATCGGCGTGAACTGCGTGCTGGCGGTGACGATCAACCAGACCGATCGCACCGTGGTGTTGGTGCCGCCGGTGCTGGAAGGGGCGGTCTCGGTTGCCCGCGCCTCGGCCAGTCAGGAGGTCCGGGACGCCTGGGCGCTGTTCGTCGCCGAGCTGCTCGGCAACGTCACCCCCACCAACGCCGAGTTCCTGATCAAGGCCCTGGAGCCCTTGCTGTCACCCGCGCTGCGGGTCGACGTGCTGCGCGTCCTGGACGCCCAGGTCGCCGAGATTCGCCGGGAAAAGGTCAGTCTGGCCTTCGAGCCGCGGGCGGTCAGCCGGGATCCGGCGAGCGGCACGATCTTCATCACCGGCACCCACGTCACCAGCGGACCGGCGGCCAAGCCGGTCAGTACCGCGCGCACCTATGCGCTGCGGATCGAGTTCAAGAACTATCGGCCGGTCGTGGTCTTCCTGGATTCCTATCCGGGGGAGCCGCGCATCGGCGCAACCGTTGGGAGCCCGCGATGACCCGCCAACCGACCCTGCTCGCCCTGTGCATCACGCTCGCGCTCGGCACTGCCCAGGCCGCCCCCGAGCCCGATCCCGTGACCGCGATCCCGCGGGTCTCCTGCGACCTGCTGGATGTCCGCACCGCGGCGGCGGGACCGCGCACCGAGCCGACCGGGACCGGGGAGGGCGTTCCGGTGGGCGCACCGCCCATTCGTCAGGTCGGCGGGGCCGCGGCCGCCCGTCGGACCAGCAGTGCCCCCGAGCGGCGTGGCGGCTTGCTGCGCGTCGGGATGGGTCAGTCGGGGTCCGGGGCGATGGAACTGGGACCCCGCAACGTCACCCTCGCCGCGGGCACCACGGCCTTGATCGAGATCGCCATCGACCATCTCAACCGCATCGTCACCCCGTTCGCGAATCCGGTGGTGCGGACCGTCTCGGCGGCCAGTACCAGCGTCGATGGCCCGGTGGTCTACGTGGCCACGTCCACCGAGGAACCCGTGTCCCTGTACATCAGCGACGGCCAGAGCAACGACCTGGCGCTGTCGCTCACCCTGGCCCCGCGGTACGTCCCGCCGCGCGAGATTCGCCTGACCGTGCCCGGCTATCACGGCAAGGGCGCGAGCGGCGGGGTACCCGACAGCGGCCAAGCGGCGTTGCCGCCGATCGGGGGAGGAGGGCGCAACGGCAGCGACCCCTACGTGGCCGGAATCACCGACCTGTTGCGTGCCATGGCCCAGCGCCGCCTGCCGGCCGGCGTCCAGGTCAAAGGCCGCGGTCCGCACGCGCACTGCGTGCCAGAGCTCAAGATCACCAAGGCACAACTGACCCAAGGGGCGGGCGCCAGTGTGCTGACCCTCGGCGTACGCAATGCCGGCACCAGCACTGTCCTGGTCAACGCGTCCGCCTGCGACCTGGACCAGGGCCGCGTCGCGGCGGTGGGCGCCTGGCCGTTGCAGACACTGGCGCCGGGGCAGGCGACCGAACTGTTCCTCGTCCTCCAGGAGGGCGCGGTCACGGCTGCGCCCAGCGAGACACCCCGGTGATCACGCTCAAGACCCAGTGGGCCGCCCTGTCGCCCGGCGTCCAGCGCGTGGTCGCCTGGGGGGCCGGCGCGTCCGTGCTGCTCGTGCTGGCCGCGCTCGCCGTGCAAAGTGCCGGACCCCCCGCGCCCAAGGGGACCGCCCAGGAAACCCTGGTGCGCAACCTGCTCACCGATACCGATCCCCGTTCGTTGGGCATCGAAGGGCTCGCCGCCCGGCTGGAGCGCATGGAGCACCATGTCGATGACGTGAAGCAGGCGTTGGCGAAACCCCCGGACCCGCCGGCCGTGCCCCCGGTCGATCCCGCGGTGGTCGAGGCGCAGCGGGTCGAGCTGGCGCAGTTGAAGAATGAACTGGAGAGCCTGCGCCGCCACGTGGAGGTGACCAAGCAAACTCCACCAACCGGGTCGCCGTCCGCCGTACGGCCGCCAGGGCGACTGGCCGAGCCGGCGCCCGCGCCGCCCCCGGTGCCGGCGGCCGCACCGGCGTCGTCGGGCGAGCGGCCCCTGAATCACCTGTTCAGCCCGCCGACCACCCCCGCGCCGAGCCCCGCGGTGCCCGGCGCGCACGCGAGCGGAGCCGGCCGCGCCCTGGACATTCGGGTGGTCAGCGCTACGCCCCCGCCCACGCCGCCCGCCGGTCGACCCGCCGTCCCGGCCCCCGGCGAACTCTTCATCCCCGCCGGCAGCATCCTCAGCGGGGTGCTCCTCAACGGACTGGACGCCCCCACGGGGCAGGGCGCCCGGCAGCAGCCGACCCCGGCCCTGGTGCGGATCAAGCACGATGCGATTCTGCCCAACCGGTTCCGTGCGGACGTCAGGGAATGCTTTGTGATCGTCGGCGGCTTCGGCGATCTGGGGTCGGAGCGCGCCTACCTGCGCGCCGAGACCTTGACCTGCGTGCGCACCGACGGGGGTGTCATCGAGGTCCCGCTCGACGCCTACGCGGTCGGCGAAGACGGCAAGGTCGGCGTCCGCGGCCGACTGGTCAGCAAGCAGGGCGCCCTGCTCGCCAAGGCGTTGCAGGCCGGCTTCCTGACCGCGTTTTCGAAGGTGTTCACCCAGGTTCCGGCGACGCCGTTCAGCAACGCAGCAACCGGCGGCCAGGTCCAGTTCCAATCCATGTTCACTCCCCAGGCGGCCGAGGCCGGTTTTGCCGGCGGGGTCGGCGGGGCCATGGACAAGTTGGCCGACTATTACATGAAGATGGCCGAAAACACCTTTCCGGTACTCGAAGTCGATGCGGGACGGGGGATTGAGCTCATCATCAACAAGGGGACGTCGCTCAAGCTGAAATGATGTCGACCCCGAAGCCACGCATTCTGCTCGTCGTTCCCAACTCCACCAGGCAGCCCCTGGTGCGCCCGGCGTTGTCGCGCTGCGGGGCGCTGGTCACCAAGGGGTCGGGGAGACGGCTCTGCGCCGGTGCGCGGTTGCCCCGCCCGCGGCCGTCATCGTGGCGGTGGTCATGTCCGGGCTCAACGGGTTACCGGTTCTGACCCGACTGCGTACCGACCATCCCACGCTGCCGGTATACCTCATGGACGACGAAAGCGCGGGCGGCGGATGGGCGCCGAGGGCCTTGCCGCTGGCGCCGCGGCTGTTTTCCAGAGTGCGCAGGTGGGTGTCTGGACGAACCCGATCCTTGATACGGCGCTACACTGAAGTCGCGCCGTCCGACCCGCCGGTCCTTGCGTCGTTGTGATCGCCCGCAGGGGCCGGCCGTCCTACCGGCTGCACCCTGGGAGCCATTCGGCGTCGGCACGACGTGCGACAATGCAACGTTTCAGGCATTCGTCCCCACTATGAAAGGATGAAGACCGTGATCAATGGGCTCGATCTTGCGGAAGCTGTTCGATCGGCTTGCTTGCAGGCCGCGTTGGACGCCTATGAGCAGGCGGGCGTGAGCGGACTGTGCGGCGAGGGGCGCTGGGAGATCGCAGTGCAAACGATCAGGAATCTCGATCTGGTCCAGTTGCTCGACGCGGATTGCAGTTCCCAAGGCAACCGGCGGTGAGCACGCCATGAGCAGGAGCAGCGAAATGCAGGGATGGTCCCGTGGTTGTTTTGACGGGTCCACTCTTATGGATCCCTGGCCGCGGCGACACGACTGATGCAGCGGTCTGCGGCGCTCAAGCGGCTGTCGAGCGAACATCACCTCGGATTGGTCATCGCACGCCGGGCGCGGGAAGCGCGCGATAACCCGGAAGCTGCATGGGGCGAGTTACGGCGAAGGTTCGCCGACGAGTTGGAACCTCACTTTCAACTCGAAGAGCGCGGCCTGTTGCCGGCGATGCAGGCGGCTGGCGAGCAGACGCTGGTCGAACGCACGCTGGCCGACCACCAAGCCATGCGCGCCCTGATCGATGCCGGCGGGCCCGAAACCTTGGCTGCTTTCGCTCAGTTGCTCGCCGATCACATCCGGTTTGAGGAGACCGAACTCTTCGAGACTGCCCAGCGGATCCTGGGGGCGGAGGCGCTGGCGGCCATTCAGGACCTCCATGCCCAAGAACCCGGGACTGCGTGCCGGCCGCCGGAACTGAGCGCAACGTCATCCGGTGATTGATTGCGCACTGACCGCGCCTGGCTGCTCGCGCTGTGGCCCGGTCCGCCCAGCCGCAGAGCCCCCGACCTGCTGAGACGAACGCACGCGCCGCAGAGAAAGCTGCCTCACTGGTCGTATACTCGCGGCAATTGCAGGAGAGGGCATCCACACGATTGGCTGCCCCGGTTCTGCCCGATCTGCGCTTGCCTAATCGCCACCGCCGTCGCGGGTTGCGACAACCCGTGCCAGGATAATTCCCAATGGCAACACGCACGCTCCACGACAAACCCTTCTCGCTGGCCTGCGAGGAGAACCAAGCCCCCATTCTCGCGGTCATCGGTCCGCTGTTCGCCAAGGCCCGCCGGGTCTTGGAGATCGGCAGCGGCACGGGCCAACATGCGGTCTACTTCGCCACCCGGCTGCCTCACCTGATCTGGCAGACCAGTGATGTTCCGGCCAATCTGCCGGGCATCCGGTTGTGGTTGGCCGAGGCGCAGCTGCCCAACCTGCCGGAGCCACTGAGCCTGGACGTAATCGGCGATTGGCCTGCGGGTCCGTTCGACGGCGTCTTCAGCGCCAATACCGCCTACATCATGGGAGAGTCGGAGGTCGGCCGGCTGTTCCGCGGCGTTGGTCAGATTTTGGCGCCTGGTGCACCGTTCGCGCTCTATGGCCCGTTCAGCAAGGGCGGACAGCATACCAGCGAGAGCAATGCCCGCTTCGATGCATCGCTCAAGGCCCGTGACCCGCGGATGGGGGTGCGGGACTTGGACGATCTGCGGGCGTTGGCGGATCGGGCGGGTCTGGAGCTGCGCGCCGATCACCCCATGCCCGTCAACAATCGGACGCTGGTCTGGTGCCGGTGCAACTCGGCAGGAGCGCAAACGAATCCGGCAACGGGGCACTGAGTAGCGGGGCCTGAGCAACGCGGCCAGGCTCGATGCCGATGTCACGGGCCAAGCGACGGCTTTGCTCCCATTGCCGCCGCGGGCCGATTCGTCCCTGGGGGCCTTTGTGACCGCCCGCATCCATCCAGCGGCTGGTCAGCGCGGGGTAATTCCAAGCAGGTTGCGGACGCGTTTCCAGGGACTTAGGGTCACCGGAGCCTTGTCGCCCCGCCGGTCGAAGAAAAATCCGGCCGAGCTTCCGCCATCGAGGTTGAGGGCGCGATCGACCCGCCACGGAATCAGGGCCCCGGTCGAGGCGAGACATTGTGCGAAGTCGGCGAGGGTGAGCGGGCTCAAGGTGGCACCCAAGACCCAGCGCCCGTGCGCATCCGTGGCGATAAAGGTCCGGCGGCTGGAATCGGACGCGGACAGACCCCGCGCCGCCCGCGCGCCATCCACGAGATAGGGACCGCTTTGCAGCAACGCGGCGATGTCCGGGTGATCCCGGAACTGAGCCCGCCGCACGAGGTGGACACCCTGGTTGTCGCTGTAGACGACACCGCTGAGGAGCTTGGCGGTTTCGAACCGGTTGATCCGGCGGCCGGCGGAGATCACCAACCCGGCTGGCCGCAGGTCCGGGTGGAAGAATCCACCGTTGACCCCCGCCACGCATCCTTCGGCCCGAAAGGCATCCGCCAGGGTCGGATAGACGGGCTCGGCACCGGCCCCGAGATCGACAACCTTCAAGCGGAATCCCGGCGAGGTGAAGAAGGCGAGGTGCGCGGTGACTTGCCGACCGTCGGAGGGACGGACCGCCGACCGCTCGGCGTAAGACAGGTCCGTTGTGATGTCCTGCCGGTCCGATTCCCCCTTGGGCTTCCAGTCCGTCGCGCCGGCGCTCGCGGCGACCATCAGGCAGGCCCAGAGAAGAACGCAAGGCGAAGTCATAGCCGCAGCTCGGTAGGCGGTGGATTTGGAGGCGTCGGCGAGCATGGCCCGAGCATGCGGGGGCTTTACCTGGCGGTCAACCACGGCGATCTCGATCCAGGCGAACCCGGCTGGTTGATGCATCGGCGCCGCGTATCATGCGAGTAGCCCAGGAGGACATCCGAATGGAATCCATGGCCGGCGTCGCAGCCCGAGCGGAGTCTTGAGGTCTGCAACGTTCGAAACGAAAGACGGGATCGCGGCCCATCCCCGACAGTCGACGGCTTCCGCGGAGCGAGAGACTTCTCCCAAGCGTGTTCACACGAGCAGGGGGATAGCGAAGGACTGGTAGCCCACAAACGGACTTAGTAGTCGTGTTAAAGCCGAATCCTGCCACAGTGAGGCCCAATATCGGCTCACCCGTCCCCGGATCGGTCCGTAGCTGTCGCTTTCCGGTCGAGATCCGGCGGAAGCTGCGGGTCGTAACGGGTCTGTCTAGTGCGTCATCGCCCGCGCCCGCAAAGCGCGTTGACCAGCCGCTCGACAGTCCGAGGTTGAGAGACACTCTTGGGATCAGAACGGTCGCTGAGCATGAAACGTTTAGTGTCAGGTTTGGGTCGGGCCCGGTCACGCTCTCGGGCTCGCTGGGAACGCGCTCGCGCCCCAGCAGATTGATCGGCTGACCGTCAATCGTCGTCGCGGCGCGTCGTCAGGGCGAGCAGGTTGCCGCCCCAGTCCACGTCGGCTTGAAACTCGATGGGGCGGCAGCACACGGGGCAGTCCTCAATGTAGCGCTGGCTGCCCGCCGAACAGTCCACCGTGGTCGCAAAGCCCTCACCGCAGTAAAAGCACTCGACCTGCATGTCTTTCAGCATTCAACGGTTCCTCGCGGCTATGGCTCAAGGCCAACTGCGCTTCGTCGCGCTACCCGATGCGCCCGGGCGGATTCGCCAGACGCGCGACGCTCCGGTAGCCTATGTCTCGTCAAGCCCAGCGCACGCCGGAGAAACCCATGCCCCATTACCCGCATCTGATCGATGGCCGCACGCTCGCCTCGGTCCCCGATATCGTCGTATTCGATTGCCGTTTCAACCTCGCCGACCCTGGCTGGGGCGAGCGCGCCTATCGCGAAGGGCATCTGCCCGGCGCCCGCTTTGCCGATCTGGACCGGGATCTGTCCTCGCCCATCGGACCCACTACTGGGCGCCACCCCTTGCCGGACGCCGCGGGGCTGGCGCGCAAACTCGGCAACTGGGGGGTGGACCGGTCGGTGCAAGTCGCGGTCTACGACGATGCCGGCGGCGCCTATGCCGGGCGCCTGTGGTGGCTGTTGCGCTGGCTCGGACACCCGGCGGTGGCGCTGCTCGACGGCGGCCTCCAGGCGTGGTCGGCGATGGGCGGCGAGCTGACCGCCGACCTGCCGCAGCCGCGACGCTTCGAGCCCCAGGCGAACGAAGCCGCCTGGGTGACCAGCGCCGCGCTGGTGGCCGGTCTGGCCGAGAACCGGTTCCAGGTCATCGACGCCCGCGCCCCGGTCCGGTTCCGCGGCGAATCTGAGACCATCGATCCGGTGCCCGGACATATTCCCGGCGCCGTCAATCTCCCGTTGCAGGGCAACCTGACCGCGGACGGGCGGTTCCTGTCGCCAGACCAATTGCGGGCACGCTTTCTCCCCGCACTCGGCGAACGGCCGCCGCACGCGGCGGTCCATGCTTGTGGTTCGGGAGTCAACGCTTGCCATAATGTGTTGGCGATGGAGGTCGCGGGCCTGCCGGGCTCGAAACTCTACACCGGATCTTGGAGCGAATGGATTCGCGACCCGCACCGTCCGGTCGCCAGCGGCGACTAAGCTGCCGGACTTAGCCACGTTTCCGGGCGCACCACCTGGGTCCAGACCCTGGCCGGCGCCGGTTGACCCGCGTCGCCCGATCCTGCTCCGGTCATCGCGTCGGTCGTCGGGTCCTGCCCAGGTTGGCGCGTCTGGGCCACCCTCGGCGTCGCCATCGCCGACCCCGGCGGGCGACGCACCACGGCGGCAGCCGGGTCGGTACGATCAGGGCTGGCGGTCTCGGCGTGCCACCCGCCGATGGTCGTGGTACCGAGCCCGTCCGCAGGGAAGGGCGGCGTTGAACGGACATTGACGGCCAATACCGGACATTCGACCTAAACCACCGATCGCGGTTATCATGCTAGCCGTGGGCCACGGGCGTCCAACTCCCAAACAGCCGGATTTGGCTGGCATTGCACCTATGCGGTGGATCTTCAGCGAAGCGAAAACGACGCCGGGCTTAGAGGATATCCGGAACGGAATATGCTTAAACTGAGAAACCATAAAATTTACAACGCTTAATCTATCAAGCGCCAAAAGCGTCGTATTCTCAGAGTTCAGTGACATATCAATAAATGTCAACCGGTTGTCTTTCATAAGCAATTTCTGAACCGGATTTCCTCTTAGAGATCCCATCGCGAGCCCAGGCGACCATCCCTGGCGCTGGCTGCCAGCCCTAGTCCGGAAGATCGCCCTGTTACAGTGACCGGAAGGGGCGGGCCAGGACGGCGCGGATACCGCTTACGTGGGGCTGGCAAGAACCCGAATTGAATAAACTGCTGCCTAAACCAAAATTGACACTTGGCTCTGCCTGTCATTTCGGAGGATGTGGTGCAGGTACATGTGACCGCCATGGCCAAGACTGAAACCACTGATATTGATATCCGTCTCGCACTTCACGCCCAGCGCTTGCGCCGCGTGAAGGCCCATCCAGACACACTGGTGATCGACGAACTGGGCCTTGCGCACGCCAAGTGTCGTATCGACATAGCCGTGATAAACGGTTGCATTCACGGATACGAGATTAAGAGCGCCAAGGACACGCTTAATCGGCTCAACTCGCAGATCGATATCTGTCGGCAAACGCTGCAGAAGCTCACCATCGTAGCCGCGCCGAAACACGTCTCAGGGATTATGACTCGCGCCCCAGAATGGTGTGGCATCATTGCGGCCGAGCAGGGGCCACGCGGCGGCATTAGCTTCAGCGTGTTACGCAATGCTGTCACCAATCACGAGGTTGATCCGGTGATGATGGCGCACCTTCTCTGGCGTGATGAAGTCATCGACCTGTTGATTCAGATCGGATATGCGCCGCGGGAACTCCGACAGCCCAGAAAACATCTGTACGAAATGCTTTGTAAAGCCATGACTATTCGCGAGATCACGGCCGCGATCCGAACATTTATGGCGCAGCGGCAATCGTGGCGAGATCGTCCAGTACATGCGTGATGTGGTGGTTGATTGCCACCTCCTTCCAGTGCCCCAGATTGCTCGGTCCTTTCTCGTAAATCGCACATTTGGCGATGTAATCGTCACCGTTCGAGTAGCTGGCGCCGTTGAACTTACCCGACGCCACGATTGACGCGCAGTGATCATGCATCTGGGCGCGATTTTGTTGAAATGCCCCGCCCTTACGCACTTCCCATGCGCAAGGGTTCGTGTACACAAGCTTCCCCGCTGGGTTGATCATGCGCATATCCAGCGCCGCCTTGAATTCCGGATGGACGATCGTGAAGTCTCCGTAATTCGGCTGCCGCATGCCGACGGGCATCCGGTCGAGAAGTATACGGTAAAAGAGCCAGTCATGGCGCGGGAGTTGGTCAGCACCCTTGGCAACATCCTTGAAAGACTCCGGAATGGCCGTTCCGATCACCACGAAATTCCGGAAGGCATGGAGGTCGCCGAGCCGTCGCATGGCTGCAATCAGGAGACCCGCGAAGGCAGCATACGGCTCGAAGTTCGGCGCACCAAAATTGATCACCAAGTCAACTTCGTTGAGCGCTACACCGATCGATCCCGCCAATCCACTGATGCGGGTACCGGCATCGGACTTCATCAGGTCTTCAAGGCGGATTTCAACCGCTACGCCGTGACCATCGGTCGCAACGATAGCCCTGACAGAGGCAACAATGCGAGGGGCCGTGTCTAGAGGAATCACCGGAATCGCTTTCGCCTGGAATGCGCGCAGGCCATGGAATACGTAGGCGTGTATATCCCGCCCATCACCCATAGGCTCATTGACGATGCCCGGATGAACGCCGACCCACGCGGGACGCTGGTTCCACTTGGCTTTGAAGCGCGTGGCAAACGGATGGACGTGCTCATGGACGGACTTCTTCGGCTGCCGCGTCTGGAAATCAAACTCCACTTCTGGAATGGTGATGAAGGGGACAACGCGATCCTTAACCGCAGAAGCAAGGCGGAGAAGCGCCTGATACTCGGCTTGCCGCCACCGCAGGGCCGGAATATACATGTTTTTAGTCAAGATCATCGCCCGTCTCCTCAAGCTGCGAGCGCACGTGACCCTGGCCGACCAGATCGCTCAGGATCGTATAGTTTGCGCACTCCTTCCTGATGCGTCCGGCGATGATGCTGGGATCGATTCCGATCGTTTCCGCGTCGATCTTGACTGCCTCTTCGGACAGTGCAAAACGGGAAAGGCACTGATCCCACAGGTCTCCCGGTATCAGCGTATCGAGCGCGAACTTGTCTGCTTCCGTCTCGATTGTGTCCGAATCGCTCGCGCTTTCTTCGTCGAAAAAGTCGAAGCGTAGTCCATCGAACAAATGCCGAAATACATGCCCTAGCTCGTGCATCAACACGAACCAGAAATTGTCAAGCCGGTCATACCTCAGGGTTAGGCCGACGACCGGTATTTCACCAATGGCAAGCATGGCAGCACCGTCGAGATAAGAGCCCGGCAGATGTCGCTCTACAATCAGCACGATCCCTTTCGCGGCAAGCAGATCGCGGGCGCGCTTTGGCCCGTCCTTTCGCTTCGTTAGGCGCACTAGGTCCGGCAGCCATTGATCGTCCAACGTGAACGCGCCGAGCGCGCCTTCCTCAATTTTGTTCCGCGCCCGCTCTAGAACTCGGGCCTGCCACGCGAGCAGCGCATATTCGTTCGGCACATTCCCGCTTCGCATCTTCTTGCGATGAAAGGCTGTCGCCAATTGCGGTCCAGCCGCTTGTAGGAAATACTCCTTGACCTTGTCGATCGGATTCCCGCCGCGTGGCACGGTGAACCACTTGCGCTTGATCATCTCCTTGTAGGGGAGTTGCCCCCAAACGATATCGTCGGCATCTCCCCATGCGAACACTGATCCGCCAGCCTGCTTAGGTCCCTCGAAAGTTCCTGACGTTCTTACGCCAAGGGCGTGCGACACCTCAATCAGTCGCGCGAGGCTCGCGCCCATGTAGTTGGTCGCCTCGTAACGCTGCACCTGCTGCGGTTTCATGTTCAGCTTTTCGGCAAGGTCCGTCTGGCTCATGCCGAAAGCAATCCGGGCTTGCACCAGTACGCGCGGCAGATCCTCGAGCGCGTAGGTTTTCGAAAAAGAGACCTGCCCAGATTTTAGGAGAGAGTATTCGGCGATTTCCGCTTCGATATCAGCGATCTGGCTCTTGAGCGCCTCGATTTCCGCCTGCTTGAGCCAGGGCTGATGCGACGCGCGGTCTCTTGCGGTAGCGAGCGCGTCCCGCAGCTTGGCTAGTTGCGCGCTTGATACTCCGCATTGCTTATCGCTGTAGATCATGGCTGCACCATTCTCGAAAGAAGCGGATCTGCCGAAAGGGGAATAGAGATGATGCCTTTTTGTTCTCCTGTGAAACGATCCAATTGAAAGAAATCCAAGAACGTCTGCCCGACATCCGCGCACATCATCGAAGAAGGGAAGAACTCGCCCTTAAACGCTGCCTTCTGAGCCGCCCTACCGTTCGCAAATTGCAGAAACAAGGGATCAAGCCTACCCGGATCGACGCCGGATGGGTCCCAGCACGCATCGAAATCACCGGGCTTTTGCTTGCCCGATACATAGCTCCCATCGAGATAAACTGTCTGGCATCCAGCCGCCCGGAGGCGGCCAGAGGCATCAACAAGTCCATCGAAGAGTTCCTGTCGCCAGGCATTGGTAGCGAAGGCTGTCGCAACGTCATCAAGGCTTGCCTGGTGTATCCCTGGAGGCAAGACCAGCCATGGAGAACTCGGCAATGTGACAAGTGCTGGAATCATGCTCGCAACAATAATGTTGTAGCGGCGGAATTGCAAGTCGCCAGTTTGTACCCAGCCAAGCGGAGTGCCGCACGGAGGGAATCTGACCTCCGATGTTCGAGTCGACGCCGAGGATCAGATATGCGCTCTCGCCTCGGCCTCCTGGTCGCGTCCGGACTTTGTCGGGCGATCCTGATGGCGAAGGCCCATTTCCGAGTGGTTTGCGCAGATCCGTTCAAGCCCTCCGGAACCCCCAGCAGCCAAGTATTTTGCCCGCTTACGGGTCAAAAAAATATTCGCAAAAGCAAGAAAATGGCAAAACCTATGCAAGCCGACCCGTGCAGGTCGGTCGGCCCAGGCGGACCAGATAGGCCACAGAGGCAGCCTCTGGGGATTGTCGCTTAACGTCCGTTATGGGTCGAAAGTGAACCTGCACGGCAAAATCAGCCTTGGCGAGCGGCGCCTCGCGCACGCTCATCATCGTCGATCCCGGACTGCACCTTCCGAAGGTCCTGCCGCAAGCGTTGCGCCTCCAGGGTTAGGGCCTTTTTCTCCTCGGTCAGCGCCGTTTCCCGGGCACGGGCCGCCGCCACTGCCGCCTGATGCTCGGCGAGGCGGCTGAGCCAGTGCTGGGTATCCGCGTCGCGCGCCTGCTGTTCCGCCTGGACCGTGGCCGTGAGTGCGGCGAGTTGGCCGTCGCGCTCGGACAGCGAGCCGCGCAACTGTTCCGCCAACGCCTGTTCGGCTACAAGGTCCGCCCGTGCCTGCGCCGCAGCGTCCCTGGCGACCGCCTCCGCGCGCTCCAGCAACTCGGCCCGCGCCGTCGCGACCTCCTGCTCCACCTGGAGCCGGGCGATGCGCTCTTGGGCCGCCTTGAGGCTTTCCGCCGACGCGGCGATAACCCGCTCGGAGTGGTCCCGCTGGCGGGACTGGTCCTCGCCCTGTGCGCGTGCCTGAGCCAGGGCTTCGGTCGTCTCTTGGAGGGCCTCGGTACGGGCGGCAAGGCTGGTGCCGGCCAGTTCCAAAGCGTCCTGCGTTTCCAGCAGTATCGTGCCCCGGCTGTTCAGTTCGGCGGCCAGGTGCTCGATCTCGGTGCTGGCCGCGTCGCGTTCGCCAGCGACCGCCGCGACCTGGGCGTCCAGTGCGGAGACCTGGGCCTCAAGCGCCGTCTTCGTGTCGAACCATTGCTCGCCGGCCAGCCGGCACGCCTGGTCCCAGACTTCGACTACTTGGGTGCGCAGCGCCTCGGGAATACCGGGGATCTGAAAGCGCCGGGCGGCCTCGTCGAGCCAGTCGTCGATCCCGGCGCCGATCGCCTGCTGGGAGCCCTTACCACCCAGTCCCTCGCGGACGGCGGCGATCGTCGGGCGCTTGCCGGCGGCGGCGAGGGTACAGGCGGTCTGGAAGGCGCGTTGGCGGGTCGCTCCGTGGGCGCTCATGGTGCGTCCGGTGGGCGCTTGCACGCGCCAACGGCGCCGATGCCAACGCGCTCGACGATCGAACTCACCGCTCCATGGACGGACCATGCGCCCGTCCATGCCTCCCCCGGCCGATGCACCAGACGATCGAGCCAGATTCGGGTGACTTCGCCGTCCGGGTTCCGATCAAGCCCCAGGACCTGCGCCACGATGGGCGCGGAATGCCCGGAGCGGCGGATGGTGACTGACCCGTCACCAATGACAACCTCAATATCGCTCATCATCTCCCCCTATGCCGCCAGTCGGTCCCGGACTTCATGGGTCCGGCACCCCATCAGCCCCGCCAAGTCCGCGACGAACCGCCCCAGGATCGTATCGAGATGCTGGAACTCGACGCCATCCAACGCCGGGGTGCCCCAATCCAGTCCGGCGCTGATGGCATCGCGCTTTGCGCCACCATCTGCCCTTGGTAGTCGTCGATCGACCCGCGCAAGTGGACGAACTCGGTGGTCACGGGCCGGGTCTGCTGGGGCCGCAGCACCCGGCCTTCGGCCTGGTCCTCGGTCTTGGCGGTCCAGGAGCGGGTGAGGAACAGCACCCGATCGGCCTCCGGGATGTTCAGCCCCTTCTGGGCAACCCCCAGACTCGCCAACAGCACCGGGGCGGAGCCGGCGCGGAAGCGCGTGTTCAGTTCTCGCACCCGCTCAGCGATCGGCTTGCCGCCATGGATGGTCACCTGCTCAATGCCACGCCCATCCAACTCCCGTCCGATGACCTCCAGCAACTCGGGCCATTCGGCGTAGGCGATGACCTTGTGGCCGTCCTCCACCAGACCCGCTAACCGGTCCACCACGTACCGCTGTTTGCTGGTGAGCCCGCCGTCGTAGACGAACGGGGACTTGTCCGAGCGCCGCTGCGGGATGGCCGCCGCGATCTGCACCGCCTGGATACGCGCCAGCAGGGCGATCAGGTTGCGTTCGCGGGAGTTGGCCTGGCCCTTCATGTACCACTGGCGGAAGTCCTCCGCGACCCGCAGGTAATGGGCCAAGTGCGTCGGGTCCCAGTCCAGGGTGACCACATGGCGCTCCGGTACCGGGATCTGGAAGTGCCGCGCCACCTGCGGCTCCTGGGCCACGCGCCGCTTGACGTGGTGGGCGAGGGCCGCCCGGTAGGTCGACAGGTTGCGCAACGTCGGGACTTCCCGCTTGGCGCCGGTGGTCATGTCGTCCTTGAACGCATTGGTCACCCACTCGAAGGTAACGAACTGCTCGCGCACCTGATCGACCCCGGGTACGCAGCCGCGGGTCGATTGCCGCAGCGCCGGGTCCAGATACCAACGGTGCATCCCGTACACGGGGTCTGACAATCATTGGAACGAAAACTTACGCTAAGGACCAGTCATCGTCCTCCGGCCCCCGGAGCGGTCGCATCCCGCCGCGGGCGACCTGCTCGGACAGCAAGAACGCATAGCGGCCCAAGACATTGATATGATGGGTTGACAGTGGGGACAGGCGGGCCACATCTTCCGGCCGGACCGCGTAGCCCTCGGCGCGCAACTGCTCCAGGGCGGTGGCCGTGTAGATGGTGTTCCACAGGATAACGGCGTTGACGACCAGCCCCAGGGCGCTCAATTGGTCCTCCTGCCCCTCGCGGTAGCGTTTGCGGATCTCCCCGCGCTGGCCGTGACAGATCTTGCGGGCGACGGCGTGCCGCCCTTCGCCGCGGTTAAGCTGGATCAAGATACGGCGCCGGTAGGTCTCATCGTCCAGGAAGTTCAGCAAGTGGATCGTCTTGGGAATCCGGCCCAGGTCCGCCATGGCCTGGGTCAGACTCGACGGTCGATCGCCTTTGAGGAGCGAGCGCACCAGTTCATCCGCCCGGATCGCGCCCAGTTTGAGGGAGCCGGCCACGCGCAGGATGTCCTCCCACTGCCGGACGACGCGCGACCCGGTGATCCGATGTTTGGCGAGGGCGTTCAGGGCGCCGTAATCGGCGTCCGCATCGAGCCGCCAGAACCGGGCGCCGCCAAGGTCGGCAAGCCGCGGACTGAACTGATAGCCGAGCAGCCAGAAGAGCCCGAAGACGACATCGCTGGCCCCCGCGGTGTCGGTCATGATCTCGGCCGGCTGAAGACAGGTCTGTTGTTCCAGGAGCCCCGCGAGGATGTAGATCGAGTCCCGCAGCGTGCCCGGGATGACCAGACCATGGAACCCGGCGTACTGGTCCGAGGTGAAGTTGTAGTAGGTGATGCCGCGCTCGGCGCCGAAGTATTTCCGGTTAGGTCCCGCGTTGAGGGTCCGCACCGGGGTGACGAAGCGCATCCCATCAGCGGAGGCGACCTCGCCGCCGCCCCACTGCTGGGCCAGCGGATTCGCCGTTTGGCCCTCGACCAGGCAGGCATTGGCCTGGGCGAGCGTGTCGGCACGGATGTAGTTCTGCTGAATCCAACTCAGACGGTTGCGGGTGAGCGCTGGATTGTCCTCGCGCACCAGCGGCTCCAGGCCGATGTTGCAGGCCTCGGCCAAGAGCACGGCACACACGCTGGTCGGCAGGTCGCTGATCCGGGCCTGGGCCTCGCTGACATGGGTGAAGGCGGAGGCGAACCCGGTACGCAACTGCATCTCCAGGAGGATTTCCGGCAGATCCACCCGTGGTAACAGGCGGTTCACGCGGGCACGCAGGTCAATCAGACTGTCGGGCTCCGGGATGTGGTCCAGATGGCTCAGGGTCAAGGGTCGCGCGGGATGCGCTGGATCGATTCTGACCGCGGTGTTCGTCGGCAGATTCGCCAAGGTGCGTCGATAGGCCGTGTCGAGTTGAGCGCCGAGCTGCGCCAGTGCCTGGTCCGCGTTCACCGGCAGGTTGAGCGAGCGGCAGAGCGGGCCGCGTTGCGCCTCCCACTGCGGACCTTGCAGGAGTTTGGCGCGCGGATCGCCCCAGCGTTCGCTGGGACTGACGTAGAGATCCCGCCGCCGGAGTCCATCTTGCAGGCGCCCCAGGGTGCACAGGGTATAGGCCGGACGCTGCACCTGGTCGTCTTGGTCGATGACCAGCCGGCGCCACGGGGTCGGAATGCACTCGCGCGGTGCCGCCTGGCAATCGGCGTGGCGCTTGCCTTCCAGTGAGCGTAGGAACTGGAGGGCCTCCAGGACGGGCTGACCGCTGGGGGTCGCCTGGAACTGGACCTGACGCAGGACTGCGGGCAGGAACCGCCGGACGCGTTGATAGCGATCAACCAGTTCCTCCTGGTAGTGGTCATCGGCCGGACGTGCCAGGGTCTCGATGGTCGCCATGGCGCGGCGCAGCCGCTCCTCGGGGATATGCTTCAAGACCACGGTGCGCACCTCCAGGTCCGGATACTGGGGGTCGAGCAGCAGGACGCAGGCCTCGCGCAGCGCCAGGGCCGCCTGGTCCAGGTCCCGCACGGTGCGCAACCGCTGCTGCTGGCCTAAGCGCTCGGCCTGGGCGGTGATGTCGGTGATCAGCAGGTCCAGTACATCCAGGGCATCATCGAGCGCCGTGACTTCGTAGACCGCCACGAACGCCAACAGGGTGGCCAGGCGCCGCGGTGGCTGCATGCGGGCGATGATCGGTGCCCAGGCGGTCGCCGCCGTTCGCGCCAAGAGTTTGATGCGCGCCGGCGGCAAGCCGGTCAGGTCCAGCGTGCCGATGCCCAGCGCCTGCAGTTCGCGATGCCGCTGCAGCGCGCCGATCAAGGCCGGCGCACTGACGCGCGTAGGGCCGCGGCGCAACCGGTCCAGGTGACTGTAACGCGACCCCTCGGGAACCAGCAGCAAGGCCTCGAGCCGCTCCTGCTGCGCCGCCGAGGGTAAGGCGCAGAGTCGCCGCCACAGGCGGCTGGCCGAGCGGTCACGGACGCGGGCGACCAGGCGGGTCAGGGTCGTGACACCGGGCAACAACACCTTGCGTTCGATCAGCCAGGCGGTGGCCAGGTCGAACAGCAGGCTTGGGCGCTCCTCGCTCAGCCAGGCCCGCAGGAACAGCCAGCGACCGAGCCGAAAGGACCAGGGCGGTTCACCGAAGTCGCGGTAACCGTAGGCCGCACGGATCTCGGCGCGGTGCGCGTGGCGGGTCGGCTCGCGCTCCAGGTAGCGCGACAGACAGCCGACCTCGGTGATGCCCAGTTGCCGGGCTACATGCTCGACCACGGGGGGCGGCACCGCGACGGGGTTGGGCAGGAAGCTGCCGAGAAACCGCACCGTCAGCAGTTGCAGGGCGAAGCCGAGCCGATTGGCATCGCCGCGGTGCTGGCCGATCAGGTCGCGGTCGGTGTCATCGAGGTGGAAGAAGCGCGCCAACTGGGCGGCGGAGACCGCCTCCGGGTAACGGCCATAGCGGCGCTGCTGCGCCTCGGTCAGAAAATCGACGGGCACCGGGGCGTCTCAACAAACGACCGTTTGATGAGACGGCCAGAAACGTCCCACGCGAACCGCGAAACAGGCCCGATTTTGTCGCATCTGTCCGTCTCATGAATCAAAGTCTCAGTTAGCCATCTGTATCATAGGAAAGCAAGACAAAGCTCCGGCACCCGAGGATCGAAGATGGCAAAGTTAGTTGGCTACGCGCGGGTCAGTACCGAGGACCAGGAGGTTGCGTTGCAGCGCGATGCCCTGCAAACCGCGGGTTGCCGCCCCGAGTGGATCTTCGTCGACAAGGTTTCTGGAGCCCGCACCCAGCGCCCCGGACTGGACGCCTGCCTGGGCGCGCTGGAGGCCGGTGACACGCTGGTGGTGTGGCGGCTCGACCGGCTGGGCCGCTCCATGCCGCACTTGGTGGTCCTGATCCAGGACCTACTGGGCAAGGGGATCGCCTTCCGGTCCCTGTGCGATGGTGCGATCGACACCACCAGTGCCTCGGGCGAGCTGATCTTTCACATTTTCTCGGCGCTGGCCCAGTTCGAGCGGCGGCTGATTCAGGAGCGGACCAAGGCGGGACTCACGGCGGCCCGGACGCGCGGGCGTAAGGGTGGGCGCCGACCGATGACGAGCGACGATCCGCGGGTGAAGACCGCGCAGCGGATGTACGCCGGCCGGGCACTCAGCGTGAAGCAGATCTGCAAGACGCTGGCGATCTCGCGAGCGACGTTCTACCGCTATCTGGCCGTCGCGGCAGGGCCGGGGAGTCCTTAGCGTAAGTTTTCGTTCCAATGATTGTCAGACCCCTACACCTGAGCGGCGGTCGCATCGCCCCCGGTGAAGGCGAGCACCGCGAAGGCATCGCGCGGATAGTTCCCGAGCGGCGTCCCGGACAACGCATAGCGCCGCTTGGCCGCGAGCTTCCACAAGGCGGCAGTCTGGGCGGTGCCTTTGTTGCGCAACAGGTCCCCCTCGTCGGCGACCAGACAGCCGATGCGGTGCCGCAGGCGGCTTGCGTAGGTCCGCCGCTGGTGAGCACCGTGGATCGGCCCACGCAGCCGGTGGTAGCTGATCACATTAATCCGCCGCAGGGTGTCCAGGTCCCGCGGGCTCTGGATGACCTGCCAATCCGCGGCCGGGATCGGGAGCCTGGCCAGTTCGGTGCGCAGTTCGTCGATCAGGTACGCCTCGGTGCAGATCAGCCCGGCCGTGCAGCCGGACAGCAGGATCAGCCCGGCCGCCAGCCGCGCCTTGCCGAGCCCGACCGCCCAGGCGGCGACGGCACCGCGGGTCATCGACAACTCCAGCAGGTCATCGAACTGGTAATCCCAGGACAGGAACCCATCCAGACCCAGGGCTTGCCCGCGGCGGCGCAGTTCGGCCGCCCGCTCGGGGAAGGCCGTCAGCCGTCCGGGATGGACCGTCTCCCACCGATCCTGCGCCTGTCCGGTGACGACCGCGAAGCGGCGGTTGAGTTCTTCTGCCGCCAAGGCGAAGTCACGTCCGCCGACCCGGTACCGGTAGGACCCGGCGCCATCGGGCGCAAAGGCGACCTCCGCCCCCGCCGGGATGACCGGCGAGCCCCAGGTTTCAGGGTCCACCAGGTGCAGGGTACGCGCCTTGCCGACGAGCGCCCCGGTCGGGCCGTGCGCCCGGTCGGCCTTGACCAGGACGGTATGGCGGAAGGGGGTCCGCTCGATGCGCAGGCGGCGGACGCGCTTGCGCAGGTATTGCAGCAATCCGGGGTCGACCTCCAGGTCGGCACCCGCGGCGCGGATCAGGTCGCACAGAGCCTCAAGGGACGCCAGGGGGTCTTCCTGGATCAGGTGAACCTCGATATCCAGCGCACCCTGACCGGTGGACTTCACCCCCTTGGGGTAGCGGTGGCCCGCGATGCCGGTCGGGGTGAGCCGCTCACCCAGGATCGCGTTGCGGACCTTGGCCTCGATCAGACCGCAGGCAAAGCCCAGGGTCAGCTTGCGCCCCGAGTGGCCGAGTCGGACCTTGGGGTTGCCCGTGACCGGGCGGGTGATGGTCGGTCCGTCATCGACAATCCCGGTCTCGCGCAGCCGGGGGGTGAGGCTGCGTGTGGTGCGGCACGACAGCCCCAGGTCCGGCGCCAGGGTCAGGGCGTCGTCCAGCGTCTCGACGCGGACCTCGGCACCGGGCGCCCGTGGGTCCTTGGCGAAGAACAGCACCGACACCCGCACGTCGGCCCCCTGCGCGCGGAAGCACCAGGCCGGGGCGTGGAAGGCCGCCACCAGTCGCGGCCAGGACCCGGAGTCGGTAAGCACGGTGTCGGCGTAGGACCGGGGAAGGACGGCAGCCACCACGTCGGCCGCCGCCAGTGCTTGCTGCACGGCGTAGGCGTGCGACAGAGCCGAGGTCTCCGGCCCGAAGCGCCCATAGTGCGTGGCCGGGCCGGCAACCAGGGTCGGGGCCTCCAGGTGGAGCGAAAAGGGTGGGTTGATCAGGGCGACCCCGAAGCCCGTCGGGTCGATCTGCTCCATGCCCACGGTTGAGAAGTGGCACTGGAACCCGGCTGCTTTGGCAGCTTCGCCGAGCGCCGTCACGCTGGGACCGTGAACATCGGTTCCGGCCAGCGTGTGGCGGGCCGGATCGGCGAACTGAAGCAGGGCACCGGTGCCGCAACTGGTGTCGATCAGGGGTACCCGGACGCCGGTACCGTCGCTGGCCAGGGCGCGCGCCAGGGCAGGGGAGACCATGCGCCAGATCCACGCGGCGAGGGGGTCAGGGGTGAAGAACTGACCCAGGTGCGCCAAGCGCGCCGCGTGCAGTCCAGCGAGCGACCCCGGACGCTGCGCCAGGCTACCGAGCGAGGCCAGACCGCGCAGGGCCGAGCGCCAGTCCGGGGCGCGCGTCTCCGCCGGGAGGGGTGCGGGCGGGGTCACGCGGCCTCCTGGGCATTAGCGGGTTCGGACTGTCGGCCATAGAGGGCCAGGAACAGTTGCAGTTGCGAACCGAGCGCCGCGCCGAAGATAAACTCGAAACGGGTGTAATAGGTGACGATGTGCAGGGCCGGGGCGACCCGGATGCGTTGCCGCGAGATCACGCCGGACGCACGGTCACTCAGTCGGCCTTTCGCCGCGTCGAGCCCGGCCGCGAGCGTGCCGGCGTCCTGCGCCCAGACCGCAAACGTCTGCAGCGCGCCGAGCACGTGCACCAGCGCGTCTTGCTGGCTCCACGAGAGGGGTTTACAGGTGCGCGTCGCGAATGAACTATCGATGTAGACCCGCGTGGACAGGACGATGCCGTCACGGCGGCGCTCCACGCGGGTTCCCGGTTGCAGGTCGAACGCGCCGTCGATGGCGCACGCGGCCTTGCGGTAGGCCAATTCAACGCCCTTACTGCCTCCATACTGCTGTTCCAGTTCGCGCCACACGGCGGCCGGATCGAATCGCTCGGGGGAAAAGACTGCGTCCCGCCCCGCGCGACCCTGGCACGCCTCAGTGACAAAACGGGTCTGGAAGTCCTGATCGGGAATGCTCAGCGCCGGGCATCCGGCGGGAGTGAACGTCTCGTTTGCCAGACGGACCAGGCGGGTGACGATTGCCGCGGCGCGTTGCGTCAGGTCCGTCCAGGACTCATAGATATCTTTGGAAAAGGTCTGCTGAGAAAGCTCCGTGATCGCCAGTTCGCTGGCCTCACGTTGAGCGAGCGCATTGGATCGCGCAGCGAATGCCTGTCGGGCGGCGACATAGTCGCGCCAGAGTTCGGCGTAGACCTGGCCAGGATTCGTATTCATGCGGCAGTCTCCAGGAACTTCATCGATAGAGGCAAGTCGAGTTGCTGCGCGGTCGCAACGGCAGGCGGCTTGCCCAGCGCGGCCTCAATGGCTGGCTGATTCGGGAAGAACACTTTGTCCGCCAGGGACCGCGGGCAGCCCATATAGAGCCCATCGTTGTGGTTGTAGGTGGGCCATTCGCCGGCCTGGTGCCACGGGAGCGACCCAATACGGCGCCATCGATACTCGGTACAGCGTCCGTCCAGGACGCTGGAGCGCACGATCACGCGCCACTCGTTCTCCCCGATCACTGCCGGCGCTGAGCCGAACAGCGCGTCATTGGGCAATGCCGGCTCCGCTTTCCAGGGATTGCGGGGCAATGTCCGGGCGGCCACGGCCTGCAGCAACTGCGCTTGAATAGCGGCCAGCACCTTGGGCTTGGTCTGCTCGAAAGCCACCAGGAAACCCGCTTTCAATAGCACTTCGCGCAGGACATTGACCGGAAGGCACACTAACGCATCGAGTGCCCCCTTGAGATGACCGTCGGTGATGGACGCTGAAAAGCGTTCAACCGGTGTCGCGGGTCGTGGTGTGCCGCTCATATCAGCCGCTGCCATAAAGAAGGAAGAAATCCATGGGGGGTAGCCTAGCAAGGGTGACGGAAAACGTAAAGCGGAGAGTAATAAATAAATATCACTCTTGACGAAATAAAGCGGCTGGCTATAATGGCACCGATAGCGGATTGATGGCTGGCAATAGGACCAGTCGAAAATTAACTTGCAGCGCGTGGAGCAGAAGCCAGTAGGCGCGGGGGATGGCCGCAATGAAACGGTGCCAATAAGCGCATCCGTTGCTTGAGAAAGCGCAAACGCCGTGAATCACAACCGTGGAACACGTCAAAGCCACGAATCATCGAAAGACCGACAGGGGCCGTTATGCATACCCAACCCGTCATCCCACAAGCCGCCGTGGCGATACCGTCCGCCGAGGACGGTCAACTCGCCTGGTTGCCCGTCAGCGTGATTGCGCCCCGTGCGGGGCATAATCCCCGGCGTCATTTCGACGCGGCCAGCATGCGTGACCTGGTGGAGTCGATCCGCACCCAGGGCGTGATCCAGCCCATCGTGGTGCGTGCCATCGCCGGTGGGTGCTACCAGATCATCGCCGGGGAACGGCGCTGGCGGGCCGCGCGTGAGGCCGGGCTGGATGAAATCCCCGCGTTCGTCCGCGTGGTCGATGATCTCCAGTCCATGCAAATGTCGATGGTCGAGAACACCCATCGGGACGATCTCGCCCCGAGCGAGGAAGCGCAGAAGGCGCGGGACCTGCTGACCCTGTGCCATGGCGACCGGGACGCGGCCCGCCGTCGACTCGGCTGGAGCGCAGCGAAGCTGGATAGCCGTCTCGCCCTGCTGCATTGCACCCCGGCGGTCCTTGAGGCCCTGGACACCCGTCGTCTCACCCTGGGCCATGGCGAGTTGCTGGCGACCCTGGCGCCCGACACCCAGGACGGCACCCTGCCGCGCCTCCTGGAGCAAGGGATCAGCATCGCCCAACTGCGCGAGCGGATCGGCCAGGTGGCCCGGCCCCTGGGGCAGGCGATCTTCGACCAAGCGGCCTGCCAGGGCTGCCCCCACAACTCCGAGGTGCAGGGCCAACTGTTCGCCACGCATATCGACAGCGGGCAGTGCTCCAACCCGACTTGTTACGGCGAAAAGACCCGGCGGGTCCTGGAAGCCAAGAAGCTGGCCATGACCCAAGCGGTCGCCGCTGTCTGGCTCGACACCGAGCGCGCACCTGACACCTACGCGGTGCTCGAAGCGACCGGCGCACTCGGGGTGGGACCGCAGCAACTCGCCGAAGGGTGCCGGCAGTGCGCCCACTTCGGGGTCCTGATCGGGACCGCGCCAGGGCAGGAAGGGCGGCTCACGGAAGACCTGTGCTTCAACCTGGCCTGCCGGGCCGAGAAGCAGCAGGATTACCGTCGGCTGCGTGAGACCCCGCAGAGTGCGTCGGCCGCGCCGATGACGCAGCGGGCTGCCGCCGTGCCCAAAGCGCCGGCGGCCGAACGCCCGCACGCCGCCGCGACCCCGCAGCGCGTCCAAGACGTGACCGATGCCAAATTACGCACCCTCGCCGCGGACCTGGCCCAGGAGGATGCACGGGTCGCCCGTGCCGTGCGCCTCTACGCCCTGCTGCGGGATGCCGGGTTCACCGATACCGAGAAACTCGGGGTAGCCGCCGTGCCCACCGCGCGGGCGCCGGCCATGACCGCCCTGGTGGCCCTGACCGATGCGCAGTGCATCGCCCTGGAAGCCGCTCTGGTGCGCCACGTCCTGATGGAACGAACCGATGGCGATCTCCCCGGCGCCACGGTGGCGATCCTTGCCACCACCCAGACCGACCTGACGCAACGGTTCCGTGTGGATGAACCGTTCCTGAGGGCGCACCGCAAGGCGGGCCTGGATGCGCTGCTGCGCGAGGCCGGATTCGCTGCCTGGTACGACGCGGCGCATGGCGAAGCCCGGTACGCCCGGCTGATGCAGGGAAAGCTGGACACGATCATTGCCGCGGCCCTGGCCCCGGATGCCTTCGACTGGTCCGGCTTCGTCCCTCAGGTCGTGGTCGGGCGGTTCGAGACCCTGGCCGGACGCGCCTGAATCCCGCCCACAACCCCCTCGGAGACCACAATGGCCCTCTTTGAACACCTTGCCGGCGTCCTGACCGCGGGCGAACGCCTCCGCTTCGAGATCGCCCGCAACCCGGATGGGGGCCTGACAGTGCTGGTGCAGCCGCTCATGATCACGCCGGTGGAGCACCTCGCAGGCGACACGGCGTCCCTGCGCGCAGCGCTGGCGATGCCACTGCGGATCACCGGAAGCGTCGCGGAACTCGATGCCCGGTTGCCCGCGATGCTCGTCACCTATGGCGAGCGCCGGCAGGATGTCGCGATGAAGGTCACTGCATTGGAAACGTTGAAGGAAGCGGGGAAGGCTGGGGCGCGGCTGGTGGAACAGGGCAAGCAAGCGGCTGGGGCCTCAGCGGTTGCTGCGGCCCCGCTGGACCCGACACCGACTTCGGTACCGGCGCCCGTGCTGTCCGCCCCGGCCGTGCCGGTCGACCCCAACAACCTGTTCGCCTGAGTACGCCGTGTTTATCCTACCAAACCATTGGGTTGCGAACCCCATCCGCGTGGTCCTGGCGGGCGCCGGGGGCAGCGGCAGCGAAGTCCTCGACGGGCTGGCGCGGATCGACCGGGCGCTGCGCGCCTTGGGGCATCCGGGGTTCCAGATGTCCGTGTTCGATCCCGATACGGTCTCACCGACCAATACCGTGCGGCAACGCTTCTGGCCGGCGGATGTGGGCCAGAACAAGGCGGAACTGCTGATGCACCGTTACGGAACCTTCGGCGGCCTGGACGGGCGGGGCTATCCCGAGGCACTCACCGTGTCGACCCTCGACGCCATCCCCGGCGTCGACCTGTTGGTGACCTGCGTGGACAAGGCCCGCATCCGCCATGCGATCGGTGCCCATGTTTGGCACCTGGACCCCGACCGCTGGCGGGACACCCTGTGGCTCGACCTCGGCAACGGCGCACGCACCGGCCAGGTCGTCCTCGGCCACCTGGGGGGCTGGATGGGCGATCCGGCCCGCCTGCCCAACGTCTATGACCTGTTCCCGGAACTGGCGCAGGCCGAGCGTCTGGACGCCGACGATACGCCAAGCTGTTCCGCCGCCGAGGCCCTGGCCGCGCAGGACCTGTTCATCAACCGCTGGGTGGCCGTCGCCGCCGGCGATCTGCTGTGGCAGTTGGTGCGCCACGGCACCCTCGGCGTCCATGGCTTCTTCATCCACCCGACCGGCGTGCGCGTCAGCGAATTGGTCATTGACCCCCGCACCTGGGCGAGCTTTGGATGCGTCGCCGCGCGCCCGGCCGCCTGATCCCCAGACTCAAACCCAAACCAGAAGCAGCATCCCATGACCACACCCACCATTGAGACCCCGCTCCGCGTCTTTCGCCTCGGCGCACTGGAACTGGCCGACCCTGACGCCTCCCTGTCCGCCGCGGACGCGCTGGCGCTGTACGCGCCGAACTTCCCGCAGGTCCAGGGGGCGACGCTGGCGGCGCCCGAGTACCGGGCGGACGGGACCCTGGTCTATCCCGTCGAGCGGCCCCTGGTCAAGACCAAGGGATAGGCCGGCTATGCACCCCGGCACGATCACCGCCCGGCTCCGCGCCTGGGCGGAGGACCGCGCAGCGCAACAGGCACAGGAGATCACCCCATGCGGACTCAGGGTCACTACCGATTGGCAACACCGCCGGATCCATCAGATTCTCAGCCGCGCCGCGCACGACCGCCGACGGGGCGGGTTCGACCCCAGGGCGCTGCCGCCGGCCTGAGTCCGCTCGCGTTCCCCCTCCGCGCCGCGGCGGACACCTTCCACGGGGAGGCGGACGCCCGCCGCGCCTATGCCGACTGGCTGGAGCGCGATTGGTATCGGGTCGCAGGGCTTTTGGAATTCACCCTGGAAGCCGGGCTGGTGGACGGCCGGGCCATCGCCGTGGCGCTGGACGCGAACGACGGTGGCGATGCGCGTCCGCTCTATGGACTGGCGGCGACGGCCCTGCAGGCCATCGGCGACCACCTGAACGCCCAGGTCGCGGACCTGGTGGACCCGGCGCTGCACCCGGCGCTGCTGATTGGCGTTGAGCGGTGGGAGGAGGGCGACCGTGCGGGGGTGATCCACATTATGGGCGAGGGCACGGCCCTGGTCTGCACCCGCCTGCCGTTGCTCACACTGCCGCCCGATCTGGCGCGCCTGTGTTATCGGGTGTGCATCCTGATGCGCCAAACCCTGGGGATCGACGTCACCCGCGGCTGGCAGCCGGACCTGTTCTGGGCCGTCGCGGAGCAGTTGGACGCCTTTCTGGCGGTCCCCAAGGCGGTGCGTCACGACCCCGCGGCCTTCCATACCGCCTGCATCGACGAGAGCCGCGCGTGCGGCTGGTTGGAGCGGGGCGCCGCGTCCGTCGCTGACGCCGCGGACCTGGCCACTGCGTTGGCGTCCTGGGTGGACCTGCGCACCCGCTGGGAGGTGTTCGTGAAGCGCCAACAGCGGCGCCGCCCGCTGACCGTCGCGCAGGTGGATGCACAGGCCGTGCGCCTGGTCGCGTCCCTGGAGCACGCCGACGCGCCTCCGGAAAACCTGGCCTGGGCACGCTGGGTCCGGTTGGTGTGTGCCCGGCTCCGGGTCGCGGCGGGACGCTCCCCGGCAGAGCCCACGCCGGAGGACGAGGGTGAATGGGCGCTCGACTGGCTGATCCACGTGGATCCCGCGATGCCCTGGTTCGCTGACGCCCTCCAGGACACCCTCGATCAGGCCGCCCAGGCGGGGGAACGCATGAGTGCCAGCTACCCCTTTGCGGCCGGCGGTGCCCGGTCCATCCTGGACGCCCTGACCAACGCGGTGACGGCGATGGGCCTGATCCTGGCCGCCCCCTCCGGCGATGAGGTTGACCATGTCGCTCATTGACTGCATGGCGCTGCCGAGCATCACCACGGCGCGGCCCACCGGGGCTGTCGTCTTCCACGCCCAGCAGCAGGACCGCGGGGGCGCGATCACCTACCATCCGCTGGACGACGCCGCGGGCGCAACCCGCATCATCCCCGGTCGGCCGCTGACCGTGGCCGACGCCCGCGCCCTGCTGGAAACCCTGCTCGGGGAGCGCACCAGCGACCTGCGGTGGACCCCGCCGAACCTGCTGGCCAGCGGCGACGCAGCCTGGGTCTGGTCGGTGCCTGGGAGGGTGCGCCCCATGTACTTTCGTGGGAAAAAGGACGGGCCGATCCACCTGGACGTGCCGTGGCCGACCCTGGTGTTCGCCGCCACCGATGGCGCCATCCGGCTCGCCGCGATCAAGTCACGCGGCCGGCCGACGGCGCGGACACCGCTGTTCCACGCGCCGCTGTGGAATGTCGATCAGGACGGCCGGGTGTGTCTCGGCAGTGCCACGGTCCCGCCCTTGGACGGTGTCGACGCTCTACCGGGGTACGAGCGCGCGATTTTCGATACCCTGTTCAGTCATGGCAATTTCCGGGGGAACCTGGCCTATCGGCAGGACCGGGGCGAAACCAGCGACCGCGATCATCTGCGATTCTGGCGCGAACTGGCTCGCGCCAAGGCGACCCGCTTTCCGCCCGCGGCCCTGGTGCCCATGGGGCAGCGGCTGGCGGCCTGGCTGGGATTGGAGCGGCGCCCTTAGCGGGTCTGCGAACAGAGCAACCGATGGGTTACACCGACGAACAACTGCGCGCCATCGAGCACACCGGCGGCCACAGCCTGACCTACGCCGTGGCCGGGTCGGGCAAGACCCACATGCTGGTCGGCCGGGTGCTGTTCCTGCTGGAGCAGGGCATCCCGGCGGAACGCATCCGCGTGCTCGCCTTCAACCGCGAAGCGGCGAAGGAATTTCAGACCCGGCTCACGAGCGTGCTGCCGACGCACCGCGCCGCGCCCAAAGTATCCACCTTCCACAGCCTGGGGCTGTCCCTGACCGCGCTGTTCGAGCAGCAGGACCTGCTGCCGCGCCGCCGCCTGGAAGCCAGCGAAGCGGTGGAGAAAAAGCTCGCCCGCGAGGCCGCTCTGGCGGCGCTGAAGGAGGAGGGCAGCGACGAGTACCCCAGCCAGGATGTGTTTGAGGCGTTTCGCGCCTTCATCGGGCTGGTCAAATCGGATCTGCTGTCCGCCGCGGACGCCTTCCGGACCTTTGGCCTGCTGCCGTCGTGCGCCTACTTCGTCCGGGCGTTCACGCTCTTTGAGCAGGCCCGCGAGCGCGCGGGTCTGCGGTTCTTCGCCGACCTGCTGTCGGACCCTGTGGCGGTGATGCGCGCCAACCCTGCGGCGCTCGCGCGGGTCACCAACAAGCTGGACCTGGTGGTGGTCGACGAGTTTCAGGATGTCAGTCGGGTTCAGGTCGAACTGCTGATCCAACTGGTGGGTACCCGTGCCCACCTGAACGCGGTCGGCGATGATTCGCAGTGCATCTACGCCTGGCGCGGGGCGCGACCCGAGATCATGGGGGCTGAGTTCGCGCAGCACTTCCCTGGGGCGACCCGTTACACCCTGTCCCGGACCTTTCGCTTCGGCCACCGGGTGTCGCTGGCCGCGGCCCAGTTGATCGGCCACAACCGCAACCGCATGGATACCCTGTGCGTCTCGGCACCGTCCACGCCCGACACCGGCATCGCGGTGCTGCGTGCCACCTCGGCCGGGGACCAAGCGGCGGTCGTAGCGGCCATCGACGACTGGCGCCGTTCCGGGCGGTCGCTGCGCGAGGTGGCGGTCCTCGCCCGCCTCTGGGCGCAGACCCTGAGCCTGGAACTGGCGCTGCTGGAGCGCGACATCCCCTACGTCAAGGCCAAGGATGACCTGTTCCGGGTTCCTGAGATTGCGGGCCTGTTGGGCTACCTGCGTCTCGCCGCCGGCACCCTGTTCGCTGAACCGCGGGTGCGCGAGATCGTCCGCCACATGCTCACGACCCCGACCTTGTGGCTGACGGCGGCCACGCTGGATGCGTTGACGGATGCGATGGTCCGCGCCCCCGCGCAGGCCCCGGCCCTGCTCATGGAGGCCGCCCGCCAGGCCAGGAAGCCCTATCACGCAACGCGGATCAGTGATCGTGCGCAGGTTTGGCACGAGGCCCTGGGATGGGCCGCGTGGCCGGCCGCCGAGGCGCTGCGGTACTACGCCCGCACCACCGATCTGGTCAGCGCGTTCGCCACCTCGGCGACCAGTGAGGCGGCGGCCGAAAAGGAGTTGGCCTATCAAACGCTCCTGGACTGGGCGGTGCGTACCCGCACCACGGTCGGCGAATTCGTCGCCCGCATGGACGCCCTGCGGCAGGCGCGCGAACGCTACGAGGCCGGTGGTGACGCGGTGCTGCTGTCGTCGATTCACCAGGTGAAAGGACGGGAGTTCCCCCTGGTTATCGTCACCGGGCTGGAAGACGGGCTCTTCCCGTCGCGCCGCGCCAGTGCCGAAGAAGAGCGGCGGCTCGCCTATGTGGCGCTGACCCGCGTCCAGGAACAACTGCTGCTGGTCGTACCGCCCGATGAACGCTTCGATGCGGCGTGGCTCGGCATCCCGACGCGGGGTCCCGGTCGGACCAAGAGCGCGGCCAGCCCCTTTGTCTTCGAGGCCAATCTGCGCACCAGCACGGCACTCGGGGAGGCGCTCACTCGCCTGCTGTCCGGCGCCGACCCTGAGGCACCCTTGCCGGAGGCGTCGCTTGAGGCCGCGCCGGTGCTCAACCGGTATCTGGGGGACGTCGGTCTTGAGGAACGCTATCAAGCCCCGGCGCACCCACCCGCGGCCCCGGTGTCCACCGGCGACTGGCGCATCAATGACCGGGTGCGCCATCCGTTTTTTGGTGACGGCCTGGTGGTTGGCCTGCGTGATCAGGACATCCTGGACATCAACTTCGGCGGCACCCAGCGGTCCATCAAGGCGGGCGTCGTGGCCATGGAGCGGGTGTGAGCGCGCGCGAACCGTGCGGGCGCGGTCGCCCACGCGCGCTTCCACGGCGACGCTTGGCGGTCCACGGCGGACCGGTGTATCGCTGCACCGAACATCCGGATCGCCTGGGCCTGTAACTGGACGGTCTTCCGGACCTGGGTACTGGGTCGGGCAGCGTTTTGGTATCCGGACGAACGCGACCGAATCCGCCTGCCGATCCGGCCGGAGCTTCTTTCCTTGGTCTCTTCCAAGATTCCTCGGAGACAACAAAATATGGAAGCAAGAAAGTTGGGAAGTTGGGAAGGGAGGATGTGACGTGCGTGGGGACCCGGCGGATGTTGAACCGTCCTCTGCGTGTCGCCGGGTGGGATGGTTCACCGTCTCGGACGAACGGGGGAAGCGATGAAGTAACGAAACGATGAGGGGAAGAAAACGGGAAGCCACCGGGTGCGCTGAACGCAACGGGTCCCGCCCTTGATCAAGCCGCGACATGGAATGTTGCCAGCAGGCGGCTTCAACGGAACGAAGGTAGAGATGAAGCGAGGAAGCGAAGAAGGAAAGAAGTTCAGAAGTTAGGAAGCAGGGAAGCAAAGAACCGTGGAAGTCATGTAACAATGTTGGATCAACCAGGGAGTGAAACCTGTGCCAAACGTCGTCGCCATCCTCAATCCCAAAGGTGGGTGCGGGAAAACCACCCTAGCCGCCCATCTGGCCCGGGCACTGCACCTCAAGGGGCAGACGGTCCTGCTCGCCGATGCCGACGCGCAAGGCAGCGCCCGTGACTGGCACAACGCGGGCGAAGGGAAAGCCGGCTTTCCCGTGATCGGCCTGGACCGGCCGACGCTCGATCGAGATCTGATCTCCTTGGGCGCACCCTATCAGTGGGTCTTCATCGACGGCGCCGCCAAGCTGGAGAAAATGATCGCGGCAGCCGTCAAGGCCGCGGACCTGGTGCTCATCCCGATCCAGCCCTCGCCGTTGGATATCTGGGCCTGCGACCCGCTGGTCGAGATGATCCAGGCGCGACAGACCGTCACGGACGGTAGCCCCGCGGCGGCTTTCGTGATCACCCGGTCCAAGAAGGGCACTCTCCTGGCGCGGGAAGTCGCCGACGCGATCAAGATCTACGGGTTCCCGATCCTGCAAGGGGCCATCTACGATCGCACGATCTTCGCGCGCTCCATGGCCGACGGGTCGACGGCCATGGACGACGAGCCCACGGGACCGGCCGCGTGGGAGATCCACCACTTGCTCAAGCAAATCCAGGAGGCGTTCGATGTCTGAACCGCGTTTGAAGGTCAAGCCGCGTCCAGGGCAATCGGCCGCGGGCAGCGGGACACCGTCGGACCTGGCGCCGCTGACCGCGCTGGCAGCGGCGGAGCCCACCGCGCGGCTCAACGTGCAGATTCCGGCGAAACTGCGCCAGCAACTGAAGATTCGGGCGGTACAGGAGGGGCGTACTGTTCAGGACCTGGTGAAGCAACTCATCGAAGAGTACTTGGCGTCGACCCACGAAACGCTTGGGTAAAGCCGGGCATCCGATCAACGTGCGGGGCAGGGCAGGACGGGCCAACGCCACCGGGCTCGCTTCCCAAGGCCGAAAGGGCAGAGGGGGCACGTCGGTCATCGCAGTTTGTGTGCGACTTGCCCGTGGGGGGAACCCCGCGTGTCGCACGACACCCTGCACGGCCTGGCTGAACGCCAGAGCCGGTTCAGCCCGATTTGTTCAATGGCGGTGCGCAACTCCCCGCCGACAGCGACTTGGAGGGTCGCCCTCGGTGACGGTCGAGCGTGCGCACGTGCGCTTTGGCGCTGACGCCCTGCGCCGGAGACTGTCCGCCACGGACCAAGTGGCCACGACCCTATTCCTGCAAACAGACGCCAGAGGGTCCAAGAACGTGTTAGTTTATGATTGATATAGTCGGCTTTTTCGCAGACACTTAATCGACTAAGTGGAGGCTGAGACGAACGGAGTCGTGGTGCCCCGTCTTGGAGGCATTTGCGCTACGCCCAGATATTGTCGTCACAACTGCCCCCAGGCACTATAAGTTGCGGTTTTTTCATTACAGCGGAATTAACTCTCTTGAGTCCGTTGACGCACCACGACGGGGGTTAAGGGGCCACCGTGACCAAAGCCGACATCCAGAACACCTGTTCGTGACGCTTGATCTCAGCAAACGCGAGACCACCGACCCTCACGAGCGCTTCTTCGAGGAGATCCGCATGTCGCTGGAGCGTGGCGAGGAGGTCCATCCGGGGTCGGGAACTTCAATCTGCACGAGAAGAAGGAGGGCTAGGGGGGAATGGCACTGACTTAAGGCGCTGGCCTAGCAGAAACAAGCGGTTGAGATATAGAGATGTCAGCGAAAAACGGACGCGGCCTCGATCATCGTTCCGGCCAGCGACGGCCTGTCCGCAACTGGAGGTCGAGGCTTTAGCCAGTGGCGATTCCCGAGATCTTAAAGAAAATCAGTGATGCCTGCACGCCGGACCGGCGAAAGCCTCAACCTCCAGTGGCCGAAACGATGACCAAGGCCAGGGCCGCGGGATCTGGCCCGGAGTCAAAAAACACCGCGGAAAATGCTACCTCCACTCCAGTGACAGATTGTCGATCTGTCCGTAAGTCGCTGATATGTATTTGTCGCGGCTTAAGTCAGTGCCATTCGGGCCTGTATCCTAAACTAGGCATTTGAACGATCAACCGAAAAATCGTATTACAGTCTTAAGGAATGCGCATCAATGCAGCCAATACCCCCACGGATTTCCCGACCACGGCAAGAAGGAAATACATGCATCTGGTCGATCGCCTCAGAGTTTCTCGAAAATGAAGCGCTAGGCGCAATGGGGTTTTTGCAGAGTTTGGTCACCTCTCCTCAAATTCATTACTGTCGCATAGACTTGGCGCGTGTTCAGTGGGCTGATCCGCTAGCGCTGCTTTATCTTGCTTTGATCCTTGCGGAATCGCCCCTGAAGCAATCGTCTACGACGCTTGATCTCGGCAGATCGAATCCTCGGAATGAAGCCCACGGTATTTTTCTTAAGTTCCTTGCACAGCAGGGCTTCCTAACGGCGTTTTCTGAATCCGCGATCATTATCTTCGACGGCGAGATACAGAACCAACATCGCGACGTTTCTTTATTTAGATTGCGCATGGCTTCTCAGGCCCAAGCAACCCATTTTCAGAATGCCGACTGTATCTTTGCCAGGATCATTCGCGTCGATGATTTATCTGAGCACAGGCTACAGCAGCGAGTCGAAGAGTTCTTAGAGGAAGCACGGACCCGCGCCGTTACAAATCCTTTCTATTCGGATCCTCTCTCAAGGGATATGTTATTTCAGAAATTACGAAAGCTACTTCATGAACTATTGCTAAATGTGGCGGAACACTCTCATCTGCCGGGCCAGCCGGCGTATGCAGGAGTATTTGCAAGAGTCAGGGGAGCCAAACCGCAACGCGCCGAAGAAGCCGGCCGCTGGTCCGACCTATTTAATAAATGTAATAGCATTTATGGTCAATCACAGTTTCTACCGAATCCGTATGCCGACTGGTTGGAATTATACCTATGTGACGCAGGAGTTGGCCTAACCTCAAGGATAGCTGAGTGGCGGGCTCCGGCCGGAGATCCAGACGCAGCACGCAGTTTGGCTGCCGCTCAAGCTGCAAGCAACCCACTACGTTCAATAGCACCCAGTCTTTTTAAGACGCCACTATCGCGATTCCCGCGCCACAATTCGCAACGTACCGCTGTCACCGGTCTTCAGCACCTCGGTAACATCCTGTCCCACGGAGGAGACTACTGCCGCCTTTACGCCCAATTCGGTACCTGGGTTGGTGGGCAGCATCCCTGGGGTTCAACAGTTACCGGCTCCCAAAAAGACGTCACAAAAGATCCGCGCTATAGCACCCTTGTTGCTGTTTCTGGCACGGCCTACGTCTTTAGTATACAACCTAGTCACCGAACTTTTAGCCAGCAGGAGGATGCTTGGGTTTTGGCCGATAGCGATGCTAGAGCAAGGATAGTTGGTGCATTGTGTCACCATGGGAATATCGCTAGTACTATTCGCGTCGAATATTACGAGTTTTGTGAGAAGCAATCTTGCGCTCCCCCACTTAGCTTCCCACCGTCGGAATCGGCTGATGTTATGGTAATGCGTCCGCCAAGGCTTGTAAGCAAACAAGATCTTGCGAAATGGTTACTTTTGCTTGCCGGAGATCGAGGTGCGTCCCCCTCCCGTCGGGTTCGCACTTTTGTGATCGCTGAATTAACCCCTTTTCAGACGCTGACTTTACGCGAGCTTCTCTTGCATGTTGTCGTTCATGAGAGCAGCCATCTGGATATTCTCCTCGTAGCGCAAAACTGGGCGGTTACCTGTCTCTGTACATCACCCGGCGAACATAGGCTGACACCGAATATTCTAAAAGCAGAGCGATTTTTTTATCCCACTAAAGATTCAAACGCCTTTGGGGCTAAAGACTTAGCCGTCCGCCTTCAACTGGCAGACTCGGAGTTGTTTTGGGAATCACCCGACTCGCCATTCTTTCGGGACGCGCCGGTCGAGTGGCTAAATGATCAGGGTCAAGTTGAGTGTGTCTTGAGACGCTACCTAGATCTTCCCCTAGCTCTAACGGATCCGCAGCGCTATGCGGCAAGTTTACGTGCGGTTCGGCGATTAATAGAGCTTCATCCTGATCACTATTTCGTACCGGGAGACGATTTGGTCGCATCTCTGGTAAACGAAGCGCAACTTGAGACTTATACTCCTACGACCTTGGAGGAAAAACTCAGTAAGAAAATTGTTGTCGGAAGTGTCGGCGTTACGCTGGCGACTGTCCAAGAAAGTGCGGAGGGATCTGAATCAACTATGCATCTTATGATTCATCGAGATGCGAACCCAGATGCTCATCCGCATGCACTAGTTGCGCTGTTGTGGCTATCGCAACTCCCTAATTTCCAAGATACTGATCTTGACCCCTGTCGTGTGGCAGTCGGGTCCCCTTGGCGCCGAATACCGCATACACCTTTTATCGCCCCTGCGGGAGAGAAATCTATTTCCATACTTCGGTATATGCGAAGTACAGCTGACTTCCTCGATTTTTCAAGGCCATGGTACGGACGGACACCCGAGGACACATACAACGATTTTGATCGTCTACGCATATTGAAACTCGGTCACTGGAAATACGGGAACCACCACGACCTAATAACAGTAAATTTATGGCTTGCATTCCAATTGTCATCCCTTTCTGCCGAGCCGCTATTTTCTTGGCTTTATGAGCAATTTCGTGATCTTTTTTGTCCGCAAGGTGCCTCCACCACGACACGAGCTCAGGTCCTGATATATCCGTCTCATCGCGTAACCGACACGATAGTTGATCGCATTCGAAGGGACCCAATGTTCCGTGATTCCAAGCCAGTAGGTGGTATGATCCCGGTAAAATTTCTTGGCATACACACGGTTTCTCCTCTTCTCGCATCGCACATGGTCGCCCACCATATTGAGTCTCTTATTGAAAAGCTCTCTTTGACCTCGTGGTCGGGCGTAATTCTCGATGACGGTGCAGTTACAGGTAAGCACCTCCGCGAACTGACTCAATTTCTCCAAAGTTTGGGCGCAAGAGAGGTATACACGATCGCTTTGATTGACCGAACGGGATTACCTGCGCAAGATGGCGTCATGCCGCGCTTCTTAGAGCGGCATCGGCGGTTCTGGCGTTGGGACGTTCCGACCCTAGGACATGGTCGAGATTGTCCGCTTTGCCAAGCGCTAAATATAGCGCAAACGGCCGCAAATAAACTGTTCTCGCAAAGGCAACGGAGTCGCCTGAGCGAATGGGAGCTGATCTGGCGAGCACGTGATTTGGAGCGAGAATGGCATCAAGCAGGTTTGACTTCAGTTCCATTTCGATCTGGGCTACCGATAACATTCGGAATCGATGGGGATGCGACTAGCGGCGCGGGAAAGAAGAAGATCTTTGCGAATAATTCAACAGCCGCAGCAGCGCTTCTCATTGAACTTACCCGTCTCACTACACGTGCAGACGTTGCAATGAAGAAGGCGCGCGATGTGACCGTAGATTATCCTGCCGCTGCGATCGAGATCCTAGTCGCGCAAACCCTATTGTTTTTCGATGAATTACGGATTGGTGAAAAACGCGAGAGAGTTGATTTGCTCTTGCAGCTTCTGTGGGGTGTTCCTACTACAGGTGATATCACTGCGCTGGCGGGCCTATTGTTCGCCCTAGTGGATCATGACGTACTCCACTACATTTGGGAGCGCTGTCGAAGTGAGTATCTGAAGGAGCGCTTACTGAGAAATCTTGACGCGATTCTAGCGATTAATATCATTCGCTATCGCCATCAATTCATTTCCGGGCAGCATTATATTCCAGGCGGGTTGGCAACGCAGACTGAGAGGGATAATTTTATTCTTTTAGGGGGCGGCGATCTTCGGGCATTAGTTCGGGGATTTCTTAAGTTGTATCGCAACCCGGACATACAAGACCGCATCAGCGATCACACGACGCCACTTCGTGAGCGGTTTCTTCGTATCTTGGATGGTGGTTATTGCGACCCCAAGAGTGTGCACGCAGAGTTACTCGCACTGGTATCGAATTCGCAGCTGATCAGCAATATCATTGAAGGTCTGGCGGATGAAGGCGCAATTTCGGATCCGATCGACCTCACAAATCTACAAGCGGCTACGGATGCCTTGGAGAAAATTGGTTGCGAAGATTGCTCTACTCAGCATGGTGAATCGTGTGGAGATGGCATAAGGGCAGCAACGGAGGTGGTCTACCGGCTTCTATACGGCGGCGATTCGCTTAGAGGAATTTTTCGGGTTGCTGCAAATCAGTTCCTTCGGCGGGTCCATGGGCCAACCGGTCTTTCACGTTTCATCGGGGACATAGCGTTGGATGTTTGCTCTCGATGGACCGAATTGGTCAATAATCGGTGTCGGGAAGAGTCGGCGCAACGATGGCTTAAAGGTGACGGAGTGCATCCTGAGATATCATGCGGGGTCATTCCGCCAGCTACTGAGTTCTGGCTATATTGCGATACGTTCGTGACTGGCGTTATAAGGGATCTCTTTCAAAATGTTTTCCACACACCGCATAGGACGCATAACCCATGGGATTCGTCGGACGCTCAAGAGGCGGACCTGTGGTGGCGCGTGGTTGTTGAGGGGGACTATCTGGTTCTCGAGTTGATCAATATCACGGTTGATCGTGCCATATCACTCAAGCAATCTGTTTGTATCGCTGGTTTAGAGAGAACTGGCGGTACTGTCACGGTGGCAATCGTTGATAATAAGGCCATCACGCGAGCGACTATTCCAATGCACTCCGCATTTTTCAAAGAGAGCTGACCTATGAAATTCAAGGTGCTAGTAATAGATGATCGGCTTGGTGTGGAGAGTAGGCGCAACGGATATGTGCGTTTAGCGCAAGAAATTGAGGCAAGAGTCCCCGGTTTCTCGATAGAGTTAGACTGGGCCGAGCGCCCTTCAGATATTACTATTAAGTTACGGCAGAACCGGTATTCTGCGGCTCTAGTCGATGCGGTTCTTACTGAACTGTGGCCGTCGGAATGCGATCTCGATTTCGCTATGAGTAAGCTTGATGACAGCATCCCCATCGCCTTGCTGAGCAGTCACTGGGATGACACCAACGCTGCACAGTTAAACCGCGCGTTGCTTAGGCCCAATTGTAACACAATACTTCACTGGAGAGATATTGCCGGAGAAGGGGGTGGGTGCATTGAATATGCGGTAGCACAGTTTTCCGGAATGATTGCGAATCGGCAGCACTTACGGCTTTCCTTAGACGGCGAGACTTCGGATTCAATCCGAATTCTCCATATCTCCGATCTTCAGTTTGGTGGAATTGACGCCAGCAAGGTTGAGTTGGAGGCGATGCGTAGCGCGGATAGAGTTCTGGCAGCCTGGTCGAACCAGCCTCCCACATTCATTGCATTTTCTGGAGACATTGCCGAGCACGCACTCCCCTCGGAGTATAAGAGTGCATTGCGGTGGCTCGAGTTCTTCTTTGGGCGTCTCGGCATATCTTGGCCGCCGAATGGTGAGTTATTGGTCGTTCCAGGGAATCACGATGTAAGCATAGCGATTGCTGCTGCGTCGAGGATAGAGTTAGAAAGGGATGAAGGAAGCGACAGTCTAGCGCCGCGACTTGCGAGCACCGTAAAAAATGCGGATCTAATCACCGAGGCATATGCCCCTTTTCGGCAATTTATGAAGACTGCCGCGCACGCGCCGTTGCTAAGCGAAGAGGTCGATGAGACGTCTTTTGCATGGGTTGAGGCTCGCTATAGGCACTTGGGTGTGGTTTTCTATGGAATCAACACCGCATGTCCCGCTAGTCCGCATGGTGTTCCAAAGAGACAGGTTGATGCGAATGCACTTGCGCAAATTGGTGTGGAGATTGGTCGCTCGGTCAGTAGCGGTGAAAAGGACGGGCCACTTATTATCGGTATATCGCATCACAGCCCGATTTCGGCAAGTGGCGACAAGAGTGTGACCAATCCAGAGGATTTCGCAACCTTTTTCAAGGGGCGTCTAAAAACGGCTTTGTTCTTGCACGGTCACATTCACGAACAAGCCGTGCAATATCTTAGCGAGGACGGTTTCCGCATGGTTCGGAGTTGCGCTTCTACCCTTGCAAAAGAGGGTTCGGCGCGACCTCGGGATAGCCTCCGGGGATTTAATCTTCTTGAGCTGTCATCAGTTGATGGGCGGCGAAATGCGCGGCTTTGTGCGTCATCGTTTGGGTGGATTGGAGGGACGATAAAAGAGATTTCGTCGGGTGAGTGGGAGCGTGACTATGACGGGATGTTCCGCGAGGCGCGAGTAAGGCCATAGGAGTAGGTGCTACACTCCGGAAATGACTGATCGTCGCCGCATCGCGTGAGACACGCAAGATGGCTTTGCTGTCTTGGTTCGGATCGGAACCAAGGCTTGGCATAGACGACTTGATGCGCCATGCGGATGTTGGACTGATTGCTGGCTTGATATGCCGAGGTACCAAGATTTCAGGCTCTGCATAAGGGGCGGGTCCGGTCAGTCAATGGCCGTCTCTCGGCGTGGAAGACGCCCGGCTGCACGTTTCTCCCACAGCAGCAGGCGCCTTGTGCGGTCACTGTCGCGCTCGTCGGCAGCGATCCGGTTCGCGCCGCAGGGAGCCCGCCCCGAGTGTCGAGCCTCCTGATTCGCGGTGTCTAGCAGTGCCGACTGGGAAGGTATCCAGACAGCGTGGTTTTGGGAACTCTGGTTGGTGATTTTACCTCGGTTTCCCGCATTCCCCCCCGAAAACCGAACTTTGAGCGCTCACACCCACCCCCCCTGATCAGGCACCCTGACGGCACCTTCACAGCCGGTCCGGGTCCCCGTCAATGCGCTTCTCCAGGTTTTCAGGGCTGCTCGCCGTGGCACTCGCCGCACCGCCCTATGCCCTCTGGGCCGAGCCCGCCGCTACCCTGGGCACCATCCTGGGCAACAGCGACACCGCGATCCGTCGCATGGCCCGGCTGCCGGTGGGCGGCCTCCAGGCGGTCGAGACCACCGACGGACAACTCCTGTTCATCTCCGACACCGGGCGCTACGTGGTCCGGGGCAACGCCTACGACCTGTGGCACGGCGTGGCCTTGACCTCGCTGGCCCAGGCCGAAGAACTGGCCGGGCGCATCGCTCTGAAGCATCTGAAGCTCGACGTTGCCGACCTGGGCGCGCTCGACCTCGGCACGGGTCCGGAGGTCGTGGCCTTCGTCGACCCGCAATGCCCCCATTGCGCCGCCTTTTTCAAGGACATCGCGTCGCTCACGGACCGCTATCGGTTCCGCTTGATCCCTCTGCCCATCGGCGAGGACTCCCAGTCCGAGGTGCTGGCCGTGCACTGCCTGGCCACCACCGACCGTGCCGCCGCGCTCGCCGCACTCCTGGAACACCCGACNGACGTGCCGGCGGCGACGGGCACCTGCGGACAGCAGACAGCGCAGCGCACCTTGATCACGGCCCAGATGTTCGGGGTGGGAGGGACCCCCTTCGTGATCGCGCCCGACGGACGCCTCCATCAGGGCCGCCCGGATGACCTCGCCGGGTGGCTCGCCGGCACCCCGACGGCAGTGCCCAACGCCGGGGAGGGCGGGCAGTGAACCGCGCCGGCTGGTGCTGGCCGCTCGTCCTGTTCCCGCTGGCGGCGCTGTCCGGATGCGCCAGCGACAACGCGACCTTCGCCTGCCCTGGATTGCCCGGTCAGCCGCTGTGTTTGCCCACCTCGGCTATCTACCGCCTGACGGACGGGGCCGGGCCACCGCCCGCCGCGGAGCGCCGTCCCAGCACCATCACCACCAGTGGGAGCTTCTTATGAAACGCATCAGGAGGGTTGTTGCACTGCTCCTGCTGAGCGCCCTGGCCGGCTGCGCCACGCCCCAACCGCCGGGTCCCAGGGTCGCCGGACCGGATCAACGTCCGCCGCAGTTCGCACCGCAGCGCGTGTCGTCCACCACGATGGCCGTCTGGCTCGCGGCCTGGGAGGACGACAAGGGCGATCTGCACGCACCGGCGACCGTGTATGTGGAGGTGGACCCGCAGCGTTGGAGTTACGCCGACCCGTCCACGCCCGCGCGTTACACCGTGTTGCGTCCGTTGCAGGTGGAGCAACGCCCGACCGATGCGGGGGAGCCCCGTAGCGCTGCCCCGCCACCATCGACCCCGCTCCCGCTGCCGCCGACGGCGCGGCGCGGGGCCTAGTGAACCCCCTGGCCCGACGCCGTGCGCCGGGTCATCGGCCACCCGCCGGACGACCGGCAATCATCATCCGCAGCACGCAGGAACCCCTATGCAACCACACCCCTTCCAGCCGGGACTGTCGCCCCGGCAACACACGACGCTGATGGCCCTCGGCCTGTTGGCGTTCATGGCCGCTCTGATGCTGGTGGCCGATCCAACGCTCGCGGGCACCGGAGGCTCCGAGTTCAACCCGCTCTACACCAAGCTGTCGGATTGGATGACCGGCTACCTGGGCCGCGTCGTGGCGGCGGTGTTCATCATCGTTGGGTTGGTGGCGGGTGTCACCCGCGGGTCGGTGATGGGCTTCGTCTTCGGGGTCGCGGCCGGAACCGGCCTATTCCTGGCGCCGAATGTCATCGACGCCACGGTGTCCGCCACGCTGCCGCTGCTCGCGTAGCCCAGCACTCACCGGCCTGCACGCCGAGTCGCGACGGGAAACCGTCATCCACCCATGCCGCGCTATCTGATCACCGTTCCCGCCGCCGTGTGGTCCGTGCTGGCGTCCCTTTCAGACACTGAGCGGGACCGCGTGCTCGCCAGCGCCCTGGCACCCAGCCACGGCGGCACGGACCCGGTGCAGGTGCGCGACCTGGACGAGCACAGTCTGGCGCCCTGTAGCCCCGCGCGGGCGCGCCAATTGGTTCGGCGCGGGACCGCGCAGTGGGTGTCCTACTCCCCGCCGGTCATTCGCCTGACCCGCCGTCAATCACCCCACACCGGAGAAGCACGTTGATCCATCGTCAGTTTCGCGGTTCGCGTGCGGCCGGACTCTTTCCGGTGCTGGCCTATGAACCCGACCAGCAGATCTTCGTCCTGGACGACCTGTCCCTGGGTTTCGGGTTCGTCTGCGAGCCGCTGGCGAGCGCCGACCGCGCGCAGGCCGATCGGCTGTCGGTGTTGATGAACCTGGACTGGCCAGCGGAGACACTGGTGCAGATCGCCTTGTGGGCTTCGCCGGACATCGAAGAGCGCCTGGCGCGGATGCAGGCGTTGCGCATCGGCCATGGCGACGAGTTGCTGCGGGCGTCGACCCAACGGCGCGCCGCGTTTCTGCGGGCCGGGACCGAGGCGCCGCTCGGGCCGGCCAGCGAGCTGCGCCTGCGCGACCTCCAGGTCATCGTCACCGTCAAGCTGCCCATCGCGGAAGGCAAGCCAACCCCCCGCGAGATCACGGACGCGGCCGTTCTGGGCGCGACGGCGCTGCAAGTGTTGAAGACGGCAGGGTTGCGGCCGGTCGCGCTGACGGCGGACCGCTATGTGCGGCTCATGTCGACCCTGCTGAACTGGGACGCACAAGCCGGCTGGCGCGACCGGATCGTGCCCGAGTGCGATCCGGACCGGCTCATCCGCGAGCAGTTCTTCGACCTCAGCCACGCGTTGGAGGTGGATGCGCAGGGCCTCACGCTCGGCACGCACCGGGCGCAAACCTTCTCGGTCAAGCGCTTTCCCGACCGGGTCGCCTTCGGCATGGCCGCGCGTTATATCGGCGATGGGGTCTCGGGCACGCGCGGCATCCGCCACAACGTGCTGATCACCCTGTCGGTCCGTTTTCCGGACCCCGAGGCGCTGCGGACCAAGCTGTCGGCCAGCCGCCAATGGGCCACCCACCAGGCCCTCGGCCAGTTGTCCCACTATCTGCCGACCTTGCATCAGACCAAGACCGGCTATGACGGGCTCTTCCAGTGTCTGGACAACGGCGACCGTCCGATCCACTGCTATCTCGGCATCGTGCTTTTTACGCCGCTGGCGGAGGCGACCGCGGCCGGCTCCAATCTGCGCACCTATTGGCGCGAGCTGGGCTTCCAAGTCATGCCGGACCAATTCTTTTCGCTCCCCTTGTTCCTGCATTGTCTGCCGTTCGGCGCCGACCGCGATGCCATCCCCCACATGATGCGGTATCGCACCATGGCCGCGAGCCATGCGACGACCCTGATGCCGGTGTTCGGCGACTGGAAGGGCACGGGGAGCCCGGTGCTCAACCTGGTCGGGCGCGCCGGACAGCTCATGGATTTCAACCTCTTCGACTCGGCCACCAATTACAACGCGGTGGTCGCGGCGTCCTCCGGGTCGGGGAAGTCCTTTCTCGCCAACGAACTCCTCGCCACCAACCTCAGTGTGGGTGGACGGTGCTGGGTGATCGATGTCGGGCGCAGCTACGAGAATCTTTGCGAGGCCCTGGGCGGGCAGTTCGTGGCCTTCACCAAGGAGGCGCAGCTCTCGGTCAACCCCTTCGGCCTGATTGGCAGTTGGGAGGAGGAGGCCGATGTGGTGTGTGCCCTGGTCACCGCCATGGCCGCCCCGACGCAGCCGCTGCTCGACATCCAGAGCGCCGGGCTCAAGCGCGTGCTCAAAGCGGTGTGGGATCGGACCGGTCCGGCGATGGACATTGATGCCATCGCCGCGGCGCTGGCCGCCACGGACGATCCGCGCCTGCGGGATGTGGGGCAGCAGCTCTATCCGTTCACCTCACAGGGCGAGTACGGACGGTTTTTCTCGGGTGCCAACAGCATTCAGTTCGCGTCGAACCTGGTGGTCCTGGAACTCGAAGAGCTGAAGGGACGCAAACACCTCCAGCAAGTCATCCTGCTGATCCTGATCTACCAGATCCAACAGGTCATGTACCTTGGCGACCGTGCTCAACCCAAGCTGGTCTTCATCGACGAAGCCTGGGATCTGCTGACCCACGGGGATGTGGCGAAGTTCATCGAGGCGGGTTACCGGCGCTTCCGCAAGTACAACGGCGCGGCGATCACGGTTACCCAGTCGCTCAACGATCTCTACAACAACCCGACCGGGCGGGCCATCGCCGATAACAGTGCCCATACGCTGCTGCTCGCCCAACCCGCGCAGGCCATCGACCAACTCCACGCCGAGAACCGCCTGCCGCTGTCGGCGGGCGGGGTCGAACTGCTGAAGTCGGTCCACACCGTACCCGGGGCCTATTCGGAAATCATGACCTTGACCGACCGCGGGGCGGGGATCGGCCGGCTGGTGGTGGACCCGTTCCGCCGGCTCCTGTATTCGACGCGTCCGCAGGATGTGGCCGCCATTCGCGCGCTGCGCCAGGAAGGGTATTCGGTGCGCGACGCGATCAACCGACTGTTGGGACATCAGGCCGATGGATAAGCCGCCGACCCCCGCGTCAGGGCGGATGGCAGGGCCGCGGCGGTTCGGGTGGGTGCCGCTTGTGCTGGCCACCCTGGCGAGCGGTGCGCTCGGCGCGTTCCTGGCCGTGCGTCCGCTGCGCAGCGAGTTCGCCACGCGCCCGCCGGTGGTGATCCTCGACGCCGCGGAGGCTTTGCGTGGGGTGCCGGCGGCGCAGGTCGGTCCGGTGATCGCGCGGCAACGCGACATCGCCCGTCGTTTGGCCGCCGGCGGCGTGCTGGTGCTCGATCCGCAAGCGGTCGTTGCCGCGCCGGCTGGTTTGTACCTGCGGACCGAGCCTCAAGAGGCGGACCCCGGGGGGCGTCCATGACGAACCACATGGCATCGCGAGCCTTCGTGGTCCGTGCCGGACTGAGCCTCCTCGTCATGGCGGCTCTGGGGCTCTATCTGGGCACCCGTTTCCGGATCGGGATCGACAGTCAGGTGCACCAGTGTCTGCCACCGTATAGCGTCTGGCTGATCGACCGGCATGACCGGGCACTGGTGCGTGGTGCGACCTACAGCTTCTTCGCCGGTGACGCCATGGCCCCGTTCTTCAGTCCCGGACAGCGCGTGGTCAAACGGCTGCGGGGGCTCCCCGGAGAGCAGGTCACCGTCACGTCCGAGCGGACCACGGTGAACGGGGTGACAATCGGCACAGGGCTCGCGCTGGCGGCCACCTTGCACCAGCCGCCGGAGGCCTTCGCCCGCCAGGTGACGCTACCCGCCGCTGCGGTGTGGATGATGGGGGACACCCCCGACAGCTTCGACGCGCGCTATTGGGGTCCGCTGCCGATCGTCCAGATCCGCGGGAGGGCGTATGCGCTGTTTTAGCACGGGTGCCGTGTTGATCCTGGTCCTCGCGCCCCCTGTGCCGGCGGCCTGCGCTGCCGATGCACTGGGACTGCGTGCCATCCGGGATCAGGCGCACGCGCTCGACGCGGCGGCGCGCACGGCGTCACCGCCGGCCTGGTTGCGTCTGACGCCGGCGACGGCGGGAGCCGCCGCCGGTGATAGCCTGGGGCGCAGCGCCCTGGCGCGGATGCAGGAGGCTCCCGCGGCGGTGTCGGCCTGCACGGATCTCGGGCAACTGTGCGGGACCGGTCAGGATGCCGTCCCGGTGACGCGCCCGGCCGCGGCGCCGGACGTGACCTACACCGTTCTGGTCTCCCGCAGCCTCGGGGCCGACGCGCTGCGGGCCATCTTCCGCGCGGCCACGGGTCTGGACGTGCGGTTCCTGTTTCGCGGGGTCGCCCCCGGTGAGCCGCTGATGGACATGATCAAGGCGATCCATGCGCTCCTGGATGGCATCGACCCGGTCCCGAATGTCGCGATCGATCCGACGGTGTTTCGCGCGGCTGGCGCGACCGTGGTCCCGTTGCTGATCGCCCGCGGTCCCGCTGGCGAGCTGGCGCGGGTGACGGGGCTGAGCGCCCCGGCGTGGCTGCGCGAGCAGATCCAAGCGGGGGCGCGGGGTGACCTGGGGGTCCGCGGACCCGCCGTCGCGATCAGCGAGGCCGACCTGATCGAGGAACTGCAACGCCGGGCCGCCGCCTTGGACTTGGACGCGTTGCGCGCGGGCGCGCTCCAGCGTTTTTGGCAGCGCGCGACCTTCGACGCCTTACCCGTGGTGACCGTGCCCCGCGAGCGCACCATCGATCCAACCATCACCGCGAGCGCCGACGTCCGGTTGCCCGACGGGACCACAGCGATCCAGGCGGGGCAGACCGTGAATCCGCTCGACCATGTGCCCTTCAGCCACCGCCTGATCGTCTTCGATGCGTCCGACCCGCGCCAGGTGGCGACCGCCCACCGGCTGGGCGAGACCGCCAGTGCGCAGCGTCCGTTGTACCTGGCGACCGCGTTCGACCGCGCGCTCGGCTGGGACGGGCTGCGCACCGTCGAGGACCGACTCGATGAGCCGGTGTACCTCCTCACGTCCGACGTGCGCACCCGGTTCGGCTTGGAGCGGGTCCCCGCGCTGGTCGAAGCCCGGGGGCGGGTGTTCGTGGTCCATGAGGTGCTGCCCGATGATCTGCCGACAGGGACGCCAGCCCCGCGTGCTGAGGAACCGTTGTCCGTGGAGTCCAAGCAATGACCGCCGTGTTCTCCCGTCAGGATCGGCAACACCGTCACGGGTTATCGCGGCTGGGCCTATGGCTCGCGTGCTGTCTCATGCTCGCCGGAACCGCGCCGCGGCTGAGCCAGGCCGCCGACCCCGGGTGTCCGGATGCGGAACTGTTCTCGGGCAAGCTGATGACCGATATCTGCTGGGCCTGTCTGTTGCCGGTGCGGATCGCGGGGATCCCGATCGGCGGCGGTGGTCAGGTCCCGGCCGGGGCGGCGGACAGCGCGTTTTGTGCGTGTTCCACCGGGGCCGGATTCACGATTGGCATGTGGGAGCCGGCGCGCCTCATCGAGCTGACCCATGCCCCGGGGTGTTCGTCCGCGCTGGGTGGTGCCCGGCTGCCCATGGGCAGTCGCCGGCTGATCGGGACCGAGGGCAAGAGCGCCTACGATGCCACGGATGTCGCCTTCTGGCACTACCACTGGTACGCGTTTCCGTTACTGATCTTGCTCGATCTGTTCTGGGATCAGCACTGTAACGCCGACGGGCTGATGGACGTCGACATCCTGTATCTGTCCGAACTCGATCCGACCTGGAACAACGGCGAACTGGCGTTCTTTACCAACCCGGAGGCCGCCTGGCTCGCCCATCCGGCGGCGCAGGCGGCCTGCCTCGCCGATGCGACGGCAGCCACCGCCGGGGCGCCCATTGACGCGCTGTTCTGGTGTGCCGGCACCTGGGGGAATCTCTATCCCTTCACCGGCACCCAACCGAACCTCGGGTCGGACCCCCGCGAGACGAGTCTGGCCGCGGCGCGCTCACTGGCGGCGCTCCACCGCCGGGGGATGGCGCGGCGGACCATGGGCAATGATGCCGTGTGCAAAGCCCCCATCGATTTTTTCGTCAAGAAGAGCGCCTACAAGCTCACGATGTTCTACCCACTCCCTGAAACGCAAAAGGCCCACGTGATCGGTCAGAGCACCTTCACCTGGGGTGAGTCCCGGACGATTCCCGGCCCTGGGGAGCATCAACTGTATCTGCTGTGGCGTTGGAATGACTGCTGTGCCATCGATGACTGAGTTCAATCCTTGGGCCTGGGGTCGCCGCCTGCTGGTCGCGGTGGTGAGCATCGCGCTCACCTGGACGCCGTGGGCGCTGGTGTGGGGCGATGCCTTTCGCGATGCCGCCCAGGCTGGTCAGGCGGCCGGGACGCAGTTGCGGATCACCGCCACCGTCCCGAGCGCGACGGGCAGTACCGTGCAGTTTCCGGCGAACGCGGGGGGACCCATCGCGATCGAAACGCTGTTTCCCGGCAGCAGCGCCGCCAACGGCGATCCCTTCGGTGCGTATTTCGGCAACCATACCGCAACCCTCACGGCGGGTCAGCAGGCGCAACATCACCTGGTCCATGACCCGTCATCGACGGGGGACGCCTACCGCACCCTGCGCACGGGGGTCGACCGTTCCCACCTGGATATCAGCCTGCAGGCGGCCTGGCAGCCGACCGATGCGCTTGCGGACAACCTCGGACACCTTACCCAGACCTTCGCCGACTGTCGTCTCCACAGCCAGTTCGCCCAGGGGTCCCGGACGCTGCATCTGCCCGACTATCGCGTCTGTGAACGGTTACCGCCGCCACCCCCCGAGATCAACTGCAGCGGGGCTACGGCGGGGCAGGTGCGCTATCGTTGCCCGCCCTTCGAGGGGTTGTATCCGGCGCCACTCCTGCAGGCGTGTGCTCCCATCGCCAGCCCGGACTTGGCGGCAGCGGGCGTGCGCTTTCACTGCCCCGACCTCCCTGGGGTTCCGGCGGGCGAGTACGGACCCGAGCAACTGAGCGGTTGTTACCCGGTCACGCTCGGAGTGGAGAACCTCGATCCCCTGGGCGGCCAGTGGGCGATACAACCGCCGGAGTGCCTCCAAGCGCTCGTGGCCAGCAACGCCGACCCCTTTTGCCGCATCGCCGCCCTCTGTACCCATCCGGCAACGGAAGGCGGCTGCCTCGGTACCTCAATTAACGCGAGTTGTGGGACCTTCCATCACGGGGCAATGGATTGCTGGGTCGATCCCCAAGGGGGAACACAGTGCCCCACCAACGCCGGCACCACCAACAGTTGTGCCGCGTTCGAGTCCGATGCCGCCTGCACCTTCGTGCGCAGCGCCTGCGTGGAGGGTGCCACCGGACCGGACGGCACCTGCCATGTGTTCGAGGAGACCTGGGACTGCGGGACGCCGGCCAGCGCCCCGGTCGTCACGCGGACCACCACCGTGGACTGCGCCGGGCCGGTCAACCTCCCGGGTGCGCCGGCGCCGCTGAGCCCCGTGCGTTGCATCGGCTCCGAATGCGCCAGTTTCCCCAGTGAGCAATCCGCGGATTTTGCCAAAGCGGCAGCGGCGTTGCAGGCCGCACAGCTGTCGGCCGCGGACATGGAGTGCGTACCGGGTGGCACCTGTGTCGTGTTCCCGGGGGAGGCCCGCGAATGCAAGCGGGCGGTGGGCGGCATCGTCAACTGCTGCAAGACGCCGGGGAACGCCTCGCTGGGTGATTATCTGGACCTGGTGTTTGCCATGAGCAAGATCAACAACGCCATCATGGGGATGGACAGCAGCAGCGCGGTGCGCGGCGCCTGGGAGACTTTGAGTGGTCCGATTTCCAATGCGTATAGTGCGGTGACCGAGCAATTCACCTCCGCTGCCAATACCCTGATGGGGCAGACCAGCGCGACGGTCAGCGAAAACGCGCTGAAAGCGGCGCTCAGTGAAGCCACGCAGCAACTTATGATGAAAGCGGTGGAATGGACCGCCAACCTCTTTGGGGAAGCGGCTGCCAATACGCTCTTCGTCAGCGCGGCCGGCGGCCCCGCGGTGTCGGGTGGGGTGGTGTCGAGCGCGGGTGTCGCCCTGGCGCCGATGCTCGTCAGTCTCATCAGCGTGGTCATGTGGGCCTATCTGATCTATCAGATCGTCATGATCCTGATCAAGATCATCTGGGAGTGCGAGCAAAGCGAATTCGAACTGGGCGCCAAGCGGGATCTGAAGTCCTGTGTGTTCGTCGGCGGGTATTGTCGCTCACGCACGCTGGGCTACTGTATCGAGAAGCGCGATGCCTATTGTTGCTTTAGCTCACCGCTGGCGCGCATCCTGCACGAGCAACTGCGGCCGCAACTGGAGCGGGGCTGGGGAACGGCCAAGGCGCCCGATTGCGCGGGGCTGAAGGTCAGTGATTTCCAGCGGGTCGACTGGAGCGCGGTGAACCTCGACGAGTGGATGGCGCTGTTGGTGCAAACCGGTCACTATCCGACGCTGGATACCCTGGGGATCGAACGACTGACGGGCAACGGCAGCGATTTGGCCACCAAGGCCGGGCGCCCGAACGCTGCCGCGCGCTCCATCGAGCGTGTCAGCGGCATGGATTCCGATCGCGCACGGGGCGCTGCCGAACGGCAACTGTGGGACGCGACCCAGACGGTGCCGAAGTAAGCCCACTTCCGCACTGCGGCCAAGGAGCGACACCAAGGGCCCTGAGCACCGCGTGACCACCGCTCCCTGACGTGTGGCAAGCGATTGGAAACGCTGTCAATGCTGCCTGGCAGGCGTCGCTGATCACGCCATTGATGCACCGTTTTTGTGGATAACTGATGCCTCACGATGTCCTCTCGCAACTCCGCCAACTGACGGCACTGCCACCGGTTGCGCTGCTCGCCAGCGCGGCCGTGCTGGTGCTGCTGATCATCGTGGCGGCGCGGCTGGTGGCTCCGCCCCGGTACGAGCGCAAGGAACGGCTGTTTTCACCCGCGGAGTGGGCGTTTTTCCGCGTCCTTGAAGAAACGGTCGGGTCGGAGTTCCGGATTTTCGCCAAAGTGCGGATCGCGGACGTGCTCAGTCCCAAGCAGACCGCAAACCGGCGGGCCTGGTGGCGCGCCTTCAGCAAGGTGTCCTCCAAGCATGTGGACTATGTCCTGGTGGATCGCGTCACCGGAGTCATCGCCGCCGCCCTGGAACTCGACGACAGGACCCATGACCGCCAGGACAGACGCGCGCGGGACGCTTTCGTGGATCGGGCCTTTGCCCAGGCCCGCGTGCCCCTGATCCGGGTGAAGGCGGGCCGGAACTATCAGCGGCGGGAACTGGCGGCGCGGATCAGTCAGGGAATCGCGGGGCGGGGGTAGCTTCGGGGTCGGCGCTTGCCGCCGCCGGGGTGTCCGCGGCGTCGTGCTCGACCACGACGTCCGTATCCGCGGTCGCCGCGGTCGCCGCGGCGACTTCGTCGGCCTTCCCGTCGCGTGCTGCCGCGTCGCGGGCGCGCCGCTCCAGGGTCATGATCTCACGGCCGATGCGCAGTAACGCCACCCGCCACGTATAGCCGGCCAGGGCCTTCTGCTTGCTGGTCAGCACGGCGTTCATCCACAGTGAATCGATCTCCATCATCAGGCGGTCGAGCACCTGGATGAGGACGGTGTACTGTGCCATCTGGGGTGATGAGATTTGGATCTTGAGGGTGACCGGGCGCGTGTATTTCACGTGGCGGGTGATGCCGCTTTGCTCGCGCAGCATCAACAAGCGCTGGCGTTCCTGTTCCATGGTCGTTGCGAAGGCCTGAATGTGCCCGTCAACCAGCGTCTCCACGGCATCCATCTCGTCGTGATCGCCGATGATGCGCAGCACCACGTCGATGGCGTAGAGGGCCGCCGCGACGCGGTAGTAGCCACGATCCAGGATGCGTTGCGCGTGGGAGGAGTGGATGGTGATGGTCTCCTCAAAGACCGGGCGGCTGAAGCGGGAGTCCTGGAGCGGTCGTTTCGAACGGCGGGGTTCGGCCATGGTGTGGGTCCGCGTGGTGGTGAACGGTTCGGGTACTGCCACGGTAGGCCACCTTCGGGCCGCTGGTAAGCCGCTGAAGGTTCGCAAAAATGTGGGCTTTGCGGGAAGCCATTGGCGACGCCGGTAGTGGCCAGGAAAATGCGCTGGCCGACGCTTGCAACCGCCTTTGAAATGCGCTACAACGCGGATTATGCGGTAGCTGGCCGCCCGGGGCGATGTGGACCCCGGAAGAGCAAGCCATCAACGAGTCTCATCCCGAAGTATTCCGGCGCGCTGCTGTTTTTCTCCGCGCCACTCGCTATGCGACCCAACCAGCGCCAACGTGCTCGGCACGTAACCGTCGTCCCCAAGATCCCCCCGCTGGTATGAGCCGGCGCCTTCGCCGTGCTCCTGAAACCTGCTTTCCCCTGTCCCTTGCGATCCTCACGCAGCTGCGTGCCCGTGGTCCGCAATGGACAGTCGGATTGTCGTGTCTCCTATGGTGGAGACGCGCATAGCGCCAGCTGAGCGCTTTACAAGAACAGCCAAACCCAATACCCCATCGACCCACCCCACCGGGGCACAGCGCCCCTGCGGGGCGTTGCGCCCCTGTATTCCCAGGAGGGAATCATGTCCAGAGGCGTGAACAAAGTCATCCTGATCGGTCATCTCGGCGCTGAACCGGATGTGCGCTACATGCAGAGTGGCGACGCCGTCGCCAATGTGAGTCTCGCGACCAGTGAATCCTGGAAGGATAAGACGACCGGCGAGACCCAGGAACGCACCGAATGGCATCGCGTGGTGTTCTTCGGCAAGTTGGCCGAGATCGTCAAACAATACCTCCACAAGGGTTCAAAGATCTACGTGGAAGGGCAGTTGCGCACCAAGAAATGGCAGGATAAGGAGGGTCAGGATCGCTATACCACGGAGGTCATCGTCAGCATGCGTGGGACCATGCAAATGCTCGATGGCCGCCCGGCCAGCGAGTCCGAGGCTCAGTCAACGAATAGGGCAGGGACGCAGCAGCGCCCGGCTGCGCGGAACGAGCCGCCCCCGCCAGACCAGGGTGGTGGTATGCCGTTTGATGATGATATCCCGTTCTAGGAATCCGTTTTCATCCAATTCCCCGGGGAGACCTGCTCTCCCACTCGGGGGCGTTTTTCTCCTCGGGTTCATCGAATCGAGGAGACCAGTATCATGATTGATCTATTGATCGCTTTCGGCTGCGGCGTTGCCGCCGCTGTCCTTTGGCGACGGTCGTTTGTCAGTCGCGCCGCGCAGCCGTCCGTGCCGTCGACACGTGCGCCTACCTGCGACTGGGGACCTGAATACGACGTTCCAACCTACCTGCGTCGGCGCAACGCCAGAAGCTAACGTCGGCGCTGCCGGCATTCAAGCCATTACCTGGGGAGCATGTCACTCCCCTGGGGAGTGGTGTGTCTCCCTGGGTCATCAACCCTCGGAGACACACCATGGCAACAACCAAGAAGAACGCATTAGCGGTCGTCCCGTGCACCGGTGCGGTGCCGTGCCGCATCCCGGTGGCCGCCGCTGTCCTGGCGGAGATCGGTCTTGACCCAAGTACCTGGGCGGTGCTCACCGACAGTATTTTCCCATCGGCGGCCACCTCCGAAGGCATCGTCCTGGCGGTCCGCTATTGCCAGGCCCGCGGCTTGGACATCATGAAGCGTCCGGTCCACGTGGTGCCGATGTGGTCGAGCGCGCTGCGACGGTACGTGGAGACGGTCTGGCCGGGTATCGCCGAAGTGCAAATTACGGCGGCGCGGACCGGACTCTGGGCGGGGCTGGATTCGCCGAAGTTTGGTCCGGATCAAACCAAGACCTTTACCGGCTCGGTGAAACGCAATGAGCAATGGGTCGAGGCGCAGGCGACCGTGACCTTTCCGGAGTGGGCCGAAGTCACCGTTTACCGCCTGGTGAACGGGAATCGCTGTCCCTTCTCGGAAATGGTCTTCTGGGAGGAAGCCTATGCACGTCAGGGCAAGTCCCCGATCCCGAATGAGATGTGGCAGAAGCGTCCGCGCGGGCAACTGCTGAAGTGCGCGAAAGCCGCCTCGCTGCGGGCGGCCTTTCCGGAGGAGGCCGGGGAGTACACCGCCGAGGAAATGGCCGGGAAGGTGATCGAGGTGGACTCGGTCCCCATGGCGTCCGTCATCGAGCGCACGCCGGTCACGGCCCAGGCCACGGTACCAACCGTTCAAGAGACTGCGGGGACGGTGTCAGCGCCTGGTGACCAACCGGCGACTGAGACGGTCCCCCGGACCGACCAGGCCAAGACCGCGGCCATTGATGAGGCTGCCCAGGCACAGATCAACAAGCTGGTTGCACGGGCCACCACCACAAAGGCGTGGGGCCAGGCCGAAGAGTACGCGCGGTCGCGCTTCACCGGTGACCATCTGGTCCTGGCCCTCCAAGCGCTGACCACGGCGGCTGCAGTCGCCGTCAAGGAGGCTCAGGCACAGGCCGCCTGAACGGCACGTCAGACCGCCATGGACGGCGGTCGGACACCGACCCACCACGGGGCATCCGCGTCCCCTAGGGGCCTGGTGCCCTACCTGTTGATAGGAGCACCGACTGATGAACGTGATCGATCTACCTCAGCGCACACCCGCATGGTTGGCGTGGCGGGCCGGCGGTGTGTCCGCCTCGGATGTCGCCATCCTGCTTGGCCTGTCGCCCTACAAAACGCCATGGCGTTTATGGGCCGAAAAGACCGGGCTGGTGCGCCTGGAAGCGGAGCTCTCAAGCGACTGGTTCCGCACCAAGGGCACCGGCGGCGAGGATGCCGTGCGCTGGGCGTTCGAGCAACAGCACGACACGCTGTTGTTGCCCCTCTGCGGCGAGTCTGAGGAACAACCGCTGATCCGGGCGTCCTTTGACGGCATCGACGACGACGGCCGCCCGGTCGAGTTGAAGGTGTCGTGCCAGCAGGTCTACACCGAGGTGCTGAATCTCGGGCGGGAGTCGACCGCCTTCAAGCTCTACTACCCGCAGGTCCAGACCCAACTCTATGTGTCCGGCCAGACGCTGGGCTGGTTGGTGTTCTACTACGGACCCGGCGCCATGGTCGAGTTTGCGGTCGAGCGCGATGATGCCTTCATCGCCGAGACGCTCGTGCCGGGGTGTCTGGCGTTCTGGGACCAGATCCAGAACAAGAAGGAACCGCCCAGAGATCCGGAACGGGACCTTTACACACCTAAGGACAAGGACTTGGAAACCTGGACCGTGCGGGCGGCGGAGTACCGCAAGGCGACGGCCGCCAAGGCGGATCTCGACCATCAGGTCAAGACGCTGAAGGCCAGCATGGAGGTCATCGAGGAGGCCCTGGTCGCCATGATGGGCGACTTTTTGCTGGCCGAGACGGCTGGCATCAAAGTCCTACGCTATTCCCAGCGCGGACTGATTGCCTACAAGGACGCCTTGGCCGAGCGGGTCCCTGATCTCGATCCGGCGGTGCTGGAGACCTATCGGGGCGCCCCGTCGGAGCGCGTCAAGGTGACCGTGCTGAAAGAGGAGAAGGCCCAGGTTCCGTTCGACGGAGCCCAGGTCGAAGCCGTCCGCCAGGCAGCGCAGGATGAGCAGGGCTGCTTCTTCTAAGGCAGCAACGGACCCGTGCCACTGACCCGGCACGAACGACCCTGGGCACCGCGTGCCCACACCGACCCCCCGGGGAGACCTGTTCTCCCCCACCGGGAGGCGTGCGTCTCCTCCGGTTCCGCAACCGACCCAGGAGACCACCATGAGTCCCTACCAACGCTTTGATGTCGCGACCACCTTCGGCGTCCAGGCCCGCGCCGGGCTGGAAGTCCTCGGCTTCAGCGACGAGTCCCATCCGCACATCCCGGTGCGCAAGCCCTATGTGTTCCGCAATGCGGTCCTGCGCGACGTGTTGGCCTTTCTGCGCGATCCCGCGGGGGACGGGCTGTTCCTGACCGGCCCCACCGGGTCCGGCAAGACCAGCCTGGTGATGCAGGTCGCCAGCCGGATTTTCTGGCCCGTGCAGTCGGTGACCTGCCACGGTCGCATGGAACTGCACGCCCTGCTCGGCCAGTTCATCCTGGTCCAAGGCGAGACCAAGTTCATCTACGGCCCCCTGGCCGTGGCCGCCCGGGATGGGCACCTGCTGATCTTAAATGAGAGCGACCTGATGGACCCGGCGGAACTGGCGGGCTTGAACGACATCATCGAGGGCCAGCCCCTGGTGATCGCCGAGAACGGTGGGGAGGTGATCCGACCGCATCCGAAGTTCCGGGTGTTCGCCACCGGTAACTCGGTGGGCGCGGGGGACGGCACCGGCCTCTACCAGGGGGTGTTGCGCCAGAACCTCGCGTTCATGGACCGCTTCCGGGTGGTCCAAGTCGACTACCCCGAGCCCGCAATCGAGAAAGCCATCATCCAGACCCAGGTCCCGCGGCTGCCGGACCTGATCGCCGAGAAGATGATCGCTGTGGCCGGTGAGATTCGGCGCTTGTTCGTCGGCACCCGGGAGGGTGGGGCGGAGCTGACAGTCACCATGAGTACGCGGACCCTGGTCCGCTGGGCGGGTCTCTCGTTGACCTTCAAGGGCGCTCCGCAGGTCTTCGCGTACGCCTTGACCCAGGCCCTCACCGCACGGGCGGAACCAGAGCAGCAGGAGGCGATCCACCGGATCGCGGCCGACGTCTTTGGCGACTACTGGGATGGGTCGCAGCCGTGAACGGCAAGACCTACGAGTTGTTCCGTTTCACCCATCCGGATGGATCGGCCAAGGAGTGGGGCTACGCCGAGATGGGCAGCGGTTCCGGGGTTTACGAAGTTCGCTGGGGGAAAGCCGGCCGGCTGGTGCAACACCAGCTTGGTCTAACCTTGGCGACGATCCAGCAGCGTCGCACTGCGAAGATGAAGAAGGGCTATCAGCCCGTTGGGCGGCGCCTGATCAACCCTGCCGGGGAGGTCAGACCGCTGCCGCGCAGTCAACCGCCGGCACCCGAGCGCCCGCCAGCGCCGCAGCCCTCACCGAGGAAACGGAAGAAGCCAACCATCGACATCGCTGCCTTCCTGGGCGGGGATGAAGACGGCTTCTACTTCTAAACCCATCGTCCAAATCCAACCGCCAACCGCGGCGCCGGTGGTCGCCGCCAGGCGGTTGCTTGTGCCCAGTTTGGCAAGGAGACAAACCGTGCAAGACATCCACCGCATCCATCGCATCACGGACCAGATCACGCTGGTGGTGCTGGGCGTGAACATCTGGTCAGGGCGGAAGAAGCTCCGGCCGGAGGACCTGAAGCTCGGGACCGAGATCCCACCGGAGGACCTCGTTTCGTTGGGGTCGAAACGTATCTGCAACCCGGATGCGCTGAAGGAGTTCCACCGGCTGAAGAAGGTCGGTGAACGGGCCTGCCTGCACATCGGAACCCGCTTTCTTGGCGGGTTTGCGGTGCCCAACTGTCATGCCGAGTCCTTGGCGGACAAGCTGGAGACGGTGAAGGCCGCGTTTGATGCGCAGACCCAGACCTTCCTGTCCGAGTACGACCAGGCCTTGGAGGCGTGGATCTCCAGCCTTCCGGCCTGGGAGGCGCCGATCCGGCGGGCGATCGAGCCGGCCACGGTGGTCGGCGGCCGTCTGCGCTTCGGCTTCCAGTTGGTTCAGATTGCCCCGGCCGACACGCCGGGGACCCTGGAGCAGGAGGTCAACGGGCTCGGCGATGGCATTTTCGCCGAGGTCGAACAGATGGCCCGGGAGCTGGATGAAAGCTTCGAGGGCAAGGAGAAGCTCCACCGCCGCGCGCTGGGGACTTTCCGGCGCATCCGGGAGAAATTGGCCTGTCTATAGTTCATCGATCAACGGATTGCACCGGTGGTCGACACGATTGACGACTGGTTCGCCCGGGTGCCGGCGGATGGTCCGATCGAGGGACCAATCTTCAACGAGGGGATGGGCCTCGCGCTCCTGCTGGGCGACTCCCAGCGTATGGCTCGGCATGGCGCCGGGCAACGGGCGATGCAGACCGGCGAGACGGCGTCGGAACACGATGACGAGACCGGCATCGTGACCCTGGACGCGGTGGAAATCGCCGCTGAAACGGCTGCACCGCAGGTCTCTGAGTTGTCCTTTGATGAGGGACTGGACGTGATCTTTGGGGCTGAGTCGGCGACGTCCGACACGCCTCAGACCACGGAGAGGACCGACGACCTGCCGCGGGCGCAGCCTGCGGTTGAGGAGAAGGAAGAAGAAGAGGTACTGGCCGTCGATGACGGCGGCGGCTTCTTCTTCTGACCACGTGGCGGATCGCGCGCTCCGGCGCCCGCTCCGCTGATGACCACCCCAGCGGGGCGCCGACCCCTGCCGGGGGTGGTGCGCCCCATCATTTTTTTGGAGCGCACTATGAACAAGGGCAATCTGCTGCAGGCCCTGCCGATCGTTGCCGCTGCCTATGGGCGGAAATTCGGCGTGAAGGTGCAGGTCGGGGGAACCCAGGCCAGCACGGATGGTACGACCATCCGCCTCCCCGAGATCCGGGACACGCCGGTGGCCACGACGCTGGCGTGGGGCTATCTGACCCATGAGGCCGCCCATGTCCGGTTTACCGACATGGCGGTGTACCGCGTCACCGCGATGACGCATCCGCTCGTGAACACCGTCCTCAACATTCTGGAGGACGTGCGGATCGAGAACGCGATCCTGGGGCCGTACCCCGGCTCCGTAAAGACGCTGGACGCAACGCTGGAATGGCTGGTCCGTGAGGGCAGGACCAAGGCGGCGACGGAGGGTGATAGCCCGGCCAGGGTCTTGACTGCCTTTCTCCTGACCATGCTGCGGTATCGCGTGCGTCGGCAAGCGGTCTTAAAGGACCTCGCCGCGGAATCGGAGCGGGTGCTACGCAAGACCTTCCCGGCCCGCTTCGTCCATCGCCTGCTGGGGCTGCTCGCAGCAGTCCCGGGCCTGGACAGTACGGCGTCCACGGCCGACTTGGCGGAACGCATCGTGGCGCTGGTCGAGCAGGAGGCACCGGAGCCGCCGCCCTCGGCGCCAGCGTCCGACGACGACGGTGCGGGCGAGCAAGCGCCTGACGACGAAGCCGGCGCCGGGGACCCAGCGCGGGGTGATGAGGATGCGGCCGGGGACCAAGCGCCCGGTGACGATGATCCGGCCGGGGACGAGGAGCCCGGTGATGATGATGTGGTAGGGGACCAGGAGCCCGGTGACGATGATGCGGCCGGGGATCAAGCGCCCGGTGACGATGGCGCAGCAGAGGACCAAGAGCCCGGTGGCACCGATGCGGACGGCCGCAGCGCGCTGCGGGCGATCCTCGCGGCTGGTGAGGACGATCTACCCGAGGATCTCTTCGCGGTCGTCGCTGCGGCCCTGAACGCGCAGCGGGTGGGAACCTGCACGCCGCTCCTGCCGTCCGTGGAGGACTACGACGGGGACCCGGCGCTCGGTCAGACCCGTCTCGCTGCGGTGAAAGGGGAGTCCGCGAAACTCGCGGCACGGCTCCAGGGCCTCGTCCAGGCCCACGCGATGGCCAAGATCAGGACGGCACGGCGGGGACGCGCCCTGAGCACCCGACACCTCCACCGGGCGGCGGTCGGGGACGATCGGATCTTCCAGCGCACCGACCAGCGGATCAGCCCCAACACCGCGATCCACGTGTTAATCGACCTGTCCTCATCAATGAATGATGGCGCGGATCGCATCGCCCTGGACGCGGCCATGTCCCTGGCGCTCGCGCTTGAGCCGATCCGCGGGGTGTCCTGTGCCGCCACCGCCTTCCCAGGCGGCAACCGGGACCCCGCCATCGTCACCCGCATCATGCGCCACGGCGATCGCGTGGCCGCCCGGTCTGGGGCCTTCGTGCAACACGCTCGCGGCGGCACGCCGATGACGGGGGCGCTGTGGTATGCCGCGGCGGACCTGTTGGCGCGGCAGGAGGAACGCCGGGTCATTCTGACCCTCACCGATGGCGCCCCGGATGACTGGGGCAGCGCCAGCGCGATGGTGATCCGGGCCGGCGCCGCCGGGATCGAGATGATCGGCGTGGGGATTGCCACCAGCGTCGACCGGCTGTTTCCGGTCGCGGTGCAGATCGCCAGCGTCGCCGAGCTCAAGGGTGAGCTGTTCCGGATTGCGGAGCGGCTGCTCCTGAAGTAACCAACCCACGCCAGGTTCAGGCCGGCAGTCCCGCGTGGACTGTCCGGCCTGGTCCGGGAGGCGTGCCTGCCCTGTGCTTTTGGTGAACGCACCCGTGAGAGCACAACGCATGCATCGCTTCTTCGGTCCTCCATGGTGAGGCCGAGATCACCGCCAGCTGGGCGGAATAGAAGAACAGCTACAACGACGATCGATTCGAAACCCACTTGGGAGCATGACTCCCAAAACGGGGTGGCATGTCTCCCGATCAACCGGAGCAAGACATGACCATCCCCACCGAGACCGCCAGCCGCATCGCCACGGCGGTGCGCACCATCGCCACGACCACCAGCAGCCGCTTGGGGTCAGACTGCATCTGGCACGCCCTGGCGTGCCGCCACTTGCTCGCCCGTGAGGGCATTGATGACGCGCGCCTGGTGGCCGGCTATGCCGCCTGGCGCGTCGATGGCAAGGCGCCCGGCGCCGTGGTGTGTCACCACGTCGACGGCGTGCCCTGCGACCCGGCCAGTGGCGGGCTCGCGTTTCATAGCTGGGTCTCCTGTGGGAGCCAGGTGTTCGACGCGACGACCTACCAACTGCGCGGGAAGATGGCGCTGATGGACACCGCGGACGGTGGCCGGACCCCGGTGCGGTGGTCGCCGCCGTACGTCCTGGTCGAGCGCAAGCAATGCCACTCGTGGCGGTCGGTGCGCGACGGCTTCCGGGCCGGACTGTCCTGTTACGACGCCATCCCGGCGATCACGACCCGGGTCGCCGGTCATCCGGACACCCACTTGGAGGCCGACGCGATCGACCTGCTGGAGCAGGTGTACGCGCGCGTCAAGGACGGTAACCAGCTCGTCCTGATCGGTCCGTGCGGCATCGCCGCGACCGCGTAACGTCAAACCCGTTCGATAACCCCCTCGGGGAGACGACCTCCCTGCGCGGGGAACGTGCGTCTCCCCGCCAGTCCAATGAGGTGAGACGTGAGCAAGAACCACTGCCAGCACGGCTGGCGCCCGAAGGATGCCCCGGACCCGCTCGACGATGGTCAGTCCATGACCGACGGGGCCAAGTCATGATCGTCGCCGCGGACGAAGCGAAAAACATCGGCTGTCCCCTGCGCACGATCAGCCGCCGGATGACCATGGACGAGCTCACCGCGGTCTATCAGCCCGGTCAGCTTGGCAATGGCACTCTTCCCACCGTCTCCACCTTTGCGCCGTGCCTGCATGAGCAATGCATGGCGTGGCGTTGGGAAGACGCGGGAATGGATTCGCGCAAGATGCCGGATAGCTATCGTGCGGATGACGGACCCAGAGGCTATTGCGGCCTCGCCGGGAGGCCTCTCAGCCTGCTCTGAACCACGTTCAATCAACCCCACCGGGGAGGTCGCCGCCCCGATGGGGAACGTGCGTCCCCCCATGTATGCGGAGAGACACATGACACCAACGAACGGGGCCGAGACCATGGAGCGACCCTCGGCCCGCCATTGGCTGCTAATCATGGAGGGCGATCTGGAGCCCTGCGTGATCGGTCCCCTGGACGAGCCCGAGGTGCTCGTCAGGGCGCGGCAGCATCGCGCCAGCGACGCCTCCTTGGAAGACGGCCTTTATGCGATCTGCCTGGATGCCGCGGGGAACCTGCAGGTCGAGGCTTTCGTGTCTGCGGAACTGGAACCGTAGGACGCGCGCCGCTCACCACCGTAAAGCCCGTGAGCCGCCCGCCCAGCGCGGCGCTTCGATCCAACTGACCCCCATGGGGAGACGCGTGCTCCCCGTGGGGGACGGTGCGTCTCCCCGGTTTAACCAACCCCGGAGACCACCATGACCAAACAACTGTCCCTGTTCGCCGACGAACTGGACGACGACGACCGTCGTCCCGCCCTGTCCCGCACCGACCGCATACTGGTGGCGAAAGCCATCCGGTGTTTGGAGGCGGTGTACCGGACCAAGGGGGACTGCCTCACCAGTCCGCAAGCGACGCGCGACTACCTGAAACTGAAGCTCTACGGCCTGTCCTATGAAGTCTTCGTCTGCCTGTTCCTGGACAACCGGCACCGGGTCATCCGCTATGAGGAATTGTTCAAGGGCACCATCGATGGGGCGAGCGTGCACCCCCGCGAGGTGATCCGCCGGGTGATCGAGACCAATGCCGCCGCGGTGATCTTTGCGCACAACCACCCTTCGGGGGTGATTGAGCCAAGTCAGGCGGATCTGCGTATCACGCAACGGCTGAAGGATGCGCTGGCCCTCATCGACGTGCGCGTCCTCGATCATCTGATCGTGGGTGAGGGCGAGGCGAACTCGCTCGCGGAGCGGGGATTGCTTTAACCAGTCCAGGGGTGACATGGGATGCCCGATCGGCATTCCGTGTCGCCGCGTCCGACAATGGAGCGTGAGATGACTCAACGTATTGAGGCGGCGGTTGTCCGTCAACAGGCCCATGGCCACTGGTGCGATATCCTGGGGCGTCTGGCGCCGACCTTGGAACAAGCGCTGGCCCGGTCGGGCCGACATGTACCTTGTCCGATCCATGGCGGACAGGACGGCTTTCGGGTATTCAACGACGTGAATGAACGTGGGGGAGGGATCTGCAACACCTGTGGGTCCTTCAGCGACGGGTTCGCCCTGCTGATGTGGGCGAACCACTGGGGCTTCCGTGAAGCCTTGGAGGCGGTCGCGCACGATCTCCACCTGGACGCCGGGAGTCGTTGGATGCCGACGCCACAACGGCAACCCAGACCGCGCCCCGCCCCGGTGCGACGCCAAGACGATGGCGCCGCCGAAGCCGCGCTGCGGCGGGTCTGGTCCGAGACCCTGGACCCGCAGGACGCCAAGGCCCGGCCGCTCCAGCGCTACCTCCTGCGGCGCGGCATCGACGCGACACCGGACCCCGGTGTCGTTCGGTTCCACCCCGGACTGGGGTACTACGAGGACGGCAGGAGGATCGGCACCTATCCGGCGATCATCGCCCGGGTGTCGAATGCTCAAGGGCAGCCGGTGAGCCTGCACCGGATTTACCTGACCCCGGAGGGGCGCAAGGCCCCGGTGGCGAGTCCCAAGAAGATGATGGTCCCACTGGGGCTGGTCGTCGGTGGCGCCATCCGGCTCTATCCGGCCGGACCCACCCTGGGGATCACCGAGGGCATTGAGACGGCCCTGGTCATCCGGCAGCGCATCGGGATGCCGGTCTGGGCTGGCGTCTCCGCGAAGCTCCTGGAGCGATTCCAGCCGCCGCCGGAGGTGAATTTGTTGGTCATCTGGGCGGACCTGGACCTCTCCGGGACAGGAGAGGATGCCGCCGTGAAATTACACGACCGCTTGATCGATCAGCGTCTGCGCGTCGCGATCCACGTCCCGCGGGGGCCTATCCCCGTGGGCGCGAAGGGCTTGGACTGGGCTGATCTGTGGAGCCTCAAGGGCCTGGCGGCCTAGTTCGGAACGGTTCTGTCTCTTGATAACCCCGACCGGCCTTTGGCTGGCCGGGGATTTCTTTTGTCCAAAGAAGATCTCACACACGGAACAGTAGTACACTTTCTTTTGTGTTATATCTTATCTCTGTAAGTGCTATAGTGGGTTTTGCCTTTATCTTGATCTACCAACCAATAGCGACGGCGGAAGACGCGGAAATCATATCATGCTGATTTATTTGCTTCTATGGAGCTATGAGTCCAGTCGCGACCGGGCGGCTCTCATCGGCTGGATGCTCCGACGCAAGCCGGTGAGGGTCCGTGGCAACCGAGTCGGTATGACGGGAGGCGCGCACATCTGGTGCCCCCCGGCCGGGGTGACAGCGTTGGATCACGAGGGTTTCCTCGCCAGCGTACCAGGTACGATGCCGTGACCGAACCCTTGCTATGGAGCATTGATGAGACCGCGCGCCAGCTCGGAAACATCAGCAGGCGCACCGTGGAGCGCCTGCTGGCAACGGGCAAGCTGAGACCGGTGAAGATTGGGCGACGCCGGATGATCGATCCCGCGAGTGCGCGAGCGCTAGTCACGAACAATGCTTTGGGCGATACTTCGCCCGGGGCGGCGGTGCTGGAGATAACACCATGCCAAAAGCCAGGAAACGCGACCAAGATGGTCTCTTCCAGCGACCGGACTCGCCGTACTGGTGGGCCGCGACGCCCGACGGACTCGGCGGATCGACTCGCCGCAGTACTGGAATTCGGATCGACGCGGACCCGAAGGGATTGAAGGCTGCTGCGATGCGTGCTGGATGGCTCGTCACGCCGCCGCCCGTACCAACGGCCGCGGGTTACACCTTCGACGACCTGTTACTGGCGTACTTGGACCAAGTGACGCCGACCAAGCGCGCTCCGGAGCGGGATCGCTGGAGTGCGAAGGCGCTTTTCCCAGCGTTCAGCGGGAAGACACTTGCCAGCATCGACGGTGCAGAGGTCCGGGCTTACATCGCCAAGAGGACGGCGCAGGGGATCGCGGCGGGTACGCTGAACAAGGAGATTGGGCTCATGTCGGCAGCCTTGAACTGGGTACGGCGCGAGCTGGACTGGGATGTTTCGAACCCCTGGGAGTCGCGTCGGCAGCGGGAACCTGCGGGCCGTGCCCGGTGGTTGACCCCGGAAGAGGCAGCGGTGCTCCTGGCAGAAGCGGAGCGGAGAGTTCAGCGATGGCCTTGGCTGCTGGAGTTTATGCGGCTGGGTCTTTACGCGGGGCTCCGACCGGGGGAAATCCTTGGGCTTGAGTGGAGCCGAGTGGATTTTGACCGGGACCGGATCATTTTTGCGCCGGACGATCAGAAGAATGCAAAGTTTGGGTCGGTGCCCCTGAATCATGAGTCGCGGGAAGCGCTCATGTCGCGAGCACGGTTCAGATCGACGTGGTGCCCTGGGTCTTCGTGGGTATTTGCGAGAAAAGATGGAAGCAGAATCGCCAGCGTAAAGGTTGGATTCGCTTCGTGCGTAAAGTCCGCTGGCTTGGCCGATATTCACCCTCACGATCTACGGAGGACATTCGGTAGTTGGCTCGTACAAGCCGGGGTCGGGATTGATCGGGTGTCAAAACTACTTCGCCACGGAGACGTGGCAATTACGGCTCGGGTTTATGCCCATCTTCGTCCGAGCGATTTGTCCGAGGCCGTTGCGGTACTGGATCGCACCGGGCCAACGGTTTCACGCTCGGGTTTCACGTTTGCTGATTCGTCCTTGAATCGAGACTGATGACTAACCGTAACGTACTGTTCGCAATTAGGAATTTGGTCGGGGTGACAGGATTTGAACCTGCGACTTCTGCCTCCCGAAGACACGCGCCCGCTAAATAGTATTTATTTATCAACATCTTGTGCCGCCACCCCTGGCTAAACGAGGCACGGAAGTGCCAGCAAGTGCTTGATCTGGGCTCTCAGTTGTCACGCTAGTGTCACGCTAGGGCACAGCGTGTCAGGGTGCCACGTGCGCACGCAGTACGAGCAGGATCGCGATGTACCCCTCCTTGGTCAGCGGTTCCGGCGTGGTCAGCGACCGCAAAGCACCCCACTCCACGGAGCGGATGTTCAAGATGTCACACAAGGCGGCGTCGCCAGCGAGTGTCGCGAGTCCCGCGGGCGTCTTGGTATCGGCGAGAAGATGCTCCGTGCCGGTCTCCCGGTTTGCGAGCGTGGCACTGCTGTCGCCTCCGATCAACCAGTGTACGCTGACTCCCAGCGCTTGCGCCAATGCTTTGGCCATTTCGATCGAGGGCGCGCGCTTGCCTCTTTCCATGCCGGAAATATGACTTTGCGGGGTGCCGCAGAGCCGGCCAAGCTCCTTCTGGCTCAAACCAGCGTTCAGCCTCGCAGAGGACAGGCGTTGACCGACTAAGACGGGTGTTTCGGTATCTTCGTTCATACCCTCTAAGGATGGACGAAAACGGCTGTCTGAACATAGCGGAAAGCACGTTTTTTCTATGTGCGTGCTAAAAAAAGCCTGAAAGCGTTTCTATAATATCTATAAAATGTCTATTTCGTGAGCAATAACGCCAATGAACCTGCGATACACCACCCGGCGTGCGAGATCGTCGGTCGCAACGTGCGACGGATGCACGACCTGCGCGCCTGGGTCTGGAACTACCCAGTTCTCGGCAAGAAGGTTGGCCTAGGGCAGGGGACGATCTCCGGGATCGAGTGCGTTGAGCGCTGCCCGTTCGTTCGAGCGGTGTTCCGGCTGGCCGCGGCGTTCAGTGTCGAAACTGAACGGCTCGTGAGGGTCCTGCTGGGGAGGATGACTAGGAGGGGCAAGGCACCATGACAATCGACGCATCCGCCCCGAAGCCGCGGAGTCGGCCGCCCGGGACGCGACCGGGAGGTGCTCCGGACAGTCACCCTCCCGGCGCGGCGCCGCCTGGGCCTGACGCTAACTTGAGTACAGACGCGCACAGTGCGACGGAAGGCAAAAGCCTTGAGGCCCTGCTTGAGCGGATCCAGCGCAACGGAAAGGCCAGGACAACGTCCGCAGTCGACGAAGCGACAACATCCGCTGTAGCAGCCTCAGTAAAGGGGGCGCGGACTGAAGAACGCAAGAAGCGGGTGGGGACAGGGCGTTCGAGCAAGGTATTGGTCGCGGCAGCCAATCACAATCTGGAAACGCTCGTCCATCAACGGGGATTGGAACAAGTCGAACTCTTTCCCTCATCCGAATATCCTACGCCACTGACAAGGCTTCCGCTATTCCCGCCAGTGACGCGCGAGACTGCAATTGAGATGTTCAAACGAGGATGGACGCCCCTGGCTTCACGGTGGGATGGTGAGGGTGTGTTGCGGTCCGGCCCAGCGCTGAATATCTATGATGAGGACACCTTGCTCGGTCTCATGGTACTGCGCTCGCGGCGACTGAAGGGGCTCCCTGATCATCTGCCAGTTCCTCTGCGGTGCCATGATTCAAACGACCGTACGCGGCCGGCAGAGGTCGTGGAAGTCGATACATTGTATTTTAGAATGTCACAGTTGGAGACCGCAATTCGTGGTGAGACCCCAAAGGGTGGTTGGAGTGGACCCGAGTTGGCGCGGCGGCGTCAGAGTCTTGATGATCTCTCTGGACTCAGGCTTCGCTTCGAATTGCCACGTGGTGGTCATGAATACTCGAGAAAAACGATCTCTCTGTTCGATACACCCGGCTTCTCGAAGGAGAAAGACGCCTGCTACTACGTCCAATTCCATCCTCTGGTGTCGCAGTGGCTGGAAAGTTATCGCACGTACATCGACTTGGCCCTTCGAAGGAAATTCTCCGATCTTGGACGGGCAATTCACCGTTTCCTTGCGAGCCAACGCAGTAATCAAATCTATGTCATCGAACTGACAGCAATGTACGATGCAATCGGCGCACAGGAACGGGTGGGGAAACTGAATCATCATGCCCGAGTTCAGCTTGGGATCATGCAAGAGAATGGATTCCTTGAATCTTTCTCGATCACCGGTACAGGGCGTTCCCATCCGTTTGTTCTAGCGGTGACGTTTCCCGCCAAGGCGAGCTAGACGGTCGTCCTGTTCCACTCCTTGCGGCAGCGAGGCTTGCTTTACATGGACCCGGGCGTCGGCGGTGAGCGCCACATCACGCGGCTTCGATCCCTCAAAACACGGTGCTTTGCACCTCGATCAGCGGCGGCACCGCCATGTCAAGGGGTGGAAAGAGATGCCTGAGTTATCCACAACGATCCACAGGACCACCGTGTTTCCAGGGATCGAGCACCGTGTTTTGAGGGACGGAGATACCGTGTTTTGAGGGATCGAGCACCGTGTTTTGAGGGACCGAGCACCGTGTTTTGAGGGATCGAAGCCCTTGCTCTGAAGCATCCAACAATATGATATATATTATAAAAAAACGCACCAGCCAGGCTCTTAGTATTTCTTAGTGCTTTTTAAGTCTTAAGAAGAGTATTGCGGCAGTGGCCGCGCGAAGATGTTCAAATGACAACGCAGAAGAAAAAAACCCAGGTGCCGGGCAGGCGCTTTTTTGTCAGATCATCACGGGATCGTCCGGACCGAGACGGTGAGCACCAGAACTCGTCCACCGGCCCGTCTGCAACGTGTAACCTACACTGTCAACCGATACGCAAAGTGAGGTATTCAAGGCGTCCATGTCTCCAGACTTCAACCTCGGCGATCTCGCCATCCTGCAACGCTCGGCGTTCCACCCCGAGTACAACGGTGCCCTGGCCGAGATCGTCGCCCCCGAGCAGTGGCGGGGGTCGCTGACGCCTTCTCGATGCCCCAGGCCCGTCCAGCGGCTCTACAGGGTCCGGCTGATCACGCCAAAAGATGGCGAACTGGTCTTCTCAGCGGCCCGTTACCAACTCCGCCCCCTCGATGGCGTGGAGTTCGAGCGCGCCTGGCCTCTCGCGGCAACCGAGAGCCGGTGTCGTCGCGCCCTGGTTCCGCCATCCGATCGCGACATTGACGACCAGTGCCCGCGGGCAGGCGCTGTAGCGGAGGTCAGTTCATGACCCTCCCGGCCAACGTCGCTGATTTCGGCTGGTTTAGTGCGGGTTACGCCGTGTTCGGAGCCGAGACCAACGATCACGATTTCTACCCGCCGCTGGACGACGACGAAGCCCAGCGTCACTGGCTCGCCGGGTTCAGCGCCGCATGGGTGGAGTGCCCCGATGACGCAGCGATCGAATCGATCCTCAACGGCGACTGGCTGGGTGGGGAGTCGGTCGAGGAGGCATTGGTGCGGATTCTGGAGGGCCGGATGGAACTTCTGCGCCAACTGTGGGCGCATGGCCTTGGTAAGGTCGCGCGGGTGACCCATTGATGCATGCGTTGGCGGTCCTTGGGAGTCCTCGGGAACCTGGGATCGTTCCGCCGCTGCAGGGTATCCATCCCCGTCGCGTCGCGGCTGCGTTGGTCAGGGTGGGGGCTGAGCGACAAGGGCTGGAGGCAACCGAGACCCCGATGGTGATCCGCGATGTTGGAGTCGGGCGCCGAGATCCCGCGTGCCTTGCCTTGGCCTTGGGACCTGAACCAACGGGTGTCGTATCCGTGAACTGGATCGAATTCCGGACCATTGGCCATGACGTGCACCGCGAAATCGCGATGGCGCACCAGGGGCACCCGCACGGCAGGACCGGCCGCGTCGTCCTGGAAAAGACCGGAATTACCAGTGACGGCGACCCGCACCGGCGTTGAACCATTGACGAAAGACTGACCAGCCATGTCCACCGACCCTGCCGTCACCTTCGAGGCCCTGCCCGCCAGCTACGGCGATGCGCTGCTGGTGACCTGTCCGGTACCCGGCGGCGCCTGGCGGCTGCTGGTGGATTCCGGCCCGTCAGTTTCGTGGCCGAAGGTGCGCCAGCGCCTGACCAAGCTGCCAACTGCCGCCGATGGCACGCGGTACATCGACGTGGCGATCGTCAGCCACATCGACCATGACCACATCGGCGCCGTGCCGAGGTGGTTCGACGATGCCAAACTGGCGCTGCGTTTTGGCGACATCTGGTTCAACGGCCGGCGGCACCTGGGCGCTGTGCCCCGCGCCGTCGGCGAAGGCGAAGCGCTCGCCGCCCTGCTCGGTGCTGCCGACCGCGAGTTACCCTGGAACCGCGCCTTCGGCGGGGAGGCCGTCTGCATCTACGGCGACGGAGGCTTTGTCGAAATTCCGGGGCCGCCCGACCACCCCCGACTGACACTGCTCTCGCCCACGCCGAAGCAGTTGGCGAAGCTGGCCACTGTGTGGAATGCCGCGCTGGAGCGACTACACCGCGGCGAGGCCGACACCGAGTCCGAACGGACCCACGGCGCCGAAGCCCTCGAACTGAGCCGCAGTATGGAAACCCTGGACCTGGACGCCTTGGCGGCCCACCCGTCGACCATGGACACGACGCCGCCCAATGGTTCGAGCATCGCGCTGCTGCTGGAGCACCGCGGCGCCTCATTGCTGCTGGCTGCCGATGCCTTTCCCAGCGTGCTCGCCAGCGCCTTACGGAAGTTGGCCAAGCATCGCCGCGTGCAGTCCCTCCAAGTGGACCTGTTCAAGCTCAGCCACCACGGCAGTCGCGGCAATCTGATAAGCGAGCTGCTCAGCGTCGTGCAGGCCAAGCACTACGCGGTCAGTACCGACAACACCCACTTCGGTCACCCCGACGACGAGACGCTTGCCCGGGTCGTGCTGCACGGGGGACCGCAGCCGGTGCTCTGCTTCAACTACGCGACGGCGCGCAATCTGCGTTGGGCCGACCCAGAGCTTCAGCAGAGGTACGGATTTGCGACCCTGTACCCGGTCGCTGCCACGGCGGGCGCGGTGCTGCGACTGCGGGGCTCACCGTGAGATGGGACCAGGAACCTGGCCGAGTAGCGCCAAGCCGCGCTACCAGCCCACTGATTGAGACGCACGACCCAGTTATGCCGTCATGCCGTCGGCATCTCTTCGACCCGTCCGCCAGACCCGGCAGGCACATCGACGCAGGAGCGCCAAAGGTTTACACTTCGTAGGATTAGCCAGAATTTGTAAACTTACGAGGCCGAGCGACATGATCGGACAGCGGCTCTTACGCGCCCGCAAGGCGGCTGGTCTCTCGTTGCGCGAGTTGGCGGAACGGACCTGCGTGAGCCACACCGCCATCAGCAAGTTCGAGAAAGGGCTGCTGACGCCATCCTCGGGCCAGTTGATCGAGTTCGCCAAAACCCTTGGCGTACGCGGCGAGTTTTTCTTTCGCCCGATGCAAGCGGAGATCACCGGGGTCGAGTACCGCAAGAAGGCATCCATGCCGAAACGCCTGTTGGATCGCGTCCACGGCGATGTCCTGGACCAGGCCGAGCGTTGGCAGGAACTATTGAGTCTGTATCCCGATTCGCCGATCGAAGCGTTCGCGGTGCCGCGTGGTCTGATCGACACGATCCACGAGGAAGGGCAGGTCGAGACGCTCGCCGAGGGACTGCGCCAAGCCTGGTCGCTTGGCGCGAGCCCCATTCCGGGCTTGATCGATACCCTGAAATCAAAGGGAGTTCGGGTCATTGGGACCGATGCCGACGACCAAGGCAAGTTCGACGGCTTGGCCGGAACGGTCGACGGCGTACCGCTGATCGTGGTCGGGCGCCACTGGCCAGGGGACCGGCAGCGCTTCACCCTTGCCCATGAACTGGGGCATCTGGTCCTCGCCGGCCGCGTCGTCTTGGAGCGACCAGGCGTTGACGCCAATGCCTGCATCCGTGGCGACCCGCTGGAGCGCTTGTGCAACGGTTTTGCCGGCGCCTTTCTGATGCCGCGCCAGGCAGTCATTGGGCATCTCGGCGCACATCGCCGTCGCTTGGAGCCGAACGAGCTGGTACTGCTCAAGCATGAATACGGCCTGAGCATGCAGGCTTGCCTGTTCCGCGCCCTGGATGCAGGAGTGATCGACGCCGCGACGCACCAGGGACTATTTCGCCTGTTCAGCGAGCGGGGCTGGCGCAAACAGGAGCCTGGTGCACCCTATCCGCCCGAGGAGACGATCCTCTTCAAACAGTTGGTCTTCCGTGCCTTAGGGGAAGGCTTGGTCGGTGAGTCGAAGGCGGCCGAGATCTTGGGAGTACCATTAGGGCAGTTCCACCGCCAACGCAAACTGGAGGCGGCGGGTGCGGCTGCTCATTAGCGACGCCAATAACCTCATCGACCTTGAAGACGCTGAGCTGACCGCGCTGCTGTTTCGTCTCCCGTTTCGTGTGATGATGCCTGACCTTCTGTTCTTTGACGAGCTCGCCGCCGAGCAGGGCACACCATGAGTCTGCATCCAAAGCCGAGCCTTACAGTGCGAAACGACGATGCCGAACGCCCCTTTTGACCGCGACCGGCCCTTCAACGACCTGCCGCCGCTGCCGCCGGCCGTTGAGCTGGAGACGCCGCGGATTCTGAAGAAGGCCATCGCCGCCCACCGGGTGTTGGCGGAGTTGAAGGGTCTGGCGAAGCTGATCCCCAATCAGGCCATGCTGGTGGACGGCATCGTGTTGCAGGAAGCGCGTCTCTCCTCCGAGATCGAGAACGTCCTGACCACCAACGACGCACTCTACCGGGCCGCGGCGGATGAGCGGGTCGCGACCGACCCTCACACCAAAGAGGTGCTGCGCTATCGCGAGGCCCTGTGGCATGGCTTCCGCGCGCTGGAACACCGGCCGCTGGCCACCAACCTGTTCGTCGAGATCGCCGGCATCATCAAAGAGTCCGACATGGGCATCCGCCGAGTTCCGGGGACCAAGATCGCGAATGGCCTGGGGGAGGTGATCTATACACCGCCCGAGGGGGAGGCGGTTATTCGCGACAAACTGGCGAACCTGGAGCGCTATCTGCACGCGCAGGACGGGACCGACCCGCTGGTGAAGCTGGCGGTGCTGCATTACCAGTTTGAGGCCATCCACCCCTTCCTTGATGGCAACGGCCGCACCGGGCGTATCCTGAACATCCTATATCTGGTGGACCAGGGACTGCTGGAACTGCCGGTACTCTACCTTTCCCATTACATCATTCACCACAAGTCAGCCTATTACGACGGCCTGCGGCAGGTCACCGAGGCCGGCGATTGGGAGACCTGGGTGGCCTATCTGTTGGACGCCGTGGAGGCCACCGCCCGCCAGACCCAGGAGCGGGTGTTGGGCATCCACGACCTGATGACCCAGGCCCAGGCGTTGGTGGCCGAGCGGGCGCCGAAGATCTACAGCAAGGACTTGATCGAGGTCGTCTTCATGCATCCCTACTGCAAAATCCGCTTTCTGGAGGAGCGCGGCATCGCCAAGCGGCAGACGGCTTCGGTCTATCTTCAGACCCTTGAATCGCTGGGTCTGCTCCGCGGTCAGCGTATCGGGCGGGAGCTGTACTACATCAACGAGCCTTTGTTTCGGTTGCTGACCGCCTGATCGGGTCGGGCGATGTGTCGATAAATATCAATAATTTCGACGTATCCGAACAAGCTGTCGATCGCATCGACAGGTTCCCGGCCCCTCCGCAACCGGGAGGACGCTGGTCCGCCGCGCGGACCGTTCACCGCTGGCCAGAGCATGATCAACGCCCGTGCGGGATTTGGTAAGGAGGGGCAGTCCGGCCCTTCCACCTACCCGGAGCTGCCCCGCGCCAGGTTTTCCCGCCGTTCAGGTGGTGGCCGTCAAGCGAAAGCGCCGAACCGGTTGGGTGAGGACCGCTCCAGCTCCCTGCGGGTCGGTCAGACGCGCCGCCAGCGCCTCCCGCGCGAGTGCCTCGGGCAGGCAGATGGAAAACTTGAGTTCAATTTGATCCATCCATGGCTCCCATGACACCGCGAGCGGCTTCGCAGTCCTTGCAGCCAGGGCCGTGATCAGCCCCTCGTCGGGCTCCCGGGCCAGGGTGATGGCGAAGTTGTCGAGTCGTTTCACTGCCGTTCCGGTCTTGTCGAGCAGCTGCACCAGTACGGCATTCGCAGCGAACCCCGCGAAGGTCCACCACCGCGTCACCCCTTCGTCGTCAGTGACCAGCGACGTGTACCCATCTCCGCAGAATGGAAGCTCTTCGCGAATCTCGGTGAGCCGCGCGCTGGCGCGGCGGGATAGGGTGACTCCGGGTTCGACATCAGCGAGGACGCCCCGCACCGCCTGGCAGAGGGCGAAGCCAAGGGAGCGGGCACTGCCGACCCAGCGGGTCCGGCCCTGACTGGGTGAGGGTTCCACCCAGGCGATCCGGCGGCCCCAGTCGACCGAGGTGACGTGCCAGCCGCGCCCACCGAGTTGGAGGACAACCGGTTTGTCGTCCTGCCGGCGAAGGCTCAAGGGGTCGACGCTACCAAGTTCCGCGCGTCCGTAACGTACCTGAACCTGTACCGGCGAGGTGAACACCGAAAGGATTTCCAGAAAGTTGCGTTGCCCGAACGCCTGCTCGCCCCGGGGTCCGAACCACAGGACGCCCGCGTCCTCCCACAGGATCTCTTCCCGGGTCAGGTGTGCGAGCGTCTGGTCCACGATCTCGCCGGGGATGCCACGAAAGGCGCCCTGGATCGCCTCGCGCATCTCCGGCGCTCTGGCACCGCGCTGTTGCAGGACCATCGCGAGGAGCTGCTGGGCGACCACTTGGTAGGGCCTGGGCGGCGGCGTCACCGGCTCGATGAAGCCCTGGCGCCACAGGGTCGTCAAGCCTGTCGCGCATAACAGGGCTTCATCGGAGGTTGCCAGGAACAGACAGTTGCGCAGTGCCCCCGGCCGGCGACCTGTCCGACCCATGCGCTGCAAGAACGATGACACCGTGGCCGGGGCATCGATCTGGATCACCCGATCGAGGTCGCCTACGTCGATCCCCAACTCCAGGGTGCTGGTGGCGACGATCGCGCAGTCGGTGGCCTCGCCGAAGGCACGCTCGGCCTGTCGGCGCTCCTCTACGGACAGCGAACTGTGCGAGACGAAGACCTGTATCCCCGCGACGCGCAGGGCCCCTGCCAAGGCCTCGACACGGGTCCGGCTGTCGCAGAAGATGAGCCGCTTCTCGCCGCGGTGCAGGCGCGAGATCACCAGGGCAGCATTCTCCAGGGTCCCGACGTAATCGATCGTGACGTCCGCCTCTTGGGACGCGCTCCCGCTGCCGACCACCCGGCCGCCACGGCCGAGCGTGAGCCAATCGAGCAACACATCAGGGTTACCTACTGTGGCGCTCAGGCCCAGGCGCTGGAGTCGCCTACCGGTCAGGCGTGTCAGGCGTTCGATCAGGGCCAGCAGATGCCAGCCGCGGTCGTCGCCCGCGAAGGCGTGCAGCTCGTCCACCACCACTGCCTGGACGTGCCGGAAGAGCAACGCGCGGTCAGGGTCCCGAGAGGTCAATATCCCCTCAATGGACTCCGGGGTAATTAAGAGCAGGTTTGGCGGGTCTGCCAGCAGGCGCTTGCGGGCACTCGCCCCCAGGTCTCCGTGCCAGAGTCCCACGCGCCGCCCGACGAGCCCCAGATAGCCCTCCAGGCGGGGCGCCAGATTGTTGAGCAGGGCCTTGATCGGGCAGACGTACAGCACGCTGAGGCCCGACCAGTCCTCGGTCAGCATACGGGACAGGAGCGGCAGTACCGCGGCCTCGGTCTTGCCGCCGGCCGTCGGGGCGAGCAGCAGCACATCCTCGCCGTCCAGGATCGGCCCGATGGCGTCGATCTGCGTCGGCCGGAGCGTCGCCCAACCCAGCGAGTTGACGACGTGATACGCAAGCGCCGGGTGCAGGCGCTCGAACGGGGTCACGTCGGGAGCTCAATGTCATCGACGCCGCGGGCCACGCGTGCGGACCGCTCGGTCGGGGTCAGCTCGGTATCCGAGACGGTCAGTGCGTAGTGCATCCGGGGGTTGAAGTCGTGGAACTGGTCGATGCGGTCCAGTACATCGGCCACCAGCTTCTTGAGGTAGAGTCGTGGGGCTATACCCACCTTGCCGCCGAGTTGGCCGGTTACGGCGGCGGCCAGATCGGCGATGTAGGCATCGTCCGCCAGGGACCGGATGCGCTCCGACACCAGTGATTGGCGCGCGTAGAGGTCCCGCACCTTGCGGCCAACCTCGCACAAAGCATCGAGCCCGAAACCCGGCAGTCGGACCTGGACCGCCCTCGGGTTGTCGAATCGCGTATCGGTGGCAAAGTCGGTATGCAGCCGTTGGGCCAGCGGGGGTAACCGCTGCGCACCCTGGGGTCCATCGAAGAAGGCCGGCGTCCCGGTGACGAGCAGGTAGAGGCCAGGGAAGTGTCCCGCATCGATCTCATCAAGCCATTGGCGCAGGGCGTTGAGTCCCTTGTCGCGGGTGTCCCCGCGCATCCTTTGCAGGGTCTCCACCTCGTCGAGCACCAAGACCAGCCCGGCATACCCCGAATCCCGCAGGATGGTCAGGAGTCCCGTCAGGAAGCTGGTGGCGCCGAAATGATCGATCGCCCCCTGGATGCCCGCCACACGTTTCACTGCTGCGGCGACGGTCGGCTGCCCGGCGACCCAGGCGATCAAGCCGTCCGCGGTCGCCGTCTCCTCATGCAGCAAGGCCAGGCGATAGGCCCGCAGGGCGGCCGAGAACGCGGGCGCGACCCGCGTGATGGCGGCCAGGCGTTGCTCCATCAGGACCTCGGTAGCCTGGACCAATGCGGTGGCATCCGCCGGATCGATGCGGCCATCGGCCAGCACATCCTGTTCAAGGGTATAGAACCAGCCGTCGATGACGCTGTGAAAGGCCCCGTCGCCGTCGCTCGTGGCCAGCCGCTCACATAGTCGCCGATAGACCGTCTCCATGCGATGGAGCGGCGTCTCGGTCTCCGATGCCTGAACCTCGGTTGTCGCGAAGCCGCGTGCCCGGGCATGCTCCGCAAGCCAGCGGCCGAAGAAGGTCTTGCCGCAGCCGTAGTCGCCGCGGACCGCCTTGAAGTGGCCCCGCCCCAGGCGGATCGCATCAAGCTCTTCGCTGACCGTCGGTTCAAAGCGCTGGAGGCCGACGGCCAGCAGGTCCAATCCGGTCTGCGGCACAGTGCCGCGCCGCAGGGCGCCGATGACCTCGCCGAGACGAGAGGGGGAGGGCATGCGTTAAGGACCCTTCAGTTGGAACTGGACATCAAGTAGTCCGCGGTTGAACTCGACCTCTCCCGCCGCCTCGTCGATGGAGACCACCGCCGCCCGGTCGACATTGAGGACCCGTCGGATCGCGCTGAGGAATCCCCCGATTCGCACCAAAGGCATTCCCAGGCGCTGGGCCAAGGCAGTCTTGCCGAGTTTCCCACCGCGGCTGTCCAGCGCGAGCAGAAAGCGTCGCAGATCCTGGTCGGTCGGGGCAATGCGTGCCGCGAGTCGTTTCTGCTCAGCATAGACCGCAGAGGCGAGGAGTCGCTCCACCCACCCATCGTCGGCTGGTGGCGTTGCCAGTGCCAGGAACAGATCGCCCTGCGCCAATGGGACCTTCCGCCGCTTGCCCGGTGGGATCGGGGGTGTTTCGGTCGGCACCGCCAGACCCATCGCGGGCTCTGCCTCCAGACCTGGCGACGGCGCCGTCTCCCACCACTGCGGCAAGGCCGGCGGGAACAGTGTCCAGCCGGCCACCTCCTGTGCCGCCGACACCAGGACCACCAGCGGCACCAGCACCTCCTGAGGTGTGGCCCCGCCGTGGTAGCCATTTTTCTTACAGGCGTACCTGACGCCTTCACTCCAGGGTAGGATGACCCGCGCGTACCCGCCCGGCGCCAGCACCCGGCCACCGCCCAACTCGATTTCGTCCGTCGCGCTCGGCCCTGGACCACGGCGCCAGCGATCACCGTCCTCATGGCTGCGCAGGGTGGTCCCCTCGTCCAAGACGTGGCCATGGTCGGCGGTGATCACGATGGCGCGACCGGCCAGCCGGGCCTCATGGAGCAAGGGGCCGAGGAGGCGTAGGTCGTCCACCGACCAGGTCTGGTGCAATTGGTCCGACCCGCTAAGATGGTCGTCCACGGCGTTGTAGACCACGCCCACGACCCGTTGGTCCCGTGCCCGGAGTGCCTCGCGAACCGCATCGGACAGACCGCTGCCGTCCCCGAGTTCTGACTTGTGGAAGAGCAGGGGTCGCGCGGTCGGCCGGGAGACGGCCAGGAGTGCCGGATGCGTGCTGAAGCCTGACGTCTCCTGGGACGCGTTGCCCAGGGTCAGTCGCCCGCACAGCAGGCTGGTCCTGGACGACTCGGTCACCGTCGGCAGCACGGCGACACCCGCCACTGCAGGCAGCCCCCCTGTCGGAGCCACCGCGGTCCAGCCCAGCGCCGTCAGGCTCGCCGTGAGGGCACGCAACACCGGGAGGCTCATGCCGTCTGCCACCAGCAGGAGCGTTGGACACTGCGCGGCCAGGGGGGCGAGGACCGACCCGATGATCCCCTCGACCGGCACCAGTCCCGCTCCTTCCGCCGCTGACCCCGCCGCATTCCAGGCCGGCAGCAATTCCGCAAAGCGGCCGTTGAGTCGCTCGCGTCTGGCACGCACAGCCAGGGCCAACCCGGCATAGGCCGCGGAGAGCTCGCCCAAATCATCGCCGCCGAGCAATGTCATCCGTGCCCAGTCCACGAAGGAACCTTCTTGCGTATAGGACTGAGCCGCGGCCGGGAAGTCGCCCGGCGTGTCTTCGGGGCTGGCCAACCAGCGCAGGAGCCGCAACGCCATCTGCACCCGCGCGCAGCGCGCGCCTTGATGGACGGCTTGGCCGTGCGTGAGGACTCGCGCCGCCGCTGCTTCCACCTGGGCAAGTTGCGGCGCCCGCGGTGTCGGCACCGCGGTTGCGAGGCTCTCCGCGTAGCGCCCGAGTCGCGCATCGAAGCCCGCCTGCAGGCAATCGCTCGCCTCGGCCGCCGCGGTCAGCCCCAGGTCCGCGAGGAGTACGTCGGCGCGGGCGAGCAGCGCGCGCACGCGGGAGCGGTCGTTCAGACGCGCCAAGGCAGCAACCGCAGCCTCGGCCCATCGCTGTCCCCCCAGGGGTTCGACCCGCTGACCCTCGGTGAAGCGCTCCAAGCGCGCCGTTGCCGCCGACAGGGTGGGGTCGGCCTGTGCGCCCTCGCGGAAGAGCAACTCGCACAGGAGCCCTAATGGCAGGCAGTCTGCACCCTTCCCGGCGACCACACAGGCGATGATCGGCCGGCCCGCGGGTCCGGCGACCCCTGCCACCCAACCGGCTAGGTCGGTCCGCATCGGGTCGGCGAGCGCCTGCATGCGGGCCGAAGCGTCCTCGCGTAGCGTCCACTCCACCAGCGCCAGCGCATCCGGGCGCGGGTCGGTAATACCCAGCGACAACCCCAGCACCTGCTGCCACGCGGCGTCCGCACACAGGAAGCCGCCGGGGGCGGGTGCGTAGCCCGCCGCCGGCGCACGCTCGACCAACAGGTCCGCGATCCACTTGAGCTTGCCGAGCCGGGGGTCGATGTCTCGGGCCTGGAACAGGTCACGTACCAGCTCCCAGCTCTGAAGCCGGAACACCCGGCCGCGCGCGAGGCGGGCGAGGATATCGGCGCCGAGCGCCTGGTCATTCGCGTTGGTGAGCAGGATCAGTCCCTCGGTGCCGGGGTCACTGGCCAAGAGTGCTTCGCGCGCTGCCAGTGGGGAGTCGCACCAGGCGAGTCGAAAGTCCCGGGCGCGGACCCTGATGCGCTCCGGCCAGGCCCCCGGACGCGCCGCCTGGATCCCCAGGATCCGAGCCTCGGCGTCGTGCGCGAGCACTGCCGACACCTGCTGTTCGATCTGACGGGTGCTTGGGACCACGGTCTAGTCGTTATCCGGGTTGCTGATTCGCCACTCGATGTCGAGCAGGGCGTCGGGGTGATCGGTCATTGCACCCTGAAGCTGGCTCAATATGTCGCGCGCGGCTCCGCCGACGAGGCCTACCCTTTTGTCCTGCGTGATCAATCGGCCTTTCGGAGGGGGCGGAGGTGGGGGAGGGGGCGGCGGCGGAGGCGGCGGAGGGGCTTCACTCAAGAGCCGGATCGCCTTGCCCCGTTGCTCGTCCAGCGCGGTCTTGAGGGCGATCGCGTGCTCATCTGCGGTCAGCACCTCCAAGACCCGCCCCTTGATACGGGTCGCCGCGGCGGCACGGCGGTCGCGAAGCTGCCAAGTGGCCTCGAAGAGTGGCCAATCGGCGGTCCGGATGGCTTCCTCAATAGTCTCGACCTTCGACAGGACGGCCGCCATTGCTGCCGTCGATGTCTGCACTGGTGTCTCGGCCAAGGCCCCGACCCGATCTGCGCTATTCGCCGCCAGCACTTTCTCCACCATGGCCAGGGCTGACCGGGCCGTCGCCAGTCGCGGCGCTTCCTCGACCGGCGTACCCAGTGTCCGCAGCCGCTGGTCCAGCACCGCTACGAGCCGTTGCAGGGGTTTGCGTAGCGGCTCCGTAGCCTCGGTGAGATCATCGACCAACCTGGAGAGATTGGCCGCGTTGCGTCCCTGCGCCTCGACCTTGCCGAACAGGCTCGCCATCCGTGCCACTGCCTCCGCCCACTGGTTCGCGGGCGGCAGCGCCTGTTGTCGCAGCTCGCACTCGTCGGGGATACGCTCGATCGTCGCCTTGACCGGGGCCGTGCCCAGGAAGAAGGAGCGGTCGGTCTGATCCGCGTAGGCGAGGATGACCAGGTTCTGAAGTTCGACCGGCAATCCCATCGGGTCCGGATCGTCGATCCAACCCCGGAGCTTGCGCACCGTCAGCGGCGGCAGGGTCGTGCCGTCGGTGGACCCCTGGCCCCCGCCTTCCTGCGCGTGCTTCTGGTGCAGGTGAGCGCGCCAGTGGGAGCCCAGCACGAAGTGGGTGTCACCCATGTGCCCGAGCTTGAGCGGATCGGCGACGCACCGCACCAGGGTACGCAATGGCTTGTCGGCAACGAAGGCACGGTGGTCCTGCTGCTGCACCGCCTCTTGCAGGACCCCATAGACCTTCTGCGCCACGGCGGGGCGCACCTCGGTGTCAAAGCGCGGGTGTGCCGGATACTGGTGGCTGAAAATCTGATCCAGCAGCGCCTCGAACGCGGCCTTCAGGTTCGAGCCGACGGGGACGCGCGGGGAGAAGGTCGGATCAAGGGTGCGGATCTGCTCACCCGGCGCCAAGACCAGGTCGGCGGCGTCCCGGGGCTCGTTCGCGATCCCGTAGGCGACCTCCAGGCATTGCCGCAGGCGCTGCTGCAATTGGCTCTGCTGATTCTTCAGGAGCGCCTTGGCCTGGGCCTGATCCACCGCAGACAGGTGGCCCGCACATTCCCCCAGGCGTTCGCCGGTCAAAATGGCGTCGATACGCACCAGGGTCCAGAGATCTTTCTGGGCCTTCTGGCTCAGGAAATTCGGCAGCCAGGCGACGGTCTGTGCCGCCCCCCGATAGCGCTGGAGCCGCACGATGTCGTCCTGGGGCGTGAACCCCGGGTCATCGAACGGGAAGTCCAGCAGCAGGGTCCAGGCCCCCTCGCGCCCGCGCAGCCGACTGTCCTCGATCAGCTCGCGGATGTTGTCGAAGACCACATCCACCTCGCGGCGCGTCCCCCGCCAGGTGAAGCCGTAGGTGGAGAACAGGTCGTTCCCCTCGGGGATGCCCAGCTCACGAAACAGCATCTCGCGAACCTTGCGCCGGTGGTTGCCGGGGTTATCGTACGATGCGGCGTTTTCCAGGATGGGCGCCACATCGACTCCGGTCACCTGGATCGAGAGGATCGGATTGAGATCCTCGCTTACCTTGATCTCGCCGACCTCGGCGGCCCACTCCCGGCACCGGGTGAGGACGATCTGTGCCTCCCGGCCCGGGATGGGTGCCTTGATGGTACCGTGGTTCAGCGCCGCCAGCCGCTGGGCGGTCAGCGCCCGCAGGGATTCGACCTCGGGTACCAAGGCCGCCAACAGCAGCGTCTTGAGGAGACGGGCGTCGTTCTTCAGGCGCAACGCCGCGTCGGCCGCGGCCACGCCGGCCCGCACGTCCTGCCAGGTGACGCCGTGGCGACGCTCCAGCATCGGCAGGAGCTTTTGGTAATAGAGCCGCTTGCCATTGTCGAAGTGCAGCCGCATCGCATCCGAGAAGGGCTCGTCGCCCTCGGCAATGACGTCGAACAGGTCACCCACCGGGATGAGCTGGCCCAGCTCCAGGTCGGCGCGCCGCTCCACCAGGAGCTGCTGCATGAGCTTGAGCGCGGTCCGCTCGCGTTGCAGGACCGAGGACACGGCGATCAGGGTCTGCACCAGGGCCGGGCTGAAGGGGTAGACCTGGCGGAACTCCTGCCACTTGCCCTCGTCGGTGAGGAGTGTGGCGGAAACGTCGGAGCGCAGCCCCTTCAGCGCATCAAAGGCGGCGTCGATCTCGGCGCGCGCCTGCTCATCAATGGGCCGCAGGATGCGCCGTTGCGCGATGACCGGCAGGTTGCGGTCCTCCAACCGGATCTTCTCGAAGCGTGCCTCCCAGTATTTCAGGGCATCGGAGAACTGGAGTTGGAGCGATCCGGCGAGGTTCTCGCCGACCAGCTCCCGCAGGTCGCGTTGGCGGGCGACAAAGCTCACCAGGGGGACCGGCCGGTCCGCATGTTGGGCCTCCACCAGCTTGGAGAGCTTGGCGCCCTCGCTGCTTACGAAGGCCAGGTCAGCGGCCCGGCTCGCCAACCAGAGAATCAATTCGTCGAGGAACAGGATCACCGCGTCATAGCCTAGATCCCGGGCGTGTTTGGAGAGGACCGCCAGACCCTGGTCCAGCGGCAGGAAGGCCTCCCCCTGCACCCCGGCCGCCGTCTGGTAGGAACGGAAAAAGGCGCCGATGAGGTCACCCACCAGGCGAATCCGCTCATTCCCGTCGGGGGCTTCGAGCCTGGCCGACGCGTAGCTTGTGGTGGTCCAGCCCCCCGCGAGCCCGCCCCAGCCGGACTGCGTGCCCGCGGCCGTCTCGTTCAGCGCCGCCAGGAAGGCCTCGTCCCCCATGCGCGCGCGCATGGCCTCGGCGTCGTGAAACAGGTGTTCGGCCAGATAGAAACCGGGTATGGGTGCCTGCGGGTGCAGCCGCCGGACCTGCTCGGCGTAGCCGCCCAGGATCGCCGACTCCAGGTCGTTTGCCCCGATCATGTGGTAGGGCACCAGCAGGAACCGCCGACCCTCGGTCCAGTCGTTGTGGCGTGCGACCACCGGGGCGAGTTCCACAATGGAGCGGGCGCGCGGATTGCCGGCCAGTAGCAGGTTCAGGACGGCCATGAAGTGGCTTTTGCCCGAGCCGAAACTGCCGTGCAGGTAGATCGCCTTGCTGACCCCGCGGGCGATGGCGTTCTGGATATTGCCCAGGGCCTCGTCGAAGCAACGCACCAACTGCTCGGTGACCACATAGTCATCAAGGGTGCGCTCGGCGTGGGCCACGCCCTCGGTCAGGTGCAGAACGAAGTCGCTCTGGTGAACCCGTTCGGGGATCTCGATCAGGTCGCGTAGCAGTGTCATTGATGCCTCCCTGGCGAAGGGGTAGTGGGGATGCAGGCTTATGGAATCATACCACTCGGCTTGTCTTCCTCCCCTCTCCCATCGGGAGAGGGGCCGGGGGNGAGGGGAAGCCGGCACGAGGCCTCAGCGTCCGAGCGAGATTCCCCTCACCCCAACCCCTCCCCCGTGGGAGGAGGGGCTCAAGAACCCACCTTCGGCTTACGCCCGCGCCGCGCAACCACCTGGCCGGGCGGGCGCCAGGCACTCAGCGCCTCCAGGGTCAAGTCCAGCGCGCGTGCCTCTTCGGCCAGGAAACCCGTGAAATAGTCGCCCATGCGCTGGTCAGAATCTGGATCGTAGTCATTGTGCCATTGGAGTATCCAGGGCAAAAGCTCCTGAATGCCGGCCAGCAGCGGGGTCAATCGCTCGGCGGTCCAGCCCTCGCGGTCCTTCATGTCCAGGTAATAGGTGGCGATCACCATGGCCTGCTGCAGGGCGTTCCAGCCGGCCCAGGTGATCGGCAGGCTGCGATCGGCGTCGCGCTCGCACCCCGGGTAGCTGACGAAGCGCTCCTTTGGTACGTCCAGACTGCCGCGCAGGCGCCAGTAGGCGGTCTTGAGGAAGTCCGCGGAGTTGTACTTGGGCGGGACCGGGATGTCGCCCAGTTCGGCTTGCTTGCGGGTGCGCTGCTCGGCTGCGAGGGCCTCTGCGGCGGCCTGCTCGGCGGCCGGATCAATCGGTCCATCCCCGCCCTGCATGGCGCGGAAGCCGGCCTCCACCTCGGCGTCGATGGCATCCTCCCGACGCTGAAGGCGCCAGGTCTCCTCCCACTGGGCGCGTTTGCGCAGGCCCGAGTCCTTGTATCGCAGCACCGGTAGAAAGGGTACAGACTCGGCCTCCACCAGTTCTGTGACCAGGGCCGCGAGGTCGAAGTCCATCCGGCCCCGGTAGACGGCGGCAAATTCCAAGAACTCAGCGTCGTCATGGAGCCGGTCAGCGAGGCGCGCGCTGGTGGTGAGTCGGGGCTCCGGGGCCTGTCCAGTGCTGGGCAGCGCGGTTCCACTCCGGCCGGAGAAGAGCGCTTCGATACGGTCCAGAAGCCAGCCGCGCAGGGCGTCCCGCTCCTGCTCCTCCCAGGGTGTCCAGGACCAGCGCCGTTTGTATTCGGGCCGTTCGATGAGCCCGATGTTGCGGTCGGACTCGATCAGCGCGATGCGCCGCTCCACCAAGCGTCGATAGTCCTCCGGCCAGTGCTCGGGCAACGCGGTGATGGGTGTCGATCCGTGGCGCGAGAACCAGGCTGTCTCCAACTCCCCCTCGGCCATGCGCCGGGCCATGACGATCTCGAAAGCCCGTTCGCCCAGCGCGATCCTCGGCAAAGCCGCTCCCCGGGAGAGGGGTTGGGGTGACGGGTGGTACTCAAGGTCCTCTTCGATGAGCCCATAGAGCCGATAGCAGCGCCAGTCCAGTTCCTCCTGGGTGGCAATCATCTGGCGGCGGATGTCCTCCGCACGGTCCCGGGCGGCATTGAGGCGGGCGCGCAGGGCCTGGGTCATGGCGGCGGTTCCAGTGCGCGGCGGATCGCATTCAAAGCCTGATTCCCTCACGGTGGACGTTGCGGATCAGCGCGGGGGCTCGGTGATGCTCCGGGTGTTCCCACTCGTCCTCCCAGACCGGTAAGGGTTGGATCAGGATACCTGTCTCCAGCAGCACGTCGAAGGCCATGTCCGCCAGGTCGAGTTTGGTGTCGAGGAAGGGGCCGTTCGGTCCGCGCAGCAAGACGGCGATGTCGGCGTCGCTATCCGGGCGATGGCTGTGTCGGGCGCGGCTGCCGAACAGGACTGCACCCGCCAGGTCGTAGCGTGCCGACACCCGCTCGATGAAGGCGCGTGCCGCGCGCTCGGTATCCGCATCGATTGGGGTCGTCATGGCGCAGTGTCCTCCGGGTCCGGTAGCCCCTCCCCCCTCGGGGGAGGGGTTGGGGAGAGGGGATTCAGGCACGCAGCCGCCGCCTGCGCTGAGGTCGCGCGCTGGTTTCCCCTCACCCCCGACCCCTCTCCCGCTGGGGGAGGGGAGGAAGAGGCCAGCACGGCGGCGGGGAGGCAGTCGGTCAGCTCGCGGGCCAGGGTGTCTAACTGGCGGGCGAGGTCGGTGGGAGGGGGTTCGACGAGGGGAAATTGTTGCAGGCCGGTGCCGGTGAATTCGTAGAAGTTCTCGAAGGCATCCGTGGTCTGCCGCGCACCCTTGGTATCCACTGTGCTCCCTTTGTTGTGAAACACCTGCTTGAGCCAAAAGCAGGCAGCCGAGCTATTGAGAAGCCCGAGCAAGGCCAGATGGTCTTTCTCAGTCGCCCCAGCCGGCAACTTGATGATCGGCGCGGAGCGGTTGAAAAGGTTGCCGCCACGATCAAGGAGAAAGTGGTTGTGCGTGGCAACGAACGCGAAACCTATCTTGAGCGGCGCGAAATATCTATCCGGGTAAAACATTGAGTATTCATAGAATTCGCCGCCTGCTTCGCGTTTCGTCTTGAAGCCCTTGCCCTGGCGAAGCCATAATTGAGTGCGGTACCGCCACAAGACCTTGAGATAGGACCCAAGCGCACCTGCGGGCAAGGTGCCGGATGCGTCATAAGGAAAAACAACGTCCGGTAGCTCGTTAGTTGCCCAGTCGCGGATGGCCTCTCCAAAACCGTAACGAGTCACGGCACTCGGATCTAGACCCCAGCGCGTACTGCTACCCCGCGGGATCACAAATGCTTCGTCTTCTCGCGTCACCGCGCCAAAGCCGATGAGTTCGACCTGATCTTTCAATGGCTGTCCCTGCTCGCTGATGCTTTCATATAACGATGCGGCACCACCCCCGCCAATGCTCCATGGGTGCTTTGTGAAAACCGCCCTTGGCACATCCGCGACGCTGATGTAGGCGCTTTCGCTACCGGCTTTGTTCGCTTGTGCCACGATGGCGCCCCACACCAGTCCCTTCGCCGGATCAACCGGTGTTTCCGGCTCGCCCTTGATGCCCATGACGCTGCGGACAGTCACCTCGACCGGCGGCCGGTTACGCCCAAACAGGATAACGGTCGGGGTTCCGTGGCCGGGGATGTAGGCCCCCGAGGTGTCGATGACGTGCGAGAGATCCACGCGGGGCAGGAATGACTCGATCAGCTTCTTTCCGAATTCCCGCTTCATGAATGAATTGGCGGCGATCAGCCCGACGTAGCCGGCAGGCTGGGTGCTGCTCGCGGGCAGTGCCAGGTCAAAAAACCGCTCAGTAAAGGGGGCCACCAGCGAATACTGCATGTGGCAGGTAACGTAGAACTGCCGATAAAGCACACCGAGCACCGAATCCTTGACGGTGATGTAAGGCGGATTCCCAACCACCGCGTGATACCGCTGCCCCAGGATTCGCCGAACTACCTCCAAATCTTCAGTGGCATAGGCATGGCCCAGTCCGCGGGTGCTCAAACCCTCGGCCTCTCCCCCCAAGTCCAGTTCGGCGAACCGCCGCCCATGCAGCAGACTGTCGCCGACCGCCACATTGACCCGGAAGTCCGGCGCATCCGCCAGTCGCCGAATGCCGACAACAGCGAGTGCCGCCATCGTCAGCCGGAAGTGCGCAATCGCTACGGCGAAGGGGTTGAGGTCGACCCCATAAACGCCATCGAGCGCCCGCTGGGCCAAATCCGGAAGGTTGCGCCCCGGCTCGTTGGTTGCCCAACGATCGAAGAGCCGACGGAAGGCCCCGAGCAGGAAGTGACCCGAGCCGCAGGTGGGGTCGATGAGCCGGACTGTCTGATAACCGAAGGCGGCCAGGGCTGGGGTCAGGGTGCGGTCGAGGATGAATTCCTCGACAAAGATGGGCGTCTGGAGCAGGGCGTATTTCTTGCGGACGGACTCGGAGAGGTCCTGATAGAGGTCGCCGAGGAAGCGGGTGTCCAGGTCCGCATCGGTGAAGTCGTGCAGGACCTCACCCGTATCCGGGTTGACCATCCGCCAGAAGCCGAGCAATGCCATGGCCCCGTCGCCGGAGGGGCCGAGTCGCCAGACCGGGTTGTGGGTCGGGTCGAAGAGCCCGCTCATGGCCGGCAGCCGCGCGACCTCTGCGAAGCAGGCGAGCAGGTACTCCCGATCCGACTCCATGGGGTGGGCACGGAAGAACTCCTCGTGCCGGTCCTGTGCCAGGTCGCGCTGGGGCTTGGTGGCCCCGGAGAGCCAGGGTCGCTCGCAGAGTCCGTTGTCTTCGATGAAGCGCAGGAAGACGCAGGCGAGTATCCAGTGGACGGCGGCTTGGGTGACCTCTTCCTCCTGCCACTGCGCATAGGCCGATCCGACCCGGCCGGAGTCGCGGGCCCGCTGCCACTCGCCGCGCAGTAGGGACTCCAAGCCGGTCTGGAAGTCGATGCGCTCGCGCAGATCCTGCTCCAGCCCGGTCATGAGCTTGCGCAGTGCATCCAGGAGTTTGCGGCTGTCGATCATGCGGTGACCTGGGTGCTGGGAGCCATGCCCGAACCGGCAGTGCCGTTGGTCCCGGTGCGGTGCAGGTTGGTGGCCCAGGCGTGCGGGACCACCGCCCACTGGGCGGCGGTCACGGTCGGCACGATGAGTCCGTCGATGGCGGGCGGGCCTGGGATGACCATGGGGACGAGCATCCAGAGCCCCGGTGGTCCGCCGGGGCGGCTGACGGCGTGTTGCAGGTCGGCGAGCAGGCCCCGGAGCCGGTAGCGGCCCAGTAGTCCCGGATCGACCAACAGCAGGGGGCGGGTCGCGGCCAGGATGCGCTCCCGCACTGCCGGTAGGGCACGGTTGACGAGTTGGAGCAGCCGGTTCCAGTCGGCGCCTCCACCGGGGCCGTCCCCGTCCGCACGCGACACCAGGGGCCAACTCACCTTGAGGGTCTGGGCCTGGTCGCGCATGGCCGTGACCAGTAGTGCATCAAGGCTCAGCCGCTCCAGGTCGAAGCGGCGCAGCAACTCCGCCTCCACCGGCCGGGCGAGCCGCACGCCGCAACTCAGGGCCAGGAAGCCGCCGCTGCGGGCCGCGGTCTCGAGCTTGACCTCCAACTGGCGGGCGGCGGCCACCTCCGGGGTGAGGGGTACGCCCGCGGCGATGAAGGTGTCGAGCCGTTGGTGGGGACTGCTGGAGCCGATGCTGGGGTCAAAGCCCGCGCTTGGCCGCTCATAGGCCGGGCCTTCGGGCCGGTCTGCGCGCCAGATGAGATCCAGGCCAGCCCCGCGCAGCAGGTCGTCCAGTTCCGGGGGGTCGGGCAGGGGGGCGGCCTCCGGGTAACGCCCGAGGACCCGCTCTCGGCATTGGGTGAGCGTGAGTACCCGTGGACCATAGAGCGACCCGACGGCGAGTGCGATGGCCTGGGCGGGCCCCATGCCGCAGGGGTAGATCTCGCCGCGGCTGGAGAGTGCCGCCCGGCGGGAGGCCGCCGCCGCGAGCTTGAGCAGACGGGCCGGCGCCGCGGCCAGCCCCTCGGGCGCGGGGATGGCTTGCAATGCCTCACTGGCGCGTTGGGGGGAAAGGATGGGATCGGCGGCGGCCAGCCGGTCGGCCTCGCGGCCCAAGGCCAGGGCCCAATCGGCGCTCTGGGTGTCGCGGGCGACCAGCGGCTCGCGGGGTCCATCGAAAACCTGGAAACGCGGGGCGGCGAGGCCGGCCTCGGCCTCGATCGCGGCCCGGGCGACGGCCCCGGCGAGTTGCAGGCGCTCGGTCTGCGCCTGCTCCATCGAGCCCCGGGCGGCCAGCAGTCCGCGGGCGGTCTCCGCGGCGGTCATGGCGCCGCCGTGGCTGGTCAGAAGCGCGAGGACCTGCTCGCGGACCTGCGTCATGGGCGTGGCCTTTTGCCAGCGTTCGCGGGCCAGCAGCAGGGCGTCGGTGAGTCGGCCGCGGGCCAGGTCGCAGGCACGGGCGGCTTGGCCTAGGCTTGGCCAGAGGTTGAGCGGGTAGCTTCCCCTCACTCCAACCCCTCCCCCGAGGGGGGAGGGGCTCTCTTCCTCCCATCTCCCCCCGGGAGAGGGGCCGGGGGTGAGGAGAATAGGCTCCAACCCCAGCCAAATGGCCAAGGCCCGCTCCTCCGGCCGGTCGTCCCCCAAAGGGCGCCGCGGCAGCAGGTGGGCGGCGAGGTCGTCGATGCTGGTTCCGCCGAGATCGGTGTCGGTGGCCGTGAGCCCGCCCGGTACCAGATCAAGGCGCAGTTGCGCCAGGCGCTTGGCCTGGAGCCGAATCTCCTTGCGGACCTTGTCGCCGACCCCCTTCAGGTAGCGGAAGCGCACGCGGTCGACGGCGAGCAACTCGGACACCGTGTGGATGCCCATCCGGTCCAGGCAATTCTGGGCTTCCAGGCTATAGCCCAGTTCGGCGATGGTGGTCAGGGGCGTGGCCCGACGGGCGATGCCGTCGAATTCATCCGCCTCCGTGGTCGGTTGACGCGCCTCGTCGAAGGCCCGCCGCCAGGCGCGCAGCATCTCGGTGGCGTTGTCGTAACGCTCACGCGCCTCGCGCCGCAGCGCCTTGGCGAAGAAGGCGGTGAGTCCGTCGCGCAGCGCCGGGTCAAAATGTTCGGACGCGATGGTGACCTCGCACTCCAGGCTGGCCGCGTCGCTGACACCATCACCCCAGAAAGGCACCTTACGGGTGAGCAGTTCATAGAGGGTGACGGCGACGGCGAAGCGCTCGGCGTAGAGGTCCCAGCGTGGTGGGCGGCGCAGGCTGAGAAAGGGGTCCAGGTAGGGGCGGGTGCCGGCGTGCAGGTTCTCGGGCGGGGTGCGCGCCAGGGAGAAATCGAACAGGACGAGTTGCAGGCGCCGGTCCTTGCCGGTGGCGATGCCGATGTTCTCCGGCTTGATGTCCCGGTGCGCCACGCCCTCCGACTCCAGGTAATCGGTGACCGCGAGCAGTTCCTCACCGAAGCGGGAGACCAGGTCCAGGGAGATCGGCTCCGCCTCCCGGATGTGTTTGGCCAGGGTCTTGTCTCCGGCCCTGGTCATCAGGATGGCGGTGCGCCCGGCGACCGCGCGGGTCCCCCGGTATTCGATGACGTTGGGGTGGCGCAGACGCGCCAGGATCTCGCCCTCGGCACGGACCCGCTGGTCCTGGGTCTGGTCCGCGGCGACCTTGAGTACCAGGTCTACATCCGCGCCGTCGGGGCGGACTAGGAGGGCGACGGCGGTGGCGCCGCGGCCAAGATACTTCACCACCGTGAAGCCGCCGTCCAACCGGTCGCCCTTACCCGCGACCATCGGGTCGACGGTGACCTCGGGGGCGGGGGCGGTCAGCTCGTCCTCGACCAGCTCCAGATAGTCCAGGAACTCATCGACCGTGGCGATGCGGCTGCTGACTTCCGGTTGGGTGCTGGACTGCACCAGGTCCTGCAGCGCCTGGCCGGCGCCGTCCATGGCGTCGGAGATGCGCAGCCCGTGGCCGGTGCGCAGACGCTCAAACAGCTCCAGGCGAGAGGCCGCCGGGGGCTGCCCGGTGAAGAGGTGGTAGGCGATGGCGCCCAGCGAGAAGCAGTCCATGTGCGCGCCGGCGGCGATGTCGGGTCGCAGCGCCTCCGGGGCCAGGTAGACCTGGTCCGGCTCCTCGATGAAGTCCTCAATGTGGCGGGTGCCGAGCGTCCGCAGCAGGGTCGCCCCGGCCGTGGCCTCGCGCACGGCGGCTTGCCAGTTCATCACCTGCACGACGGGTGCTGTGGTCTCGGGGCCCTGGATCAGCACGCTCTGGGGGGCCAGCGCGCGATGGTAGAGTCGCCGGCCGTGGGCATATTTCAGTACCTCGGCCAGTTGACGCAGGATGCGCAGCCGCAGATCCAGGCTGAGCGTGGCGCCGTGCTCGCGCAGAAAGAAGTCGAGCCGGACGGCGCCCGGGTCTAACTCGAAGACGAGCGCGGGGCCGAGTTCGGTCTCCTTGAAGTCGTTGACCTTGACGATGCCGGGGTGCGCGATGCCTTCCAAGACCTGAAACTCGCGCAGGGCCGCCTTCTTGAGATCCGCGCGCACCTGTTCGCCGCTGCCGCCGGCAAAGGAGTAGATGCGGATGCGGCGGTGGACCCCGGCACTGAGATGGGTGCCATGGAAGTCCTGCCAGCCCTCTCCCTCGGCGAGGAGGCCCTTCAGCTCATAGTCGCCGACCCGGCGCGAGCGGTTGGACGGGCGGATCCCGGATTCGCCGACGGCCTTCACGATCGCCCGGGCGAGGCTGCGGTCGACAAGCACGGACCTTGCGGTGTCTGTCCCCAAGGCGGCGGGCGGACTGGTGAGGGCGGCGATGATCCCGCGATCGTCGGGGCGCCCGGGCTGACCTCGCCCGTGGACGCGGGCGAGGCCGGACGGGTCGAGCCGGCAGATCGTGCGCGTCGCGGCGAGGAAAATGAGCGGTTCGACCCAGGGCAGGCGCGCGCGGGACTTGGCGATGGCCGGCTGCCGACGCAGCAACGCCGCGAGCCGCTTGGCCTTGCGGTTGGTCAGGATCAGGGGGTTGTCGTCGGTGACGCTGCGGCCGTTCTCGCTCCAGGTCCAGGTGTGGGCATCCCCGGTCAGGACTCCGGGCCGGCTCTTGACCTCAAGGAGGAAGATCCCCTGGGGCGAGAGGACCAGGGCGTCGCACTCGTTGACCCGGCCCTCGTCGTCGATGAACTCGAAGTTCGTCCAGGCATGCCAGGGCTCGCCGTCGGGGAGTTGTTCCCTCAGCCAATCGAGCGCCTCCCGCTCCCAGGGAAACCGGGAGGCGGTGATGGCGGACCAGCGGGAGGTCATGGGCATGGGTCGACTGTACCGGGTCGGATGCAGGGTGGCGGGGGTAAGCGGGATCAGGTGTTGTGCCGAGCCCGTACGCCAAACCGCACCCAGACCGGCCGTCGCAATCCGCAGAAGATAACCGATCGGGACCTGTCGATGCACTAACCCAATCAGTGGTGGGAGTTTGGGGCAAGATGGCTTGGCTGTGACGACGGCATGTGCGGGGATGCCTGGACCGTGCGGGTGGAGCGGGCCGGGCGCGTGTCCCCGGCCCGCGAGGTGGCGTTACAACGCGTCCATCAGCCCTGCGGAGAATCCGCACATCTCCCCGCGTACCGTCTCGAATCCGGTGGTTCGCTCCGTGAGGGGCTTAATAGTCATTTCGTGTCCTCCGGCGGCTTCCCATCGGATCATGGTGCGCTCGATGATCCGCGCGAGTTCGTTGGGGACGATGATTTGCCCGGCGGTTCTTCTGAAGCGAAGCGACGCAGCAAACTGTGTCCCCGCCTCGGCTCCGCGCCCGTACCCGGGTTCATAGCCGTCGTCTCGAAGGGCGCGCAGCAACGTGTCTGAGGCGACAGGGATCTCTTGCCACTTGCTTAAAATAATTGATTGATCTTGTTTTGCTTTTCTCATTAGATGCGGTTTATTTCAGGGGTAACAAGAACGAACCAGACACTCGTCACACGGGTGCGTATGCACCTGACATCAGGAGTCGCTGATTCATGGGTGCATGCTTCCTGCAGAGCAAAGCGCCTAATCGAAAGATCGCTATACTCCGCTTCTTCCTATAAACTAAACGGAGACTGCTAGCGTTTTATCCGGCGCACTGTTGCTGACGATGTGGTTGTCCAGGCCGAACGCAGCAACGAGAACGTCGCCATGCGCGACGATACGCGTAAGCGGCTTTGAATGAAAATGATCAGCGCACGGCCAGGTCGCGGACCTGTATTTGCTCTCGGATCAGTTGACACGTCCCGCGGTGCGAGACCTCTCCAGTGATCGCGAATAGCGTAGGTAAGGGCATGGTTGGCCGATTAACATTATTCCCCTGGCACATTTCATTACATTTTCTTCATGATGTGAACCGCTCTGGTGAATTTGATCCAGGCGAGGGAATCTGAAGCAAAACCTAGTCCGCTGGTCTGACATTTGCTGCCGCTGGTCGAATGCTTGCTCCAAGAGAACTCTTCGCCAGGCCGAACTCATTCAACAGTTGGGTGATGAAATCGCCGTGCTCAAGGCTGAAAGGGGCGTCCAAATTCAAGCCGAGCGGAATGGAGGTCCAGACCGCGGATCGCGTCTTCGACCGACAGGATAGGCGGTCGGCTACCGGTAGATGTAGGGAGAGGGCACGTAGCCGCCCCCGGAGCGGAGCGCCGGGGCACAAGCGGCGGTCGCGCTGGCCGAGTCCGTCCGGCGGCAGTACCCGGACAGATTCTACGAGGTGCGCTACGCTTCGGTCACACTACGCGTTACCGTTTTGACATCTGTCTGACCCCGGCGGGTCGCTGCTCGTGGGGGACCCTGCTGGCCTCGCTCCATGGGCGCCACGCGTAGACCACGGGTTAGTCCAAGTGGTGGCGTTCAAACGTATCCTCTCCGTAGAAAAAGCCTCCCGCATCTGTTGCTCCCGTCATGCTGAGACCACTGCTTGGATTTGTTGCCGGCGGTTCTTCGTCGCACTGATGCGCGCGGTTGCCCTGGACGCTTTGAGTCACCAGTGCGTACAGGAAAACACCGAGTGAAAAAGCCGCTCCCAGGTTGCGGTCCAATGCGAACGCAACCACGATCAGTATCGTGATCGCGAGCGTCCGCCAGGCCCGCCGAGGGACAGTACGTAAAGCGCGTAGGTTCAATTCGTTCTCCTGGGTGAGGTGTGACAGGTCATTCTGTTCGGTCTCCGCAGTCCATCGCTTATGGTGCCCGGCCGACGTGCCGGAAGGCGGCGGACACTTTCGGGAGATACTCCAACGTCTCCTGTTTGAGCGGCTTGCCGCGACCTACCAAATACTCTTCGATACGGCGCGGCCCCGCGTTGTAGGCCATGACGGCGTGGTTCCAGTTGCCGAACGTCCGATAATCCCGCGCGAGGTGTTGCGCCGCCCCTTCCGCGGCTTCCACGGGGTCGAATGGGTTTGCAACGCCGAGCGTTGTTGCCGTCTTCGGCATGAGCTGGAACATGCCTTGCGCGCCGACTGGAGAAACCGCTTTCGGGTTGAATTGGCTCTCGACCGAAGCGATCGCCGTCAACAAGCCGGTGGGCAATCCATAGTCCCGCTCAACGGCGCCAAAATGATCTCTCAGGTGCGCGGGTGCCAGCAGCGGACGATCGGCGCCCCCGCTGGGGGCGCCGTTTAATCCATGGTCAGGGCTTTTTTTTTCCGCCGTTTGGGTGTTGTAGCTTCCAATCAGTCGTAGATCAGTGTCATCCCGACTGCCTGCCGCACGCTCGATCAAGTCGGCCATCTGCGTCCCATGCGTGGGACCCGCTTCATTGATTACCGCCTGGCGGGCAGCTTGTTGGGCCTGGCTGGGCAGTTCAGCGAGCATCGAGTCGGTAGCCGCGCGAAACAGCTGCTGCTGGGTATCCGTGAGTCCGAACCCTGCAACCTGCTGCATCCGCGCCTCGATCATCGCCTTGCGCGCTCCGCTCCAGCCCTGCTCGCTGCCCGCCGCGGTGCGACCGGCGACGACCGCCTCCTTGAAATCACCACCATCGAGCAAGGTTTGTCCGAACGCTTTCGTCACCGCAATCACCTCGTGCGCGACGCCGGCGACACCGGTTCGGGCCAGCGCACCGGACTCCGCCATCTGAACGAGCAGTCCACCGGCCGCATGATGGGCAATCTGCGCCGCAGGGCGAGGCAACCCTGCGTGCTGATCGATGATCGCGCCTAACTGATCTTGCTTTCCAGCCCGGAGCGCAGTTTGCCCGTCGGACCGGAAGCCTGACACCGCTTGCTGTGCCCCCGCTCCGAACCGATCGACGGCACCGGGATCCCAGGCATCTGCAACGCCGCGGCCATGCGCATCGAGCTGATCCTGCAACGTGGGCGTGTCTTGACGAACATCGCGTAACTGAGCCCCCTCGACCGCCGTCCGGGTGTTGCCAAAGGCCGGGACCGCGCGTTGCAGGTCGGCGTTGGCATGCGCGTTGATGCCGGCCGGTGCCTGGAAACGGAAGAGGTTACCCAGGATGTCCATGCCATCTTCCTTGGCGGCTGATTGTTCGTCTGCGGCCATGGTTCGGGGCCGCTCGCCGTCGGTGTAACCCAAGAGGAGCCCCATCCCGGCCATGGCCCGTGCCTGCGCGCGGTCCGCGGTGACACCGCCGGCCATCAGGAGGTTGGTCTCGCGCTGAACGTCGCCCTCCAGACCGTAGCGCGCGATCTTCTGCTCCATGCGTTCGGCTAAGGCATGATTCGTCGGTAAGGCGAGCGCGGCGCCGGTCGACACGGCACCATAGGACCCGAGCATGCCAAACCGGTCGGTCAGCGACTCGGCGCGATCCAGGCTACGCGAGGCCGATACCACGTCGTCTGCAGACCGGGTGAGTCGCGACGATTCATCGGTGCTCAATCCTGACGTAAAGACGTTACGATCACCGTTCGACGAATCGACCTTGAGTCCCTCGGCGACACGGGCTTCAAGCCCTTCATTCGAAGTCACTTTTTGCGCGATGTCGGCCGCCATCCGGTCGGACAGGTCGCTTTGGACGCCGTATTGCGTCCGCAATTTGGTTTCGATGTCTGCCTTTGCACCGGCCCCGCCGCTACCAGCGAGCCCGCCAGCGAGGACCGCTACCATCTGATTGGTGGATAGCCCACTCGCGCTGTATTGCTGCGTCAAGCCCTCGGCTTGTTGCCGCAACACCTGATCCGTCTGGCTCGTGGTGGCCTCCTTCATCCAGGTCTCTGCATGGGCGTCGAAGCTCTGGCCACTGCGTGACGCCGTGGTACTCGCCGCACTGCCGAGGGCCGAGGCGAACCCCACGCTTGCCCGCTGCGCCTGCTGCTGACTGGAGCGTAACTCCCGTTGCGTGTCCTGCCCAACATGCGCCGTCCAGGTGACCTGCTCAGCCCCTGGCGCCGCGGTCCCCCGGATCGGTCCGTGATCCTGCAGCGGTTGCATCGACAAGGCGGCCGCCGGATTCACCACGTCCGGCGCGGCAATCTTCTCGTTGATATGGTCGCCGCCTTGGAGGCGTCCCGCCAGATGCGTCGCCGTGATCGCCGACCCATAGATCAACATCAAGCTGATTGCCGGCGTGCTCGCGGCGAGCATCCCCCCGATGCCCAGGTAGTCCGACAGTAGGAAATCGAGCTTCCAGAGGGCCGCGATCGAGGGCAGCGGCAGATTGCCCAGGCCGACCGCCTGGATGGCGTCCATCTTGCCCTGGATGGACATCAAGATGTATAGGTTGATGATCGCCAGGATCGGCTGCCAGAGCTGAATCCACAGCCCGAACAGCAGATACTTGCCGATCATCCGCAAGCCGACCGGACCCAATCCGATGGCGAACACCAGCAGCGGGGACACGGCGAACAGGAAGGCCTCGAAGAAGGTCATCATCGGCCGCACGATCTTCACGAACAGCGTCTCCTCGGCCGCCCACTGGGTGTTCCGCTGGGTCTCCGCCTGCTCGATCATGATCGCATCGTTGAAGTGTTGGATCTCGCGCCAGGATTGCGCATCGGCCTGCGGTAAGGTGGCGGCCAGCACCGCCATCACCATGTAGTTCTGGGCATCGACCCCTTCCCCGGCCACCGCGTCCAGCGCGGAGCGGATCGCCCCGGGCACCGCGTCCGGATTGGTGATTTCCAGTTTGGTGGCCAGCGACTGGCGCAACGCCGGCTCAAAGTGGGCGATGGTGTAGGCCGAGAGATCGGCTGCGGCCTCGTTGCAGGGCTTGGTCACCGGATCGCCACCCAGCCAGAGCTGGGTCGTCCACATCTTGGACGACGTGGCGATCACCTGCTGCCAGCTCGCGCTGTGCACCACATCGGCCAGGGTGCGATTGCGCGTGTCGACGTCGTAGAGGATGCACTCGTTCAGGAAGTTAACGAAACTCAAGTGCATGTCCGCCCCCGGCGTCGGGCTGTTGGCCGCCCCCAACGCGGTCAGCGAGAGGGTCCCCTTGCGTACGCCTTGTAGCAGATGCAGCGGGGAGGCGAACCCGTAGGTCGTCATCGCCGGGGTCGCGAACGCCTGCTCGAAGAGCCGCGTCACCCCATAGCCCACGTTGGACAGCAACGAGCCAATGGCCGCCGGTCCGATCGGCACCTGGTCGACGACGCGGACCGCCCCCGAGTAGAGGTCCTCCACCGACACCTTCACCGTGGGGCCGAACATCGCCGAGTAGACGACCCAGGCGATGAGCATCTGCTGGAACTGCGGTGGCCGCGCCTGGATGGCGCTCTGTACCACGGTCAGAATGACACCAACGGCAAACCCGATGCCGGCGAGTTGGCGCATATCGCCGGAGCCCGACAGCATGGCCACCGCATTGAGCACCGCGGTCAGAAAGGCCCCATCGCCGATCGAATAGATATCCCAGACCATGATTCAACCCCCGCCCGCGTCATTGGCGCCGGCCCGCTGTGGTCGGATCACCGTCGATAGGTTGTGGTAGTAGGCCAGGATGTCCTGCAAGTTCCCGTGTCGCTGGGTCAGCTCGGTGTACTCCTGCGCCACCTCCGCTTTGGCGGTGCGCAGTTGCTCCATCGCCTTGGCGGCATACGGACTCTGGTGCAGGGCGACCACGCCGCCGGCCTGCCGCAGCAGATCGTCGATCAGGAGCTTGACCATTTCGAGCGCGATCACCGGGGCGGCGTGCTCGGCCAGTTCACGGGCGAGGCCGGTGTCGTGGCGGGCCAGATCGCGCAGCAGCGCTGCGACCCCGGCCGGTGCCAACTCCATGAACGCCTTCTCGGCCGCCGACGGCTCGGCCCCGCGCCAGCGGAATTTCTCGATGAGCCCCACCGCGCCGCCCGGGGTCCCCAGGAACATCCGCTTGGTCTGCTGCGCCAGCCCCACCAGGCCCGTCTCGTTGCGGATCGTCGGGGCGAGGCAGCTGTCGGCCGCGCGGTCGTCGCAAGCCCAGAGACTCACCGCCTGGGTCACCCGCCGCGCTGGATCGGCTTCCTGTGCGCCGGGCCCCCACAGTAGATCGCGTACGGACAGAACCTTCGCCAGCGGGGTGATCTCGGGGCTATCGCCGCGGTTGTCCGGCGCCCGCGCGGCACGCCCGACGATGAGGCTGCCGGTGACGCTCATGATGGCTTCGAGCAGTTCATCGTCGCCGCCGCTGAAGCGCGCCCCGACGTTGCCGCGTTTGAGCGCCTGCCACACGATGTTGCCCTGCAGGTCGGCGTCCGCACGCTGCTGGTCGGTCATGGTGCGGGTCGCCTGCGTCGTCGGGTTCTGGCCGGTGGTGGTGGTGCGGGTCTCGAAGATATCCCCGACACCCAGCGCCGAGAGGGTCTGGGAGGTCTTGCTGGTCAGGCTGCCGTTGAAGGCCGAGGCGGCATCGTTCACCAGCCCTTGGGCAAGCTGACAGGAGTCGGCGAAGCCCTGATTGAGCGCCATCAACTTCTTCTGCAGATCGGTGAGCTGCTCAAGACAACTCGGGCACATCGCCCCCATCGCCAACTGGAAGGCGTATCCGGTCGCATTCGAGGCGATCGAGCGCAGCAGATTTTGGAACTGCTCCGCGGAGATAAAGCTGAAGCTGCCCGCGTACATATCGATCCCACCGCAGCCGGCCTCAAAGGACGGTGGGGTAATGTGCCACAACGCTTCAGACGCAATACGGTTGCGCGCCTGTAGCGTGCCGCCGTCGAGTACCCCGCGGCGCTGGCCCAGATGCGCCGTGGGGCTGGTGACATTGACCATGGTGTTGAAGAGCTGTTCGGACTGGTAACGAATGCCGTTGCCGGCGCTGACGGCGCCGCCGGGGAGCAGCACGAGGAGGGACGCGGTGGACAGGAACCTACTCAGACTTCTCATTGACAAGCGCTCTCAATCGGGCAAGGAGGGCCTCGGGGTCGTCCGGCAAATCGCCCGAGAAGGTGGTGGGGTCGTTCAGGGGATGGGTGACCACGGGCAGCGTTTTCGCGACCTCGGCTTCGGAGATCCAGCCCGCGGTCACCGCGGCCAGGACGAAGCGTTCCTGCAACTGGGCCAGCGACAGCAGTCCCTGGGCGACAGGTGCGAAGGCGGGTAGTTCGGGGCGCACCAGAAACACGGCTGGCGTGGACCTGACCCCAAGCGCCTGGCCTTGACCCGCGTCACGTTGGAAGGTCGGGAACAGTCCGCTCGGTAGCGGTTTTCCATCCAGCGAGATGGGCAGGACGTCAAAGCCATACCGCGTGCTGAGGATGTCCAGCAGCGGGGCCTGTGCCTCGCAATAGGGGCAGTCCGAACGAAAGAAGAACCAGACCGAGACCGTGCGCGCGAGGCGCTCCAGTACCGCATCCCGCCCGACGCTGGCCTGCTGGTTGGCCAGGTTGGCACCGAAGGTCGCAGTAGGCCGGTGGGTGATCTCGTCCAGCGAGGGATCGCCCTGGACCACGCGCTCGGCCACCTTGGCGAAGGTGGACGACTTGTCCAGGGTGACCCGCTGCAGGTAGTAGTACACCGCGACGTTCTGCGGCGTGGGGTGGTCGATGGCCAGATCCCGGTAGTGCTCCAGGTGCTCCCGGAACCACTTCGCGGACAGGGCCGGGGGTTCAGCCGGAGCGGCCGGGGGCTCCGGTGCCGCGGGTGCCGGTACCGACGGCGGTGGGGGTTCCGGCGCTGGTTCGCTCGTTGGTGGCAGAGGAGGAGGGCTGTATTGGTACCAAAACCATCCCTGCGCCTTGTCGCCATAGAAGTTCGCCGGACTGGCCGGCCCCGGCCCGGCGACCAGCAGGCCGAGCGCGACCAGCGCCCCCGTGCGCTTACCCGGCGCGTGCATAGAGGGCGCACAGCGGACAGGTGGGGCCGAAGACCGCGTGCGCGACCACCAGATAGGGCACCTGACAGGCCTCGCAGTGCGCCAGGGTGACGCGACCGACCTTGAAGTCGATGGCGACGGCCCACGCCTGGTTGATGTCGAGCGGCTCGCTGCCCCGCGGGGAGAGCGCGCGATACATCGCGTAGGCATGGACGAGCGCCTGCCAATCCACTGCGTCATACCGCGCCCCCGCTCCTAAGTCGGTGTACAGCGCGGCGAACAGCGAGGCGCTGGCGTGCTGGGTGCGGGTCTTGAGGATGCCGGCCAGCGACGTGGCCAGGGGGCCGCCGCGCGGGGCCTCGCCATGCAGCTCATGGTAGAGACTGCGCAACAAGGGGCGCGCCACGCCGGTGCCGGCATGAATGATGGAGATCTTGGCCCGGTGTTGGACCAGGGCGACGGCCAGTGCCATCTGTTGATGCTGGTGCACTGCGGTCATTGATCTACCGACCGCCGCCCGGCCAACGCGGTATGGAGTGCCAGGAGCGGGGGCACGCCCGCGGCCGGTGAGAGCAGACGCCCGCGGTGGGCCCGCTCGATCGCCCGCGTCGGCAACCGCAGCGCGAAGACGCAGACCGGCATGGCGGCGAGGTCCACGATCTCATCGACCCCAGCGGTGGCCAGCCAGTCGGCGAAGGTCTGCGGTACGCCGAAGGCGGCGACGGTGTAGGGGATGCTGTGCTGGGCCGCTTCCCGGGCGGCCATCAGGTAGGTGGTATTGAGGCGTCGGATCACCTCGGCGTGGCTCGGGATCGCCGCCGGGACCTGGATCTGGGCTGAGCCCTGTGGCGCCAGCAAATCGCAGGAGAATCCAGGTGCGTCGGCCAACCGTGAGCTCACTGGCTTATCGTGCATGCGTACGCCTCCCGTGCCGCCAGGACCCGTGGGACATACGCCTGGGTCTCCCGATAAGGTGGGACCTGGTGCCGATGCCGGATCACGGCGTGTTCCCCTGCGTTATAGGCGGCGGCGACCAGCGCCGGATCGCCGCCGAAGCGCTCCGCCAGGTCCCGCAGATAGCGCACCCCGGCGTCGATGTTCTCCGTCAGTTCCCCCGCATTGGCCTGATAGCGCGCCGCCGTCCCGGGCATCAACTGCATGACACCACGGGCCCCCTTGGGACTGCGGGCGGCTTGGTTGAAGCGGCTCTCGGTGTGTGCGACCGCCAAGGCGAACGCCGGGTCGAGACCATGGCGGCGGGCCGCCGCCTCGATTAGCCGCCGGACGAGCGTCTCGCCGGGGCTGCGCTTCGCCCCGGACGGACGTCGCGCGTCGGCGTCCGCTTGCTCTGCCATGCCCAACGCGGTCGCAATGGTGAGGACGCGCCGGCCGAAGGTCCGGGCCGCGCCGGCATCGGCGGGGTAGGCGACATGACCCACGGCGAGTGCCCGGTCGCCCGGTGTCGCGCGCAGGCTGTCGGCCAGGATCGCGGCCCCCAGGCGCAGATTGGTGGCGGGTTCCAGCAGGTCTGCCGGATCGGGCGTGTCGAGTCGGTGACGCCAGCGGTGCAAGTCGATTGCCATCAGTCCAAGTTCCAGTGTGTTGCGTTGATCGTGACTGAGCTGCGCGAGCGCCGCGGCGGCGTCCGCGCGGCTCGGGTAGTGGTGTGGTCGGCCCTGGACCACCAGGGTCCACGGCCACGGGGCGGCCGACCCACCCCCCGCGCTGGTCCCGGTACGGGCGAGTGCCAGGGCATAGAGCAGTGCGGGCTCGACCCCCTGGGCGCGCGCGGCCTGGTCCCATGCGGTCCCGGCGAACGCGATCGGTGGGGGCGCGGCACCGATGGCCGCCGCCGGGCCGGCCAGGGTCGTCGCCACCCAGAACAGCACGCGAAGCGCGATATCGCGCGTTACCCTAACATGATTTTTTGTTTGCATTGTATATCTATCAGATATAATCAGGTCAACCAACGGCGGCGGTAGCGGACCCTGATCGCTAGTCTGCATCCCCGCCAATGGCACTCAAGAGTCGCAGTCGCTGCTGCTGCAAGCGCTCATCGGCGGGTAATTCTGGGTGCGGCGCCTGCACCGGCGGGCCGACGGCGCCGATCCCGCCGCGCAGCACCGTGATACCGATCATGGCCAGAGCGCGCAGGCGCTCCGGGCGGGAGCGCGACGGGATAGTCTGCAAGTCGTGCAGGAGTTCCGGGCAGGCCGCAGTGACCTGCACCTGGAAGCGGAACCCACCACCCAGCGGCGGCATCCCCCGGCTGGACTTAGGCGACATGGCGGAAAAACCCGCGGACATTCGCGGCCACCGGGGTACGCGAGACCACCACCGAGGCCCCCGGGAACAGGGCGCCGACGCTTGCCCCGTAGAGTTCGCCGCCACCGCCGGCCAGGAGCACGAGATCAATGTTCGTTGCCTCGCGCCGCAACGACTGACGCAAGGCTTCGAGGGCGACCGAGGCCACGTCCCGAGCCACCAGCGTGAGGACGGGCGCGAGGTGCACGAGGTGACCGGCCTGACGGAAGGTCGGCTGACCCGCGCGCACCGCCGCTTCGAGCCCGAGGGGGACCGGTTTACCACCGTATTCGTCGGCGAGGCGCCGGGCCGCCCGATCGAGCAGCACCGACATCGCCTCCAGGCTGGTGCCCGAGGCGGCGCGGCGCAGTTCCCCGCCCACGATCAGCGCCCAGTCGAAGGAGTAAAAGCCGGCGTCCAGGACCAGCACGGCGCCGCTCTCGATACGGTCGAGTAAGGTCCGGTCGGTCCCGGACCACACCAGATCCAGGTAGGCGCCTACCGGCTGGGGGAGCACCCGGACGTTGCCCACCTCGATCGCACCTGAGGCGCAGTCGTGGGTACCGACGATCAGACGGCGCACGGCGTCGCGCCGGCGCGGGTCGTTGGCCTGGCTGACCGGTAACCCGGTGACGACCGTCTCGATGGCGCACTCGCCGGTCAGTACCAAGGCGGCCTTCACCAGCGCCAGGTAGGCGTCGGTCGTCGCGTAGTCCTCATGCAGCGAGCGCGCCCAGCCCGAGAAGCGCCCGGGCTCGATACCGGCAGCCCACCGTCGGCCCTGAACCTCCACCAGGACGGGCGCCGCGTCGCCTCCGTTTGGCCGGCGTTCGCCGATGCGCTCGCCCAGCCGGTCTAAGGGCGCCGCCCCGGCCGGCCGCACGATCACGCGGGGCTCGCTCCCCGGGTGCCCGACGGCGATCTTCAGGTTTGAATAGCCAACATCGACAGCAGCGACCAGCATGAGGACTCCGAACAGAGACAATGGCATCAAGGTCGACGGAAAGTCGACTCTCGCCACCGCGTGCGCTGGTGCTGGGGCAATTCCGGCCCGAATACGCAAACGCCGTGCTGAAAGGTCGACGGCACGTCGAGAACGCGCAAGGAAGCTTGCCATGGTGTTGGGATCGGGCGTGAGGGCTGAACATGCGATTTGCGGGGGGGAATGCGGGAGGTTGCAGCCAGCGCGCGAGGAGTGTTGCGCCGTCGCGCCTCTGTGATTAGGATGACGCCGCCAGCGACCATGTGATTAGAGTAAATCCATGCATCGCCTTAACCTCGTGATCGGACGAATAGAGTCGCTATGTGGTCATCGCCCGCCACCAAGCGTTGCTGTGACAACGTGATCGTTCATACCCCAGGCTACACCCTGCTCTGGGTGTGATGTGATTACGCGCCGCTCAATTGCGATGATTACGCGGTGGCTTGCGCAACGGCGGAAGTTTCTGTAATAAAGAAAGAAGCGCTGCTGTGATTGTGCAGCACTGCGTTGTCACAGATCATGTGATTCAATGCCGTCCCTGCGGTCGAATAGCCGGGGCCTGAGGACCCATGCGCCTATCTGTGATTAGCGGTGGGGGCGTAATCCAAAAGATAAGACTGTGGAGCGAAATGGGGGTATTAAGCACATGAGCGGAACAACGACGAGCGACGCTGGCCGCGCGAGCGAAGCGGGTGGGGCGTTAGGCTGGGATGACGACGCGGCCACGGCGGCGGGTGTCGATCGCTGGGTCGTGGCGAACCTGGCAACGCTCTATCAGCAAGCCGAGGACGCGGTCATGCGCTTTGAAGCGCGGCAGGCGGAGGCCGGGCGGGACATCCCCCGCAGCGCCTGGGGCAAGATCGGCGTGCGGGTGCGCCGTCAACAGAGCCCAGCAGCCACGCCTGGGGCCTTCGTGATCGAGTGGGTCCGTTACCGCTTCACCGCCCCCACGGCGGCTGGGCGGCGCTGCCAAACGGTCTACATTCAGCGCGGCACGGGGGACCGCTACCCGCGCAGTGCCTTCCGGAACCTGGCGCGGCCCTGGCAAACGCCGCTGGTCATGGAGGCCGAGGAGGCGTTGGGGCGGATTCGCGCACTCACCCGGCAGATCGCCCAGGTCAGGACCCAGTTGCGGGCGGCCGAGCGGGCGAAGCGGGACTTCTATGCGAGCCTGTGCGCCGACACGCCAGCGACCGAGCCCTGGGACTGAGCGACCCCCGCGCCTTGGCGGGTGCCCAGGGGTTGGTGACCTCCCGCATACCCCCCCGGTAAAGGCATCTTGAGCCCTCACCCCACGCGGCGGCGGCGCGGATGATGGGGGCATGAACTGGTTCCGTCGCACATCGAACGTCCATCCCGCGCCCGCCCCGGTCGCCGTCCCTGCGCCCGTGGCCCCGCGCCCCGAGATACCCCGGTATCCACCCTTCTTGCAGGGGCTGCCCCTGTACGCGACGGAGGAGGTCCGCGAGACCCAGAAAGAACTGGTCCTCAAGCTGCGCTATGCCGTCGGTTGCACCCCCGAGCAATACGAGTCCTGGGTGGTCCCGGTCGTGAACCGCTACACCGCCTATGTACACCTGCTGCCGGCGTCGGAGTCGCACCATCATCGCGGCGCCGGCGGACTGCTGCATCATGGGCTGGAGGTCGCCTTCCTGGCCGGGCAGGCGAGCGGCGGCAAGGTGTTCGCGATGGACCGGGAGCCCAAGGTTCGGCGCATCCATGAGCCGCTGTGGCGGCTGGCCGCCACGCTGGCCGGACTGTGCCACGACATTGGCAAGCCGCTGAGTGATCTGTCGGTGACTGACCGCGACGGGACCTGCACCTGGTCGCCTATGCAGGAGACGATCTCCGCGTGGGCGGCAGGCAACCGCATCGACAGCTACTACCTGCACTGGCGTGACCGTCAGCACAACCGCCACGAGTTGGCGGGGATGATGATGCTCCAACGGATTCTGGGTCCTGACACCATCGCGCTGCTCTACGGTCACGATGCGGCGATCATGAACGCCCTGATCGATGCGGTGGGCGGCCAAAAGGAGACGGCGACCCTGACCCAGTTGGTGGCCAATGCCGATCGCGCGAGTGTGGAGCGTGATCTGAAGACCAACCGGATCGACCCGCAAGCCCATTCGCTCGGCGTGCCGATCGAACGCTACCTGATCGACGCGATGTGTCGGCTGGTGCGCGATGGTACCTGGCGGATCAACACCCCGGGGGCGCGCCTGTGGATGTTCGCCGAGGGGCTGCATGTGGTCTGGCCGCAGGGTGGCGACGAGATCGCCACGCTCCTGGCCGCCGACCGCGTCCCCGGCATTCCCCGCCACCCCGACACCCTGGCCGACATCCTGATCGAGCGCGGCTCGGCCGTGGCGCCGAACGAGGGTGATGGCGTGCGCCGTTACTGGCGGCTGGCCCCGGCCCTGTTGGCGGGCGAGGGCAAACCGGTCACGCTCACCATGCTGCGGCTGTCCTCGCCCGGCCTGGTGCTGTCCGGTCCGGTCCCAGAGGCTGCGGCCGTGTTCCGGGACGCCACGGTGCGTGCCATGGTGCCAAGTCAGGTCCCGCCCCAGGGACCACCCACCGCAGGGCATGGAGCCCATGCCGAGCGCCGCGGGGGGAATGCGTCTGACCTTGCTGACGCGGATGATCCTGCGCAGTGGGACTCATCGGCGAGCGAGGCGGTGGCGCCCGAACCTTGGATGCTGTCGGGGGTGGACGCCGACCTCGTTGGCCCACCCAGGTCTCCCGCGGAGCGCGAAGGGGCGGGGACGCCCACCAGTGCCCCGGCGAATCGGGATTTGCGTACGTCTCTCGAACCGCCAACCGAGCCCCCAATACTGGACGCTCAACCCCTGGACCCGGGAGGGCCAAGCCCGCGCGCACCCCGGTCTGGGCCACCGGCCGGGCCGCGGACCTCCAAGAGCGCCGAGGCCCTGACGCCCGACCCAGCGACCCACGCTGGCATGCTCGCCCGGACCTGGTTCCAAGATTCCCAGCGCGGCCCTGGCGGTCGTCTCTTGCTCAACTTGGCTGAGGCCATTCGTCAGGGCGAGCGGATTGCCGCCGACCTGCTCTACGTCCCCGCCGGCCGCGTCTGGGTGCGGGTGCCCCAGGGGTTGGAAGGCTTCGGTGCCGCCGTCGAAGAGCAGCTGACGGCTCTGTGGGATGGCGGCCTGCTGAAGGTCGATATCATGCAGCCCTACGTGCGGGTTCATGCGATCGACGGTGTCCGCGGCGTGTCGCTCACGGCGGAGGCGAGCGGCTATTTCACCGCACTCCTCACGCCCGAGGTCCTGGCGTGCTGTGTCACTGCGGGCACAGCCGCGACCTTGCTAGCGCCCGCCGTGACCTTGGCGCCCCAACCCGAGCCCCGTCCAGCCCAGACCCCAACGGTCCTGGTGGCCGCCCCGGCATCCATCACCGCGCCGACCGCTGCCGCACTCAGTCCCACCCCGACCGACACCCCTGCGCCAAGTCCGAGTGTTATGGCTGACGCGCTGCTCGCCCGCCTGCGCGCCGAGCACGGGCAGGGGGCCGCTGGTGGTGCAGGGGAGGGAAGCGTCGCACTCACCGCGGCGGATCTGGCCGCTGCCGCCACCGCCGCGGGGATCAAGGTGAAGTCTCTGCGCCTGGCCCTGATGACCCGCAACGGTTGTCGGATTACCGACGAGGGTGGCTTGGTGATCGAGATCGCCCCCTGATGGCTAACCCCTACGCCAACCCCTGGCGCCCCAACTTTGAGGCTCGGGCGCTGGCCATGTGGCTCGCGGTCGCATTGGTTGCCTGGTCGACCGCGGACCTGTGGGCGCTGCATGGTGCCGCCTTTCGCTGGGTCGCGACGCTAGCACTGGGGTTTGCCCTGATCTGGCTGCCGGGGACCCTGCGCCTGGCCAGCCTCCAGGAGTTTCTGCGCGGGTACTCGCTCGAATTCGTCGCCCCGACCGCCTTCGCCGACCAGATGCCGCAGTGGACCGGGAACCTCTGGATGGGCAAGGGCTATGACTGGACGGCCCAGCACACTCAACTGGCCCTGGACCTGATGCGCGAGGGACCGGAGCGATTCGCCCCACGCGATCCGCAGCGCATGGGGGCCACCTGGATCCATGGACTGGGCGGGCGGGACCAGAACCTGTGCGTGCCCTTGGAACATATCGAGGGGCACCTGCTGATCGTCGGGACGACCGGCGCCGGCAAGACGCGCGCCTTCGACCTGCTGGTCACCCAGGCCGCCCTGCGGGGTGAGGCGGTCGTCATCATCGACCCCAAGGGCGACCAGGACCTGCGCCGCACTGCCGAGCGTGCCTGTGTTCTGGCTGGGGCTCCGCGGCGCTTCGTCTATTTCCATCCGGCCTTCCCGGACGAGTCGGTGCGCATCGACCCGCTGCACAGCTTCAACCGGCCCACGGAACTGGCGAGCCGCGTGGCCGCCCTAATCCCTTCTGAGACCGGCAACGATCCCTTCAAGGCCTTCGGCCAGATGGCGCTCTCCCATGTAGTGCAGGGCCTGCTCGCGGTTAACGAGCGCCCGAGCCTGGTCACGTTGCGCCATTACCTGGAAGGCGGCGCCGGCGCCCTGGTCGAGCGCGTCCTGCTGCGCTACTTCGCCGAGCACCGACCCCAGTGGGTATCCGAAACCGACACCCAAATGGCTCGCGCCCGGGATGGCAGTGCCCGGGTCAAGGTGCTGCTGCGGTACTACCGGGAGCGCGTGGCGCCCGAGACGCCCTCGACGGTGATCGAGGGGTTGGCCGGCATGTACGAGCATGAGGCCGTTCACTTCAGCAAGATGATCGCGAGTCTGATGCCGATCCTGAACATGCTTACCTCCGGGGACCTGGGGGGGCTGCTCAGTCCCGATGCGGTGACGCCTGCGGATGCGCGCCGCTTTACCTCCATGAGCGAGGTGATCGAAGCGCGCGAGGTGCTCTATGTCGGGTTGGACTCGCTCTCCGACACCATGGTGGGGAGCGCGATCGGCTCCGTGCTGATCGCCGACCTGGCCGCGGTGGCGGGCGGCCGGTACAACCACCAACTGCGCCCACATCCGGTCAATGTGTTCATCGACGAGGCGGCCGAAGTCGTCAACGACCCCTTCATCCAACTGCTGAACAAAGGCCGCGGCGCGGGTCTGCGCCTGGCCATCGCCACCCAGACCTTCGCCGACTTCTCCGCCCGTACCGGCAGCGAGGCCAAGGCCCGGCAGGTGCTGGGCAACATCAACAATGTCGTGGCCCTGCGGGTGCTCGACGCCGAGACCCAGAAGTATGTCGCCGAGAGCCTGCCCATGGCCCGGGTCACGAGCATCATGCGCGCCCACGGCAGCACGAGCGATTCCACCAACCCGCTGCTCTACACCGGCAACACCGGCGAGCGCATCACCGAAGAAGAGGTCGAACTGTTCCCCCCGGCGCTCTTGGGCCAACTGCCAAACTTCGAGTACGTCGCCCGCTGGGCCGGGGGACGGGTCTCCAAGGGGCGCCTGCCGATCCTGGGGGCGCCGCGGGGGGCGGTCGGTACGGCGCCTTTCGAGCCGCTGCCCCGGCTGTCAGTCCAAGAAGCCCCGACCGGGCTCAGCCTCCCGGGCGACCACGTGTCAGCCCCGGATCTCGTGGCGACCACCGAATCGGCGCCACCGGTTGCAGCGGCGGGGGCCGCTCCATGAGGACGCCGAACATCGGCAAGCAACATCTGCGCGCCGTCCTCACGCAGCGTTCCCAGCGTGACCACCTGATGCAGGTCGAGATCGACTGGCCGGGCAGTCGCGGCCTGTTGGAACGTTTGGCCGTGGGGTTGGGCGGCTGCTATGCAACGCAGCCCGAACTGCGCGAGCGCCTGAGTCGGATCGTGACCAGCGCCATCGCGACCCATCGGGCGGCGAAAGAGGCCCACTGGCCGGATCGTGAGCGCTTCGCCGCGTTCATCGCGGGGATGACCGCGGTCTTGCGGCCCGCGGAACATGCCGCGCTCGCGTTCGCCCTGACGCAGGCACAGCGGCGCATCCTGGGCGGACAGCTGCGTGCGGTAGCGACGACCACGCGTCGGGGGGCCGTCGATGCTTGATGACAGCCACGCGGGCGGCGAGGGCAAAGGTATCTGGCTGTGGACCATCGCCTCGGGCCTGCTGCTGTTCCTGATGGAGTTCATCCTGTTCGCCGCCTTGGTGCCGACGCACTGGGCGCGCCAGGCGAGTGCGGCGGAACTCCTCTCGCTGGTGCAGACCCTGGGACCGTCAACTGCGGACGCGATCCTCAACCAAGCGGCGGGCTGGTTCGACGCGCTCTTCATCCGCACCGGGGTGGTCAGCGCGAGCTATCACCTGCTGATCCCGGACCCGCACACCCCGGGCGCAGGGATGGTGAAGCTCGCCGAGAACCCCTTCTGGCCCTGGCTCGCCGGGCGTCTGGAAGTGGTTTGGATCGCCATCGCCCAGGCCTGCCAGCGGGTGGCGATGCTGTGCGCCTGGTGGCCCTTCTTCCTGATCCTGTTCCTCGCCGCCTGGGGCGACGGCTGGGTGCGCCGCCGCATCCGCCAGCACAGCTTCGCCTATGCCAGTCCGCTGGCGCATGCGCTCGCCCTCCGGATCATCCTGTGGCTCGTCATCGGCGCTTTCATGCTGCTGTTTGCCCCGCTTGCGCTGCCGGCGCTGGGGGTGCCGCTCTTCGGTGCCGTCATCGCCGGGCTCCTGGGCTTCGCCGTGGCCAACACCCAAAAGCGCCTGTAGCGGTCGACCTCCCGCATTCCCCCCGTCAGCACGCACGTTCAGCCCTCACGCTGCGCCCGTGACCACGGGGATCATGGGCGCCATGAACCCAATCGACATGCCGAAATACGTTGATGATCCACCCACGGTCATGCTGTGGCGCGTGGATGATCTGGTCCCGGTGGTGCTCATGCTGATCATCGGAATCCTCGTCGACCGCTTACCCTTGTTCCTGCTCTTGGGCGTGCTCCTGGTCCGGCTCTATTCCAAGTTCCGGGAGAGCCGCGCCGATGGCTTCGCCCTGCACTGGATGTACTGGATCGGCATGTTTCCGATGCGCGGACGCACCACACCCAATCCCTTCTGTCGCCGGTGGCTGCCATGAACCTGCATGACCTGCTGGCTACCTGGGACGGGACGCACCGGGAGAACCGCTTCAACCGCGTGGTGATCCTGTTGCTGGTGGTCGTCAACATTGCACTCGCGGTCACGGTGAACCAGACCGACCGTACGGTGGTGCTGGTGCCGCCGGTGCTCGACGGACAAGTGACGCTCGCCCGCAACGCAGCCAGTCAGGAGGTGAAGGACGCCTGGGCGCTGTTCGTCGCCGAGCTCCTGGGCAATGTCACCCCCCTCAATGCTGAGGTGCTGACCAAGGCTTTGGACCCGCTGCTCGCCCCGGCGCTACGTCAGGACGTGCTGCACGTCCTGGACAGCCAGATCGGCGAGATCAAGCGCGAAAAGATCAGCCTCTCCTTCCAGCCCCGCTCCGTCAGCCGCGATGCCGGTACTGACACGCTCTATGTCACCGGCAATCACATCACCAGCGGTCCGGCCGCGCAGCCGGTGGCCATCGAGCGCACCTACGCCATTCGGATCGGCTTCCACAGCTACCGCCCGGTCATCACCTATCTGGATGTCTATCCGGGACCGCCGCGCACCAGTGACTCCAAGCCTACGGGGACCCCCTTGCCATGATCCGTCCGCGCACCCTGCGATCGACCACCGCCCTGCTCGCCTGTCTGGCGGCTGGCGCCGCCGCCGAGCCTGAGCCGGGGGTCGCATTACCCGGCGTGTCGTGCGCCTTGCTCCAAGAGACGCCGGGCGCGCCAGCGCGACCAGTGACCGGCACCGGCGGCACGGTCCCAGTGGGACCGCCGACGATTCGCCTGGTCGGCGGTCAGGGCAGCCAGTTTGCGCCCGCGACCGCCGGGTTCCAACGAGTCGCCCTGCGGACGGAGGCGCCGCCGGTGGCGATGGAACTGGGGCCGCGCAATCTGACCGTTACACCCGGCACTACGGTGCTGGTCGAGGTCGCGATAGGGCATTTGAACCGCCTCGTGACACCCTTTGCCAACCCGGTCGTGCATACCGTCTCCAGTGCGAGCACCAGTGTCGATGGCCGTGTGGTCTATGTGGCCACTTCCGGCGAAGAGCCGATCGCCCTGTGGATCACCGATGGGCAGGGCGGCGAGAGCGCGCTATCCCTCACCCTGGCCCCGCGCTATGTTCCCCCGCGCGAGATTCGCGTCACCGTGCCGGGCTATCGGCCCAAGGGAGGTACAGGCTCGGCGGCGGGGGCGGGCGCCTCGCCGGCTCGTGTCGAGTCGGTGGCGGGCGGGGACGGGTTCGGCGCCGCGAGCTATGTGGAGGGTCTCACCGACCTGTTACGGGCGATGGCCCAGCAGCGGCTGCCACCCGGGTTTCAGGTCGTTAAGGCCCCGTTCAAGGCCCACTGTGCCGCGAATCTCAAGGTCAACAAGACGCAACTCACCGAGGGGCCGAGCGCCAGCGTGCTGACGGTCGGCGTGCGCAATGGCGGTCAGGACAGCATCGCGATCACTGAGTCCTCCTGCGACGTGCCGCAGCATAGCGTTGCGGCCGTCGGTGCTTGGCCGCTGAAGACCCTGGGACCCGGACAGGAGACTGAGGTCTTTCTGGTGCTCCAGCAGGGCGCTGGCGCCGCCGTCAGCGGTCAACCGCAGTGAACCTGCGCGCACATTGGGATGCGCTGTCGCCCGGTGTCCAGCGTTGGGTGGCGTTCGGCGCGGCCGGTGCCTTGGTGCTGGGGATCGCCGCGGTCACTGTGGCGACCACCGCGCCGCCGCGCCCGGCCCCCACGGCACAAGAGAAGCTGGTGCGCAACCTCCTCACCGATACCGACCCAAGGTCCTTGGGGATTGAGGGGCTGGCCACGCGGCTGGAGCGGATGGAGAAGCATGTCACCGAGGTGCAGGACCAGATCGAGAGGGACAAACGGGAGAAGGCGGCGGAGCCGGCCCATAGCCCCGCCGCCGCGGCCGTCCCAGCGGAACCGGCTGACAAGGGCGAACTGGACGATCTCAAGCGCCAGATCGCGACCCTCCAGCAGCAGGTGGAGACGGCGAAGCAGGCCGCGTTGCAAGCCGCCCGGCCGCCGGGTCGCCTGCTCGACGCCAAGCAGCCCCCGCCCCCGGCGCTCGTGGCCCCGGTGGAGGTCCCACGCAGCGAGCGGCCGATGGACCAGATGTTCAGCCCGCCCGTCAAAGCCACCGTGGCCCCGGCGGCGCCACCGCCAGTGGGCGGGCGCGCGTTGGATATCCGGGTCGTCACCGGACAGGCGCAGGACGGCAAGGGGTCGAACGTACAGGCGGCCAAGGATGCTCTGTTCATTCCCGCGGGCACCATCCTGCGCGGCGTCCTCTTGAACGGCCTGGACGCCCCGACCGGCCAGGGCGCGCGCTCCCAGCCCACGCCCGCCCTGGTGCGGATCAAGCACGAGGCCATCCTCCCCAACCGTTTTCGCGCCGACGTGAAGGAGTGCTTCGTCATCGTCGGCGGCTTCGGCGACTTGGGGGCGGAGCGCGCCTATCTGCGCTCCGAGACCCTGACCTGCGTGCGCACCGATGGAGGCGTGATCGAGGTCCCCATCGATGGCTATGCGGTGGGTGAGGACGGCAAGGTCGGGGTCCGCGGCCGACTGGTGTCCAAGCAAGGCGCCATGCTCGCCCGCGCCATGCAGGCGGGGTTCCTGCAGTCCTTCTCGAAAGTCTTTACCCAGGTGCCGAGCATCCCGATCAGCACCGGCGGGAGTCAGATGCAGTTCCAATCCATGCTGACCCCGCAGTCGGCCCAGGCCGGGGTCGCCGGCGGTGTGGGTGGGGCGATGGAGAAGCTGGCCGACTACTACATGACGATGGCCGAGAACACCTTCCCGGTGTTGGAGGTGGACGCGGGGCGGGGCATCGAGATCATCCTGAACAAAGGGATTTCGTTGCGGTTGGCCGAGTGAGCGGAGACCGGTCGGGTGTCCGGGTCGGACGGATCGCCGCGGGTCACCGCGGCTTCCGGTGGCGGGTCACGCGACCCAGCGCCTGTTACTGCGCCAAGCGCCGTTGATCCGCTGCGGATCGGCCTGCTCCGCCCCCAGGTGAGCGCGCAACGCGCCGCAGTCGATGTGACCGCACCCGTGAGCGGTGACGCCGACGCGTTGTGGATTTGGTGCACGCGGTTCACTGCCGGCGGTAGTGGTGGCAACGTCATTACGCGACGGTTATGCAGACCCCGCCGCCTTGGGCGAAATGACGATCGGTGCACCGGAGCCGCTGACGGAAGGACACGACTGCACCGACTTCTCTTGCGGTAGCGCGATGCTCGACACCTGGCTACGACAGCGTGCGCTACGCAACCAGACGAGCGGTGCCTCACGGACCTTCGTCGTCTGCGCGGCCGGGCGCGTGGTTGCCTATTACGCCTTGGCATCGCGTGCCGTGGCTGGCGCATTGGCGGCCGGCCGTCTGCGGCGGAACATGCCCGATCCAATCCCGGTGGTTGTGCTCGCTCGCCTGGCCGTGGAGCGTTCCCATCAGGGATCGGGTCTGGGGCGAGCCCTCATGCAGGACGCCGGCCGGCGGGTCGTGAACGCCGCGGACGCCATCGGCATTCGCGGCTTGATCGTGCATGCTCTCGACGCCTCCGCCAAGGCGTTCTACGAGCGCCTTGGCTTTGATCCCTCGCCGCTGGAGCCGATGACCCTGATGATCACGCTGGCTGATCTGCGGGCCAGCGTCTAGGTTCGGGCCAGGCCGCGAGCGTCCGCTGCCGCAGCGTGCGCATCATTCGCCATTCGCCAGATCGGCGACCAGACCCAGGCGAAAGTCTGTCCACCTTCCTGCGGTACGCTGTTCAGGCGAACATCCGTCTGGACGAAGCGCAGGTCCGGACGCTGTTGAGTGAGACCCCGGTCGGAGACACCACCATGCAAACTTTTCTTGATCGTTACATTGAACAGGGCGTCGAGCGGGGCAAGCAGCAGGGCGGCGCCGCACTCCTGCTACGCCAGATCGAGCGCAAGTTCGGCCCACCAAGCGAGGCGGTGCGCGAGCGGATCGGCAGTGCGGACCTCGAAACCCTGCTCGCCTGGTCCGAGCGTATCCTCACTGCCGACGACGTGGAGGCGGTGCTGCACTGAGGGGCCGGCAGCACATCCTGATGACCGCCCCCGGTCTGGCCGCGGGGACCCATTGAGCGAGTCGTGTGCTTTGCCGTCAGCGGCGGGCAGCGGTCTGCTTTCACGCTGCCGGTGTCAGCCGCGAAAGGGCGGCTGCGGTCCGGGAAGGCGGGGAGGCGCTGATGATGGCTGCTCGGAATGGACGCCGATCGGCATCGATCAGAAGTTGACTGGCCGTCAGCAAGCGGCCAAATCCGGCCACCCGGCCGAGACCTGCGAGCGTCTCCTAGACGCGCATTGCAGACGCTGGCGGTCACGCTCCCGATAGGCCGGCTAGAACCCGTTTCGGACCTTGCGGGTCAGGGATAGCGGACCGACGCTCAGCGGCCGGGGCGGCATCCGGCTCGCACCTGAATCACGAGTGGCGCGACGCCGCCCCGGTCCGCTGCGGCGTTTGGTTAGCGGGCCTCGTGGTGATCCGGCGCCTACTGCACCAGTTCAAAATCGCCCGGCTTCCAAGTCTTGTCAAACCACGGCTGCAATGGGCCGTACAGGCGCAGGAGCACGTTGTAGCTCTTGCCCGGCATGGTCTGGATCCAGTTGCCNTCGTGCCCCTTCTGCGGCGAGGGCCCGAACCACACGGTATACGAACCGTCCGAATTCGGTTTGAGCGCCGGGTTATTGCTGTCCACGCCGGCAAGCTTCTGGTCGGTTTCAAGCATCGATCGGTGCTGCCCCGAATACACCGTGAATGACCAGAAGTTGTTCGCGG
>NZ_KB902385.1 GCF_000379525.1 Lamprocystis purpurea DSM 4197 | reverse complement strand
GAGGACTATGCCCGCGACCACTAAACTCAAGCATTTCACACGGGTAGCAAAGCATCGCGCGCTACGCTGGACGCACGGCGCGCGGCGTCGATGGGGCGATGTTGCCCTGTTCGTCCGTGGATGACTCAAACTGGGAGCCGGATGGTGTAACACTCCAAGTCCGGTTCTGCGAGGAGCCGGGAACGAATTGCTGTATGGCAGAGATATTGTGGCACCGCCGGGAAACCAGGCGGCAACAGAGAACACCAACGTCTGTCTAACCAGCGGTGAGAACCCGGCTTACTCTCCGACCACGATTACCTGCATCAAGGGGGCGATCACGGTGCTGCAAGAACTGCTGGACAAGGAGGATGCAGGACCGGCAGCCTCCAAGCCCACAACGGATGACAGGGGGCGGCGGCCTGAGGGCCGGCCCCGCGGGGNGCCGGAGCCGGGCAGCGCATGTGCCGCGTCCTGGTCTAAACGCGATTTCTCCGTCGGTCGCCCTGCAGGGCGGCCACCGCACATCCTGTAGGCCCGGTCGCCCCGAAGGGCGACCGACATCAGGGGGCAAGTACGGCGCCATTGCATCGTCCGGGATGCCGGATTCCGTCGGCATCCGTCCAGCGCCGCGAGTGCTGTTTTCTCCGCAGCACCGGCCAGTTGAGAAAGGGTTTATGATTCGGGGCAAGCGGGCACCCGTCGCCCGTGATCCTCCGCTTGAGGCCAGTCATGGACATCACCGTCGAGACCATCAAACGCGAACTCCCGCGCCTGCTGCGGGACGACCCGGAGCTGCGCCGCTACGTCCTGGAGATCGCCCGCGGACACTTCGCCGACCGGGTGCAGACCGACGACCGCTTCGACCGTGTCCTCGACGAGCTGCGCCGCGACCGCGAGGAGCAGGCCCGCAAGTGGGAGGAGTCCCGCCGGGCGTTCGATCGGGTTCACGAGGAGATCATGGCCCAGGCGAAGAAGCACGACCGCTCCATCGGCGCCTTGGGCGCCCGCTGGGGCCTGCAATCCGAGACCGCCTTCCGCAATGCCCTGGCCGGCATTCTGGAGACGAGCTTCGGCGTCAGCGTGCGCAACGTCTGTGAATTCGACGACGCCGGCGAGGTCTTCGGGCGGCCGGATCAGGTGGAGATCGACATCATTGTCAAGAATGGCATGCTGTTGCTCATGGAGCTGAAGTCATCCATCGACAAGAGCGGCATGTACATCTTCGAGCGCAAGGCCCGTTTCTACGAGCGCCATCACAACCGCAAGGCCGACCGGCTCATCGTCATCTCGCCGATGATCGACCCCCGGGCAATCCCCGTAGCGCAGGCGCTGGGCATCGAGACCTACGGCGATTCCCTGGACTTGCCGGTGGAGTGAGACCGGTCCGCCGTCGCACCGCTGGGCGGCGCGGCTCAGGACCCGGGTGCGCAAGCAGAACAGCCACAGCCTCCTGCTTCTCCGAGCCGAGAATCCGGCGGCCTTCCTGCATTGATGGGGCATACCCCGCCCGGTTATCCCGTCCGAATGCTATATCAGAGGTATCAAAGCTCAAGTCACTGGCAACTCTTCTCCCGCCCGCGCTGTCATCAGCCCCAGCAAGCGTTCAAGCGGTCCCTGCACCCACTCGGGTCTGTTGCTCAGCGCGTCCTGCAATTCGTGAACGACTTTCTCCAAACAGAACAACGCAAGCAGGCGCTCTGCCGCACCCGGCTCAGCCGGCCACGCCGAACAACCCGAGATGGACTCCCGATACCCCGCCATGAAGGCGTCGCGAGCGACCCCGGACCAGGAGCGGACGAGCGGCTCCAGGGTTTTCAGGTCCTCCGGGCGCTCCGCCGTGAGTTTGATCAGGGCCGCGGCGGCCGCGTTGTCGAGCGAGCATAGCAAGCCGGCGACGTCTTGCAGCGGCGAGCCCTTGGTGCGTCTGGCTTGCAGCGCCTCGGCCGGCCCGCTGCCGAAGCCGATCAGCATGACATCGCTGCCGACGATCAGGACTTGACCGAGGTGGAAGTCACCGTGCAGCCGCGTTTTCACCGCCGTGACGGGGCGTCCGAGTTCGGCGAACGCGGCCGGCAGGCGGCTACTCCGAGCCAGGATCGCACCCGCTGCGGTCAAGGCCGGACCGGATAGCGTGCCGAGGGTGCGCTGCAACAATTGGAGTGTGAGTGTTGACTGCTCAGCTAAGCGGTCGACCCAGTCCTGCGGTTCTTCCAGGCCGATCGGCTCCGGCGCGAACGCGGGGTCTTGCGGGGCGGCGGCCAGTGCGGCGTGCAGTTCGGCGGTCCGTCGGCCCAGGGTGGTCAGCAGCAGGCCATAGCCGGCGTGGGGTTCGGCGTCGGCCATGGCGCCGCTCGGCGCCGCCGTCAGGGAGCGGGTCAGGAAACGCTCCAGGTAGGCCAGGGTATAGGCCCAGGCATCGCCTTGGTTCTCGACATACCCTTGCAGCAATGCCAGGGGCGTGACGGTGCCGTCCGTCTCCCGCAGTTCGATCGATCCGCCGACCGGAATCACATGCACCGCCGGTGCGTGCTCGGTCAGGAAGCAACCCATCTCGAGATCCAGGTTGACCTCGGTGCGCAGCCGCCGGAAGCTCTTCAGAAACAACCGCTCGCCGAACACCAGGACATTGTTGTTGGCCTCGCTCAAGCGCCGGATCGCCGGCTCGGCCGGCATGGCGGCGACCAGTCCGGCATAGGCGCTGGTGGGTGCCGCCGCCACGGCATACGACTCGAACAGCACCCGCTCCCCGGCACCGATCGCGCCGAGTACCGCCTTGCAGAAGGCATTGTCGGCGAAGGCGTCGTAGAGGATGCCCACGCGCGCACGCTGGCGCACCCGGGCCAGGGTCACGCCGGAGAGCGCGAGCAGCGATTCCTCGTCCTGACCCTCCCACGCCAGCGCGAGCGGCAGGATGTAGCGCTGGACAGTCTGATCCTCCTGCTCGCAGGACAGGAGTGTCAGCAGCCAGGTGCCGCCGGGGATGGACCACGCGGTCATCGCCGCGATCCTGACCCGGTCCGCGGGCGCCGCCTTGCCGGCAAACCAACGTTGTCCGGTGAGAAAACGCGGCAGTGCCTCGCGTTCGAGCTGACGGCGCAGTTTCTCGGCAAGGGCGGCGCGGGCCGGCCCGGCCTGCTCCGGGAAGAAGCTCGCGAGGCCCGCCGGCAGCACCAGCACCGGCCATTCCATGCCATGCAGCGGCGCCTGGTGCCAACCCGGAACCTCGGCCTGGGGCGCGAGCCGGAACCAGTAGAAGGCGTGACCGGGGAGCGTGAGCAGATACGGCAGTTCGCCGATCGGCGGGAACGGGGTCCCGCCCAAGAGTTCCACCGGCACAGTGCCGCGAAAGCGGCTCAGGTCGAGTTCCACCGGCTGCGCGGAGCGGGCGAGATTGGCCGCACAGAGAATCACCTCGCCCTCGTACTGGCGCAGATACGCGATGATCTTGCGGTTGCCGGGGTGCAGCATCGTGAAGGTGCCCCGACCGAACGCCTGGTGCAACTTGCGCACCGCGACCAGCCGTTTCATCCAATGGAGCAGCGACGACGGCTCCCGGCTCTGGGCCTCCACATTGACCGCCTCATAGCCGTAGACCGGGTCCATGATCGGCGGCAGATAGAGTCGCTGCGGGTCGGCCCGCGAGAATCCGGCGTTGCGGTCGGGGCTCCACTGCATCGGGGTGCGCATCCCGTTGCGGTCACCCAGGTAGAAGTTGTCGCCCATCCCGATCTCGTCGCCGTAGTAGATGATCGGCGACCCAGGCATCGACAACAGCAGGCTGTTCATGAGCTTGATGCGGTCGAGGTCATTGTCCATCAGGGGTGCGAGTCGGCGGCGGATACCGACATTGACGCGCATCCGCGGATCGGCCGCATACATCTGGTACATGTAGTCGCGCTCGCGGTGCGTCACCATCTCGAGCGTCAGTTCGTCGTGATTGCGCAGGAACACGGCCCACTGGCAACTGGGCGGGATCTCGGGGGTCTGGGCCAGGATCTCGGTCATCGGATAGCGGTCTTCCTGCGCGACCGCCATATACATGCGCGGCATCAGCGGGAAGTGGTAGGCCATGTGGCACTCACCCCCCTCGCCGAAATACTCGCGCACGTCCTCGGGCCACTGGTTCGCCTCGGCGAGAAACAGACGGTTCTTGTAGTGCGCGTCCACCACCGCCCGCATCTGCCGAATCACCGCGTGGGTCTCGGGCAGGTTTTCGTTGCTGGTGCCCTCGCGCACGCACAGATAGGGGATCGCATCGAGCCGCAATCCGTCGACCCCCTGGTCGAGCCAGAAGCGCATCACCCGGATCATGGCCTTGACCACCGACGGGTTGTTGTGGTTCAGGTCGGGCTGATGGGAAAAAAAGCGGTGCCAGTAATAGGCCTGCGCGACCGGGTCCCAGGCCCAGTTGGAGGTCTCGGTGTCGGTGAAGATGATCCGGGTGTCGAGGAACTTCTGATCGGTGTCGCTCCACACATAGTAGTTGCGCTTGGGGGAGCCCGGCGGCGCTCGCCGGGCCGCCTGGAACCAGGGATGCTGATCGGAGGTATGGTTGATGACCAGCTCCGTGATCACACGGATACCGCGCCGGTGGGCGGCACGCACGAACAGCCGAACATCCCGGCGCGTGCCATAGTCCGCGTGGACATTGCGATAGTCCGCGATGTCATACCCGTCGTCGCGCATCGGCGAGGGATAAAACGGCTGGAGCCAGACGGTGTTGACACCCAGATCCCGGATGTAATCCAGGCGCGCGGTCAGGCCGGGAAAGTCGCCGATGCCGTCGCCGCTGCTGTCGAAGAAGGCTTTGACGTGCAATTGATAAATGACCGCGTCCTTGTACCAGAGCGGGTCATCGACCAAAGGTAAGCGTGTCGTCGGCTGCGACATCTTGGGTGCACTGACATGGCCGTTGGGAAGCAATGCCTCCAGTATAGTCAGCGAGCCGCCCCTGTCACCCGATTGTCCGCCACCCCATCGTTGCAGCGGGCCACTGCGGTCGTTGGTGCGCATCGGGCTTGCCGTCCCACCAGGATGCCATCGCGTACCGCTTGCGCCGCGGCGCACGGATCGGCCGCCGCCATGATCGCCGAGACGACGGCAATGCCGTCCGCCCCGGCGGCGACGACATCGGCGGCATTGCCGGCATGGAGGCCGCCGATCGCCACCAGCGGCAGCCGCACCGCAGCGCGGATGGCACGCAAACCATCCAGCCCGGTGGCGGCGGGCGCGTCGGGCTTGGTGGGCGTGGCAAAGACCGGGCTCACGCCCACATAATCGGCGCCATCGCGCTCGGCCTGCAGCGCTTCCGCCGGGGTACTGACGGAGACGCCAATCAACAGCCCAGTCCCCACGCGCCGGCGCACCTGCGCACAGGAAAGGTCACCCTGCCCGACATGCACACCGTCGGCGGCGCAGGCCAGCGCCAGGTCTACGCTGTCATTGATGATGAAAGCCACCTGACGCGTCCGCAGCCAGTCGCGCAGGCACTGCACCGCGGGCAGCGATGCGCCATGATCACCATCTTTATCGCGCCACTGCACCATCGTCACCCCGCCGGCCACCGCCGCCTGCACCACTGCCGCCACCCCGCGCGGGCCGGCCAGTTCGGCGTCGGTCACCAGATAAAGCGAATAGTCAGGCGTCGGATTCAAATCGTCGCTTCCACGTCGAACCGCGCGTCGGCCAGTAGATCCTCCGCGGTGACCGCATCCAGGCCGTCGAGCAGCGCGATGCCGTAGCTGCCGGGATGTTGGGCGCGTTGCGCCGCCCACTCACCCGCCACGCCGAGCACCACCAGCGCCGCCGTCGCCGCAGCGAATGCATCCGGCTCCACGGCGGCAAAGGCGCCGGTCACCGCGGACGCGGCGCAGCCGGTCCCGGTGACGCGCCCCATCAGCGGATGGCCGTTGCGGATGCGGGCCTCGCGCCGGCCGTCAGTCACATAGTCTTCCGCGCCGGTCACCGCGACGGTCATCCCCAAGGTCTTCGCCAGCGCCACCGCACTTTGACGCGCCTGCGCCACCGTGTGTTGCGTATCCACGCCGCGCGCACCGCCCATGTCACCGCCCAGCGCAAGAATTTCCGAGGCATTGCCGCGCAGAATCACCGGGCGCACCTGCTCCAGCAATGAGCGCGCCGTGTCCGTGCGCAGCCGCGATGCGCCGGCACCCACCGGATCGAGCACGACCGGGATACCCTTCGCCGTCGCATACAGGCCGGCCTTGAGCATCGCCTCGATCCACGGTTTGGAGAGCGTGCCAAGATTGAGCACCAGCGCGCCCGAAATCCCGACCAGTTCTTCGACCTCCTCGATCGCATGCGCCATGATCGGCGACGCGCCCAACGCCAGCAAGGCGTTGGCCGTGGAGTTCATCACCACATAGTTGGTAATATTGTGCACCAGCGGCTGCCTGGCGCGCAGTGTCGCCAGGATGGCGGCGACGTCCAACGACTGTTTCGGCATGGCTGTCACTCGCTCCCCGCGGCAGGCATCGCCGCTAAATCAGACTCAGGTCAATGACCGGTATGATAGTCCGAATCGGGATCGCGGACTGGTGACCGGGCCTCGCGACATTTCCATGCGATTCGCAGGAAGAACGCCTCTCAGGACAGATGACCCCGGTTGAGTCGTCGCGCCAGTCCCTTCTCGATCTCGACCACGACAAAAACGGTCGATGCAATCAACAGGATCCGCAGCCAGGCGGCGGCATCGAGCGCGGCCGAGTGAAACGCGACCTGCATGAAAGGCGCGTAGGTATAAAGCAACTGGAAGCCGATCACCAGCACGATCGCCGGCGGCACATAGGGGTTACCGATCAGGACACGCGGATGCCAGGCGGGCTCGATCAGGAAGCGGCTGTTCAGGAGGTAGAAGACCTCGAACATGACCAGGGTGTTGACCCATAGGCGCCAACTTAAGCTCTCAAGCCCTTGAGTAATAAGCACAGATCGGCGATAGTGCGGGGATTCGACCGCCATGATGCCAGCACCCAAGCTCGCCGAAGTCGCTTTTGAGGAATTTCTGAAGGAACTGCCGGCCGACTATGCCGAGCAAGCACGGGAGTTCAAGGCGTTTACGCGCAGTCGCAAAGTCAGGACACCCGCGGACCTGCTGCAGTTGGTGATGTTGTACTGCGGNTTGGACCAAGCGCTGCGTACCACGGCCGGAAGTTTCACGTTGTGGCAGGAACGGCTCACGGATACCGCGATCCGCCAGCGCCTGATGGCGTGCGGTCCNTGGCTGAAGGCGTTGTTGCACCGCATGTTGCCNGCGGCGATGACGGCAGTGACAGGCTTCCGGTTGCTGGTGGTGGACGGGTCGTCGCTGCAAGGACCGGGTGCGACGGGCACGGATGACCGGGTGCACTTGGTCTTGGACCTGACCAATCTGACCCTGCATGTAGTGCCTGACCCTGCATGTAGTGCAAGTGACCGGGGTCGAGGGTGCGGAAAGTCTGGCGCGTTACCCCTGGCAGGCCGGCGACATCGTGCTGGCCGATCGGGGCTACAATCAGCCGCAGGTGATCCTCGAACTGAGCGCCCGTCAGGTGTGGGTGGTCGTGCGTCTGATGCCGACGGCCATGCCGTTATACCTGCGTGAGATCGACGAAGAGCAACACGATCCCGCCGCGCTACGGCTGGACGTCGCCGCACACCTGCGCGC
>NZ_KB902384.1 GCF_000379525.1 Lamprocystis purpurea DSM 4197 | reverse complement strand
GGGCGCGTTGCCCCCACCTTGCCCACACTCATTCACCCTTTGCCCACACTGCGCCGCACGGCCGCCGGAGCTGGCTGAGAACGCCTGCGGCGCAACAGCAACAGATCTTTTCTTAATCGCTGCGCGGATGCCGTCTTAACGACCGCTCCGCGGTGGCTGGGGCAGCGCCAAACCGCTGCGATGAACGTCGGCACGACAACTTAAATTCGGGGGAAAACTGTCCTGGACATGGGGTCCACTATATTGCTCCTGCGCAGCGATGCGCCAGCCCAGTGCGGCCAACCAGGTAAACAGAACGGCAAAGACGGTGTGATGGTATTGCAGGCGCAGCAAATCATCGCGCAGCCCCAGACGGATGCCTTCAAATCCAAGCATGAACAAGGACACGCCGGCAACCATCAGGATCAGCGGCAATGGCGTGCCCAGTTCACGGCGCAGCGATTGGATACGCATCATGACACCACCGAACATCAGAAAATTGGCGAACGCAAAGGTCGCCCACTCCGGAATCTGGCCACGCAACGCGAACAGGACCATGGACAAGCCCAGCAGCAGGTCGCCGCCGCACCAGAGCGTCACCGCCCGCTGCCGGCGGCCGTTCAAGACCACGTAGGTGACCGTCGGCATGATGAAGTAGAGCAATGCCATGGTCAGGAGCAGCGTGGGGATATGCAGGAGCGGCAAGTCATTCCTCGTCAGAAGATGGTGAGTACGCGCACGGCAAAGCGCAGGTCTTCAAACAGGCCGTTGCCGGTCTTGAGGTCGCCGCCGTATTGCAGGATCAGGCGTCCGAACGGCAGTTTGATCAGGCCCGTGAGCGCATAGCGACGCACCCGCAGCGCGTTGTCCCAGGGCGCGTCGTCGATGCGTGAGGCCCCGCCCTGACTGTAGAAATAGCTCAGGCCCAGGGTGAGGGGTGCGGCCGGGGTGTAGCTGAACGCGACTTGCCAATTGTAGCAGTTGATCGACCGTCAGCCTGGTGGCAAGGGGTTGGCGCACCCTGTCTCGGTACAGGTCGCCGCGCCGGCTCGACAGAGAGGACAGTTGGCCCGTGGTGATGCCGGGCGGGGGGTGCGATCACGTCCGTCGGCAACAGATCCACCGCCTGGGCGGGCCGGAGCACGGCGGCGACCAGCAGGGAGGCGATGGCTCCAACCAGCAACCCGCCGGCCAGGCCCGCGTAAAGCAGTCCGACCAGGGTCTCCCGCGCCTCGTGGGACAGGGACGGCAGCCCCAGCCGGTGCCACAGGTGCAGCAGGGCCAGTGCGGCGTGACAGAAGACCTCAAAGGCGATCAGAATAAGGGCTGGCGACAGTATGGTAGACCTCGGCGGCTCGGTGTGGATTCGTGTCCAGAGCTTACGCCGCGGCGCGCGGCCTAGCCGGGCGCGCGTCAGTCTGTTCTGACGAGAGAAAGCGGGCCTTTTCGGGCATTTCCGGGCGGCCGGCGGGCGATCTGGTCGAGCGCGTAGGATGCGGTGAGTACTCGAACCGCATCACCCAACCGGCAGCCGAGACTTGCGAGGCAGCGATGACCGACGGGAAGCGATTCACCAACCCCTTCGACCCCTGGGCCATCGCCCTGCCGCCGGTCTTCGTCGGGCGCACCGGCGCACTGCGCGACCTGGAGCGGGCGGCCTGGGACGGGCGCGGGGTCTCGCTGCTCGGCGAGTGGCGGATCGGCAAGACCTCGCTCCTGCACACTTGGGGCCAGCGGGCACAAGAACTCGGGTTTGCGGTGCGGCTGCTGTCCGGTCAGGGGCGGGAGCGGCAGGGGCATCAGACCTTCGTCGACGCGGTGGTCGACACGGTGCCGGCGGACCCCCGAACGGCGGTGACCGGGGCCGCGACGGGTGCGGCCGACGAGCGGGCGCGGCCGCAGTCCCCCGACGCCGCCGCGGACCGGCTCGGCGACTGGTGCAGTGCGCAGCAGCAGGCGAGCGGCGGGCTGCCGTCGCTCTTGCTGCTGGACGAGGCCGAGGGCTTCCTCGGGCTTTGCGAGCCGGGCTTTCTGGAGCGGCTGCGGGGCTTGCTGACCAAGCGTCGGCTGTCGCTGGTCTTTGCCACCCGCCGCACCCTGCCCGAGGTCTACGCCGACCTTGGGCGCGTCTCGCCCTTCGCGAACATGCTGGAGGCGGTGCGGATCGGGCTGCTGGAACCCGGCGCAGCGGCGGCTCTGCTCGCCCGCGGCGCGGCGGGCCTTGCGCCGGACGACCCGGCCTGGTTGCTCGACTGGGCCGGCCGGCACCCGTTTTACCTCACCCTGCTCGCGCGGCGGCTGTTCGATGCCCGCGCGGACGGGTCGGACCCCGACGGCGGCGACCCCCGCGCCCAGGCGCTCGCGCGGTTTCGCGACGAGGCTGCGCAGCAATTCGCACTCTGGTGGTCGGGGCTCGCCGAGCGCGACCGTCAACGGCTGCGCCGCGCCGCCGCCGGGGGGGGCGGCGGCCAAGGCTGACAGCGGCGACGACACCCTGCGCCGACGCGGGCTGCTCACCGACGACCATCAACCCTTTGCGCGGGTGCTGAGCGAATGGCTGAACCGGAAGGATTGACGGGCGGCACGCCAGGCCCAGGGCAGGACCCGGCATTGCTGTCCGTGGCGGAGCGGCTGGCTCAACTGCCCGGTGTCTGGGAACTGGGCTGGTGGATGCTGATGCGGCCGATCAGCCTGCATCATCGGTTGCGCGCGCTTGGTATCGAAAGACCCAGCGCATCCGGCTGGCGGTTGCTGTGGCGGGGGGATGCGGTGGGGCGGGCTTATGTGGCACGCATGGCGCTGTTGCTGCTGGTCGGGACGTCTGCCATCGCGGTAGCAATTGAGCTGGTCCTCGCGATGGTGGGCTCGGATACCGAATGGTTGCACGTAGCTGGCGGGTTGGTCATCGGTTCGGCCGTTGGCTTGGCCTTCGATGTGGCCATGGGCGTAGCCTACGGCGTGGCCATCGGTGTCGGGGCCTTCGTGCCCGGCAGCGCAGCGCTGGGTGTAGCTATGGGCGTCGCCTGGGGCGTGACCGAAGGCATGACCGGGGTCGTGCGCGGCTATGTGGACATCGGCGCGCCCATCGGTGCAGGCATTGGTATAGCCCTTGGCGGGTCCTTCAGCAAGGTGGCCGGCATGACCTCAGCAGTTCCAAATTTGGGTGGCTGTGCCGGCGGCGAGGCTGACGGTGGATGCGCTGCGCTTATCCCTACAAAACCGGCACTGCTGTAGGGTGGATAAGGCGCGCCGCTCGGTGTTAGGGATCGGGCACGGCGGTCGCGCGCGCCGCATCCACCAGGGGTCGCGCGATGCCGCCCAAATTTGGAATTGCTGGCATGACCTTAGTCGTGGCCGTCGGCGTGGGTTTTTTTCGGCTTCCGCTCTCCCTGCTGGAGATCCCCTGGCAGTACATCGCTTTCACCATCCAAAGAAACACCGGTCGTATCACCCTCGCCGCCAGCCCCGTCCTCCACCACGAGCTGAGCTATCTCCCGCTGCCAACCCTGGCCGCGCATATCCGCGACACCGCCGCGCGGGACCCGGCCCTGGCCCGCCGCGCGCTGGCCGCCTGTGAGATCGCCCCCGGTCAGCGCCGCGCCGGCCGGCGAGCCCTGGCCCTGCTGCGCGCCGACGAGCTGTCGACCCTGGCCCGCGACCGCCGCTTCCAGCCCCTACGCGACCTGCGCGGCGAATGGCTCCCGGACCCGGCCAACGCCGACGGCACCTTCGCCGCCCTGCAACAGGTCGGCCGCTATCTGCGCGCGGCCGAGCTGACCCTGATCGCCCGCCAGCGCCAGGAGCTATTGACCGCCGCCGCGGACCGCCTGCGCGGGCTCGACAACGCACTGCTCGGCAGCCGCGACCTTGAGGCCCCGATCTATCGCGCGGCCCTGCCCGACTGGCAGCGCTTGGTCGCCGACTGGCTCGCCGCGACCAGGACCGCGGCGGCGCTGGAGGTGCCGAACCCCTTCCGCCCGCTCGTGCCGCTGGAGCCCGAGTTCGGCCGCGAGGTCTTCCGCGGGCGCGAGCCCTTGGTGGCGGAGATCGAGTCCATCCTGGGCGATCCGGGCCAGGGGGCGGCGCTCGCGCTGATCGGGCCGCGGCGCTGCGGCAAGACCTCGCTGCTCAACATGCTGCCGCTGAAGCTGCCGGATGCGCTGGTGGTCTTCTTCGACACCCAGAACAATCCCATCGACTCCACCGAGTCACTGGTCAAGGCACTGGTCGGGCAGGCGCAGATGCAGGCGCGGCGCGAGCGCCGACTGACCCTGCCGGACGCCCCGCCGGGGCCGCCGATGGAGGCACTGGGGGCCTGGTTCGAGCAGTTGGAGCGCCTTGATCTCAGTGGGGCGGCCGTCGGGCGCATCCTCTTGTGCATCGACGAGTTCGAGCGCTGGGAAGGGCTCTTCCCCGGCGACCGGCGGGCGCTGCTGCAATTGTTGGGGCTCTTGCGCGCCACCATCCAGCACCGCCGCCGACTGCGGGTGCTGATCGCCGGGGCCGCCCAAGTGGACGAGTTGGACCCGATGTGGGCCGATCACCTGGTGAACCTGCGCACCCTGACCATCGGTCCGCTGACCCGGCCGGTGACGCTGGACCTGCTGACCCGGCCGAGCGACGACTTCCCGCCCGACGCCATCCCGCCCGCGGTGGCCGAGGCGGTCTGGTCCCGCACCCTGGGCCAGCCCTATCTGACCCAACTCTATGGCTCGCTGCTGGTGAAGCGCATGAACGATGCCGACCGCCGCGAAGCGACGCCGGCGGACTGCACGGCGCTCGATCCGGCGGTGCTGGACCAGGCCAACACCTATTTGACCAACCTGGTGCAGGCGGCTCCGGCCGCGGCGCTCGCGGTACTGGAGGCGCTGGCGCAGGGACAGACGGTGGACCTCGCCGCCCAGGACGGCGCGACGCGACGCTATTTGCGCCGCCGGGGGCTGGTCACGGAGGATGGAGGCCTGGGGATTCCGGTGCTCGGGGCCTTCTTGCGGCGCGCGGGGTGAACCTGAGACAAGGATGCAGCCGCAAATGAACGCAAATCTCTCTGGTCGGTATCTGCGGCAAGCAGGCGGCCACCAGGCAGGCCGCTCGTGGGGCGCTGACAGCGAAGGACAGATGAGGGACCGGCCGTGGGCCTGAAGACCCAGGAGGGGTAAAGTCGAGATCCCAGATGGTATCGCTACGGCCTTGGGCCAGGAATATCGACAACAATGAACGAACTTGAAGCGCTTCGCCAAGGCATCCAGGGCGGCGAGCTGTTCTTGGAGTACCAGCCCATTGTCGAGTTGGAGTCCGGTCGCTGCACCGGCGCCGAGGCGCTGGTCCGTTGGCGCCGCGCCACTGGGGTCGTTCAGCCCGCTGATTTCATTCCCTTGATCGAGGACACGCCGTTGTCCGGCATGCTGACCTACTGGGTGATCGAGCAGCTGGCAGAAGAGCTTGGTGACTGGCTGCGTCACCACCCCGATGCGAGTCTCGCCATCGACGGTGAAGCGCCGTCCTGGCTCGTCGACCTGACCAACCTGTCACGTTCGACTGAGCTCAAGATCATTGCCGAGGGCGTCGAGACCGCCGCCCAGGCGCAGGCACTGCATGAGGCGGGAATCGCACTGGCGCAGGGTTTCCATTTTTCCCGGCCCCTGTCTGCCGGGTCCTTTCGTGTCTATTTTGCCGAGCATTCCTGAGCCGCAGGCAGCGGCGGTGCGGCCTTGATCAATGGCGTGCCCTTTGCGCCGGATCGAAGCACGCACGCATGCGTCCGGAACGGCTGTTCTAGCAGCCTGTCGGACTTAGCCCCTAGGATAAGGGCATGAGTCAACATCAAGGCTTTTTTTTGCTCCACAATCTAACGTAAGGTGATTTCCGCGAAAAATCCAACCCGTAGGAGCCCGCTTGCGGGCGACGGGTGGGGCACAATGACGCGATTCCGGCAGGTCACATCGCCCGCAAGCGGGCTCCTACGGAGCTTGATTCTTGATAGCGTCTTATTCGGAGATCGCCTAAAGCCCGACAGGCTGCTAGGGTGTCCACACCATAAGCATGGAAAGCATTCCATAGCCCAGGATAGCCACTACCCTCCTGAGTGTCTGCGAGCGGATCGGTAGGGAAAGATCTACGTAATTGATTTCTCTTAAGATCGCAGTGATGTCCGGCGAAAATCGAATCTGGCACGCCTTATGCTCAATGTTGATCAAGCAACCGAGTCGGCAGGACGCCACACCGAAAAGCACTGGACCCGCCAGTTGTAGCGAGCGGTTCCGGTGCCAAGATCGGCGGGGTAGGGTGTGAATCGATTTGCGATCTCACTCAGGCCATGCAGGCCCGGCAGGTTTGCTTCAAGCGCACATCATGTGCATTCGTTCCGACGTTCAGAGGGTAAATAAAATGGCAAAAGTCGCCAACTCCACAGATTCCTCCAGTCTCGCCGAAGTCGTTGACCGCATTCTGGACAAGGGCATCGTGATCGATGCGTGGTTGAAGGTCTCCCTGGTTGGTATCGAGCTGCTCGCCGTTGAAGCCCGTGTGGTCATCGCGTCGGTCGAGACCTACCTGAAGTATGCCGAAGCGATCGGCCTCACTGCGCCGGCGGCTGCTCCGGCCTGATCCCGCCTCGTACTTCAGATGGGTGCCGCTCCGATGCCTCGGCATCGATCCCGAGCGGCATCTTGCGTCGGGTCAGGTGGCAAGCCGCGCTGAACCCGCATCGACGGCTGCGCGGACTCACCCGTTCCCGGTGCACTCTTGCAACGTGTAACGAGGTGCAGACAATGGGCCGTTTTACCGAAGATATGGGGCGGCTGCGCGACGAGATCGTGTCGGAGCGCATGGCCCGCCTAAACCTGATCGCCGACACCCGCCAGGAAGTCACGGACGCAGCGCACGCCTTCATCAGTCGTCTGAAGACCAGCGTGGAAACCCTGCAGGCCGATTTCCGTGAGAATCACATCGACATGGCCGAGGCGGGGCGTGCCGACCGCAACGCGTTCCTGAACCAACTCGGGGGGACCGTCGCCGACCTCCAGCGCCAGACGGTTGCGCTGGTCGGTGACTTCGCCGCGGAGCGCAGTGCCGGACGCCAAGCCTGGCGCGGTGTCGCCTCGCAGCCCTCCTCAGCCCGGACCAGGACGCGCGCTAAATCCTGACGATTCAACCCCGCCAAGAATGCGCTGAGCCCAACCGCCGCGACCCGTCGACCGGGCGATGGTTGGGCGCACCCGGCCACTCCGAGAGGTCGGCGGGGCCTGCCCCGACGCCGCAGGCATCAGAGATTCCGCGTTCTGCAAAGGAAGGTTACGCGCGGCTTGGCGAGGTCGTCCGGAGTGTTCGAGAGCGCCCGGTTGACGATTTTATGTCGGTTCTGTGTCGGATCACTTGACAGACCGATCGCACGATGTAGAATGGGCGGCTCGCTAGGGACAAGCGGACGAAACGAAACGGCAAGATGCCGCAGGATGCACGAAAATGGAGTTTGACAGGTCGCCAAACGGATGTATAATGATCGGCTTGCTGTGATGGAAGCGCGGCAATGTACTAGGAAATCTCAACCAGTGCGGTTGACAACACGGCGGGATGCTGTAGAATTTGAGAACTCAGCAGTGAAAAAGTGCTTGAGTGAAGCGACAGATCTTTAACAATTCGTTTAGATAACTTGTGTGGGTGCTCTGGCGTCTCTGGAGAGTTCTAGAGATAGCGACGAGCATCTTCGATGAGAAGATTCCGTCGAGCAGGATTGGCCGCGTAAGCGGTTGAAAGAGACTGAACTGAAGAGTTTGATCCTGGCTCAGATTGAACGCTGGCGGCATGCCTAACACATGCAAGTCGAACGCGAAAGTCCTTTGGGGCGAGTAGAGTGGCGGACGGGTGAGTAATGCGTGGGAATCTGCCTGGCAGTGGGGGA
>NZ_KB902383.1 GCF_000379525.1 Lamprocystis purpurea DSM 4197 | reverse complement strand
GGAAGCCCTCCCCGTGGATCTTCGCGAGGGGCTTCGGGAAGGTGTCCCGATCCAGCGCCGGCCGGGGACCTTGCTCGCCCTGGGGCTCTGCCGCGGGCCGGTCCAGGTGACGACGGCCGCCAAGCCGACACCGGGGCCTCGAACCAGCCGCGGCGGGCTTGGGCTCCGGGAGGTTGACCAGCGCCGCGAGGGTCTTCGGGAGGGTTTGACGCTGCTATCTCAAACCATTTGGCGTTTTGTCTCAAACCATTTGGCGCTGTTCGCTGGCCGGTCCAGGCGGAAGCCCTCCCCGTGGAGCGGGATCAGGATCAACCGGGCGGATAACCGACCTCATTGCACGTTACCGCTTGTCCGCGGTGCTTTCCTTGCGTGGGAAAATGCACGGTCAACGGTCGTCCGTTTCGCGTTATAGGACACCAAGGGCCGCAATCGACTTCATCACTTCCTGTTTCTTCTCAGGTCTTATCTCACATCCGCGATTGTCCGGGCTCTTCCGGAATAGTCCGCTATACGTTCCGTGGGAAACGAGTTTCGGGCCGCCGCTGGTTAACCGCGCGGGGCGGATGTGTTGCGGCTTTCTGCGTGGTGTTAGTCGTCAGTGTCCCGCGAGTGTCCCGCAGGAAAGGAAAAGGGCCTACCGTTTCCAGTAAGCCCTTGTTTTTATGGTGCGCCCTGCGCGACTCGAACGCGCGACCACCTGATTAAAAGTCAGATGCTCTACCGACTGAGCTAAGGGCGCGAGACTTCTCAGTATAGGCGTCTTGGGCGGTAATTTGAAGCCCGCGTTTCGGATTCCTGGATGGCGTAAGATCTCCTGTATACATCGTGTTTGCCGACGGTGAGCTTCAGAATGGCTTGGTTCACCGATTATCAAACGCGTTCAGCGTCTTACCTTGTACAGAGGCCGCCGCCAAGGTGTTGAAATCCAGTGATCCGCCCACGCCCACGCGTTCTCTGGCCCGCGGCTTTGCTTGCGGTCGCGGCCCTCTTTGTCCTGATCGGCTGGTTGTTCTTGCGTGCCTGGGTGGCCGCCACACCAGCGCCGGATTGGCACGTGCGGACCTCCAGTGTTGTGCTGGATCGGGAGGACCGGCTGTTGCGCGCCTTTACGGTGGACGGTGGACGCTGGCGCTTGCCGCTGGATCTCGATGATGTCGACCCGCGCTTTCTCGCGCTCTTGTTGGCCGTGGAGGACCGGCGTTTCTATCGGCACGCGGGGGTGGATCCGCTGGCCCTGGCGCGGGCCGCGACGCAACTCGTGACTGCGGGTCGGATCGTCTCCGGCGGCTCGACCTTGAGTATGCAACTGACCCGGCTCCTGGACGGCGGGCGCACCCGCGTGCTGGGCGGCAAGGTGCGCCAGGCGCTGGGTGCGCTGGCCTTGGAGCGGACGGCGGAGAAGGCGCAGATTCTCACGGCCTATCTGACGGTCGCTCCCTATGGCGGCAATCTGGAGGGGCTGCGCGCCGGGTCGCTCGCCTGGCTCGGCAAGGAGCCGAAGCGTCTGAGCGCGGCGGAAGCGGCCTTGCTGGTCGCTCTGCCTCAGGCGCCGGAGGCGCGTCGTCCCGACCGGGACCCGGCCGCGGCGCGGCGGGCGCGGGATCGGGTGCTGGCGCGCGCGCTGGCGCTGGGTCTGATCGATGCGGAGACCGCGACCGCGGCGCGCCGCGAGCCGGTTCCCACCGGCCGCCGGCCGTTTCCGATGTTGGCCCCGCACCTGGGCGCCCGGTTGGTTCAGTCTGCCCCCGGCCGCGGGGTCCATCGGGTGACCCTCGACGCGCGGTTGCAAGGGGGGCTGGAGTCCCTGGCGGCGGAGCGGGCGGCGGCGATCGATCCGCGGGTCTCGGTCGCCCTGCTGGCGGCCGATCACGGCTCCGGTCAGGTGCTCGCCGAGGTCGGGTCCGCCGGGCTCTTTGCCGGCGACCGCCAGGGTCATGTGGATATGACGCGCGCCTTACGCTCGCCGGGCTCGACGCTCAAGCCGCTGATCTATGGTTTGGCCTTCGAGTCCGGCATCGCTCATCCGGAGAGTCTGATCGAGGATCGGCCGACCGCCTTCGCGGGCTATGTGCCGGGCAATTTCGATCGTGCCTTCCAGGGAACGGTGACGGTGCGCCGGGCGTTGGCCCTGTCGTTGAATGTCCCGGCCGTGCAGTTGTTGGACGCGGTGGGTCCGGCGCGCCTGATCGCGCGGATGCGCCGCGCCGGGGCCGCTCCGGTGCTGGCGGACGCCGCGCCGCCCGGACTGGCCATCGGGTTGGGTGGGCTGGGCCTGACCTTGTTCGACCTGGTGCGAATCTACGGCGCCATCGCCCGGGGCGGCGTGCCGCTGGACCTGACGGATTCACGCGACGACGCGGCGGCCAACCCGCTTCCGCAGCCGATCGCGGGCCGCCCGCGCGTCCTGGACCCGCGTGCCGCCTGGTATCTGACATCCATCCTGCAGGAGGTTTCCGGTCCTGTCGGTACCGCTCCGGCGGGGGTCGCGTTCAAGACCGGAACCTCCTACGGCTACCGTGATGCCTGGGCGCTCGGCTATGACGGGCGTCATGTGGTGGGGGTCTGGGTCGGCCGTCCGGACGGTGCGCCGGTTCCGGGGCTCAAGGGGGTGGACGCGGCGGTGCCGATCCTGCTCGACTGTTTTGCGCGACTGGGTCCGCGGGTGCCGCTGCCGCCGGCGCCGGCCGGCGTCTTGCTCGCGGCGACCCAGGCGCTGCCCCCGACGCTGCGTCAGGCGCGGGTGCGCGGAGCGGGTGTGGGGGCCGTCGCAACGGGTCCGGAGATCGCCTTTCCGCCGGACGGGGCGCGACTGGAGATCGGCTCCGACACCGGCGCGGGGGAGGGCGGCGGGCTGGCGCTCAAAGTGCGCGGCGGACAGCCGCCCTTCACCTGGTTCGCCGACGGTCGACCGATCGGCCGGGAGCCCTTTGCCCGTCTCCTCTGGTGGCGGCCCGCCGGTCCCGGTTTCACGGCCATCGCCGTGGTGGACGGGCGCGGGCGGTCCAGTCGGGTGATGGTCTATCTGCACTAAACCGCGCCCAGCGCGGTATGCGATGTTCTTGGATGGGATCGGCCCCGGCAGCCTCAACGATTGCTGGAGCTGGCGCGGTTTAGGACCGCTTTGCAGAATCGGCGGCATTCTCGGGCTGCGCGGGCCAGCGCAAGCGCCAAAGGCAGCTAACGCATTGACCTGCAAGTTTGATCAGTGATGGCGCAATTTTTGCTTAATCTAGCGCGCAGAAGTGCCCATACTTACCCGGAGCGAACGCTATGCATTCGAAATTCCTGCGAATCCTCGCCTGTCTCGGCTGCCTGCTGGTCGCCGCCAATGCGACCGCGGACCAGCCGATCGCCCCGGCCGTCGACGCGGTGCCGGTGTTGACCTTCGGGGTCGTCCCCCAGCAGGCGACCAGTCTGCTGGTGCAGCGTTGGGTGCCGCTCCTGAACGCGGTCGGCCAAGCGGCGGGCGTGCGCATCGAATTCCGCACGGCGCCGGATATCCCGGCCTTCGAGGCGCGCCTGGCGGAGGGACAGTATGATCTGGCTTATATGAATCCCTACCACTACACGGTCTATCACGCGGCACCGGGCTATCAGGCCTTCGCTCGGGAGCGCGGCCCTGGTATCCGCGGCATTCTGGTGGTCCGCAAAGACGCGCCGATCACCGACATTGCGGCGCTTGCCGGCCAGCCCGTCGCCTTTCCCGCGCCCGCGGCCTTTGCGGCGTCCATTCTTCCCCAGGCGGCGCTCCGTCAGGCCGGTATCACCGTCCAGCCGCACTATGTCCGATCTCACGAGTCGGTTTACCTGGCGGTCGCCAAGGGGCTCTATCCGGCCGGCGGCGGCATCGAGCGGACCTTTGAGAATACGGCGCCCGAGACCCGCGAGCAGCTCCGGGTGCTGTGGCGGACCCAGGCGTTCACACCACACGCCTTTGCCGCCCATCCGCGGGTCGACCCGCGGCTGGTCGACCGGATTCGCGAGGCGATGACGGCGCTGGCGGACGCGCCGGCGGGTCAGGCGCTGCTTGCGGCCATCGAGTTTCAGGGCATCGATCCCGCCGCTGACGCCGACTGGGATGACGTGCGCGCGCTCGGCATCGAAATCCTGGCCTTACCCTCGTCCGGCGCGCCGCCATGATGCCTTGGTTTCCGCACGGGCGGCTGTCCCTGCGGTTCAAGACCGTGCTCGGCATCGCCTTGATCGAGATCGTGCTCCTGGCCGTGCTGGTGTGGCTGAGTCTCGATTATTTGGCGTCCACCAAGGCCGACGCCATCGCGGAGCGGGCGCGTTCGACGGTCGACTTGTTCGCCATCCTGGCCAAGGATGCGGTGCTCTCCGACGACCTGGCCTCACTCGAGACCTTTGCCGATGCGGTGATGCGCAACCCGGATGTGGCCTATCTGCGGGTCAGCGGTCACGGCCGGCGGCTGGTCAGCCGCGGTGAGGCGGCGGCGGCCGACGCCGCGGCCGACGGCGATCAGGGGGCCGCGGTTGCCGGCGGGGTGCTGCGGGCGCGCGCGGAGATCCGCGAGGCCGGGACCGGGTTCGGTCTGATTGAAATCGGCTTGTCCACCGCCGCCCAGGTGCAACTGGTCGATCAGGCGCGGCGGCGCCTGCTCGGCATCGCGCTGCTGGAGATCGCGCTGGTCGCCCTGTTTTCACTGCTGCTCGGCAGTTACCTCACACGCTCGCTGTGCACGCTCAAGCGCGCGGCGCAGGAGCTCGCTGCCACGGGGGTCGCGGATGGGGGACTGAGTCACCGCATTCCGGTTGAAGGGCGCGACGAGTTGGCCGACACGGCGCGTGCCTTCAACCAGATGGCCGAGCGGCTGCAGCGCAGTTATGACGCGCTGGAGGAGGCCCGCGCCGGCGCCGAGCGCGCGGCGGCCGAGGCCCAGGCGGCGTCCGCGGCGGCTGATGCGGCCAATGCGGCCAAGTCCCGCTTTCTGGCCCACATGAGTCACGAACTGCGCACGCCGCTGAATGCCGTGCTCGGGACGCTGGACATGACGCGCGACTGGGTGCTTTCAACGGAGCAACGCGAGCACCTCGTCATGGCGAACGAGGCTGGACATGCCCTGTTGGAGTTGATCAACAACGTCCTGGATCTGTCGAAGATCGAGGCCGGCGAGATGACGCTGCGCGCGGAGCCGACGGCGTTGGCCGAGCTGATCGAACGGGCGGCTGCCACCGTGCGTCCGCTCGCGCGGGCCAAGGGATTGGATCTGCGTATCGCGTTGGCCGCCGATCTCCCCGCCGCCGTGCAGGTCGACCCCTTGCGGCTGCGCCAGGTGTTGATCAATCTGCTCGGCAACGCGGTGAAGTTCACTGACTCCGGGCAGGTGAGTCTGGGGGTGCAGACCCGGTGCCCCGGCGAGTCCTGCGAACGGTTGCGCTTCGAGGTTCAGGATACGGGAAAAGGCATCCCCAAGGACCGCCAGGCCTGGCTGTTCGATGAGTTCAGCCAGCTCCACGATGGCGCCGTCAAGCAGTCGGGCGGCACCGGACTGGGGCTCGCCATTTCGCAGCGCATCGTCAACCTAATGGGGGGGCAGATCGTGATCGACAGCGCGCCTGGGCAAGGCAGTCGGTTTTCCTTCGAGTTGACGCTTGCGGTTGCGCGGCAGGCGGACGTGCCCGTCGCGGCGACGCACGCGCCCGCCTGTCGCTTACCGGCCGGCACAGCCCGTCGGGACCTGCCCATCCTGTTGGTGGATGATGTGAAAACCAACCGGATGGTCGCTGCGGCGGCCTTGACCAAGGCCGGCTACGCGGTGCGCACCGCCGACAACGGGGCCGAGGCCCTGGCGGCGGTATGCCGCGAGCCGCTCGGGAGCGTGCTGATGGACGTCTCCATGCCGGTGATGGACGGGCTCGAGGCCACGCGCCGGATACGGTCTCTGACCGGATCGGTGCGGGCGTTGCCGATCATCGCCATGACGGCCCACGCGCTCAAGGAAGAAGAAGACCGCTGCCGCGCGGCGGGCATGGACGATTTCATCACCAAGCCCTTCGCCCGCGAGCGTTTGCTGTCCGTGGTGGAGTTCTGGCATGGAAGCCGACATCTGCGGACGACGGAATTGGACGTCTCCTGATGGCTGTTATCCTAGAAAGAGCAGTTGCACCTTAAGGTAATTTCGGCGAAAAATCCAACCCGTAGGAGCCCGCTTGCGGGCGACGGGTGGGGGCACAATGACGCGATTCCGGCAGGTCACGTCGCCCGCTACGGAGGTGCTTGCTTCTTGATAGCGTCTTATTCGGAAATCGCCTATAGTCCGACAGGCTGCTAGGGGCGGGTTCCAAACCCGCCCCTACTCCGGATCGCGGGGCGCCCGAAGCGATGACCGACAGAGATCGAAAGTGGGCCGATTGGCCAGCGGCTGCCGCGTCCCTAACGACAAGACACTGCGGCCGGTCCCGTGAACAACTCGCCGATCACCGCGGCTTGAGCGAACCCGTCCGCATGGAAGCGCTCCAGCACCGCCCCCGCCGTGTCCGGGGCGCAGGCCACCAGCAGCCCGCCGCTGGTCTGGGCGTCGCAAAGCAGGCGTTGGACCCAGACGGGCAGGGCCGGGTCCATGACCACCTCAGCCCCATAGCTCGCCCAGTTGCGCTCGATGGCGCCGGGACCATGCCCGGCGCGCGCCAAGTCCAGCGCGGCGGGGAGCACCGGCACGGCGGCGACCTCCACGCGGGCGCCAACCCCCGAGGCCCGGCAGACCTCGAGCAGGTGCCCGAGCAGGCCGAAGCCGGTCACGTCGGTCAGCGCATGGACGCCGGGCCATTCGGCAAAGGCGATGCCGGGTCGGTTGAGCCGGGTGGCGGTGTCGAGCAGGGCCTGGTAGCCGGCCTCATCCAGCAAACCTTTCTTCAGTGCGGCGCTCAGGATGCCGACCCCTAACGGTTTGCCCAGGATCAGCACATCGCCGGGGCGGGCGTCGGCGTTGCGCTTGATCCGATCCGGATGAATGGTCCCCATGACCGCCAGGCCGTAGATCGGCTCGGGCGCGTCGATGGAGTGGCCGCCGGCCAGGGGGATACCGGCCTCATGACAGATCGCCGCGCCCCCGGCCATGATCCGCCGCACCTCGGCCATCGGCAGGGTGTTGATCGGCATCCCGACGATGGCCAGCGCCAGCACCGGTGTCGCCCCCATGGCATAGATATCGGAAATGGCGTTGGCGGCGGCGATGCGGCCGAAATCGTAGGCATCGTCCACGATAGGCATGAAGAAATCCGTGGTCGCCACCAAGGCCAGATCGTCGCGGAGCCGAAACACCGCGGCATCGTCCGCCGTGGCGTTGCCGACCAGGAGATCGGGGTGGGGGAAGCCCATCGACAGCCCGGCCAGGGCCTCCTGCAAGACCTTGGGCGCGATCTTGCAGCCGCAGCCGCCCCCGTGGGACAGTTGGGTGAGACGGATGGGGTCGGTGGGGGGCGTGCTCATGGGGGTCGGGATCTTAGGGTGATGGCGGAAGGGCGTGTGAGTCGCATCCACTCAGGACCGTCTGACGGCCCCAACTGGGTCGCCAAATATCACTTCGCGGACTCGCCTTAGTAACGAGGCATAAATTAGTTATACATCTTTATTAAGAGAAACCGTTAGGATCAACCACGTAATTCCATTGTCCAAGGGTCAGGTCATGCCGGATAAACTGATCTTTGATCTCCCGGAAGCCGTCGGAGCATTTGCGGCCGAGCGCGTAGAATTTATCGAGGATGCGTGCGGTGACGCGCAGCCCGGTGTCGGTGGTCGTGCGCTCGACGGTCCACCGTGCGGTCTCGG
>NZ_KB902382.1 GCF_000379525.1 Lamprocystis purpurea DSM 4197 | reverse complement strand
GGTTGGATTTCTCGCGGAAATCACCTTACGTTAGATTGTGGAGCAACAAAAAGCCTTTATGTTGACTCATGCCCTTATCCTAGGGGCTAAGTCCGACAGGCTGCGGGCGCAGGGTCAGGGGACTGCGCTGGCCCGCCCGGTCCGCTGACGATCTCCCGTAGGGCGCAATCGCGGGCCTCGATCAAGATTCCGGCCACTTGGGCTCGCCGGGTGCGTCGTCAGGCCATCCTGGCCTGACACCCTCAGGGCTGGAAGCCCTGACTACGCACGCCGCCGGCCGGGATTACCATCAAAGCCCAATAGCGCGCCTGTCGGAGATCGAGAGGAGCAACGCGGAGGTCGACGGCGCCCATAGTGCGCCGCATGGAAGGCTCACTGCGAAAAGCTGGTAGGGTGTTACGTCTTAATCTTGCAAGTCCATGCTCGCCGCAAGCTACCATCCATGGCACTGGATTCCGGCATCCTGCCGGAATGACGGTGCAACTGAAGTTGGAACGGGGTACCGCCTGTCGGACTTCGGCGCCCCGTCGGAGCTGAAGGTCCGGTATACTGTCGTGATAAGCTCCGATGGCGGGGAGTGCTACGACCAATGCGCCGCTTCCACCCAATCGACCGTGAGACTGCCTTGCTCCTGCCATTGTCGGTACAGGACTGGCTGGCCAAGGGCCACCGACCTTTGACGGCGGCCTGCATTCCGGCCTTGGGGATAACACCGGTATTCAAGCAGTATGGGCACCATCCGCGATCATCCTGAGGTATCCATGTCGACGCCAGCCACCACCCTCGAATCGCTACGGCGTCTGGAGACGCTGTATTCCCAGGGCTATCAGAGTGAGGTCGTTGATCAGGCCTTGCGGGGTCTATCCCGGTTAGCGCAGGTGGGCCTGAATTGCTGCGACGATCCGGCGCGCATCGGTTACATCTTGGCTGGCTTGGTCGCGGTCGATTTCGGCGGTGGCATCATAATCACCGAGTTGTCGATCTTCAAACAGCCGGGTTAGAATCCGCGTGTACTCCGGGGGGAAAACCCCTGATCGAACAAAGTCTTTATTAAATCGTCCAATCAACTGCGCGTGGCTGGAGAAGGTCTGGCCGCGCGAGAGGTGGAGCGCGCTGATCGCATGAAAGGCGGCGTAGTACGCGCGCGAAGCGGCGTCGCCATTAAGCCCCTCCCGGAGCAGTAATTCCGAGGCTTCGACTTTGTCCTCTGCGGCACGGAGCAGTTGCGCAATCGCGGGTATCACAGTCGCACGGCTTCGCGAGCGATGTTTCGCGCCAGTGGAGAGCCTTGACTGCCGAGCCACTCGTTCTCGGTCCGCAGCAAAGTGGCCACCAAGGCTTCGTGGCGGTCAAGAATCTCCACTTGAAGGTCCAAGATGCGGTCACGCATGGCTTGCGTCTTTTCATCGACGATGATCAAGACGTCATAGTCGGAGGTCGCGCGCGCATCGCCACGCGCCCTGGATCCGTACAACCACAGCCCACGCAGGTGGGTGCCGAGGAGGCGATTGAGCTCGTCGGCGAGGGTTGTGATGACGGGATCCTGGCGCATTGTTGCTAATCCTGTCGGTTGATGCCGAGCCTGCAATTCACCATGCCGTTTCACCCTCTAATCAAATCAGGTCGGCAAAGCGCTTTTCCATACCGCGGAACCGACGGATACCGATCCACAGGAAGAAGACGATCACACACCAACTGAGCAAAAAACCGGGTATCTAGAGCGTGGACTCGCCGCCGAGGATCGCCCAGCGGAAGTGGTCGATGACTCCGACCACGGGATTCAGAGAGTATAGCAGTCGCCACTGTTCCGGTACGACCGACGTGCTGAAGCCTACCGATCTGGCCCTGGACCAGGATTGTCGCGTGCCGGAGCCCGCACTGCCGGCGCTGACGCAAGACGCGGCGGCGGTGCCGGCCATACTGCCGTCCAGCCGACAGGAACTCCTGATGTAGGTCGGGCATCTGCGTCATGCCCAGGGCGACAGCGCGGGTGCGATCGGCACGCTGGACGCCGCCTTCTCCGCGTTTCCGGTGAATCCGCTGCCGTTACTCCTGTCAGCGACTTGGCGGCTGGATGCCGGCGAGGTCGACATGGCTCGTGCGCTGTATGACCGTGCGCGGGCGATCGGGGCGCCGGGGCGATTGGACCTGGAGCCGCGGTTTATCGAGGTTGAGAGCCGGCTGAGTGAGGCGCGGGACGCAGTGCGGACAGGGGACGCTGCTAAGATCACAGACGATCGGCCGACCGGCCCGTAGCCGCACCCAGCAATTCCAGATTTGAGCGGCATCGCGCGACCCCTGGTGGATGCGGCGCGCGCGACCGCTGGGCCGGGTCCCTGACACCGAGCGGCGCGCCTTATCCACCCTACAGCGGAGCCGGTTTTGTAGGGTGGATAAGCGTAGCGCATCCACCATCAGCCTCGCGGCCGGCACGGTATTGGCGGCGGCCGCTCGAATTTGGAACTGCTGCACCGTCGGCGCACACATTGTCCGAACTGGCGGGCCGTGAGAGACTGGCGCACATCCGCTGCTGTTACCGGCCTGTGCACCCGTCGTCATGCCCCGACCCTCCCGTCAACGTCGCCGTGCCCGGTCCCGCGCCCGTTCCTGCGCGCGGGCGCCGCAGGACGGCTCCTACAAACATCTGTTCTCCCACCCCGAGATGGTCGAGGGGCTGCTGCGCGACTTCGTGCAGGAGGACTGGTTGGCGCTCATCGACGTGTCGCGGCCGAGTTGGTGCGGCTGGAAGTGCTGGCGGCCGACGGCCCCGCGGCGGTGCGCCCGATCCTGCAGCGGCTGACCGCCCGCTTGCGCGACCCGCGCCACGCCAGCCTGCGGCGTGCCCTCACAGTCTGGTTTGCGCGGGTGTTGCTGCGGCGGCTGATGCCGGGCGAGAATCTGCCGGAACTGCACGATTTAACGGAGGTCGAGACCATGCTGGCCGAACGGGTTGACGAGTGGACACAGAAGTGGAAGCGGGAGGGGTTGCTGGAAGGCAAGCGCGAAGGCAAGCNGGAAGGNAANCTGGAAGGTNAGCGGGAAGGCAAGACCGAAGCGCTGCAAAGCGTGCTAACCGCCCGCTTTGGTCTCCTCCCCTCATGGGCGGGCGCGCGCCTTGCCGGGGCAACCATTGACCAACTGGATGCCTGGCTGAATGCTTTTCTCCAGGCCGAGACGCTTGAAGGTCTGCTCGGCGNCCCGCCGGTGGACACAGGCACGCCCGCGAGTTAAGGCGATTTCCGACAATTTGGATACCGGTGAGTGTAGGTGCGACTTCAGTCGCACTTGCGTCCGAGTCGGTGCGACTGAAATCGCATCTGCGCCGCTTCCACCCAGTCGACCGTGAGACTGCCTTGCTCCTGCCATTGTCGGTACAGGACTGGCTGGCCAAGAGCCACCGACCTTTGACGGCGGCCTGCATTCCGGCCTTGGGGATAACACCGGTACTCAAGCAGTATGGGCACAATCCGAGATCATCCTGAGGTATCCATGTCGACGCCAGCTACCACCCTCGAATCGCTACGGCGTCTGGAGACGCTGTATTCCCAGGGCTATCAGAGTGAGGTCGTTGATCAGGCCTTGCGGGATGTTGTTGCACAAGAACTCCAAGAGCTAAGGCGCGAGGCTTCGCTTATTACAGCGGACATCGCTGAACTGGAACGAAAATATCAGATGAAGTCCGCCGATTTTCAGGAACGCTTCAATAGCGGTACACTCGGGGACGATGCCGACTTCTTTCAATGGAGCGCATTGAACGGCATGGCACATAGCCTCGCCCGGCGCCTCCAGGTTCTCGAGTACGGCCCGTGACATCGCCCGCGCGCTACCTGGAGGAACTGAAGGCCCGACTGGCTGGTTCTGCAGTTGTCGGACAGGTGTCGGGGGCCTTGATCATCGTTTCGGCCAGCGATGCGCATTTGGAGTCCAAGGCTTCAGCCTTGGCCTGCCGATCCAAGGCTGAAGCCTTGGACTCCAGTCGGCCGACGTCTCGGCTGGTCGAATGCGGCCTCGTAGTCCACCAGCGGCGGCGCGGGATTTTGTGGACTGCACTGTCGCTTGTCCACTTCGGACGCAGGTGCGACTGAAGTCGCACCTACATTGACCGGTATTCAAATTGTCGGAAATCGCCTTAGGCGAAGTTGACCTGTCAGCGCGCTGACTCAGGCTGGAGTTGTTGCGGCGGAGGCCCTTGGCAGCTTCTTTGCCGGCCATCTACTGGAATCGACACTGATCCCGCTGGAACTGGCCTTCGAGCATCACAACGACCTGCCGAGCCTGAGGTTGATCCTGGCGGTGGCGGACCTGATCGGTTCGGCCACCGGCACCCTCGCCCGCTTCTGCCCGGTGATCGCGGTGCTGGCGCTGCTGGCCCTGTTCAGTTTGGGTTTGGCCCGATCCTGGGTCTGGGGGGATGCGGAACAGATCTATTCCACCGCGCTGGCCGGGCCTTGGCTTTCGCTCCGGGTGCGGGCCGAACTGGCGCAGGTGCTGACGGAGCGCGGACACTTCAGCAATTCCAAATTCGGGCGGCAGCGCGCAACCCTTGGTGGATGCCGCGCGCGCGACCGCTGTGCCGGGTCCCTGACACCGAGCGGCGCGCCGGGCGCCGTGGGATTCGGCGCCAGTCCGATCCTTCGCGCAAGGCGCCCGATTGCGCCCGACGAGATCGACGATCCTCATCCGGCCACCGCGGGAGCCGCCAAGCATCCAACTGCTGACATAGCGCATCCGCTTTTCCTCGTCGAATTGTTGAACTTCCGTCCATAGCTGGTGTTCGAGTCCTTCCGGTAACGTGAGGACCCAGTCGATAAACCGAAGTCGCTCCAAGATGTCTGCACGCTGATAACCACGACGGTAGAGGCTGCGTAGCAGCGTCAGTTTCGCCCGATAGCGCGCCGCGTCAGACCCGGCGGTCTCTTGCGCTTTGAGGTGCGCCTGGGTCACCACGGCAAACGGGTTGGCTGAAGCGTCCAGTTCAGCCCAGCGCGCCCGCCAAAACCGGCGCGGCTGTCGCCCGTCCGATGAGGGTCTCCCGGCGGCGGATGGGGAGCCGTGGTGAACGCCGATGGTTGCGATCCCGCGCGGCCCCATCGCGGCCAGAGGCCGCTCCCACGGGTGCCGCGCGTCGGCTGCAATCTTTGCTCGGCGTGGCAGCGCGTCACCCGTGACAGCCAGCATGTTCCGGTTGGCTTTGGACAGGCAAGCGCCTCCGTGATCACCCTTACGGAGCGTCTCACGCGGCCACTGTGGGAACACGGTTCAACACCAGCGGCGCACACATTGCCCGAACAGCTTGAGTACCAGGGTCGTGAACAGTGCCATCACGCCGGTGGCGTCACGCCCGGCGACGACGGGCGCATCGTGCGCATCAGCCTCGCCGACCATGATCGGCGCATCTTCGTGCCAACGCCCTATGGCAGCCCCAGTTGGGAGCGCGGTTACAACCGCCGCAGCGCCTTGACGCGGATCAATAACCGCATCGACAACAGCTTCAGCTTCGAGCGGCATTTCATTCGCGGCCTGGCCAAGATGCAGACACGCGTCGGCGTGGCGCTGGCGGTCATGATGGCCATGGCGCTGGGACAAGTCAACAAAGCCGGTCGCCCCGAGCAGATGCGTTCGCTGGTTCAGCCCATCCCCGCGACCGGATAGCCTCAACTACTGTCGCGTCCGGCCAGGAAATCCCTCTGCGTCAGCCCGCCTGGCGCCGACCCCCGGTCCCAGCGCGTCCGCGAAAAACGCCGCAGCGCAAATGTCTCGTCGTGCCGCCTCGTTGCGACAGGGGAACTACGCTGCTAAAGTGGCCTGCGACGCGCCACGATTTTCTGCCGTTCGTGGCGGAACGCAACCTGGCCAGGATGGGGAAAAAAGCTGCCGGGCGGCTGCATCCCAGCGCGAATGAGCATCACCGCAGAGACGCTTGGCCTGTTATGCCGTCATGTTGCCGGGGAACCTGAGCACTGAGTTAAGGGGCCAGACCCCGGGGGAATAGCTTGACCCAGATCGCCATTGATTTACCCGATGACGTGTTCTCAGCACGCAAACAACCTCCTCGAGAGTTTGCCAAGCAACTACGGTTAGCGGCCGCCATCCATTGGTACGCACGCGGCGAGATATCTATGGAAAAGGGCGCGCTGCTCGCAGGATTGGATCGTGTCGACTTTCTCTTGGCGCTCGCCGGTGAGCAAGTCGACGTTTTTGAAATCGACTTCGAGAGTTTGCAAGAAGAATTAGCGTATGCGTAAACAAGCGGTGGTCAATGCGTCGCCGCTCATTTTTTTGTCTAAGGCAGGACTGATCCACCTCCTCCAACAAGCGGCCCCCGACATTGTTGCGCCTGAAATGGTCGTACTGGAAATCAATCGACGCGGACCAAATGACATAACCGCACGGACGGTAGCAAACACGCCATGGGTGGCGACCGTTGAAGTGCCCCTGATTCCACCCCTGATTCAATCTTGGGATCTGGGGCCGGGTGAGTCCGCCGTGCTGGCTTATGCCCAAACACATCCCGGCATACCAGCAATCATCGACGATGGCGCGGGGCGGCGTTGTGCTGAAACGCTTGGCATCCCCTTACTGGGGACGCTGGGGCTGGTCATGATCGCGAAAAAACGCGGATTGATCCCAGCGGCCCGACCTGTGATCGCTTTGCTGAAACAGCATGGGATGTTCTTAGCTGAATCAAAGATCGATCGTGCGATGAGCTTGATTGGAGAATAATGCACGTTTTTTGTGAACAGCGGTCAATTTCGAGGCCCCTCTCAGTGGTTCTCGCTCAGCCCAAACACCTCCTCCAGGCAAGCCGCATCCAAGACCTGCAGTGCCCAGGCATCCAACTGCTCCGGCGCCGCGGTCCGCAACCGCGCATCGACCGCCTCGGGTAACGGCCCAAAGCGTTGTTGAATCAGCAACTTCAGTAGCCGCGCCTGGCCCTTTCCGATTCCTTTCTCCATCCCTTTCCGCTGAGCGATCCGCGCCACGCCAGCCTGCGGCGTGCGCTAACGGTCTGGTTCGCGCGGGTATTGCTGCGGCGGCTGATGCCGGGCGAGAATCTGCCGGAACTNCACGATTTAACGGAGGTCGAGACCATGCTGGCCGAACGGGTTGACGAGTGGACACAGAAGTGGAAGCGGGAGGGGTTGCTGGAAGGCAAGCGGGAAGGCAAGCTGGAAGGTCAGCGGGAAGGTAAGCTGGAAGGTCAGCTGGAAGGTAAGCTGGAAGGTCAGCGGGAAGGCAAACTGGAAGGTCAGCGGGAAGGCAAGACCGAAGCGCTGCAAAGCGTGCTAACCGCCCGCTTTGGTCCCCTCCCCTCATGGGCGGGCGCGCGCCTTACCGGGGCAACCATTGACCAACTGGATGCCTGGCTAAATGGTTTTCTCCAGGCCGAGACGCTTGAAGGTCTGCTCGGCGACCCGCCGGTGGAGACCGGCACGCCCGCGAACTGAGCGGCAGCCGCTTGCTCCATCGTTGGCGTGACCGGGCGGGGAGTCACTGCCGACCCGCCCCGGGAGTCCAAGGTTTCAGCTCTGGCGAACCCTGACCAAGGCTGAAGCCTTGGACTCCGGATGGTCTGGGTCGCATGCAGGGGGCGTCGTACAGGACTCACGCTCGGTGGACGACGCTGGCCCGCCCGGTCCGATGACGATCTCCCGTAGGGTGCAATAGCGGGCCTCGATCAAGATTCCGGCCACTTGGGCTCGCCGGGTGCGTCGTCAGGCCATCCTGGCCTGACACCCTCAGGGTTAAAAGCTCTGACTACGCATGCCGCTGGCCGGGATTACGATCAAAGCCACATCGCCCGCGCGCCACCTGGAAAAACTGAAGGCCCGACTGGCTGGTTCTGCAGTTGTCGGACAGGTTTTGGTCGTGTCCGAAGTCAGCATTTTCAAACATCCCCAGGTGGCGATGGGGTCGCTGCCGACCCGCCCCGGGAGTCCAAGGTTTCAGCCCTGGCGAACCCTGACCAAGGCTGAAGCCTTGGACTCCTGGTGGTCTGAGTCACAGGCGGGGGGCGTCGTCTAGCAGCCTGTCGGACTTTAGGCGACTTCCGAATAAGACGCTATCAAGAATCAAGCTCGTAGGAGCCCGCTTGCGGGCGACGTGACCTGCCGGAATCGCGTCATTGTGCCCCCACCCGTCGCCCGCAAGCGGGCTCCTACAGGTTGGATTTCTCGCGGCAATCACCTTATGTTAGATTGTGGAGCAACAAAAAG
>NZ_KB902381.1 GCF_000379525.1 Lamprocystis purpurea DSM 4197 | reverse complement strand
CGGGCGCGCGTCGCGCGCCCACCGCACCCTGTCACGCTCCCGCCCAGCCGCGCCGGGGCGCTGGTGGCTGCTGACTGGGTGACTGGGCCAACAACGGTCCGCCGGTTCGGCCCCGGCCCGTCTGGACCCCGGCCACGCTGGGCCTTCCGGTCGCCAAGAACGCGGGGCTCCCACGTTACCGGACCCGCGCGTGGGATTCATGCAGGCTTGCCGAAAGGACACTATCAGTCCGTCAAGGCCCAGCATCCCGAACGCTGGAGCGGCGCAACGCGTCACTGGGAGCCCGTTACGACGGTCTTCCTCAACCCCGGCAAACCCCGCAAAGCGGAGCGACAGACACAGCCAACTGCCGCGTGACCTGTGCGACAACTGCCTTGACATCTACCAGGGCCGAAGGCTGGGCGCTTGACGCACCGGCCACGCCCTTGCCATCCTGGTTGAACTGATTTTGACGCATCGGCGACAGATTTTCGTCGTCAAGGATACTACTCTGGCCACGGCGGCCGCCCGAACCAGGCGGCATGGCCGAGTTAAGCGTTCTTTACTCATCCCGAGGCCGAGCACAATGAATAGAGCTTGCCGATTCCTGATGCTTCTGACGATCCTGGCTGCGGCCAATCCGGTCGTCCTAGCCGGTGCGGCCGGCCCGATTGCACCGCGGATTCCAAACGTCCTGCTGATTACGGCGCACCCGGATGACGAGACGCTGTTCAATCTGGGCCGCTTCCGGGAGCGCGGCTGGCGGATAAGCATTGCCCTGGTGACCAACGGGGAGCATGGAGGCGTCGTCCAGGGGCTGCGGCCGGATTTCGATCCGCGATTCGATGACGATATCCTGATCGAGGAGGATCCGGCGCCCGGCGTCTGGCTGACGACGCCTCCCGCCGGTCCGCGGGTGCGGGAGATCCCCACGAACCTGGACCTGGCAACACAGCGGCGCGGTGAGTTTCTCGGTAGTATGGCCCTGCACGGGGTGACGACTGTTTACTTCCTCTCCTCCCTGGCCCGATCGGATTTTGAAGACAGTTGGGATAACGGTGTGGTCAACTGGGACCGTCGCCTGCTCGCCGCCCGGCTCAAGATTGCGGCGCGCGACGCCCAGCCGGACTTGGTGATCACACTCAATTCGGGCGAAACCTGGGCGCATCGACAGCACTTCGGGCTGGCGAAGATCGTGGAGGGCCTGCACGCGGAGGGGGACTTCGACACCCCCGGCCGGCACCGGCCTGCGCTTTACGGGCTGCGCGAGCACGGCTGGTATACGGAGTCTCAAGTCCCGCAGATCGGGGACTTCGCCTTGCGACGCGATCGGCACTCATCGGTGCTCGGTCAGAGCTACGCGGAATACTGGCGCACCGCGACCTGGTACTACAGCAGCCAGTCGTCCCATCCAGTCTGGTTTGCCGCCCGGGCCGGGGTGAACTTGATCCCCGGCTATGGCGATCAAGATCTGATCCGGCGGCTGGATTCGACCAGAGGGGCCGCGACCATTGATCTCCTGTTGCGTCGGTACCCGCCGAATGCCGCCCGCCAGGCACGGCTGCCGCCGAGGCCGCGGGTGCTCGATTTGAGCGGCTGGCCGAGCCGCTAGCGGGGACTTGGCGCGGACCCGGAGCGGTATACGCATCGCCACCACGGCCGCGCCGGCGCCGGGGCTCGGCCTCGTTGCGCAGGATGTCAACTGGTAACATCCGCCCGCAGCAATTCCAAATTTGGGTGGCATCGCGCGGCCCCTGGTGGATACGGCGCGCGCGACTGCTGTGTTGGGTCCCTGACACCGAGCGGCGCGCCTTATCCACCCTAAAGCGGAGCCGGTTTTGTAGTGGATAAGCGCCGCGCATCCACCATCAGCCTCGCGGCCGGCACGCTGTTGGCGGCAGCCACTCAAATTTGGATCTGCTGATCCTCCCGGCAGCCCTTGCGCTCGATGCCGTCAAGGTTGCGGCGGGGGACTGAGGTCCGCCCGACGGGTCGGGCATCATGCAAGGGATGGGCTCAGGTCTTGCAGGGGATGGGGTCAAAGGGATGGGGTCAAAGGGATGGGGCCACAACGGGATGGGGTTAGGTCTTAACTTGTGCCTTGGCATAACTCAAGACCTGACCCCGGAAGGCGCTTGACCCTGGAAGCCGCTATCAGGCCCCAGCATCCCGAACGCTGGAGCGGCGCAACGCGTAACTGGGAGCCCGTTACGACGGTCTTCCTCAACCCCGGAAAACCCCTCAAAGCGGAGCGACAGACACAGCCAACTGCTGCATGACCTCTGCGACAACTGCCTTGACATCTACCGCATCGGCGCCAGTGTGGCGTCACGACAACGGCGGGTGCTGCTTGATTGACAACGGTTGCGCCGGTTGTCACCATCATCACAGCCAGGACCCGAAGAACCCACCATGACCGCCGACATCGAAAGCCTGGTCCTTGAGCACCTGCGCGCGATCCGCGCAACCCAGACCGACCACGGCGAACGACTCAGGAGTATCGAACTGCACTTTGGCACGCTCGGGCAGCGAGTCGGCGCCCTGACGACGGCGGTTGACTCGGGCAAGTCCGACCTGGACGGACTGCGGCGCCGGGTTGAGCGCATCGAACGGCGGCTGGAACTGACCGAGGGCTGACCTGTTACTCCGCAAAGCGCCGCAGCCGGTCGGGCGCGGTCGGCCTGGCAAAGAAGACCATCGGCATCTTGACCTCGCGATCCCTGCTTCCGAGGGTATAACCTTCGGACGTGATTGCCTGACCTAGGGGCGGGTTTCAAACCCGCCCCTACACGAGAATCTGTCTGGATATCAGGTGCGAACGCTCTATCAGGAAGCCGGCCGAAATCGTCCGGTATCGATCACCGAGGACCCAACGATGAGCCCTAGTCACTCTCCGCGCAACCCCAGACCCGACTCCGGTCCCTTCCGCGCCGACCAATTGCGCGATGGGGACCGCTACGAGCTCTCGGCGGGACACCCGCTCTATTGCGCCCCCGCCGGCCCGGTGCATGCCACCGGCAACCTGAGGGGCGCGACGGTGCTCGACAGCGACCCGGACGTCGAATGGGCCGGCATCGATGCGGGCTTTTCGCCGGAGCCCGGGATGCTGCGCGCCCCGGACGTGGCGGTCGGCCCCCAGCCCGCCGCCGGCCGGGGCTGGATCGAGTCGGTGCCGCCGCTGGCACTGGAGTATGCCGCGTCAGGTCAGGACGAGGCCGATCTCCAGACCAAGATCGCCGAGCTGATCGGCCACGGCACCCGGCTGGTCTGGGTTGCGCGGCTCACCGGTCCGCGGCGGGTCGAGGTCTACGCCGCCGGGCAGCCGATGCGCGTCGCGCTCCCGGGGGAGGATCTTCTGGCGCCCGGCATCCTGCGCAACCCGGTTCCGGTCGATGCGCTTTTCGACCGGGCGGCCGGCGACCGGGCGACGCTGCGCAACCTCCTACAGCGCTCCGGCTACGCGGATCTGGAGGCGGTACGCACCGAGGGCCGTGCCGACGGACTCGCCCAAGCCGTCCTCAATCTGCTCGCCGGACGCGGCATCCCGGTGGACGAGGACACCAGGGTGCGTGTCGGCGCCTGCCGGGACCCCGGTCAGCTCGACCGCTGGCTGCTGGCCGCGGCCACGGCGCAGCGCGCCGACGGCATCTTCAGTGACTGAGCCGATTGCGTCCCATGGCTACCAACCCCCAAAGACCGCGCGCCGCCTATGTCTGTAACGCCTGCGGCGCCGCGCAGCCGAAATGGAGCGGGCAGTGTGCGGACTGCGGGGCCTGGAATACGCTGGAGGAGGTGGCCCGCCCGCCCGCGGGCCAGTCCCGCGCGGGAGGGCGGGGCGGCGGGTTCGCCGCGGCCGGGCCGACCGAGTCGGTGATCCATACGCTGGCGGATCTGCGGCCGGAGGAGCGGGTGCGCACCAGCACGGGCATCGGTGAACTGGACCGGGTGTTGGGCGGCGGTTTGGTGATCGGCTCGGTGGTGCTGCTGGGCGGCGATCCGGGGATCGGCAAGTCGACCCTGCTGCTGCAGGCGTGCGAGTCACTGGGGGCTGAGCATCCGGTGCTCTATGTCAGCGGCGAGGAGTCGCCGCAGCAGATCGGGCTGCGCGCCCGCCGTCTGGGGGTGGTGGGCGCGGGCATCCGGCTGCTCGCCGAGACTTGCGTGGAGCGGGTGCTGGCGCTGGCGGAACGCGATCCGCCGCGGGTGATGGTGGTGGACTCGATCCAAACCCTCTATACCGATCTGCTGCAATCGGCGCCCGGCTCAGTCAGTCAGGTGCGCGAGACCGCGGCGCAGTTGGTCCGCTTCGCCAAGCGCGCCGATACGGCGGTGTTCCTGGTGGGTCATGTCACCAAGGAGGGGGCGCTGGCCGGTCCGCGGGTGCTGGAGCATATGGTCGATACGGTGCTCTATTTCGAGGGCGAGTCGGGCGGGACCTTCCGGCTGGTGCGGGCGATCAAGAACCGCTTCGGGGCGGTGAACGAGTTGGGTGTCTTTGCCATGGGCGACCGCGGTCTGCGGGAGGTCAAGAACCCCTCGGCCATTTTTCTCGCGCGTCACGATCAGCCGGTGCCCGGCAGTCTGGTGATGGTGACCCGGGAGGGTACCCGGCCGCTGCTGATCGAGGTGCAGGCGCTGGTGGACGAGAGTCCGCTCGCCAACCCCAGGCGGGTCGCCCTGGGGCTGGATCAGAACCGGCTGTCGATGTTGCTGGCGGTGCTGCACCGCCACGGCGGGGTGGCGATGTTCAACCAGGATGTCTTCGTCAATGTGGTAGGCGGGGTGCGCATCGGCGAGACGGCGGCGGATTTGCCGGTGCTGCTGGCGGTGCTGTCGAGTTATCGCGACCGTCCCCTGCCGCTCGATCTGGTGGCTTTCGGCGAGGTGGGCCTGTCCGGGGAGGTGCGACCCGTCCCCAATGGTCCGGACCGCCTGCGCGAGGCGGTCAAGCACGGCATCCGGCGCGCCATCGTGCCGGCCGGTAATGTGCCCAAGGAAGGAGTGGAGGGCCTCGATATCCTGGCGGTCAAGACCCTGGCGGCGGCGATCGATGGGGTTTAGGCGCGTTCCCTCAAATCCCATTTACTTCTCGTTCCCACGCTCCAGCGTGGGAATGCCGTCCGGCCGCTCCAGCGGCCGGTGGCGTCACGCGACGCCGGAGCGTCGCCACTTGCTCCCACGCTGGAGCGTGGGAGCTAGATCAGCCAGATCAGTTGTGAGGAAAGCTGTCTAATATACAGATTCATATTCGGAATAGTTTCCTGACCGTGCTATATTCAGAGTGCTGTCTCCCTGGAAATCGCACTCCAAACAGGGTCTACATCGTGAAGCTCCTGCTCATCATCGTGCTGTCCGCGCTCCTCGCCATCTTGCCGTTCTCCGCGCCGGCGGGGCAGGTGGCGGTGCAGGGCGTGCGCATTACCCCGGCAGCAGGCGAGACGCGGCTGGTGCTGGATCTGAGCGCGCCCGTCACCCACAAGATTTTTCCCCTGGCGGGTCCGGATCGGCTGGTGATCGACATCGCGGATGCCGAACTGACCGGTCAGGCGCCCCAGGCCGGCGCGGATGACCCGGTACTCATCGGTCTGCGCAGCGGGGTGCGCGAGGGGAATGACTTGCGGATCGTCCTCGACCTCAAGCAGCCGGTGCGGGCGAAGAGTTTTCCGATGGCGCCGGACGCGGGCCACGGACATCGGCTGGTGGTGGACCTGATCCCGAAGGGCCCGGCCAAGGGCGGCGGCGCGGCGCGTGCGGCTGCCCCGTCCCGCCCGGCGGCCGGCAGCCGGGCGAGCCCGACGCGCGATCTGGTGGTGGCGATCGACGCCGGCCACGGCGGTGCCGACCCAGGCGCCATCGGCGCCCGCGGGACGCGCGAGAAGGACGTGACCCTGGCCATCGCCCGGCGCCTCGCCGCCCTGGTGGACAAGGAGCCGGGGATGCGGCCGGTGATGATCCGCGACAGCGACGTGTTCGTGCCGCTGCGCCAACGGATGCGCAAGGCGCGCAAGCATGAGGCGGACATCTTCGTCTCGATCCATGCGGATGCCTTCACCGACCCCAAGGTGCGGGGGTCTTCGGTCTTTACCCTGTCCCGCGGCGGCGCCACCAGCGAGGCGGCCAAGTGGTTGGCTGATAAAGAGAACAGCGCTGATTTGATCGGCGGGGTCGATCTGGGGGCGAGTGACGACGTGCTGGCCGGCGTGTTGCTGGACATGGCTCAGAATGCGACGCTGGAACACAGCGCGGACGCCGCCCGGGCGGTGCTGAGCAATCTCAGCCGGCTCGGCGCCACGCATAGAGGGGAGGTCCAGAAGGCCGGGTTCATGGTACTCAAGTCGCCGGATGTGCCTTCCATGCTGGTGGAGACGGCCTTCATCACGAATCCGGCCGAGGAGGCGCGCCTCCTTAACGCCGCCAACCAGCAACGCCTGGCCCAGGCCATCCTGGCGGGGATCAAGCAGTATTTCAACAAGTACCGGCCACGCAGTCTGGTGCGCGGTTCGAACAAGGAGGCGGCCCAGCAGGCCGCTGCGGATGCCTTGGCCGGCGGAGCGGCAGTCCCGGCGAGTGCCCCCGGCGGCCGTCAACATGCCATCGCGGCCGGGGATACGCTGGCCGTGATCGCCAAGCGCTATGGGGTGAGCCTGTCGGCACTGCGCTCAGCCAACAACCTGGACGGCGACGTCATTCGCGTGGGTCAGGTGTTGGCCATCCCTGGGGGGAGTCCGGGTGACGGCTGACCCCGGCATTCGTGTCCTGCCCAATCATCTGATCAATCAGATCGCCGCCGGTGAGGTGGTGGAGCGTCCGGCCTCGGTGGTGAAGGAGTTGCTGGAGAACAGCCTGGATGCCGGCTGTACCCGGGTGGAAATCGATGTGGAGCAGGGCGGCATCAAGCGCCTGCGGGTGCGCGATGACGGGCGCGGTATCCCGCCCGGGCAATTGGCGCTGGCCCTGTCGCGACATGCCACCAGCAAGCTGTCCGACCTGCACGATCTGGAAGCGGTCGCCACCCTGGGATTCCGGGGCGAGGCCCTGCCGAGTATCGCTTCGGTGAGTCGGTTGACGCTGATCTCACGGGCGCGGGGGGAGGGGAGTGCGCACGAGGTGACCGTGGGTACGGACGGTGAACCCGCGGCCCCCCGTCCGGCCGTCCACCCGTCGGGGACCACGGTGGACGTGCGCGACCTCTTCTACAACACCCCGGCGCGGCGCAAGTTTCTGCGCACCGATAAAACCGAGTTCGGCCACCTGGACCAGGTGGTGCGCCGCATCGCCCTGGTGCGTCGGGAGGTGGGTTTCACGCTGCGCCATAATGGCCGCACGGTGTTGGAACTGCCCGCGACCGAGGACGACCCGGCGCGGGTGCGCGGCAGGCTGGACGCCATCCTCGGTGCGGGCTTCGGCGAGCAGGCCCTGTGGGTGGACGAACAGGCGGTGGATCTGCGCCTCTCCGGCTGGGTCTTGCGGCCGGCGTTCTCCCGTGGTCAACCGGATCAGCAGTTCTTTTATGTCAACGGCCGTATGGTTCGCGACAAGCTGGTCACCCATGCGGTGCGCCAGGCGTTCAGTGACGTGCTCCATCACAGCCGGCATCCAGCCTTCGTCCTGTTTCTCGCGCTGCCGCCGCGGCTGGTGGATGTGAATGTCCACCCGGCCAAGCACGAAGTGCGCTTTCGCGAGGGGCGCCAGGTCCACGATTTCATCTATCGCGGGTTGCAGCGGCGCTTGGCGGCGGGATCCTTGGGGTCGGTCATGCTGCCCGCGGTCGCGGCGCCCGCGGACGAGTCACGCAGCGCACCGCCGCCGGACGCATCCGCGCCATTGCGCACCGGACACCTGGGGTTGCGGGTGGCCGAGGGGTCGGCGGCGCACTATGCCGCGGGGCTCGCGTTTCAGCGTGTCTTTCCGGCAAGCCTGCATGAAATCCCGTCTCTAGCCCAGTAGCCTGGGAGCCCCGTATGTCGTCATCTGGAGGCTCCACCGCATGTCACTCTCTCTACCCGCCGCCACGGCCGATCTGGCACAGACGGCCGCCGCCTTTGCGCACTGGCGCGCCGCC
>NZ_KB902380.1 GCF_000379525.1 Lamprocystis purpurea DSM 4197 | reverse complement strand
TGTCGGTCAGCGTGGTTGAGTCCTGACGTGTAGTGTACGCTTGGACCACCCGAAGAGCGAGCTAGACTCAGCAGTCCGGAACCCATATTGAGCCTTGGCTCATTGTGGCGGGCACCCTAATCCAAGTTGTGGCTATATGGCTGTAGTTGTTTTCCCAACAATTGGCGCAGCGCCGACCCAATATCGCGCGTGTGCCTCATCGCAAGAACGCAAGCTCGTGCCGAATTACGGTGACGCCGAATTACGGTGACAGTTTACTAAATGCATTTTTTACTTAATTCCAAAACCAAGAAACGCATTAAGAATGCCTAACTTTGGGCCAAAGGGCGAGCGCGCGCCACGGGCGTTGTGCTGGTTTGCAGGCTCATCGGTGGCGCGCGCCGCCTTGGCCTGAACGTTATCGCGCCGAGCGAAGCTTGGCGTCTCTTGCGGGGTGCGAGTCCCCGTCGGGTAAGGGCTAGCGACCCGCCCGTATCGAGTGTTGATCCCATTGCGGAGTGGGGTAACCCGCGAACAATAGTATGGGGTAAGCGTACACAGAGAATCTTGTAGGCCGTAGGGGAAATCGCGTTCCCTGAAGTGCTGGTACAGCTTCGAAATGCCCAATGCGGATGCCGACAGTTTTAACGTACTGGAAGGCAATATGAAGCGCTCGGTCCATCGCGAGAGCGTGGATGTCCGCCGGAGTCCTCAGGCCGTGGCATGCAAGAAGAGAGACGTTCGAGAACTCGGGAAGCCCCGTAGGCTCCTGGATGAAGTAAGATGACGAAGCCGTCAGTGTTGGGACACGGGAGGGTGATGAGCCCGGAAACGGCGTGGGCACGGGTGGAGTCATCGTGCAGGGAGCATCCAGGCAGGCTGGCGACAGCCGTATGCTCACGAGGTGTCTTATCGGGCATAGTAGTCGGAGGTTGGGAAAGCCAGCCACATGGCGAAGGACCCGACGGAAGTACGCCGCCCGCAAAGGAAACTCGTGCCGGACACGCAGGATCGGAGGGCCTTGGTCATCATTCCGGCCACTGGCGGTCGAGGCTTTAGCCGGTCCAGCGCGCAGGCACCACTGATTTTATTTGAGATCTCGGGAAACGCCACCGGCTAAAGCCTCGGCCTCCAGTGGCGGACAGGCCGTCGCTGGCCGTTACGATGATCAAGGCCGATCGGAGCACACGAGCCAACCTCACTGTAGGGCATAACAACTGGGCCTTGTAACGGGCAACTGTGAAGGTCCGCGCGAATGTGAGTACAACCGAGAAACCGGATGCGGGAAAACTGCACGTCCGGGATTGCGCCGGGGGCGCCGGGTAACCGGCGGTCCTACGGCGGAGGCTCGACAAGAGGCCATGCCGTGTTGAATATTTGCGAAATATTGCGTTATGGAATGTATTGACAAATTGCCGAGATTACTCTCAGACAAGCCAAAGTGGGAAAAGCGACAATGCGCAGCATGTCCTAATACCTACTGGGTACTCGCGGAGTGGGAGCGCCCGCCAAGATGTTGCGAATTTTGCCGTGTTCGCAAGATTCGTAAAAAAATGAAGAAACTGTTAGCCTATTTTAAGTTGGCGCGAAGTAAACGCATATCCAGGCGGACGGAAGAAGACACGCAAGAACTAAATAATATCTGCGAAATTGAACAGAAACTTAGCCTGCTACATCAAACGCATGGGGGTGACGAAGGCGCCATGTGGGAAGAGCTTATCCATATTCCATTGGTGAGGAAAATCTTGATTCGCATGGATAAAGAGACTCCCAGAGCAACAGTCGAAGGCAACGGTTATCGTGTCGATTTTGGCCTAGATAAAGGCTGTAAATTTGGTGGATTTGTTCAAGGTGGATCGCCGGGCTTAGGGAAAAGGTGATGTGTGTCGGAAATCGGTTCAGGATCACTTTTCGCAGGTCTTTGGGCATAATGTCGATGGAGCTATCATGAAGCGTGTCGTTATACATAGGCCAGCGAGAGAATTAAAAGGAAAGGAGTTGACCGCACATACGGTCGCATCATTTATGGTGCTGCAAGGGGCTTTAACTCCAAATCAAGTTCAGCCCGAAGCATTAATGAAAGCCGATGCACTGAAGTTTCTTATCAGAGATTCAGCGATCAGCCATTGGACGTCACGGAAGAATGGCTGGCTTGAAAAGAGCGGGGACAGCTATTTTCTAACAGAAACCGGCTTTAGAAAAACTCTTGACAGAGCAAATGGGAAAGCTGGCGCGCAGAGTTTTGATCAAATACAACTCGGCCAAGCCTTGGCCAGAATTAAAGGCGATTTGAAAGATTACGAGCTTGTAGAATACGCATATTTTCTCCTTGAGGTTGATGCAGTTGCGGTACCCGAGGGAGCATCTACTCCGCGTCAGTTAATGGTAACCACCACAATACGAGAAAGGCTTGCTGACGTTAAGGCATGGGTAATCGATAACGCAAGTGGAACTTGCGAGGGATGCAACTCACCAGCACCGTTTAGAACCGATCAAGGCATACCATACCTTGAAGTTCATCACGTTGTATCTCTGGCTGATGGTGGGTCTGACTCTGTTGAAAACACGGTCGCCCTCTGTCCGAATTGTCATCGAAGATTACATTTGTCGGCTGATAGGAATGATTTATTGGAAGCTCTCTATCAATCAGTCGCTCGTCTTGTAAGAGAGTGATCGTTGTCCAACATTCAACATTGAATTACGGTGACAGTTTGAATTACGGCGACAGTTTACTAAATACAGTAATTACGGGTTGCGTTCAACGCCCATCCGCATTCAGTGCATTTAGTAAACTGTCACCGTAACTGATTTACGTAACTGTCATCGTAACTGTCATCGTAACTGTCATCGTAACTGTCACCGTAACCAAGACCTGACCCCATGGCTCCCAACACAAGAAGCGCCTGAACCCGATCCGATACCCTGGTCGGTGTCTCTGGCTGCAGAGGAACGCGGCGCTTGCAAGGGATGGTTGCCAGGGGGCAGATCCTTGTGCTGCTGGAGTGGGCGCACGCCATGGCGACTAAAGATCCTCCGCGCGAGGCGATGTGGATGGGCATCGCGCAACTGTGTCGTCGGCCCGCCGAGGCGAGGGTAGAGGACCGGGGTCTGGGCTGAACGCTTACGCTGGGAGCGATTGGCGCCACTTGGTAGACTGGCTCCGGAACTTTGCGAGAGCCCAAGCCATGCACGCGCACCAGAACACCCGCCCCAGTCTCTACGAACAGTTGGAAGCCCTGCCGGAAGGACTGACCGGGGAAATCCTCAACGGTCAGCTCTACACCCAGCCGCGCCCGAGCGGCCCGCAGGTGTTTGCCGCGTCTGAGTTGGGCTATGAACTGCTCGGTCCGTTCGAGCGCGGACGCGGGGGCCCCGGCGGCTGGTGGATCGTTCAGGAACCCGAACTGCACTTCCTGCGCAACACCGAAGTCGATGTTCCAGACTTGGCCGGGTGGCGGAAGGAGCGGCTACCCAGATTTCCGCGCGATCATCGCTTCACCGTGGTGCCTGATTGGGTGTGCGAGATTCTATCCCCCTCGACCGAAAGCAAAGACCGCAAAATCAAGATGCCAATCGACGCGCAGTATGGGGTTCCCTACGCCTGGCTGCTCGATCCGGTCGCGCACCTCCTGGAAGCCTACGTCTTGGAAGACGGCGCTTGGCGGGAGATTGGCCGCTTCGCCGGCGCTGCGCCGGTTTCGGTGGCACCGTTCGAGGCGGTGACGATCAGGCTTGATGACTTGTGGGCACCGACCGAGTAGAGATCAAGGGGAAAAGGGCTTTGATCGTCATTCCGGCCACGGTGCCGATAGCGAGGTTGCTGGTCCGCGGAGCGGACCCTACGCGCGACCTGGAGGATTCATGCATCTCGATCTGATCCTGGTGTTGGCCCTGCTCGGCGGCGCCATCCTGATGTTCAGCCTGGGCCGGCCCCGGGCGGATGCGGTGGCTTTGATCATGCTGACGGGGTTGCCGTTCACCGGGGTGATCAGCGCCCGTGAGGCGGTCGCCGGGTTTGCCAATCCGAACATTATTCTGATCGCGGCCATGTTCGTGATCGGCGAGGCGCTGGCCCGCACCGGGGTCGCCCAGGCGCTCGGTGACTGGCTGGTGGCCCGCGGCGGACGCCGCCCGGCCCGGTTGGTCGCGACCCTCATGCTGATCGTCGGTGCCCTCGGTTCGGTGATGTATTCGACCGGGGTGGTGGCGATTTTCATCCCGGTCGCGCTGCGTGTCGCCCGTGCCGCCGGTCTTTCGCCGGCGCAGGTGCTGATGCCGGTGTCCTACGCGGCGTTGATGAGCGGCATGCTGACACTGGTGGCCGCTGCGCCCAATCTCATCGTGAATTACGAGCTCACCCGCACCGGCGCCGCCGGACTCGACTTCTTTACCCTGACTCCGATCGGACTGCCGATCCTGTTGCTCGGGATCGGCTATCTGCTCGTCGCGGGGCGCTGGCTGCGGCCGGCCGCGGCGGACGGCGTCGGCGCCGCGGTTCGTCCGGGGCTGACGGACTGGGTGCGGGACTATGGGCTTGCCGAACGCGAGCTGCGCGTGCGCTTGCGCCCGGATTCGCCGCTGATCGGCCGGCCGCTCCGCGACCTGGATTGGCAGGGGGCCGAAGGACTAACCGTCATTGCCGTCGAGCGCGTCGGACGGCTGCGCGCCGCCACCATCGCCCCCGATCCCGACACTGAGTTGGCGGCCGGCGACACGCTGCTGCTCGACAGTCCGACGCTGATCGCCGATGCCGACAGCCGCTGCGCGCGGCTTGGACTCGAACGCTTGCCGCTGTCCGGGGCCTACTTCACCGATCGCGCCCAAGTGCTCGGCATGGCCGAGATGCTGCTGCCGGCGGACTCGACGCTGATCGGCAAGACGCTGGCGTCGCTCGACTGGGCCGCGCGGCAAGGGTTGGCCGCGGTCGGGCTGCGGCGCGGGCGCACCGCGATTCCCGCCCCGCGGCGCGCCGGTGAGCCGCTGCGGGCCGGCGACACCCTGCTGCTGGTCGGCACCTGGGCGGCGATCGGACGGCTGCGCGCGGGCGGTCATGATCTCGTGACGCTCAATCTGCCGCGCGAGTTTGATGAGGTGCTGCCGGCCCAGGGCCGCGCGCCGCACGCCGTGCTGGTGCTCGCCATCACCGTGGGGCTGATGATCTCGGGATGGGTCCCCGCGATGCACGCGGCGCTGATCGGCTGTCTGCTGATGGGTCTACTTGGCTGCATCGACCTGGACAGCGCCTACCGGTCGATCAGCCTGCGCACCTTGGTGACGATCGCCGGCATGTTGCCGTTCGGGATCGCGTTGGAGCGCACCGGCGGCATCGATCTGGCGGCCGGGGCACTGGTGCAGGTGCTCGGCGACGCCGGCCCCCACCTGATCCTCGCCACCCTGTTCGCGATCACGGTCGTGCTTGGGCTCTTCATCGTGGCAGCGGCCAATGCGGTCCTGACGATCCCGGTAGCGCTGGCGCTGGCCGCCGAACTCGGGGCCTCGCCCTATCCCTTCGCCATCATCGTGGCGCTCGCCGCGTCCTCGGCCTTCATGACATCTATTGCGCCCCCGAACGCGATGGTCGCGACCGCCGGCGGCTATCGTTTCGCCGATTATGCGCGGCTGGGATTCCCGCTGGTATTGCTGGTCATGGTGTTTGCGGTGACGGTGGTGCCGTGGCTCTATCCGCTGTACTAAAGCCGCTGATCCGGATCAAGCCCCGCGTGCGTCCGGTCGCCGAGTCCGGTGTTTGCACGGCCGTATACAGCAGTTTGGATGGAATCAAGGAGGGTCCGTAGCCGGGCGTGACATCCAGCAGCAGTACCAGATCGCGTTCGGCATCGTAACCGCCGATCGGCGAGAAGTGTCCGATGGTGACCCCGAAAATGGGCGCCCGGTCGAAGTTGACGATCAGGCGGTTTGCGGAGTTGTCGGAATCCCGGAGCTGACTCAGGAACGCCTCATAGGAGAGGTCCCGCAACACCGTCACCTCGCCAATGCGGCGTTGCGCAAGGAGCGCGGCGAGCGCGTCCAGTGTCATTCCCTGCATGCGCATACTGAGCCACCCCCAGTGATCGCCATCGAACAGCGTTCGCTCATCGGCGATGGGCGCGCCGATCGAGGCCAGCACGTTCAGGGCGCTCGCAGGGCCGCAGGACGAAGGTGACGCTTGGGTCTTGAAATGACCGAGGTAGGCACGGGCGACCGGGCCGGAAAACGCCGCGCCTTGGGCGGCCTCGCCAACCAAGACGCCGGGTGCATACCGATCGGGTTGCGGCTGCGACAGGGACCGGGCGTGAAACGCCGTGCCGACGGCGCCCGCCAGCGCCAATGCCAGCACCAGGACGGCGATGAGCCACCGCGAGCGAAATGATCCGGCAACGAAACGCACGGTTGACTCCTGCTTCTATAGCCTTCAGACGTGATTGCCGGACGTAGGGGCGGGTTTAAAACCCGCCCCTACACGAAAGTCTGTCTGGATATCAGGTGCGAACGCTATATGCTATCTTCCGGTGACGAAACGCCAGCTTCGTCACCCGGAATCCGTCATGTCACCCCTGTCTTCAGCACCCCCTGCCTGGCCCGCGACCGACGACCTGCTGGCCCGCCGCACGCTGCGGCGTATCGCCTGGCGGCTGCTCCCGTTTCTCGGCCTGTTGTACATCGTCGCCTACCTCGACCGGATCAACATCAGCTTTGCGGCGCTGCAGATGAACCAGGACCTGGGTCTGAGCGCGGCCGCCTATGGTACCGGCGCCGGCCTGTTCTTTCTCGGCTATGTGCTCTTTGAGGTCCCCAGTAACCTGATTCTGCAACGGGTTGGCGCGCGCCTCTGGATCGCCCGGATCATGGTGACCTGGGGGCTGATCTCGATGGCTATGGCGCTGGTGCGCAGTGAAACGAGCTTCTATCTGCTGCGCTTTCTGCTCGGGGTGGCGGAGGCCGGGTTCTTTCCCGGCATCATTCTCTATCTGACCGGTTGGTTCCCGACGCGTGAACGGGCGCGCGCGGTCGCACTGTTCGCCACCGCCACCGCGCTGGCCGGACTGATCGGCAGCCCATTGTCCGGCGCCCTGCTGGAACTGGACGGCTGGTGGGGGTGGCGCGGCTGGCACTGGCTGTTCGTGGCGGAAGGCTTGCCGGCGGTGCTGTTGGGTCTCGTGGTGCTGGTCAAGCTCCCTGACCGTCCGGACCAGGCGCGCTGGCTGCCCCCGGACGAACGGGCTTGGTTGAACCGGACCCTGCACCAGGAGCGGCAAGCAGCCCGCGACCAGACCCGCCATACCCTGCGTGAGGCGCTGACCGATCACCGGGTTTGGGGGTTGGGTCTGGTCTATCTGTGCATGGTCATCGGCATGTACGGCATCGCCCTGTGGCTGCCGCAGATGCTGCGGGCGCTGACCGCCGCCGACGATTTCACCCTCGGCTTGCTCAACGCCCTGCCGTTCCTCGCGGCGGGGGTGGGGATGGTGGTGATCGGCTGGCACTCCGACCGGCGCGGAGAGCGGCGTTGGCATGTCGCCGGGTCGCTGGTCTTGGCGGCGGCCGGGGCCGGGCTGGCGGCGGCGACCCAGACCTTGCCGCTTGCGCTTTTGGCCTTTTCAATCGCCGCGATCGGCGTCTGGGGTGTCATGGGGCCGTTTTGGGCGCTCGCGACCGCGTTGCTCAGCGGCACGGCGGCTGCTGCCGGGATCGCGCTGATCAATTCGCTGGGCAACGTCGGCGGCTTTCTGGGGCCGTACCTGATGGGTTGGTTGAAACAGACCACGGCCTCCTTCAGCGCGGGGCTGACCGTCGTCGCCCTCATTCTGCTGGCGGGTTGCCTGTTGATCCTGATGCTGCGGCTGCCGCGGCAGATGGCCGCTGCGGCGGACGTCCCGGCGGGGTCATCCGATCCGGCAGCGTAATCATCGCGGCCTCGCATCGCGGCCGGAGGCCGCTCCCGCGGCGGACGTTCATCTTCCGGTGTATCCGGTCGACATCGCGCGGCCCTGCTCCGGTTATAGCCTTCGGATGTGATAACCGGACCTAGCAGCCTGTCGGACTTTAGGCGATTCTCGAATAAGACGCTATCAAGAATCAAGCTCCGTAGGAGCCCGCTTGCGGGCGACGTGACCTGCCGGAATCGCGTCATTGTGCCCC
>NZ_KB902379.1 GCF_000379525.1 Lamprocystis purpurea DSM 4197 | reverse complement strand
GCGATCCCAAGTACCTGAAGACAGCGCTGGATCGCCTGGTGGAAGAGGGTCGCCTGCGCGGGCTGGCGCCCGAGATCCGGACGCTGCTGGATCGCCTGGTGGATGCGCTTCGGCGGCGCGGCCTTGCCCCCGATGAGTGGCCACGCGAGCCCACCCCCGAGGAGTGGCTGCGCGGGCTCAGCCCCGAGGNGCGGCTGGAAGGTCTTGATCCCGCGTTCGTCGAAGCCTGGCTGAAGCAACATCCCCGTCACGACCGTTGACAGATCAGCGGTTTGCGCTGTCTTGCAGGCATGCGCAGCCGCGATGTTGATTTCTGGGAATGGCCTCAGCCCCCTGTCCTGATTCCGGCGGAAGACGTCGCTCATTGCCATGAGCGTCCGCCGTTACCGCCGACGCTTGCGGCCGAGCGCTAAGGGACGCGTCAGAACCCTTGGGCTCCAGCTGAACGCTGAACATCGCCGATGATCTGTGCCGGCTCAAAGACCAGGCGCGCCACTTGCGTGCTGGTGAACTGGACCAAAGCGAGTCCAGCACCCGGCTGACCGGTGCCGACTGGTTGCTGCGAAGGACAGACCCCGAATTCCTGCGCGTACTCACCGACGGCATCCCCTGTCTTGGCATCGAGCCCACCGCTGACACTGCCGCCACGGCCGTGTCGCAAGGCCTTGTTGCACAAATGCATCGAGAGGATCTGACCGCCATGTCCTACACCCTCGACGATTTCAAATTCGACACCCTGCGCCTGATGCTCAACAACTCGTGGCTAACACCGGAGGAGAAAGCCGAACTGCGCGCCGGCCTGCTGCAAAAGTTGAGCCCCGAAAAGCGCCTGCACGGCCTGGATCCGGCGGAGGTACTCAAACGCTACGCGCCCGAAGAGCGCCTGCGCGGCCTCTCGCCGGACGACATTCTGCTCGCGATGGATCCCGAACAGATCAAAACCTGGCTCAAGCAAACCGAACACTCAGGGGATTGACGGAAACCGCCTGGCAGGCTGTGGGACTTAAAGCGATTCCAACGGCGCGGCTGTAGGGGCGACTTCAGTCGCCGCTATGCGGACAAGCTGATCAAAGTCTGGCGGTGCAGTGGAGAGATCGATTGGGTGTTAGCGTTGCCCGACGCCTTGGAAGAAGACTACCATCGGTGCATTCAAGCGCTAGAGGAAGCCGAGCACATGCAATACGTCACCACTGCCGAGCGCATCGGGATTCAGAAGGGCCATAAAGAGGGTCGCCAAGAAGGAGAGGCCGCCATGCTCTTGCGCCAGATCACCCGCAAGTTCGGTCCGCCCACCGAGGCGGTGCGTGAGCGCATCGCCCGCGCCGACTCCGAAACCCTGTTGGAGTGGTCCGACCGCATCCTCACCGCCCAGACCCTCGACGAGGTGCTCCACTAACCAAACGGCCAAACCACCTTGCCGCCGCGCCTCACCCGCGTTAGCGTAGCCAGCCGTTTAAGGACTGAACAACCATTTCGAACAGGTGCGAACCGGTGACCTCGGCCATGCCCGCCACTGACAGGGTAGGGCGGTAGCGTGTCCGGACCCGTTTGACCGCTCCGCACGGGTCGTCTCACGTCCCTACCAGCCCCAACGGCCTTCGCACCCCGCTGGCCGCCCCCCAGCGCCCGGTTGCACTCCAACCGGAGGCCGACGCTTTAGCGGGCGGCGCCCCGCACCCAACTGGAGCCTCAACCTCCGGCTGGCCGTGCAGGTATCGCCTTCGGACGTGATCACCGGGCGTAGGAGCGGGTTTCAAACCCGCCCCTACACGAAGGTCTGTCTGGATATCCGGTGCGAACGCGATACAACGTGATCCGGACCTCACCGAAGCCCCCAGGAGCCGCCCCCGCCGTGAGCGAAGACCGCCACTTTCACGCCCTGCGTCTGCTGCAAGCCAACCCGCCGGCATCGGCGGGTGCTGAGCTGGCCGCAATTGGGCGAATCGTAGAAAAACTCAAGGCTGACCCTCAAGCGCTTCAACGTGTGATGCAACGCGCTGGCATCGTGACTGGAAACGGTAAGTTAACCGAAGAATTTGGCGGCTAATGGCCTCTCGATCCCGCGTTACGAGCCGCGGACGGTCCGCACAGCGGACCCTACGGTAACACCGTGACCTGTAGAGTCCGCTGTGCGGACCGCCGACCGTGCAGATCGCGCGGTGGCCGGGTTTATGATCAAGGCCGTGCCGCTCAACGAGCAACCGGCCTACGCTCACCTGTGCTGCTCCGAGTGTACCCCGGTTGTCCAAGCCATTGCCCGCCAGGTCATGCGCCTGCCCATGCACCCGGACCTGAGCGAAGCCGACCAGCAACGCATCGTCGCAACCCTGCCTCAGCGCGAAGCTAAGTAAAGCACGGAACCTCATCCGAACAGCAACGTACCCCATCGTTTGAAACCGAGATGACGACCCAATCCCTAAAAGAGACGATCAGACGTGAGCTGCCGGAAATCATCCGCACGGATCCGGATTTTCTCCGGTATATTCTGGATTTGACCCGCCGGGAGTATGCCGGTCGGGCGGCAACCGAAGACCGGTTCTACGAGCTCCTGGCTGAACTGCGCCGCGACCGAGAGGAGGGCGCACGCAAGTGGGACGAATATAAAGAAGAGCAGAACCGCAAATGGGACGAACAGAACCGTAAATGGGACGCGCATCAGGCGGAGCAGCGCGAAGAATTTAAGCGGGTTCACGAGGAGATCATGGCCCAGGCACAGCGGCATGACCGCAGCATCGGCGCGCTGGGGTCGCGCTGGGGCCTGCAATCGGAGAAGGCATTCCGCGACGCGTTGGCCGGAATTCTGGAAAAGAACTTCGGCGTACAGGTGCTCAACGTCAACGAATACGACGATCAAGGTACCGTGTTTGGCCGGCCCGACCAGATTGAATTGGACGTCATTATCCAAAATGGTCTGCTGTTGATATGCGAACTGAAGTCGTCCATCGACAAAGCCGGGATGTACATCTTTGAGCGCAAAGCCCGGTTTTACGAGCAGCGACACCAGCGCACTGCCAACCGCTTGATCGTGATCTCGCCGATGATCGACGCCCGGGCGCGCCAGGTGGCGGAGCGCCTGGGGATCGAGACCTACGGCGACTCGCTGGAGGTCGAAGCGTTATGAGGGGCCTTGATGAGCGTGCCGGCCGGCGGTCATCATCCTGCTGACCGATCCCCGAGCGCCGCGCCGACCACCGCCACGGAGACGCGCAGCCCCCCGCGCCACCACCCATCTAGCTTCGTTGGCGACATCTGCAAGCAATGCAATGAGCGTCTGGGTTCTTGAGAAATTGAGTCTTGCTGCGCAGCGGAAGACGTCGCTCATCACTGCGGCCACGTGGGCTTGCCGACTCGAATCCTGACGCCCTGATTGGGAAATTCAAGCTTTGAGGAGCCAGTCATGTCGACGCGTGGATGGTACGAATATCATGTCATAGACCCGGCGACGAACCGCCGGACGTTGGCGATGCAGTTCTATAAATGGGGAGATGCGATCCCCGAGCATGCGCTGGATGAATGGCGCATGCTCAGCGGGCAAATCGACAAAGCCGCCGGTCTCCTGCCGGTGGTGTGGTTGGACGATCTGCTGCGCCAAGCGCTCGGCGAGCAGTATGCACGACTACCGGCGGATTTCTCCGTGGCGGCATTTCTGTTCCTCATCCAGCGCGCCGAAGAAGAGCTCAGTCCGCTCAACAACCGGGAGTTCCGATCTCTCCCCAAGGAGGAGCGACCGGACTATCGCCTCGGCTTCGCGATCGGCGAGGCAATGGCCCTGGCTGGTTTCCAGCCTCGGGAGCACCCCGACCAATTGCTCGACAGGGTGCTTGCCTTCATCGCGGCCGGCCACTTTGTGCGCCCCTGGCGCGATTACTGTTTGACTTGGTCGGTGTTGAAGTGGCTGCAGTATCTGACCCAGGTCACCTTAGAACATAAGATGAGCTCGATTGCCGGGGATCTGGAGGCGCCGGTTGGGGATATCAGTTACCGCTACCGCTTCTTCATCTGGATCGATGCGCAGACACCATTCAAGATCACCCGGCTCGCGGTCGAGCTCTGTGATCGGTACGGCGGTGACCTGTTCGTCAAACTGGAAGATCATCCGGATAAGCCTGCCATGTGGGCCGAGTCTGATCGGGAGGAAGGGAGTCGCCTAATGGATCTGATTGCGCAAGGCAAGGTCGATCGTTATTCCCTCAAGGAAGCTGAGGCGACGTTCCCATGTGCCGAGGATTCCTTCTGGGGGCCGCACTGCCATGAGCGTCCGCCGTTACCGCCGGCGCTTGCGGCCGAGCGCTAAGGGACGCGTCAGAAGCCTTGGACTCCAGCTGAACGCTGAGCATCGCCGATGATCTGTGCCGGCTCAAAGACCAGGCGCGCCATTTGCGCGCTGGACCAAAGCGAGTCCAGCACCCGGCTGACCGGTGCCGACTGGTTCCTGCGAAGGACAGACCCCGAATTCCTGCGCGTACTCACCGACGGCATCCCCTGTCTCGGCATCGAGCCCACCGCGGCCACTGCCGCCGTGTCGCAAGGCCTTATTGCACAGTGCATCGACTGGAGATGACCGACATGTCCTTCAATCAGAACGATATCAACCGCGACGCCATGCGCGTGATGCTCGACGACCCATGGCAGACACCGGAGGATCAGGCCACCCTGCGCGCCGACCTGCTTGAGAAGTCGAGCCTCGAAGAGCGCCTGCAGGGCCTGGATCCGTCGGAGGTGCTCACATGCTATGCGCCCGAAGAGCGCCTGCGCGGTCTCTCGCCGGACGACATCCTGCGTGCGATGAATCCCGAACAGATCAAAACGTGGCTCAAGCAAACCGTCACCACGCATCCAACCGACCGCCAGCCGCACACCCCCGACCTGGACCAAACCACCGTCACCGCCTCACTCGCCCATCTGCGCGCCCCGGACTGCCCCCTGGCCATCATCGGCCTCGGCTACGTCGGCCTGCCGCTGGCGGTTGAGTTCGGCAAACACCGCCCGGTCGTCGGCTTCGATATCCACCCCGCGCGCATTGCCGAACTTCAAGCCGGGCACGACCGCACCCGCGAGGTCGCAGCGGACGACCTGGCCGCCGCCCGCCACCTGCAGATCACCAACGACCCGGAAGCGCTGCGCGCCTGCCGCATCTTCATCGTCACCGTGCCCACCCCGGTCGATAACTACAAGCGCCCGGATCTCACGCCGCTGCTCAAGGCCTCCGCCACCGTCGGCCAGGTCCTCAAACCCGGCGACCTGGTCATCTACGAATCCACCGTCTACCCCGGCTGCACCGAAGACGACTGCGTCCCCGTCCTCGCGCGTTATTCCGGCCTGACCTACCTCCATGCCGACCGCCGCCAGGCCGCTCCCGAAAGCAGTCACCACCCCGACCCCCGCCATGGAGACGCACAGCCCCCCGCGCCACCCTCTCGCTCCCACGCTCCAGCGTGGGAGCAAGAGCGGACGCTCCAGCGTCCAGTCCCGCCGCCGTCGACCCCAACTCAAGGCTTCTACTGCGGCTACAGCCCCGAGCGCATCAACCCCGGCGACCACGACCACCGCCTCACCACCATCAAGAAAGTGACCAGCGGCTCCACCCCCGAAGTCGCCGCCATCGTCGACGCCCTCTACCGCCAGATCATCACCGCCGGTACCCACCCGGCCAGCAGTATCCGCGTCGCCGAAGCCGCCAAAGTCATCGAGAACACCCAGCGCGACCTCAACATCGCCCTCATGAACGAGCTCGCGCTGCTCTTCGACAAGCTCGGCATCGACACCCTGGAGGTGCTCGAAGCCGCCGGCAGCAAATGGAACTTCCTGCCCTTCCGCCCTGGCCTGGTCGGCGGCCACTGCATCGGCGTCGACCCCTATTACCTGACGCACAAAGCCGTCGCCAGCGGCTACCACCCCGAGGTCATCCTCGCCGGGCGGCGCATCAACGACCGCATGGGCGCCCATGTCGCCGAAACCGTCGTCAAGCTGATGCTCAAGCGCGGCATCGGCGTCTGCCACAGCCGCATCCTGGTGCTCGGTCTCGCGTTCAAGGAAAACTGCCCGGATCTGCGCAACACCCGCGTCATCGACATCATCCAGGCCCTGCGCGACTACAACCTCACCGTCGACTGCTACGACCCCTGGATCGACCGTGACGAAGCGCACCACGAATACGGCCTCGACTGCCTGCCCGCGCCCCCGGCGCCCGGCACCTATGACGCCATCATCCTCGCCGTTGCTCATCGCGAGTTCATCGAGACCGGTGCGACGGGGATCCGCCGCTGGGCCAAGCCCAAGTCGATCCTCTACGACGTGAAATCCGTGTTGCAGTTCGATGCCGTCGACGGCCGCCTGTAACGCCGCAGATCGCGCGGTGCCCTCTCATCCGGCGCAGTACCGCCTTTGTAGCGTTCGGACGTGATAACCAGACGTAGGGGCGGGTTTCAAACCCGCCCCTACACGAAGGTCTGTCTGGATATCAGGTGCGAACGCTATATCAGCATTCCGGCCAGCCGAGGCACCGGCCGGCTGGAGTCCAAATGAGCAACGCTGGCCGGAACGATGATCAAGGCCTCAGGTCCAAGGACACCGCGATGAGCCACGACCAAAACTTCAAGAACCTCATCGTCGACTACCCGCGCGAGTCGATCGCCTTCTTTGCCGCCGTCGAGTCCCATGCCGTCGATGCCGGCGTCCGCATCCTGCCGATCCGTGAAGAGCAACTCAAGGAGCGGCTGGGCGAGCGCTTTCGGGAGCTGGACACCCCGCTCCTGGTCGAATGGCCGGACGGTCGGCGCGCGGCGTTGCTGTTCGTGTTTGAGGAAGAGACCGACCCCAAGCGTTTCTCCATTCATCGCTTGGCGCACTATTGCCTCGACTTGGCCGAGCTGTTCGAAACCGATCGGGTCGTCCCGGTCGTGATCTTTCTGCACCCCGGGCGCTATGCGTCGCACCTTCGGCTCGGCAGCGAGGACACCGCCTACCTGGCGTTTCACTATCTTTCAACAGCCCTGTTCCGTATCCCGGCCCGCGCGCACCTGAACAGCCGCAACCTGGTCGCCCGGTTGAATCTGCCCAACATGGCCTACGCCCCAGAGGACAAACTGGAGGTCTACGCGCAGGCCGTGCGCGGCCTGGTCGAGGTGCTCGACGACGCCATTTGACCGGTGGTATCCACGTGATCGCCGCGGTCTGTACGGAGGGGTATGTCTGGCTCCCACAGTGCATTTCGCGCCTACGCTCCAGCGGTTGAGTACGTGTCTGGCTCCCACAGTGCATCTCGCTCCCGGCCTGTTTGGCGGCCACTGCAGCGGCGTCGCACTGGGCCAAACCCAAGTCGATCCTTGATGACGTGAAATCCGTGCTACCCGCACTCGCGTCTCCCGAGCCTGGCCGACGACGCCAGCCAAACGGCCAAACCACCTTGCCGCCGCGCCTCACCCGCGTTAGCATATCCATCCGTTTAAGGACTGAACAAAATATTGCGAACAGGTGACCTCGGCCATGCCCGCCACTGACAGGGTAGGGCGGTAGCGTGTCCGGACCCGTTCGAACGCTCCGCACGGGTCGCCTCACGTCCCCACCAGCCCCAACGGCCTTCGCACCCTGCTGCCCCGCCCCCCAGCGCCCGGTGCACCCCAACCGGAGGCCGACGCTTTAGCGGGCGGCCCCCCGCACCCAACCGAGGCCTCAACCTCCGGCCAGCCGTGCAGGTATCGCCTTCGGACCTGATCACCGGACGTAGGGGCGGGTTTCAAGCCCGCCCTACACGAAGGTCTGTCTGGATATCAGGTGCGAACGCGATACAACGTGATCCGGACCGCACCGAAACCCCTAGGAGCCGCCCCGCCGTGAGCGAAGACCGCCACTTCCACGCCCTGCGTCTGCTGCAAGCCAATCCCGCGCTCTCCCAGCGCGCCCTGGCGCGCGAACTGGGCGTCAGCGTCGGCGCCGCCAACTACTGCGTGCGCGCCCTGGTCGACAAAGGCTGGATCAAGATTCAGAACTTCCGCACCAGCAAGGACAAACGGGCCTACGCCTACCTGCTCACCCCGCACGGTATCGAGCAGAAGGCGCAGCTCACCCTGCGCTTCCTCCAGCGCAAAGAAGCCGAATACCTGGCCCTGGAAGCCGAGATCGCCCGCCTGCGCC
>NZ_KB902378.1 GCF_000379525.1 Lamprocystis purpurea DSM 4197 | reverse complement strand
CCTATTCAACGCTGCCGAGGTGCTGACCTTGACCCTGGATGGACGGATGGACGAAGGGCAGCCCATCCCCGCGCCCTCGCTCGCCCCCGACGCACTGTTGATTGCCCCCAGCGCCCGCATCCAGGCCGCACTGCTGGTGCGCCGGGCACGCGCGGATCGCCCCTTCGCCGAACTGGCCCGTGCCCTGGACACCTCCTGGCCCGCGGCCAAGCGACTGGAGGACCCGCACCATTCCCCAACCCTAAGACGACTGGAGCGGGCCGCCGCCGCGCTGGGCAAGCGACTCGTTCTCGCCTTTGAGTAGAGCCTCTAGCGGTCTCCTCAACCCACTGAACTGAAAAGTCGCCCGGCGGAGAGGCCCAAAGGCGCCAGGCTCAATTAAGTCTGGATTTGCTGGTCGCCCCCAGAGCGCAGATGCCCCAAAAGATTCGGACCAATCAAGTCTAGCCGACCGGTTGCCGCCAGGGCGATCAGCGGACCGGCATCCAGCAATTCCAAATTTGGGCGGCATCGCGCGATCCCTGGTGGATGCGGCGCGCGCGACCGTCGTGCCGGGCCCCTGACACCGAGCGGCGCGCCTTATCCACCCTACAGCGGAGCCGGTTTTGTAGGGTGGATAAGCGCAGCGCATCCACCATCAGCCTCGCGGCCGGCACGCTGTTGGCGGCGGCCACCCAAATTTGGAACTGCTGACCGGCATCCGCGATGACGATAAGGTCCATGTGACACCAGGCGCCGCGGCGCTCGTTCTCAGGTACTGGGCCGCGGTCCTCGCGGGGACGCCACCCACCGCACCACGGCCTTTTCCAACTCGACGACCAGGAAGATGCCGACCCCGATGCCGACCGGCAACAGCCAGTCGCTTGCGGCCAGCGGCGCCGTGTGGAACCAGCGATTCAGGAACGGGGCATAGACGAAGAGGAGTTGCAACAGGACCAGCACCCCGACGGCTATCCAGACCACGCGGTTGGTGAACCACAGACTGATCCGCAGGCCCGAGGCGTGCAGGAACCGGCTGTTGAACAGGAAGAACAACTGCCCGAATGCGAGTGTATTGACCGCCATGGTCTGGGCCGCGGCCACCGAATAGCCGCGCCCCTCCTCGAATAGAAAGACGGCGGTGGTGGCCGCGCCGATCAGCACCGAGACCAGGGCGATACGCCAGATGAAATACCAGCCCAGGATGGGCGCACCCGGCTGCCGCGGCGGTCGGCTCATGACGCCTGGTTCGGAGGGCTCGAAGGCCAGGGCCAGGGACAGGGTGACCGCGGTCACCATGTTGACCCAGAGGATCTGTACCGGGGCCAGCGGCAGGGTGAAGCCGAACAGGACCGCGGCCAGGATGACCAGGGCCTGGGCGCCGTTGGTCGGCAGCAGGAACAGGATCGACTTCTGCAGGTTGTCGTAGATGGTGCGGCCTTCCTCGATGGCCCGTTCGATCGACGCGAAGTTGTCGTCCGCCAGCACGATCTCGGCCGCCTCCTTGGTCGCCTCGGTCCCCTTGATGCCCATGGCGATGCCGACGTCGGCGCGCTTGAGCGCCGGGGCGTCGTTGACCCCATCGCCGGTCATCGCGACCACCTCGCCATTGGCTTGCAGGGCCTGGACCAGCCGCAGCTTATGCTCGGGGCTGGTGCGGGCGAAGATGGCGTATTCGGCGACGATGGTTTGCAGTTGCGCGTCGCTGGCGGCCTCCAGTTCGGCCCCGGTGACGGCGCGGTCGTCGGTGGTGATGCCCATCTCGCGGCCGATGGCGCTGGCAGTGCCGGCGTGGTCGCCGGTGATCATCTTCACCGCGATGCCGGCCTGGCGGCAGGCGGCGATGGCCGTGATCGCCTCCGGTCGCGGCGGATCGATGATGCCGACCAGGCCCAGGAACACCATTCCCTGCTCCACATCGGCGACCTCGAGGTCGTCCTTGTCCGCTGCGACCTCGCGGTTCGCGGCGGCCAGCACCCGCAGCCCCTGGGCGCTGAGACGGGCGATCTGGGCCTCCCAGAAGGCGCGGTCGAGCGGTTCCTCGGCGCCGTCACCGGCGCGCTGGCCGACGCAGCGCTCGAGCAACCGGTCGGGCGCGCCCTTCATCAGGATGCGCCGGCCGCCCGCGGGCAGCCGGTTCAGTGTGGCCATGAACTTCAGATCGGAGTCGAACGGCACGACGGCCAGGCGCGCGTACTCCGCGGCGGCGAAGGCGGCCTTGTGGGCGAGGGTGCGCAGCGCGCCCTCGGTCGGCTCGCCGATGACCCGCCAGTGACCGTCCTCCTCGGCGATCTCGGCGTCATTGCAGACGGCCATGACCTCGATCAAGGCTTGCAGGTCCGAGTGGGCCGCGACGTCGATCGGCTGTCCGTGGAGCGACAGGTGTCCGTCCGGGGCATAGCCGATCCCGGCCGCGTCGTATTGATCCACCCGGGTGACCACATGGCGCGCCGTCATTTCATTGCGGGTGAGGGTACCGGTCTTGTCCGAGCAGACCACGGTGACTGAGCCCAAGGTCTCGACCGCCGGGAGTTTGCGGGTGATGGCGTTGCGCCGCACCATCTTCTGAACGCCGAGCGCCAGTGTGATGGTCATGATGGCGGGCAGGCCCTCCGGGATGGCGGCCACGGCAAAGCCGATGGTCGCCATCATCAGCTCCTCGACGCCGAAGCTGTGCAGGAACCAGCCGATCAGGACCATCGCCACGGCCATCCCCAGGATGATCACCGAGAGCACCCGACCGAAGGCGGTCATCTGCCGCGTCAGCGGGGTTTCCAGGGTCTCCACCTCCGCGATCAGCCGGTTGATCCGGCCCAATTCGGTGTGGGGTCCGGTGGCGGTCACGACCCCGGTGCCCTGTCCGGCCGCCACCAGGGTGCCCGAGTAGGCCATCCCGCGCCGATCGCCGATGCCGGCTGTATCGTCCACCGGCTCGCTGCCCTTGGTACTCGGCACCGACTCGCCGGTGAGGGCGGATTCCTCGATGCGCAGATTGACCGTCTCGAGCAGGCGCAGGTCCGCCGGTACCCGGTCGCCGGCCCGCAGGCGCACGATGTCGCCGGGGACCAGCTCGGCCGATTCGACCTCCATCCAGTGCCCGCCGCGGCGGCTGTGAGCGTGCAGCGAGAGCATCTTGCGGATGCCCTCCAGGGCCTCCTCGGCCCGACCCTCCTGAATGAACCCGATGACGGCGTTGATGACCACCACCGCGAGGATCACCCAGGTGTCGATCCAGTAACCCTTGAGCGCCGTTGCGGCCGCGGCGGCGATCAGGATATAGATCAGGATATCGTTGAAATGCTTCAGGAAGCGCTTGATCGGTCCATCCTTCGGCGGGCTCGGGAGCCGATTCGGACCCACCGCCGCGAGGCGCTTGGCCGCCTCGGCGGCCGTCAGGCCGTCCGCCGTGCTGTGCAGTGCGTGCAGGACCGCGTCGCCCTGCAGGGCGTAGGGGTCGCCGAGGTCGAACGCACCGGGGGCCGCCGCCGCCCGCGCGGGCTCCCCGTCAACCCGTAAGTCGAAGCGATACAACAGCAGAATACAGAGACCGACACCCGCCAGAAACCAGTCCGGTCCGATCAGCCAGAGTACGAACGGGATTGCCAGCAGAAAGCCGCGGGTGCCGCGGTGGTAGTGGCCGCCGCCGCGATTGAGGGTGTCGGCAACCTGGTCGATGTCGGAACCAGTGAAATGTTCGGACGGCAGGTTGATCAGAAAGCCCGTGTGGTTGTAGTAGCGCAGCGCCAGCAGGAAATGCAGGAAGGCGTAGGCGAAGATGGCTGCAAGCAGCAGCAGCTTGAACTGCACCAGGCCCGGACCGCTCGGTGCCAGACTCAGCGACTGCGACAGGCCGCCCAGTTCGAGCCGGTCGAAGGCCACCCCGACGACACCGAGGGCGACCACGATGGCGGTGGACGCGAAGAGTGTTGCGGACATCACCCAATTGCGCAGGGTCTGGACGGCCAGGATGTCCCGGTCGCCGGCGCGTACCGTCGCGACCCAGGCCCGGCGCAGCCGGTTGGAGCGGCCGCGATAAGTCCGCTCCGGCTCCCGGTGAAAGATGCGCCATAGATAGACGTGATAGGCGATCAGCAGGGCAAGACCCAAGCCATCGGCGGCCCAGGCCAGCGCTGGACGATCGAGCCCGGCGAGCAGGGTTGCGAATTGCATCGGTTTCTCCTCATCAATCCCGCCGGATTGAGGGTTGGCGCAGTGATGACCTCAGCGGCCACTCTCGCGGGCAGGTGGGGGCCACGGATGTCCTTGCAAGGGGGTTGCCAAGGTTTTGCCCGAGCGGTAAAGTCGGACAATAACCGGCCGTCATGGGGTCGGTTTGACGAGGTATTTCAATGGCAAATCGAGAGGTTATTTGATGAAGATTTCATTGTTTGCGCTCGTTGGGATGCTCGTCGCCGCGCCCGCCTTGGCCTGGCGCGACGTGACGCCGCAAGAACGGCCTTGATCGTAATCCCGGCCGGCGGCATGCGTAGTCAGGGCTTCCAGCCCTGACGGTGTCAGGCCAGGATGGCCTGACTACGCACCCGGTGAGCCCAAGTGGTCGGAATCTTGATCGAGGCCCGCACGCGGCCCTCAATCCTCTTTCACGGTCGCATCCGGCTCCGCTGCCGGGGCGGCGCCCTCGGGCTCCTCGGTGATCGCCGGCCCCATCAGGATGGCGAGCGGTCGGGTATGCGGGCTCGCATCGAGCGCGATGATCAGTGCCGTGGTCAGCGGTACGGCCAGGAACATGCCGACGGTGCCGAACAGCCAGCCCCAGACCAGCAGAGCGATGAATACCGCAAGTGTGGAGATGCCGAGCCCCTGACCCATGATCCGCGGCTCGATGACATTGCCGATCGCGGTGTTGATCACCAGGTAACCGGCGGCCACCATCAGTGCCGTGGCCAAGTCAACCTGTACCAGTGCCAGCAGAACCGCCGGAATCATCATCAGGATGTTGCCGACCACCGGCAGGAAGTTCAGGAAGAAGGCCAGCACGGCCCACAGGATGGCGAAGTCGATCCCGAAAAACCACAGCAGCAGCCAGACACAGACGGCGGTGGCGAGACTGGTCAGGGCCTTGATTTGCATGTAGCGATTGATGTTGTCCAGCATCCGCTGCAGCCGCGCCTCGCCGTCCTCCGTGATGTGAAAGGCCGCCCGCAGCTTCGGCGCCATCGTTGGCACCTCAAGCAGGATAAAGATGACGGTGAGCAGCACCAGCAGCCCGGTCGCGAAGACCCCGCCGGCGCTGGACAACAATCGCGGCACCAGGGCCGTGAGCTTGCTCGGGTCCATCAGGTCCGTCGCCGCCGCGGCCGGGTTGTCGACGCCGGTCCCCGCCATCAGGCCGCCGAAGTGCTGGGCCAGCAGCGCGAAGCGTTCCTGATAGCCCGGGAGGCTGTCCTTGAAGCCCTCGAGCGCCCCGGTCGTCACCAGCGCCAGCAGGCTGCCGATATCAAGCAGCACAAACGCGATCACGAATAGCGCGCCCCATTTCGGCACGCCTTTGCGGCGCATCCAGGCCAGCGCCGGGGTGGCGACGATCGCGATGAAGATGGCGAGCAGGATCGGCGTCAGCAGCGGCGCCGCGGTCTTCATCAAGGTGATGACCAGCGCGACGGCCCCGGCGATGATCAGACCGCGGGCGGGTGGACTGAAGGTGGATAGCACATTCATAGCGGCGATGGCTCCTTAACTGGGAACAGGGTTGATCTCTCTACACGGAAGCTTGCACTCGGGTGAGCGACTCACGCAGACAAAGCCGGACCTGCTGGTCTACATCAGTGGGCGGGGGTTCGCCGTTCATTCGAAGAGCGTCTTTAGCCGCGCCACTTCGGCGTCGCTCCAGCCGGGTGGTTCGGTCAGCGGCAGCCATGCGTCGATGTAGTGGGCCGGCGCGAATTCGTGACCGAAGCCTTTCGGGGTAACGCCCGCCACCATGTCGGCAACCAGTTGCAGCATCGTCACGAGTGGAAACCAGCGCAGGTCAGGCGACACGTCGGGGCCGCGGGGTGCCTGCAGCCAATCCGGCTCACGCCACGCCGACTGCGGACTGAAGAAGGTGATCGGATCGCTCGCGTACTGGAGGAAGGCGATCCGAAAGGCCCCCCAGGGTTGATCGCCGCTGGCCAATCCGCCGTCCTGGTTCATGAACCGTACCACCGCCCCACCACGAAAGCGGGGCAGCCACGCGGGCGATCCGGGATCGCGCTGATCGGTCATGCGCCGCCAGGCGTCGTTGCGGAAGGGCGGGCCGCTCCAGAGTGCGCCGTTGAATGGGTCATCGATGATGTCGTAAAGATCGAACGAAAGATCGGAATTCAACGAACCCAAACTCAGACCGTTGAGGTATAGCCTTGGCCGCGCGTCGCGGGGCAGGCTACGCCAATAACCATAAACCTCCGAGAACAGGACGCGGGCCATCTCGGCGCCATACGCGCCCTCGGTCAGCAGCGCGAGCGGGCTGTTCAGATACGAATACTGGGCCGCCACCGTGGCAATGTCGCCACGATGCAGGTACTCGACCGGATTCTGCGATGATGCATCGACCCAGCCGGTGCCGGTCGGTGTCACCAGCAGCAGTATCGAGCGTTCGAAGCCGCCCACGCGCTTCAACTCCTCCAGTGCCAGACGTGCTCTCTGCGCGGGACTGTCGGCTGAGTTCAAGCCGACATAGACGCGAATCGGCGCCGGCATCGGGGCCGAAAAAAAATAGCTCAGGTCTTCGGCGTCGGGTCCGCCGGCAACGAAACGGCGGCCCTGGTGGCCGAGGTCTTCCCAATTGATCAGGGAAGCCTGACTACCGGTCTGGTCGGGACGAGTCGGACGCGGCAAATCGTCCTGAATCAGCGCATCGAGTTGCTGAAACGAACGATCGGCCACACGCAGCAGGCTGCTCAGCAAGACGCCGTCGATCACGGACCAGAACAGCGCCACGGCAGCAATAATACCCAGGAGATGCGAAATTCTCGGCGGCACGAAACGCCGCAGTTTGACCGAAAGAATCCGAAACACCCAGCGGAACAAGCGCGCGAGCGCCAGCAGGACCACGAACAACAACACCGCGATCAGGCCGAGCATCAATGGTTGCAGGCCGGCTGACTCCTCCATGCCCATCATCTCGCGCAGCGCGTTCTGCCAAGAGGTCGCCTGCCACAGAAAACTCACCGCGACAAACAGGCAGAGCAGTGCTGCGATGGACTTGATGATGATCGCGGTACGCAAGCGCCACACCGGCAGTTGCAGATAGTTCCACAGGGCTACCGTGGCAACGCCGAGACCATAGCCGGCCGAAAATGACAGGCCGGAAAGAATACCCTGAATGAAAAACGGTCTTGGCAGCAGCGAAGGCGCCAGCGAAAAGGCAAAGAAAACGGTCCCGACGAGTAAACCAACTATGTTTAGATACATTTAATTCGTCATCACACTGAGTCAGCGCGGTCAATCGGAGAGCGGGCGTCCCGCCCGCATCCCAGGTTTGGCCGCAATTTTTCTCAAGGCGTCAGATACGCCCACCGCGGCTCGGCGGTCGGAGGCCAAGGGCGCCAGGTCAGGGCTAGGCGGCCGTGGGGAATTCGCCCGCGACCTGGGTGGTTCGGAACATCAGCCAGAGACCCAACACCAAGGCGATCACCTCGGCGGCGAGCATCTGCACCTCGATCTTCACACCGTGAAGACCGTCAACGATTTGCTGCATCATACTCATGACTGACGCCTCGACCGCGTGGTGCGGTCCGTCTGGGGGAGTGATCGAAACGGAGCCGGGAGGCCCAGATCCGGATTTAGGAAACAACCGGGTCGTAGATAGTGTCAAAAGAAAGCCAATAAAGCGACCTGCCGGGACTACTGAGACATTTGCGCTGCGGCGTTTTTCGCGGACGCGCCGGGACCGGGGTCGGCGTCAGGCGGGCTGACGCACAGGCATTTCCTGGCGCGCACCGATGACATCGGGTCGCTGCGGCGCCTATTTGAGAATCATTCTCAACATCTCTGTTCTGCGGACAGCCGCACCCGCAGGCGACGCGTTGGCGGCCTGACCGCAAGCGGTGGAAACCGCGATTAGCCGGTCGCGGGGATGGGTTGAACCAGCGAACGCATCTGCGCGGGGCGACCGGCTTTGACGTGTCCCAGCGCCATGGCCATCATGACCGCCAGCGCCAAGCCGACGCGCGTCTGCATCTTGGCCNGNCCGCGAATGAAATGCCGCTCGAAGCCGAAGCTGTTATCGATGCGGTTATTGATCCGNTCCAAGGCGCTNCGGCGGTTGTAACCGCGCTCCCAACTGGGACTGCCATANGGCGTCGGCACGAAGATGCGCCGATCATGGTCGGCGAGGCTGATGCGCACGATGCGCCCNTNGTCGCCGGGCGTGACCCCGCCCGCCTGATGGCACCGTTCACGACCCTGGCAGTCGAGCCCAAAGGCCGCGGCCGGACAGCGGTATTTGAGGGTGTCGCGATCGGCCTCGAACCCCTGGAAGGCCAAGTCGCGTTGCACGCCGGTGGCCGG
>NZ_KB902377.1 GCF_000379525.1 Lamprocystis purpurea DSM 4197 | reverse complement strand
CCGCCCGCTAAAGCGTCGGCCTCCGGTTGGGGTGCACCGGGCGCTGGGGGGCGGGGCAGCGGGGTGCGAAGGCCGTTGGGGCTGGTGGGGACGTGTGGCGACCCGTGCGGAGCGGTCAAACGGGTCCGGACACGCTACCGCCCTACCCTGTCAATGGCGGGCATGGCCGAGGTCACCGGTTCGCAATAATTGTTCAGCTTCTAAACGACGGGCTATGCTAACGCGGGTGAGGCGCGGCGGCAAGGTGGTTTGGCCGTTCGGTTAGTGGAGCACCTCGTCGAGGGTCTGGGCGGTCAGGATGCGGTCGGACCACTCCAATAGGGTTTCGGAGTCGGCGCGCTCGATGCGCTCACGCACCGTCTCGGTGGGCGGGCCGAATTTGCGGGTGATCTGGCGCAAGAGCATGGCGGCCTCTCCCTCTTGGCGGCCCGCTTTATGGCCCGCTTTATGGCCCGCTTTATGGCCCGCTTTATGGCCCGCTTTATGGCCCTCTTTAAGGCCTTTCTGAATCCCGATGCGCTCGGCAGTGGTGACGTATTGCATGTGCTCGGCTTCCTCTAGCGCTTGAATGCACCGATGGTAGTCTTCTTCCAAGGCGTCGGGCAACGCTAACACCCAATCGATGAAGGCGTAGAGACTCAAGATCGCGTCGCGCTCCAGCCCGAGGCGATAGAGTCGGCGCGTCAGGCCGATTTTGTGTTCGAGCCGCGCGGCCGGGTCGCGGCGGGTCGCGGTGGCTGCCAGGTGCGCCAACACGACCAACGCGAAGGGGTTGGGGCTGGTCTCCAGTTCGGCCGTGCGGTCACGATAGTCCAGCAGCTTGATGCTGGGAAACTCCAANACCGCCCGGCAACCCCACAGCGCGTGCTCGTAGCGCNCGGGGCGCCAGTTGGGATGATCGTCGGTCAGCACCACGAAGGTGGCGACCGGGCGGTTGTAACGGTCGGTCAGTCGCGAGTGATCGATGTAGAGACGCCGCGGGAAGTCCGCCTCCTGGTCGCCTTGGACCTCGGTGTGGATCAAGACCCAGGTCTCCTCGCCACTGCACCGCCAGACTTTGATCAGCTTGTCCGCATGNCGNCGACCCACGACCGCGCGACGGGTGACCTTCTGGAGTTCTTTGTCGAGGAATTCATANCCGCGTGACCAGTCGATGTCGGCGGCGGCCACGGGGAAGAAAAACTCGAGAAACTGCCGATGCCAACGGTCGAGTACGTCTTTCCAGGGCGTGTCGTAGTCGTCGCGCGGGACGGCGAGCGGGGGNGGCTTTTTCGGCATCGGTGTAGGGCGTTCCGTCTTAATCTTGCCGGTCCGTGCTCACTGCGCGGTGCCGTCCATGGCACGGGGTTCCGGCATCCTTGCCGGAACGACGGGCTGCGCGATCCGCGGCGCCCGGTGGGGCGGGGGCGCGGCGGCAGCGCTTGGCTTGTGCTTGGCTTGTGCTTGGGCACCGTTGTGGCTGAGAGGTGCCGTCCTGGCACTGGGTTCCGGCATCCTTGCCGGAACGACGGGCTGTGAGATCCGCGGCGGCCGGTGGGGCGGGGGCGCGGCGGCAGCGCTTGGTTTGTGCTCGGAGCACCGGTGTGGCTGAGAGGTGCCGTCCTGGCACTGGGTTCCGGCATCGTGCCGGAACGACGGGCTGCGCGGTGAACCGCGCTCTGCGTCGTCCCGGCTCGGAGGCCGGGACCCAGGGCCAGGGACGGTAACCCGCAACCAGCACACCGCCCACCGTTGCGCGATGGCCCTGCCTGGTACTGGATTCCGGCACTCTACCGAAACGCCGGGGTCAGCCGTTTGGGTCGAGGTCCGCGGCCGGACCGGCGTGCAGGGCGTGGACGTCCAGGCGCAGGCGGGCGATCTCGGCTTCCAGGGCCAGGTATTCGGCTTCTTTGCGCTGGAGGAAGCGCAGGGTGATCTGGGCCTTTTGCTCGAGGCCTTGCGGGGTGAGCAGGTAGGCGTAGGCCCGTTTGTCCTTGCTGCCGGCACGGTTCGTATAGGGGAAGTCCAGCAGTACGATGTCACCGAGGTTTGACATCGAATACCTCTTCCCAATCCACGCGGGCATCGTCATCCGTCGCAAAATAACTGGCCATACCCAAGGCTTGGAAGTCTTGCTCCGCATCGTCGGGACGGCGTTGGAATGCGGCGACGGGGAGGCCGGCGCCCTCATCCCGGTCGAGGACAACGATCAAGAGTTCGGCCTCTACCACACCGGTCAGCGGCGCCAGTAATTGGATGTTACCGTTGCGGTAGAGCGCCTTGACGGCTTGCATATTGAGATCCTAAGGGGGATCGCGATCAAGGGTTGCGGGGCTTGATTGCGGTTGCGGGCACGCGGCAGCGGGCCTTGATCGTTGTTTCGACGGGTGCCGGCTTTGATCATGGTTCCGGCCAGCCGAGGCAGCGACGGGCTGGAGTTCAAGGCTTCAGCCTTGGAACGGCAGGCCAAGGCTGAAGCGTTGGACTCCAAATGCGCAGCGCGGGCCGGAACGATGGTCAAGACCCTGATGCCCGGGCCTCGGTCACTGGAGGTCGAGGCTTTAGCCGGACCAGGGCCGCGCAAACGCGATATCGACCGGCGTAAGCCTCGGCCTCCGGTCTGTTGTGGGGTGCAGCAAGTTCCGCAGGGGGCTATAGGGGCGACTAAAGTCGCCCCTACACGATGGTACATCTTTTCTCGGAAACCACCTAAGGCCTCGAGTTCCGGTTTTCTTTTAGCCGGAACGATGATCAAGCCCTCAGCATCAATCTGGACGACCAGAACTTCGTGGTTCAGTTGTTGCTGGTGACAGTCGAGGACTCGGTGAGACGTTGGACAAAGTTGAGGCAGAGCCCCTATCGGTGCTAGGCGGCGTACTTGGCTCTGGGCTCGATGGCTTATCTCGACGATGATCTGTCAAGTTTCGACACCGGCTGGGCCAGTCCAACCCGCAAACACTCAGCGCGCAGCGCGGCGACGAAGATTTCCGCTTGTTCAACCATGACCCGTGCGTCATCGGGTGCGATGGCATCGCCGCGATAGTCGGCCACCAGCCGGGTTTCCTCCGCGCGTTTGAGGAGGCGGCCCAAGGATTTCGGGAGCGGTCCGTCCTTGACCAGATAAAGCCTAAAGGCCGTGATTAACCCGCTATGGGTTTTGCCAACCGCCGGCGGCACTGGCGCACTGGACGCCAGCAAGGCGGCGCGGGCGGCATCGAACATGGCGTAGTAAGCCCGGTTGCAGGCGCTATCGGTATCGTTCAGCTCGAGCAAGACCCGAGCCGAGGCGCAGGTACGTTCGGCTTTGGGGCCTCGATCGTCATCCCGGCCAGCGGCATGCGTAGTCAGGGCTTCCAGCCTTGACAGTGTCAGGCCAGGATGGCCTGACTACGCACCCGGCGAGTCCGAGTGGCCGGAATCTTGACCGTGGCCGGCTTTGGCGAGCAGCGCGGCTGGCGTCAGCGTGGTCTTCACAAGCGTATGCCCTCAGCCGCAATGTTCTCCAGGAGCTGAGGATTCGGGTAAGTTTCGGGGTGCTCCCATTCATCCATCCAGACCGGCAACGGTGAGATGTTGATGCCGGTCTCCAGCAGCACGTCATACGCGGCATCGGCCATGGCCAGTTTGGTCTGTAGAAAGGGCTGGTACGGCCCTTGCAAAAGAATGGCGACATCGGTGTCGCTGTCCGGGCGGTGCGTGCGCCGTGCGCGGCTGCCGTAGAGGATGACTCCCACGGAAGTTTTAAGTTTTAAGTTTTAAGTTAGTGTTAAAGCGGCTATGTTGGGCTCGGGGGCGTTGAGGGCCCTCGGGTGGTCGATATGAGGTCTTGCTCGAATCTCAGGGCTTCCACGCAGTGGCGGGTTACGCAGGGCCATTGATCCGCGAGTTCGCGGGCGCGTTGCTGGTAGACCGGCCGGTTCTTGGTGTTGCTGTTGATCAGGCGCCCTGGCTTGGGTTTATTCGCGAGCTGTCTTTGCGGACATGGACGGCACTCAAGGTCGGGGAATTGAAGGTTTCGGTCAGTCGGGTACAGGCCGGCCAGGAGCCAGGTTTCCAGGCATTGTGCAGGGACACAGAACACCAGACGCGGCGGACTATGGGGCGTGTTCAGCCAACGCAAAACGACCTTGCGCAGGGCATCGGTTGTGTCACTGACCGGTGGGCATGGCTGGGCGCAGGGTAGATCGTCGGCTGGGTCTTCGATGTGACCAGCCCGGTAGTTGCTCCTCGCCACATCGGCATCGATCTGGACGACCAGCACATCATGGTTCAGGAACAGGAAATTGTCTTCCAGACCATTGGGGCCATTAAGTTCTGCCGTCGCCCGACACCAGCGATAGAGGAAGGACCAGCCGCCTTGGGCGTAACCGCCCAGCTCGAACGCCGCGGAAGACTCGGGTTGCAGGTAGCTGAAGGTCGTGGCTCGCCAGTCGATCAAGCGGGCGATGAGCGTTTCGAGTATCGCGTAATCCGTCGCCCCTTCCACCGCCAGCGCAACTCGCAGGGCGGGCAGGTCAGAGGTCACGGGAGACCCCGCCCAGGTAGCCGGCGACCCAGAGGCGGGAGAGCGTCCAGCCTTGATCGGCCATGGCCATGAGCCGCTCATCGATCCGCACGCGCTGCACTTCGGTACGGCCATCACTGTTACGCGAGACGGTAAAGAGCCGAACCCGGTCGTTTTGTAACGGAAGACCGTCGAGTGCGAGCGGATTGTGCATGGTCAGGAGCGCCTGCCGGGGCCGCGGGTCGTCGAGCAGCCAGCCGCACCAGTGACGTATGAGTCCACGGAGCAGGCGCGGGTTCAGGCCGTGATCGGCGTTATCCACGGCGAGCAGTGCCGGGGCCTCCCGATGGGCGGCGAGAACCGCCAGGACGAGGACGTACAGAGCGCCCTCGCTCGCATCGTAGCCGGACAGGGTGTTACGGCCTTCCAGCATGTAGCGATCACGGAAGCGGACGACGCGCGGCGAGGTCGCGGCGGCTGGGCTCAGGGCCATCTGGCTCGATGCCGCTGAGCCATAGGCGGCGGCCCAATCGATCAGGGACAGTGCCTCTTCAGTGACTCGCCGGCTGTGGCGTTGCAGTCCAGTCAGGTCTTCTTGATCGGCGGTCGGTGCGCCACGTTGCCGCAAGAGTTCTTGTACCGCGTCGGCCAGACGACCGCCGGACAGGCCCAACGGGGTTTGGGGTTGCGAGTCGGGGGCGATGCCGCGCATCACCGGGGTCGTTGGGGTGTAAATGACGTAATTGCGCAGATCTTCAAGAAAATCCAGGCCCGCTGTGCCCGCCGGTTGCTCGACCGCACGCAGCGCGGCTAACCCCATGGCCGGGTTCAAAGACGGATTGGAGCGCGGCGAGCGGCTGGCGAGGCTCTTGTCGCCGACGAACCATTTCTCGTGCTTGTAGCGCCAGTCCGGTTCAGGCGACTTGAGGGGATTGTTCAGCGTGACCTCATAGCCCAATCCTTCCCCACCCTCACCCTGCTGGGCACCAAGAAAGATGTGTGCGGGTTGTCTGCGACCTTCGGGTCTGCTGGGAAAGGCCGATTTGTAAAGGCTGGGTAGACCCGTGCGCACTCCCCGAGCCAGCAGGACCGAATCATCGACACGCCCACTGGCCGCCGCAGACAGGACGCCGAGCGCTTCAAGTAGGTTGCTTTTGCCACCGCCATTGGGGCCGATGAAGACATTCACCTGGCCGAGGGGGACGGTGACGTTTTCTAGCGACTTGAAGTGGGCGATGGTCAGGGAAGTGATCACGGGAGAGGTTTTTTTAAGTTTTAGGTTTTCAGTATTGATGGTTGGCGTTGTAGGGCCTCGATCAAGATTCCGGCCACTTGGGCTCGCCGGGTGCGTCGTCAGGCCATCTTGGCCTGACACCGTCAGGGCTGGAAGCCCTGACTACGCATGCCGCTGGCCGGGATGACGATCAACGCCGGGAGCGGATCATTGTGCTTCTTCAGCGACGCGCGCGTAGTCGTCGATTTCGGCCAGCGACCAGGCGCGCATGTCGGCACCGGCGTCCAGCGCCTGCTGCCAGGCGACGATTCGGCGGATGGCTTCGGCGAGCGGCCAGCGCGGGTGCCAGTTCAGTCGCGTCCGGGCCTTGGTGCAATCGAGCGTGAGGTGGTGGGCCTCGTGCGGCTGGGGGTTGGGGTCGAGCTGCCAGCGCGCGCCCTGGCCCCAGGCGCTGGTCAGCCGTTCGACCAGCCACTGGACGGGCTTGGCGTCGTCATCGTTGGGGCCGAAGTTCCAGGGCTCGGCATAGACCGCGCCCTCGCGATCAAGCTGTTCGGCCAAGCGCAGATAGCCGGCGAGCGGTTCGAGGACGTGTTGCCAGGGGCGGATGGCATGAGGGGCGCGGATCACGGCCGGCGCGCCGGCACGGATGGCGCGCAACAGGTCGGGGATGAGCCGGTCTTCGGCCCAGTCGCCGCCGCCGATGACATTGCCGGCACGGGCACTGGCGATGGCCGCGCCGTGCTCAGCATGGCTGGCGGCGTTGAAATAGGAGTCGCGATAGGCGCTGGTGATCAGCTCGGCGCAGCCCTTGCTGTTGCTGTAGGGATCGTAACCGCCCATGTGCTCGTTTTCGCGGTAGCCCCAGAGCCATTCACGGTTCTCGTAGCATTTGTCGCTGGTGACAATGACGACCGCGCGCACGCCGGGCGTCCGGCGGACGGCTTCCAGCAGATGCACGGTCCCCCATCACGTTGGTCGCGTAGGTTTCGACCGGGTTGCGGTAGCCGTAGCGCACCAGCGGTTGTGCGGCCAAGTGCAGGACGATCTCAGGGCGGGCCTCATGGAGCGCCTGTTGTAACCTGGGCAGGTCGCGGACGTCGGCGATGATGGAGTTCATGTCCGTGCCGACCCGGGCCACGTCGAACAGGTTGGGTTTGGTCGGCGGTTCCAGGGCATAGCCGGTGACCTCGGCACCGAGCCGTTGCAGCCAGAGGGCGAGCCAACTGCCCTTGAAGTCCGTTTGCCCGGTGAGGAGGACCCGTTTGTTGGACCAGAACATGCCCAATCCCAGACCTTCCAAGGCGCTTGGCCGGTGCGCCAAAGCGCCTCCAGGTGATTCTTGTCGCGCAGGGTATCCATGGGCTGCCAGAAGCCGGCGTGACGGTAGGCGGCAAACTGGCCCTCGCTGGCAAGGCGCTCCATGGGCTCACGCTCCCAGAAGGTGGCGTCGCCGTCGATGAAGTCGATGACGTGCGGTGACAGCACGAAAAACCCGCCATTGATCCAGGCACCGTCGCCTTGGGGCTTCTCCTGGAAGCGCTGGATCTGATCGCCGTCGAGGTTGAGCGTGCCGAAACGCCCCGGCGGCTGGACGGCGGTGAGTGAGGCGAGCTTGCCGTGCGCTTTGTGGAAAGCGATCAGGACGCTGATGTCGACGTCGCTGACGCCGTCGCCATAGGTGAAGCAGAAGTCTTCGCCGTTGAGATAGGGGCGCGCGCGTTTGAGGCGACCGCCGGTCATGGTTTGCTCGCCGGTGTCGACCAGGGTGACGCGCCAGGGCTCGGCGTGCTGCTCATGCACCTCCATGCTGTGCGTGCGCAGGTTGAAGGTGACATCGGACATGTGCAGGAAATAGTTGGCGAAATACTCCTTGATCAGGTAGCCCTTGTAGCCGCAGCAGACGATGAAGTCGTTGATGCCGTGGGCGGAGTAGAGCTTCATGATATGCCAGAGGATGGGCTTGCCGCCGATCTCGATCATGGGCTTGGGTCTGAGATCGGTTTCTTCGGCGAACCGGGTGCCGAGGCCGCCGGCGAGGATGACTGCTTTCATCAAGGGGTAAGCGGGCTGTTGGGTGTTGGGTTGCGGACGGTGCGCTGTGATGGGCCGGGCATTTGATCGGCCCGAATCCCGTAGGGGGCAATGGCAATTGCCGTAGGGCGCCTTGATCGTAATCCCGGCCAGCGGCGTGCGTAGTCAGGGCTTCCAGCCCTGACGATGTCAGGCCAGGATGGCCTGACTACGCACCCGGCGAGNCCAAGTGGCCGGAATCTTGATCAAGGCCCTGTAGGGCGCCGCAGGGGAGGGGCGGCGCTACGGCCTGGCGTCCGGGGTCCGGGGTCCTGCCGGAACGACGGGATCAGGCGTTCGGGTCGAGGTCTGCGGCCGGGTCGGCGTGCAGGGCGCGGACGTCCTGGCGCAGGCGGGCGATCTCGGCTTCCAGGGCCAGGTATTCGGCTTCTTTNCGCTTTAGGAAGCGCAGGGTGATCTGGGCCTTCTGCTCGATGCCTTGCGGGGTGAGCAGGTAGGCGTAGGCCCGTTTGTCCTTGCTGGTGCGAAAGTTCTGGATCTTGATCCAGCCTTTTTCGACCAGTGCACGCACGCAGTAGTTGGCGGCGCCGACGCTGACGCCCAGTTCGCGCGCTAGGGCGCGCTGGGAGAGTTCCGGGTTGGCTTGCAGCAGACGCAGGGCGTGGAAGTGGCGGTCTTCGCTCACGGCGGGGGCGGCTCCTAGGGGCTTCGGTGAGGCCCGGTTCACGTTGTATGGCGTTCGCACCTGATATCCAGACAGACCTTCGTGTCGGGGCGGGTTTGAAACCCGCCCCTACGGCCGATGATCTCGTCCGAACGCTAGACCTGCACGGCCAGCCGGAGGTTGAGGCCTCAGTTGGGTGCGGGGGGCCGCCCGCTAAAGCGTCGGCCTCCGGTTGGGGTGCACCGGGCGCTGGGGGGCGGGGCAGCGGGGTGCGAAGGCCGTTGGGGCTGGTGGGGACGTG
>NZ_KB902376.1 GCF_000379525.1 Lamprocystis purpurea DSM 4197 | reverse complement strand
ACTGTGAAGGTCCGCGCGAATGTGAGTACAACCGAGGAACCGGATGCGGGAAAACTGCACGTCCGGGATTGCGCCGGGGGCGCCGGGTAACCGGCGTTCCTACGGCGGAGGCTTTCGCAACTCCGGAACCGTAGAAGTCGGTGTTGCGAAGTTGTCGGGTAATCTTCCTAATTTTGAACATGATCGAGGCTGCCATGCTTGCTGAATTCTTAGGTCTAGTCGTTCCCGTGATAGCCTATTTTGCCGAGCGCCTATGGCTTGTTGCGGGCATTTTTTTTCTGATTTTCCTGGCGATTTTTTTCTACTTCAGGAGAGTTCAGCCGGAACACGCAAATGAAAATGATTTTTATTTTTCGATAGACAATGGACTGACGAGTAGAGGACCGGTGCCGCACAGCAGTTTGTCTTCATGGGCTAGCACAGCTCGCATTCCGAGCAATACAATGATCCGAAAGAACGAATCAGAGGAATGGCGACGACTTGACGGCTCGATAGCAACGATCAATCAATTAACGGGCGAAAGCAGTAAGCAAGGAGGCGAAAGCGTACCCGCTACCCATAGCGGGTTGAGAACCCGCGACGTGGCGTTGACCTTCGACGAGATTATTGCTCGTATAAATAGGGGCACTCTCACGCCTTCCGAAAAGTCGAAATTGATCTTCTTCTGCTTTGAGAAATTGGAAACCGGTAGTCCTATAGATAGAGTTGGTGCCGCGTCTTGCTTGGGTTATCTCCCATCAGTCGGAGACAATGACGCGATAGCTAAATTGGTTTCAGCACTTAATAAAGAAGAAGATCTGGAGGTAGTACAACAGATTATTTGGGCCTTAAGAGCCTTGGAAGCCCGAGCGGCAGTGCCAAGACTTGAAGCATTATTTAACGATAGCAAGTATGATCCCCTCAGAGAGCGTATAGAGGGAGCAATCCGTTATCTTCGTGGCGCATGATTTAGGATAAGGGGCCAGGCTCGAATGACACTGACTTAAGCCGAGACATCTATAAATCAGCGGGTTACAGACAGCGCGACAAGCGGTCACTTGAGGTCAGGCAGCCTTTTCTGCGGTGTTTCCTGGCATCGGCTCAGTCCGCAACCGTTTTTCGCTGACTTCGCGCCATCGCAACCGATGGTTTCTATGAGGCTAACGCCTTAAGTCAGTGCCATTCGGGCCAGGCTCGAGTTCTTTTCCGGAAAGATGAAGAAGAGCCTAACCTTTGTCTCAAAACCGAGCGCGCGCCACAAGCGTCGTGCTAATTGGCTAGCTCATCAGGGGCGCGCGCTGGTTTAGACTTCACGTTAGGCCGATAGGAGGCGAACTTTGGATGTTCGTTACTTTTTGGGTGAGCGGCTGGCTTTCATCCAGCAACTCTATGTCAACTGCTGCGCCCCGTTCGTTGACCGACAGCGAAAAATCGACGCAGAAGAAGAACCGTATATTCTTCTGTACAACGAGGACCTCGCCCCCCCTTTCCTTTCCGAGTGGCTCGAAGCAGAAGACTCAATTCAGGTCATTGGGTACACATGCGTCCCAATGCTCTCTGCCTCATTCCATCTTTACCTCAAATCTTGGGAATTACGTTGACAGTTTACTAAATGCACTGAATGCGGATGCGCCTTGAACGCAACCAGCTTACTGCCGATCAAAGGTTGGCTCCAATAGGTACGTGAAGTAACGTCGCATTATTTGCATTTAGTAAACTGTCACCGTAATCGCACCGTAATCGCTACCGAGTCGAGCATTTAGCCGTTCCGCAATCCCGGTGACGCGTTGCTCAATTCGGCCTCACTATTCGGCGCAACAATAAGTGAACCGTCACAGGAACTTGCACCGGAACCTGGGCTAATCCGAGAACGGGTCGATGACCCGGACCCCGGTCCCGCGAAAATCCTGGGTATTCCGGGTGGCAAGGTCCAGGTCGTGGACCAGGGCCGTGGCGGCGATCTGCTTGTCCAGGGCGTTCTCGGGGTGTGTGACCCGCAGCCGCCCCCAGACCTGGGCCACGTCCGCATCGAGGCTCAGGATGTGCTCTGCGTAGTCCCCCTGGACCTCCCCCAACCAGGCCTCCAACAGGTCCGCCTGGACCCGGTCTCCGCGATGCCGGATCAACTCGACCCCCCGGCGCAGCTCGCCGATGGTGACGGCCGACAGGTAGAGGCGCGAACCAGAGGCCACTACCTGGGCGAAAAACCGCCGAACCCCCGGATTGGCCCGGTCCCCCTTGCGGACCTCGCTGATGACGTTGGTGTCAATCAAATACATTGCCGGTCTCGGTCTTCTCGGACTCCCGCGTAAAGTCGCTGTCGCGGCCCACATCGGGCATGGCGGCCAGGACCTCCGCGAACCCCCGCCGCCGCGGCCGCAGCAGGGTCTGCTCCAGGATCAAGCGATGCTCCGCCTCGGCGCTGCGGCCATGGGCGGACGCGCGTTGCTTGAGGGCATCGACGATGCGCGGGTCGAGGTTGCGGACCACTAGATTGGCCAAGGTTGCGGTTCCCCGTGGTTTGGCGGTAATTGCAATGCTAGCAGCTCGCCGTGGGCCGGGCTGCCGCATCCGCCGGAAACGCCGATCTACCGGCCGCACCACAACCATCTCTGATATCTCCACGCCCCCGTGGCGACGGAGACGATGTGACAGCGGAGAGGTCGGCGAACCCGCGGGTCCCGTCTTGGAATGTGACCGCCAAGCGGTAGTCGGAGATCAGCGCCTCGTGGTCGCCATAGAGCCGTCGGGGTACCCCATCCAGAAGGGCGAGTCATCGCCCGGGAAGGGGCGGGCCAGCGTGGTGGAGGGCGGCTCGCCGAAGACACAGCGGTAGTGGGCAGCCAGGCGCCCAAGCTGGGTGAATCCGAGGTCATAGGCGAGCTCGGTGACCGTCGATTCCCCCGCGGCGCTTGCGAGCAGTGCCCGGCGCAGGGCATGGAGGCGCAGCTGCCGGATGAAGGCCCCCGGAGAGACACCCAGATTCTCGCGAAAGGCGTACTCCAGAGCGCGGGCGCTCACCCCCGCCGCGGCGCACAAACCGCCCAGCTCCAGAGTCGTCAGGTCCGCGTAGCGAATCGCCTCGATCGCGCGGTCGTACCCGCGCCGCCGCCGAGACTTCCGTCTAGGCAAGGTGCAGCACTCCGGCGGCAGGACGCGCGCAGCGAATCCCAGCACCAGCTCCCGCTCCAGGGCCGCCACGGCGGCGGGGTATCGGAGCATCTCCGGCGACCCATGAACGCGAGCCAGGATCCCGTTCAGCCAACAACCCAGGCCGCGGACGGTCTCGGTACCGGCGGGCAGCAGGTTGGCCTCGGCCCCGGCCTTCAGCAGCCCCGCCTGCTCCGGGGGCAGATGCTGATCCAGCAGGAACAACTGCACCAGGAACAGCAAATGCTCCTGACCCTGGTCGAGCACCGCCTCCAGCCCCGTGGGCAGGGTCGCGGGCAACCCACGCTCGTGCAAGGGCCGTCTGAAGTACGAGGTTTGACTGCCCGGCTTGACGGGTACCGCGCAGGCGAGCATCCCCTCGGGCGAGAGCGCCTGAACCCGAAACCGGGTCGCGCACGACTCGCGGTAAAGAATGCAGTTGGGCGTGGCGAGGAAGACCTTGCGGATCCGAAAGGGCCCGCTGCCGATCGGGGTGCCGATGACCTCCCAGGGCTGGCCGCTACGCTCCCAGCAGCAGGGATCGTCGTTGTCCTGGATGCCGGCCAACGCGAACGGGGCGCTCCGCCCGTCTGTCGAATCAATCCTGGCTGAAGCTGCGTCCGCAAGCACTGTGCCCATCTGCGCCTCTTTTCGCAAATCGAATAGCGACCAAGCGAAACGATAGCCTATTCTTCGCCTTGGCGTCCTGCGGCGACTGCCCGGTGCCGCGTCGGACGGGTAAACGAGCCCGCAACCGCGACCCTGGCGCGCGCTGCCCAGTAGGCCGCCAACATCCGAGATGGAACAAGACGATGCCGAAACGTCGGATAGTTGCTCGTCGATATGCAGCAGCAAGACCAGAAACCTGAGACTTTCCCCTAAAGTGTGGCACGAAAACCTAGAGAGGATTCACATGATGCAACCAGAGGATCCGCGGCGACACCGCCGTCGCCGCTTACTCGGCGCCCTCGGCCTGACCCTGACCGCGCTGGGAGCCCTGTCCTCCGCGGGGGCGGCCGACAAACCCAACATCCTGGTCGTCTGGGGCGACGACGTCGGCCAGTCGAACATCAGCACCTACACCCATGGGCTGATGGGCTATCAGACGCCCAACATCGACCGCATCGCGTCTGAAGGCATGACCTTCACCGACTACTACGGCGAGCAGTCCTGCACCGCCGGCCGCTCCTCCTTCATCATGGGTCAGAGCGTCTTCCGCACGGGACTCTCCAAGGTCGGCATGCCTGGGGCTGACGAGGGGATGCAGATCCAGGACCCGACCATCGCCGGCCTGTTGAAGGCACAAGGCTATGCGACCGGGCAGTTCGGCAAGAATCACCTGGGCGACAAGGATCCCATGCTGCCGACCAACAACGGTTTCGACGAGTTCTTCGGCAATCTCTATCACCTCAACGCCGAGGAGGAGCCGGAGAACGAGGACTACCCGAAGGACCCCGAGTTCCGCAAACGCTACGGCCCGCGCGGCGTCATCCATTCCTGGGCCCTGCCGGACGGCACCCAGAAGATCGAGGACACCGGCCCCCTGACCAGGAAGCGCATGGAGACGGTGGACGACGAGACCTCCGAGCGCGCGCTCGGCTTCATCGAGGAGCAGACCAAGGCCGGCAAGCCCTGGTTCGTCTGGTGGAACGGCACCCGCATGCACTTCCGTACCCACGTCAAGAAGGATCTGCGCGGCATCTCGGGGCAGGACGAGTACTCGGACGGCATGGTCGAGCACGACCTGCACATCGGCAAGTTCCTCAAGAAACTCGACGAACTGGGCATTGCCGACAACACCATTGTCCTCTACTCCACCGACAACGGCCCACACATGAACACCTGGCCGGATGCGGCCATGACGCCCTTCCGCGGCGAGAAGAACACCAACTGGGAAGGCGGCTGGCGCGTCCCCGCGATGGTGCGTTGGCCGGGGCACATCAAGGCCGGCACCTGGAACAACCAGATCGTCCATCACATGGACTGGCTGCCGACCTTCCTGGCCATCGCCGGCGAGCCCGACGTCAAAAACAAGCTCCTCACCGGCTATCAGGCGAACGGGCGCGACTACCGGGTCCACCTCGACGGCTACGACATCCTCCCCCTGCTGACGGGTCAGACGGACAAGAGCCCGCGGCATGAGATCTTCTACTTCTCCGACGACGGCGATATGACCGCCCTGCGCTACGGCGACTGGAAGGCGATCTTCCTGGAGCAGCGCGCGGAGGCGACCTTCCAGTCCTGGCGCGAGCCCTTCGTGCACCTGCGCGTACCGCTACTCGTGAACCTGCGCCGCGACCCCTACGAGCGCGGCATGGTGACCTCCAACACCTATGACGACTGGTTCCTGGAACGGTCCTTCCTGCTGCTCGCGGCAAAGGATTACGTCGGCAAGTTCATGATGACCTTCAAGGAGTACCCGCCCAGGCAGAAGGCCGGGAGCTTCAACCTGGACAACGTGATGGAGCAGTTGACCAGTCCAGGCACGCACTGATCCCGGGTGCAAGCCGACCCCGGGCTGGATCCGTAGACAGGGATATCGGGCGATCCGGCGATGGGATCGCCAACCGTCTTCGCCACAGGTCACCGGTTCGGTAGCCGGCCAACGACTTCACCCCAGGAGCCACCATGCGTCATCTTCTAACCCTCGTTACCCTACTGACCTTCAGTCCATTCGTGAGCGCCGAGGCGCTCCCATCCTGGACGGACGGACCGACCAGAACCGCGATCACCGCATTCGTCGAAGACGTGACGACCGCAAGCAGCCCAAGCTTCGTGCCCCCGGCCGAGCGCATCGCCGTCTTCGACAACGACGGCACCCTCTGGGTCGAGCAGCCCATGTACACCCAGCTCGCCTACGTCATCGACCGCGTCAAGGCACTCGCCCCCGCGCATCCGCAGTGGCAGGAGGAGCAGCCCTTCAAGGCCGTGCTCACGGGCGACCTGGAGGCACTGAAGGCCAGCGGCATGGATGGCGTGACCAAGCTGCTGGCCGCCACCCATGCGAACATGACCACCACCGAATTCGAGCGGATCGTCAGCGACTGGATCGCCTCCGCGCGCCACCCCCGCTTCGACCGGCTCTACACCCAGGTCGTCTACCAGCCCATGCTGGAACTGCTGGACTACTTGCGCGCCAACAGTTTCAAGACCTTCATCGTCTCCGGCGGCGGAATCGACTTCATGCGCCCGTGGACCGAGCGCATCTATGGCATCCCTCCGGAACAGGTCATCGGGTCGCAGATCGCCATGACCTACGAGGTGAAGAACGGCACGCCCGTGCTGATGCGCAAGCCGGAGATCGCCTTCATCGACGACAAGGCGGGCAAGCCCGCCGGCATCCAGCAACATATCGGGCGCCGGCCCATCCTCGCCTTCGGCAACTCGGACGGCGACTACCAGATGCTCGAATGGACGACTGCCGGTGCCGGCAAGCGGTTGGGACTCATCCTCCACCACGACGACGGCGAGCGGGAGTACGCCTACGACCGGGAGAGCCATGTCGGACGCCTCTCCAAAGGGCTCGACGACGCCGGTTCCAAGGGCTGGGTCCTGGTCTCTATGAAACGCGACTGGGCGCGGGTCTTTCCGTCCGCACCGGAGGGCTCGACGGGCACACCTAGCGATCGTCATGAGTGAGATTTCAGTCGCCTGGCTGCTCGCCCTCGGACTCTTCATCGGCATCCTGATCCTGCTGGAAACGGGCAGGCGGATCGGCGATCGACGTTTCAGGCGCGACCCCGACGGGGCCCGCGCCGGGACGGGCGCCGTCGAGGGGGCGATCTTCGGTCTGGTGGGGCTGCTGATCGCCTTCACCTTCTCCGGGGCCACCGCGCGCTTCGATGACCGCCGTGAGCTCATCGTGCAGGAGTCCAATGCCATCGGCACCGCCTACCTGCGGCTCGATCTGCTCCCTGAAAGCGCGCGTGAGACCATGCAAGAGCACTTCCGGCGTTATCTCGACGCGCGCATCGAAGGCTATCGCAAGCTGCCGGATGTCGAGGCGGCTCGGGTGGTGCTGACACAAGCCAATGCCATGCAGGGCAAGATCTGGACTGCCGTGATCGCCGCCGCCCACGGCGAGGGTGCCTCGCCGGACGCGCTGAAGCTCCTGCTGCCGGCACTCAACGACATGTTCGACATCACGACCACGCGTACCAACGCGACCGCGATACACCCGCCAACGATCATCTACGGCATGCTGGTCATCCTGATGCTAGCCTCGGCGCTCATGGCTGGCTATGGCATGGCCGGAAGCAAGGGGCGCCCCTGGCTGCACATCTTCGCCTTCGCCATCGTGATGGCGCTTGCGGTCTACATCATCATCGACATCGAGTACCCGCGCCTCGGACTGATCCGGGTCGAGGGCTTCGATCAGGCGTTGATGAATCTGCGGGCCGGCATGAAGTGATTCGCCCTGATTTCTCTTAAGTTGCTCGAAACTCGTCTTTCGGCACTCGCACTTGCCCGGAATGACTCCGCAGGTGGATCGGATGGCTCGGAATCTGTGATCTCAAGAGGTACCAAATGAGACTGATACAAACGCGGATCGCCTTGGCCACCGGTTTCCTGCTGGCGCTTCCCGCTGCCCACGCCAACGATGCGGCGGCCCTCGCTAAGGAGCTGTCCAATCCCGTGGCTGCGCTGATCAGCGTGCCCTTGCAGTCGAATTGGGAGCAGAATATCGGGCCGGACGACCGGGGCAGCCGCTACACGCTGAACCTCCAACCGGTGATTCCGATCTCTATCGGCGAGGATTGGAATCTGATCTCCCGCACCATCCTGCCGGTCGTCGATCAGTGGGGCATCGTTCCGGGCGCCGACAGTCAGTTCGGCCTCTCGGATACGGTGCAGAGCCTGTTCTTCTCCCCGAAGGCCCCGACCGCTGGCGGATTGATCTGGGGTGTCGGTCCGGTGTTCCTGCTGCCAACCGCCACCGATGCGCTGTTGGGCAGCGAGCAATGGGGCGCCGGCCCGACCGCCGTCGGACTGGTTCAGCAAGGCCCCTGGACCGTCGGCATGCTGATGAATCACCTCTGGTCTTTCGCCGGGCCGAGTGAACGCACCGACATCAACGCGACTTTCATCCAGCCCTTTGTCACCTACACCACACCCACCGCCTGGACCTTCACGCTCCAGACCGAGTCCACCTACGATTGGGAGGGCAAGCAATGGAACGTGCCCATCGCCGCCCAGGTCGCCAAGTTGACCAAGATCGGCGGGCAACTGGTGCAGTTCCAGGCCGGCCCGCGCTATTACGCGGCGAGCACGGACACGGGACCCGAGGGCTGGGCCTTGCGCTTCAATGTTGTGCTGCTGTTTCCGAAATAGGGATGCATAGGCGACCGTTTATGCCGAGTAACGCCCGAGGTCCGGGCGCTTTTGCCACCCTCCTTTGCCAACCCTAGCAGCCTGTCGGACTTAAGGCGATTTCCGAATAAGACGCTATCAAGAATCAAGCTCCGTAGGAGCCCGCTTGCGGGCGACGTGACCTGCCGGAATCGCGTCATTGTGCCCCACCCGTCGCCCGCAAGCGGGCTCCTACGGGTTGGATTTTTCGCGGAAATCACCTTACGTTAGATTGTGGAGCAACAA
>NZ_KB902375.1:58027-117994 GCF_000379525.1 Lamprocystis purpurea DSM 4197 | reverse complement strand
AAGATGAGAGGCTAGCCAGTTCGGCGGCGGCAGGCAAGACCCGCGCTTCGTGTCCTACCGCGCCACGGCGGGGGTGGCCTGGAAACGCGCCATGGCCCGACCTGGTCTTGGGTCCCGGCGCCTGGCCGGTGCGGTGGTGTTGTCGGAGGGTGTGAAGTCCGATATTGCCGGNGCGATGCGGTGACGGGCGCTTGGCTTGGCNGGTAGGCGCCAAGGCTGAAGCCTTGGACTCCAGCACGTGCTCCGGCTGGCGTCCGCGCTTCGGGATGCGGCATTTCCATGTGTTGGCACCGGTCTTGGTCGTGCCGTGAGGCGTCGCGGCCGATCAGCGGCTAAAGAAGGATCTCGTCGATCGTGTTGGCGGTGAGGACTCGCTCGGACCAGGTGAGTAGGGTGTCGGCATCGGCTTCGCTGATGCGTTGTTGGGTCTCCGGCGACAGCGGGCCGAATTTGAGGGTGAGTAGCCGCGTCAACATTCGGGCTTCGCCGCGCGTTTCGCCGCGTGCTTCGCCGCGTTCTTCGGCCATGCGTTCAATGCTCATGACATAGGACATCTTTTTTTGCTCCTCGAGTGCGATCAGTTCGCTTCGCAGTTCTTGTTCAAAGGCCGGGGGCAGCCGCAGCATCCAGTCGATGAAACGCAGGAGGGCCAGGATGTCGTTGCGCCCGTAACCGGATTCATAGAGCAGCCAGATGTAGCGTACGGCAATGGCGCCAATTTGGGCGTCTTCGACTGAGATTGGCCGCCCCAAGCGCCGCGATTCGGTGATGATGGCCCCATAGCGCATGGCGCAGTCGCAGTCGAAAGCCAGGCAGCGTTGCTCAAAATCCTTTAGCACGACCGCCGCGGCAGCCGTGAGTGTCGTCTTACGCCGACCCTCGGGCAGTATCCCGATTCCGGTTTCGATCTCGGCGCGCGTGACTGCGGAGATGAATAAACGGCTGGCGACTTGGCGGTCGAGCCAGGCAATGACGGCCGGCTCCGGTTCCCGTTTCATCCATTCAGAGACGACGTTGGTGTCGAGCAGGATCACGGCTCGTTGTCTGCGAATGTGAGGGCGGCACGCGGCTGCGAGCGGGTCGGGGGCGGCAATTCGGCGCCCCCCGAGACTTCCAGCACGCGCTGATGCAGGCGGGTGCCGAGATTGGTCTCGGCGACAGGTGGTGCCAGGGCCTCACGCAGGATTCGTCGCGCCTCTTCCTCCATTGAGCAGCCGCGTTGCGCGGCGGCGACCCGCAGTCGGGTCTTGAGTGAATCGTCGATATTGCGGATCGTGAGCACTGCCATGGGCAAGTCCCCGTAGATGACTTCAATGATTGCACTGTAGACAATGCGTACACTTGGGGCAAGCCCAGCGATCTGAACCGTTGCCCGGGATCGGGTTGATGTCGGTCCGTGCGAACCTGGATGTACACATCGAAGCGGCGGGTCGCCGCAGAGGCCATGGTTGGTCGAGGCGGAAATCGCCTTAGGTCATTTCCGGGAACGGATCTACCGATGTGTTGGGGGGCGGCTAAAGTCGCCCCTACAGTCGCCCCGATAGTCGTCCCGATAGTCGTCCCTGATCGCGGTGGATGGGGTGCCCGGAACGCGCAGGAGCCAGCGACGTGCCCATCCGACAGGGCTAGTGCAACACTGCCTCCAGGCTGTCGGCGGTAAGGGTCCGCTCGGACCAGTGCAACAGGGTATCGGCGTCGGCGGCGGCGATGCGTTGACGTACCGACTCGCTGGGGGGACCGAATTTCCATGCTATCTGGCGCAGGAGCACGTTGGCTTTGCCTTGTTCGATCCCTTGTGCGATTCCTTGTTCGATTCCTTGTTGTCTCCCTTGCTCGATATAGCGGTCGATNAAGGTTTGCATGATGGGGTCTCCGGTTCGGGTCTGTTGCAGGAGCAGGCGGGCGTCCTGCTCGTCCACTCGCTGGGTGCCTTGGACGTAGTAACGCAAGAGGGATTCCAGCATCTCCAGCGCCGTGGTCTGGTCNTCGATCTGTTCGATGAGGGCGAACAACTCGCGCAGCCGCTCAATGGGTTGATCGCTGAAAATCCAGCTCCGGTGACCGGGGCGACGCGACCGGAGGTCGAGGCTGTAGCGGGCGGCGGCGCCGCGTTCAGATCGTGCCGCCGCGCCACAGGACCCGGCCGATGACTTGGACGTGTACGTCTTGGTCTGCTGGCGGGATCGTCTCGTCCGGATAGCGCCCCCGATTCTCGGAACGCAGGATAAGCCCGCCATCATAGCGGCGATAAAGTCTCCGGACGCGCAGTTCATGGGCGTACCGAATGGCGAAGATCCCACCATCTTGAATCTTTTGCTCGCCAAGATCGACGAGCAGCACATCGCCCTGACGAATCGACGGCTCCATGCTGTCTTCCTGCATGTAGAGGACCGCGGCATGCTCAGCGCGGAGTCCTGATCGGCGCAGCCACTCGGTGTCAAGCACCAACGGCGGTGTCTCCGCTTCGAGCACAAGCGCTCCGCTCTCCTGCGACAGGCCGATTTTCCGTCTGGGAATCAGCGTGTACCGATCGGTTGGCAGGTCGAACGGGTGCTGGACGCGGGCGGTCGTCGAGGGGGGCGTGGAAGGCGCCGGATAGCCGATCATCGGCTCGGCGATCGCCAATTGACTCATGTTTTTAGGCGCGCTGGGCGGTGTGATCGAGTGCGTATCGTCGTCGGCAAGCAGGTGGTCCAGCGTCCAGCCGAGCGCGTCGGCAACCAGCTTCTGTCGGCTTCTTGGAATGCCTCGTTTCTTCCAGTTGTTGAGGTCCTGGCTGCGGACGCCAATGCGGGCCGCAAACGCGGTCAGCGATTCACCACGCGCGCGGATTTCAGTCTCGACTTTGACCATGGCCGTCATGGCTGTGAAGTCTCAGGGACGACGGCTGTGCCGACAACAAACAAAAAGTTGAAAAAATAAACAAGACGAGCAATTATGGGCTTTCCGAGATGGGTCAGCCATGGTCCGAGCGCCACCGGTCGGGTGGGTGTGGATCGTCGCAACCCAGCTTTCTGAGCGGGAAAGCCGCACATTCCAACCGCACCGCAGGAGATGCCGCAATGGGGGTCTATGTTCACCTGAGTATCTGTCCCGAAGGGATCGAACCGACTGCCTGGAAAGACTTTTATCGCCAGGCACGGGAGTTTTTCACCGGCCATCCGTATGGTTTGTGCGGGTTGCGTCGAGAGCGCATCAAGGGGACGTCGCGGCTGGTCTATTCACGCCAGCTCGAGCACGAGCCCGACGATCCGGCTCAACGTCATCTGCGGATCAGCGGAGACCTGGCATCGATGACGAATGCCGAGAGTTTCTGTTTGTACGAGGATATCGGCCACTACCGTACCTCCTCTCAGCCTGATGACTGCACCGATTTTTTGCACAGTGTGATCGAAGGAGACCACGGGGTTGCCGTATTCTCCGAAAAAACTCAAGGCCGTCCTTATCACTTTGCGGTGCTGGCTGTGGCGATCCTCGCCGAGGGGCTCTTTCCCGGCCGCGCACTGGTCAGTGGTGACATCAACCTGGACCAATGCCGAGAAGCGATGGCGGCGCTTGAGGAGCAATGCGGAATCTGTGTCCCGCTCCCTTTATTGGTCGACGTTGACCGCCTCTATGCGGCACTGGTTGCTCCGGCGCCTTCCCTGGAGGCAATCGTTGGCTATGTTTATGCGGCCGGTGCCAATCCGGAGGATCGCATCAGGGTGCTGCAGCGGCACCTGCCGCGGGAGACACTGTTGGATTGGCTGGCCTCGCAGCTTGGCGAGTACGATGGCGCCGTGACGCTTGGCGTCATCCGCACCTTCAGGGATTGGCTCAACGCGGTTGGTGATCTCGAGGGGCTGATCGATGCGGCCTGCTTCAGGTCAGGAGGCCCCAAGTTGGCACCAGACCAACTGGCTTCGGCTTTGGTGACCACCGGTGTAACGCTGGATCCGCAGCGGCTCGATGGACTCGATCGACTGGACCGGCCGGCAGCAACCCCGGATAGCGTCTACTCACAATTTGGCAACGCCATGCTGGATATGATGGGTGCAAGTGCGCGCAACTGTCGGTATCGACTCGGCGTCGCGGCAGTGGTCGCCTGCCTGCGTGAGCGGTTTCCCGATCAAGGCGATGCCTGCCGCGAGCTGATCGAACGCAAAACGGTAGCGCTTGTGCAGCAGCTTGGAGACCTTGGGGCTTGGGCGACGCGCACCCGTGATCATGCGGACAGCGACGCGGAGACCGGCGATGGCGAATCCTTCGTCCGGCATTTGTCCGGTGATCCGCTCTCGCCGGGTCAGGAACTGGTTCTGGATACCTTTGGCGCCCGACTCGGGCCGGTCTGGGCGGTCTGGCAGAGTGGCCTCGTCGAGCGCGTTGGGAACGCTGTTGAGGCGCGTCACCGATTGCTGCTGCGCGCCGCTGAACACAGGTCGCTGGCTTTGACTGAAAACGGTTGGGCATGGATCGATGTTGAGCGGGATGTCGAGATCCTTGACTTGCTGCTCTTGCTGATTAGCGAGCACGACAACGCGGAGATTTTCGTCAATGTCCGCCGCGGACTTCTTGAGCATCGCGACCTTTGCTATGCCTTAAGAAAGCGGATTGCTTGTGGCTAACCGGCGACGACGACCTGCGCAAAGCGGACGAGGGACTATACTTGTCATTGAGCGAAGGAGATTTCCGGGAATAAACATCCCGACTGCGCATGCCTGTAAGGCCCCGGAAGGCTAGCAGCCTGTCGGACTTTAGGCGATTTCCGAATAAGACGCTATCAAGAATCAAGCTCCGTAGGAGCCCGCTTGCGGGCGACGTGACCTNCCGGAATCGCGTCATTGTGCCCCNCCCGTCGCCCGCAAGCGGGCTCCTACGGGTTGGATTTTTCGCAGAAATCACCTTACGTTAGATTGTGGAGCAACAAAAAGCCTTTATGTTGACTCATACCCTAATTCTAGGGGCTAAGTCCGACAGGCTGCTAGAGGGGCGCCTGTAGGGGCGACTTTAGTCGCCCCGCCAAGTAGGAAGGTCCTTCCCGGAAATCGCCTCAGTTTAAGTGCGCCAGCCGACCCTCAGCAATTCCAAAGCGGCTGGTGGCCGCCATCAGGTCATGAAAGCCCCGGTCGAAGGGCGCCTCGAAGTCGCAGACCTCGTGGGTCAGTCGGGTGAAACTCCGGCCGTCCAGACGGGCCACGATCTGGAAGCCCGGTGGAATCGGGGCATCCAGCGCCGCTTCGAAGCGACGCATTCGAGTCTCCAGGTCGTCACTGCGCACGATCGATCTCCAACAGTTGGAATCCGTCATCCTCGCTCCAGACCTCGATCAGGGCATCGAATCCTTCCGCCCAGTCGGGTGGTTGCCACTGTCTCAATGCGCTGCGGAGCGCATGCTCCGGCACCATGGCTCGCCCGGTGCGGGCCGCATTGCGGGTAATGGCCTCCGCGAGGGCGATGTGGAAACGATAACCCACCACCCGAAACCGGGCGGCCCGCGCCGGGGCAATATAGCGGGCGCGATGCTCCGGGGTCAGGTTGGTATTGTCCACCACGAAGGGCTGCTTGGCCTCCAGACAGGCATTCACCAGCAGCGACTCGCGGTGCCTGGTCCGCAGCATATCCAGGTTGATGCGTAGATGCGTATCCACGAACCGCTCCTTGAACAGCCTGGATTTGCCGGCGGCCGGGATTCCGGAGAACAGGATCATTTCCATCATTGGAGCGTGTGAGCGCCCCGCGGGCCAGCAATCAGATATCCCTGCACCCAGGCCGAGCCGCTGACGTTGTCTCCGGGGGTTGGTCGCCTGTCATCTGGGAACAGGTGCTCCGGAACGAACATGACCACCAATGTCAGCCTGCAGCCAGTCCCACGCATCCGCATCGTAGTTTTCATCGTAGAACCGGGTCCGGTCGAACGCGATGGCCCAGTCCGCGAATTTCCGCCACAGCCCTTCCGATATCGGGTAAGACGGGTCCCAGGAGGCCCCGTCGCACTGCATTAAGCCAACGCCGCCTTGGTCGGGACGATTGACAAGCCACAGGAAGGGCGCCATGCCGTAGTCCGGCATCACGGTGAGAATGGGAACGAAGGGCAGGGGGTCGGTGTTGCTCATGAGAAGATCTATCGCTTTTCCAAACGGTAGTTCCTTAGGGAGTCCGCTAGCCAGATTACCCCTTCACGCAAACGACTTGCTTCAGGGTATGCACCACCTCCACCAGGTCCTCCTGGTTGGCCATGACCTGGTCGATGTCCTTATAGGCGCCGGGGATTTCATCGATCACGCCCTTGTCCTTGCGACAGATGACCCCGGCGGTCTGGGCGGCCAGGTCCGCGACGGTGAACTGGTGCTCGGCCGCGGTACGGCTCATCCGGCGGCCGGCGCCGTGGGCGCAAGAGTGGAAGCTCTCGGGGTTGCCCCGGCCGCGCACGATGTAACTGCGCGCCCCCATGCTGCCGGGGATGATTCCCAGATCCCCCTCGCGCGCCCGGATGGCCCCCTTGCGGGTGACCCAGACGTCTTTTCCGTAGTGATGCTCCCGGTCCACATAGTTGTGGTGGCAGTTGACCGCGGCCATGGTCGCCTGGAAGGGGGGCAGGTGCCGGGCCAGGGCCGCCAGGATCAACTGCATCATCTGGTCGCGATTCTCCCGCGCGTAGGCCTGCGCCCAGGAGACCGCCGCCACATAGTCATCGAAGTGCTCACTGCCTTCCGGGAAATAGGCTAGATCCCGGTCCGGTAACTGGATGAACCAACGCTCCATGTCCTGCCGGGCCAACGCGATGAAATAATGGCCGATGGCGTTGCCGATGCCCCGGCTGCCGGAGTGCAGCATGACCCAGACCTGGTCCGCCTCGTCCAGGCAGACCTCGATGAAGTGGTTGCCCCCGCCCAGGGTGCCCATCTGGTTCACCCAGTTGGAGAAACGCCCGAAGGCCTTGAGCAGTTGCGGGTGCTTCGCGGTCATGGCGGTGAGTTGGGCATCAAAGGGCCGGGCGGCCGCGATCAGCGCCCGATCATCCTTGTGCTGGGCGCGGCCGACCGGTACGTCACGGCTGATCTGGTCGAAGATCTTTTTCAGTGACTTTTCGTCGAGGTCGTTGGCGTTGAGCGAGAGACGCACCGCCGCCATACCGCAGCCGATATCCACCCCCACCGCGGCCGGGATGATCGCCTGATGGGTGGCGATGACCGAGCCGATGGTGGCGCCGATGCCGCCGTGCACGTCCGGCATGGCTGCCACATGGCGGTGGATGAAGGGCAGCTTGGACAAATTCACCAATTGCATCCGGGCGTAAGGCTCCAACTCGTCAGTCCAGACTTTGACGGGCTTCTCGCCCTCGGTGATGACTTGCTTGATGGGCATGGTTGCCTCCTGGGTCCGCTCATGCTGTATGACCGGACCAGCGGAAAAAGGTGGCAGCGACAAGGATGTCGACGTTTGGGCACAAGGCCCCCATTGCTCTACCGTCTGAGCTACACCGCCCGCGCGGTGGCGGGGTTCGAACCCGCGACACATGGCTCCCAAAGTAACGCCGACGGCATTCGCTGCCGAAACCGAACAAAAAAAGGCGACGACAAGGTGGCTGACAGGATCATGGTCATGCCCTCCGTTAGGGCGGACTCCCCGGCCCGACCGGGGCGAAGGACTCGAACCTTCTAATGGTCAATGGACTGCCGAACCGCATTCGTCGCGACATCGTTGCCCCATGGGCGGGACAAGGGATTGTTGAGAGACGGGATGTTTTCAAGACATGTACTCCCAACCGCATTCCCGCCCGTGGGGCGAACCTGTGACAACTTCATCAACTGTTGCCCCAAGGGCGGGACAAGGATGGCCGAGAGGAGTGGTCATGATTAGCAGTCATGTACTCCCGACCGGCATTCCCGCACCCAGGGCGAACCTTTTGCACCTCGGCCTTGATCGTAATCCCGGCCGACGGCGTGCGTAGTCAGGGCTTCCAGCCCTGACCGTGTCAGGCCAGGATGGCCTGACTACGCACCCGGCGAGACCAAGTGGCCGGAAGCTTTATCGAGACCTACACCTCCACCGCCTCGATGGCGGCCACCCAGTGTTCTCCGTTGTGCTCGCCGCGCGCAAAGCGTCCCAAGACCTCGAACACGGCATCGGAGAATCCGCCGATGTTGAGGATGTCCGCACGGCTCACCACCTGGCTGCCGGCATAGGGCTGCAGGTCCAGGCACACCAGTCGCGCGGCCGGGTTGCGGGCGCGGAACGCTTCCCACTGGCGCAGGGTCTCGGTGGCGCCGACGGGGCGGCTGTCCATCCAGGACGCATTATCCGAGCAATAGACCACCAGATCGCCGCGGGCCTGCCGTGCGTTGAGCCAGGCCAGGGGCAGACTGGTGTTGGTCCCGCCACCGCCGGTCCGTGCCAGAAGCTCCGTATTGGTGGTCACGCTGTCCCGCGGGTTGAGCGCCAGCGGCCAAACCTGGTCGTCGAAGGCGATGATCTGCGCCGACGGGTTGCGCCGCAGGATCGCCGAGGCAATCAGCGCCGCGGCATCCCGACAGGTCACCTTGCTGGTCGCGCCCCGGCGCCAACCCGTCACCGGCGCCCCCATGGAGCCGGACACATCCGGGAGGACATAGACCTTGCCCGCCGGCACCGGCACATTCTCCAGTGCGATCTCCATGGCGTCCTGCAGGGCGTCGCGCAGTTCGATCGGTACCCGCTCATCCAGCGCCCGCCAGGTGGCGAGCAACTGGAAGGGGAACACCCGGGCACGGCGGATGGTTTCACCATCCCGCAACCGGGCCGCCAGGTCCAACACCAGGCCGTCGCCTGCCTCCTCCCCAAATACGCCATGCCGGGCAAAGGTATTGAGGTTCATCCGCAGGGTCTGCCAGGACGCCCGGCGGGCGATCTCGCTCCACTGTGCCCGGCCCAGCGGGAGGGCGGTCAGCCACTGGAAGTTCACGGCCGGCAGCGCTGCCTCCTGATCGCCGGCGGCCAAGGCTGCCTTGTATGACTCATAGGCACGCACCTGCTCGGGCAGTTGTTCGGCCACGATGGTCCGTCCCAGGAGCCAACCATAGAAGGCCTCGCGTTCGAGATTCACCGGCCGTGGATGGACCATCTTGATGATGTCCGCCAGGGACGGCGATTGCCCCACCGCGTCATTCATGAGTTGCGCGACGGTCCGCCCGTCCAGCCACCGCTGGACCATCCGTTTGGGCGCGGAGCCCAGGGACTTGCGGCCGAGCACGCCGGAACGCAGGATCTGCACGAAGTTGCGCAGCATCCGGCCGTTGTCGATCACCTGCTCGAAGGCACGGCGGGCCAATTCCGGCGAACTCAGGGTCAGCAGGGCCACCAAGACCGCCGGGGTGTCCTTCATATATCCATGTCGACGGGCGAAAACCGCGGTCTGCGCCACATAGCGCGGGTCCACCTGACGCGCATAGTCCAGGAGGGCGCCAAGCTGCGCCTGTGCGTCCACATAGAAGGCGTTGCCGAGGCTGCCGGTCATGACCAACTGGGCCAAGGCGGCCTTGGGCGGCAGGGCATAGGCCAGGCCCCCGGCCTCATTGACGGTGTCGGCGGCCGGCAGCAGCGGGCCCCGGCTGGATGCGAAAACTTGCTTGTTGGCCATCGTTTCCCCCTTCCCGCGCTGATCGCGCCTGATAACGGACACGGCAAACCGTGCCCGGACGGCGGGGGAGCGATGAACGGAGGCCCTGTGACCGGTTCTCTTGCTACCCCGCCAGATCGACTGACGGGGTTGCCGGTCAGACGATCAGATGGTGTCGGACGTCGTAAAGTCGAGGTTTGGACGACGATAGCGCCCCGGTTTGCTCGGCCGCGGGTCCTGTGGGCGATTGTTCGCCGTGATTGTGTTGCACCGGCCGTGAGACATTGCGTTCATCCAGGCAGCACTGGACCGACCGCCAAGACAGGCGGCTGACAGTGCGACGATGGAATGGACAGGACGTTGAATGCTCACGGGATCCTAAACGATTGACTGAAAAAGCCGGGCGAGATACCCGACGAGGACACGGAATTTACGCCGAACATCCGTCGGGTGCAACTGGCGTCAAGCGCGACGTCACGGTGTTATCGCCTTCGTACTTGATATCCAGACAGGGGCGGGTTTGAAACCCGCCCCTACGCCCGACGGTTGTCGCAGTTTTCGACCACAGGCGATATTAAATCACTTGTTTAACGACAGTGCAAGTGTTTTAATAATGCCCATGACAGACGTTGCCGTCGCTGAACCCAACTACCCGCTCTCCGAGCTCTGCGTCCTCGCCGATCTGCCCGCGCGCACCGTGCGCTATTACATCCAGATCGGCCTGGTGGACCGGCCTGAAGGGGAGACCCGGGCGGCCCGTTATGGTCCCCGCCACCTGGAGCAACTGCTTCAGATCAAGAAATGGACCGCGGCGGGGGTGTCACTGGAGCGTATCCGCGCGCTGCTGCAAGGCGAGCCACCACCGGTGCCGCCACGGCATCAGGCGTTGGGATCGGTGAGCGTCTGTAGTCATCTGGTGGTCGCGGAGGGGGTGGAGGTGGTGATTGACCCAGGGCGGGCGGGGCTGACCCCCGAGCAGGTGCGGACCTTCGTGCAGGGCGTGATGGCGGCCTTCGCCGCGGTGACCGGGCAGCTAGCCGCGGACGTGGCCGCGAAGCAAGAACAACAGTAAGGCAGGGGCGAGACGATGGAACAGGAAGCGCATGCGCGGTTGGAGAGTCGGGATGGTCGGCCGGCGATGCTGGAGGGCCTGGTCGCCACCGGCGATCTGCGGGGTCTGTTGCTGGAAATGTCCGTGGAACAGCGCTTCCGTAATTCCGCCAAGACGAACATGGAGGTGATCTATCGCTTCCCGCTCCCCTGGGGTGCCGTGCTGCTTGGGGTCGACGTCATGCTCAACGGGCAACACCTGACCGGCTCAGTGGTCGAGAAGCGCCAGGCCGAGGCCAACTATGAGACGGCCCTGAGCCAGGGGCAGTCGGCCATCATGCTGGAGCTTAACCACGACGGCAGCTACAGCCTGAACCTGGGCAACCTGCCGGCGGGCGAGGTCTGCCGGATCACCTTGCGCTACGCCCAAGTGCTCCAGTTCGCACAGGATGGCCTGCGTCTGCTGATCCCCACCGTGATCGCCCCGCGTTACGGGGACCCGGTGCGCGATGGCGGGTTGCAGCCCCACCAGGCGGCAGAGTCCGACCTCTTGGCGGCCTATCCGTTCGAGATTCGTCTGCGCCTGCACGGCGGCCTGGCGCGGGCGCGGGTCGCCTCACCCAGTCACCCCATTGCCGTGGGTCGGGAAGAGCGCGCCGGCGCGGAGGTGCTGGGGGTGTCGCTGGCCCGGCAGGGCGCACTCGACCGGGATTTCGTGTTGGTGATCGACCAACTGACCCAGTCGTCCATGGCCGTCCTGGCGCGCGACCCGGTGGCGGCGTCCCTTTCGGAGCAGTCGGGGCAGTCGGATCAGGTCGTGGTGCTGGCGAGCTTCCTGCCGCGGATGCCGGTGCAGACCCAAGGTCAGGCCCTCAAGATCCTGGTGGACTGCTCCGGGTCCATGGCGGGCGACAGCATGGCCGCCGCGCGGCGGGCCCTGCAGGCCGTTCTGCTCCAGTTGGGGTCGGCGGACCGCTTCTCCCTGTCGCGCTTCGGCAGCACCGTCCTGCATCGCTCGCGGGGGCTGTGGTCGCTGACCGAGGCGAGCCGACTGGCGGCGCAGCGTTGGGTCGGCGGGCTGGAGGCGGATCTGGGCGGCACCGAGATGGCGGATGCTCTGGTCTCGACCTGTGCCCTGGCGCACGGCGGCGACAGCGATCTGTTGCTGGTCACCGACGGGGAGATCGAAGCGATCGACCGGCTCATCGAGACCGCCCGGGGCACCGGTCACCGGGTCTTCGTGGTGGGCATCGGCGCCAGCCCGGCGGAGGCGCATGTGCGCCGTCTGGCGGCGGCGACCGGCGGGGCCTGCGACTTCGTCGCCCCGGGCGAGGCGGTGGAACCCGCGGTGCTGCGCATGTTCGCCCGGCTGCGTTCGCCGCGGCTGACCGAACTCAGCCTGGTCTGGCCGGAGGGCCAGATTCCGATTTGGGTGTCGCCACTTGAGACCGCCATCTTCGACGGCGACACGGTGAACTGCTTCGCGGTGTTCAGGCAATGGTCGCCCGGCACGATTCGCCTGCTGGGCGTCGGCCCGAATTCGACCGAGGCCCAGGAGGTCGCTTGTGCGGTTCTCGCTCCCGCTGATGAGCCTCAAGGTACGCTGATCCCGGCGACGGGCGACGCCCTCGCGCGTATGGCCGCCATGGCGCGCATCCAATCCCGGTCGGCAGCGGACGCGGTCGACCTGGCCGTCGCCTATCAGTTGGTCACGGACCGGACCAACTTTCTGTTGGTCCAGGCCCGGGCCGAAGGGGAGATGCCGACGCGGATGCCGGATCTCCACCAGGTTGCCCAGATGGTTCCGGCCGGCTGGGGCGGGCTGGGGTCGGTCGCCAGCCCAGGCGGCCGGTTCTCCCTGGCCCGGGCATCCACGGCCGAAGGTTGCCCCAGCGATGCGTGGCCACCGCCCCCGGCATCGGTGATCGAGGACGACATCGTGCTGTATCGACGTGCGCGGTCTGCCGGGCCGAGCGCCCCGACAGACGATGACCTGGATTCGCTGGACCTGCCCGCCTTCGTGGGACCGGCCGTCGATGACTGCCGGCGGTCGGGAGCAGGTCCAGGGCTGCCGTCTGACGCGCATCCTGGCCGAACGCCGCTGGCCCTCTCGAATTGGTTACGCAAGACACCCCGCAAACGGTGGCCGAGAACCTATCGGGAGCTCGCCGCCATTAGCCTCGGTGCCGAGGTCCTGGACTGGTTGGAACTGGTCGTGGCCGTCAGTGATCCCGGACCCTGGGAGGAGCAAACGGTCGTCACCACCTTCCTCCACTGCCTGTCCAGTGATGAATTCCACACAATACTGGCCCGGCGCGGTCGCATCGCCGACATCGCGCGGGCCATCGTCCAGGGTCTGCACGGGGCGCACGTGGGCCAGCCTGAGGTCCAGACCAGTGATCAGGGTCAGGCAGACCCCGCCCTGGCCGCACACATCCTCACCGCCCTGCGGGGGATCACTGCCGAGCGCTGGCCGGATTCTGTGTTCAGCCTGACCACTTGAGTCACTTGACGCCCCCGCCCAAGGTCTGGACAATGGCGGGTTTATTTGTAGACGCAGCAGCAGGCGGTCCGGTCACCATGGGACGGCGACAAAGTCAGACGATCCCAGTCGTGCGCCCCCCGGCGCACGTCAAGGCCGCGGCATGACCGCGGCGGCGGTTGGTTCCGGACCCGCGCCGGTCTCGGGCGCGCCAACGGATCAGGCGCCGGGAGCCTGCGCCGCGGGTGCGCCCGAGTCCGAGTGCCTGGTGCGCATTCGCGGATTGCGTTTTTCCCATGGTCCGCGGGTGATTTTCGACGATGTGGACCTCGACATCCGGCGGGGGTCCGTCACCGCGGTCATGGGGCCGAGCGGCACCGGCAAGACCACGCTGCTCAAACTGATCAGCGGTCAGTTGCGGCCGGACGCCGGCACCATCGAGGTCGACGGCGAGCCGGTGCATGCACTGCGTCAGTCCGCGCTGTTCGAGTTGCGGCGGCGGATGGGAATGCTGTTTCAGAGCGGTGCACTGCTGACCGATCTGAGTGTGTTCGACAACGTGGCTTACCCGTTGCGCGAACACCTGCGGCTCTGTCCGGCCATGGTGCGCAAGCTGGTGCTCCTTAAGCTGGAGGCCGTTGGTTTGCGCGGTGCGCGCGACCTGAAGCCGAACGAACTGTCGGGCGGGATGGCCCGGCGGGTCGCGCTGGCGCGGGCCATCGCGCTGGACCCGATGATGATCCTCTATGACGAGCCTTTTACCGGCCAGGACCCGATCTCCATGGGGGTGCTGGTGAGTCTGATCCGGCAGCTCAACGACGCGAGCCGCCTCACCAGTATCGTGGTCTCGCACGACGTGCGCGAGACGGCCAGTATCGCGGACTATATCTATGTGATTTCAAATGGGCGGGTGATGGCCGCGGGCACGCCGACGGCGATTGCCGCGGAGCGCTCGGAGTGGGTGCGCCAGTTCATGGACGGGCTGCCGGATGGCCCGGTGCATTTTCATTACCCGGCGCCGGATCTGGCCGCCGACCTGCTGACGTGGGGGGTCGGTTAGATGGCCTTCAAAGCGCTGCGCCGGGGTGCTCGCGCCGTGGTGAACGCGGTGCTGGACCCGGTGGCCGAACTGGGGCGCTCGGGGCTCAAGGCCCTGGCGGGGCTCGGCCGGGCGCATCTGCTGTTCCTGCATATCCTGGCCGGCTCCGCGGAGGTGCTGTGGCGGCCGCGCCTGCTGCTGGCGCAGGTGTTCAACGTCGGTGTCCTGTCCGTGCTGATCGTCGCGGTCTCCGGACTCTTCGTCGGCATGGTGCTGGCGTTACAGGGTTTCTATGTGCTCTCCCAATTCGGCGCGGAAGAGAGCCTGGGGGTCATGGTGGCCGCCTCCCTGGTGCGTGAACTGGGGCCGGTGGTCACGGCGCTGCTGGTGGCCGGGCGGGCGGGTTCGGCCCTGACCGCGGAGATCGGGCTCATGAAGGCCACGGAACAACTCGCCGGGCTGGAGATGATGGCGGTGGACCCGGTGCGCCGTATCCTCACGCCGCGTTTCTATGGCGGTCTGATCTCGATGCCGCTGCTGGTGGCCCTGTTCAGCGCGGTGGGGGTGCTGGGCGGTTATTTCGTCGGCGTCGGGTTGCTTGGGGTCGACGACGGCGCCTTCTGGAGTCAGATGCAGTCGAAAGTGGATTTTCGCGAGGATGTGGTCAATGGAGTGATCAAGGGCCTGGTGTTCGGCGTGGTCGTCACCTGGATCGCCTTGTTCCAGGGCTACGACGCGACCCCGACCTCCGCCGGGGTGAGCCGCGCGACCACCCGCGCGGTGGTCCATGCCGCGCTCGCGGTGCTGGCGTTGGACTTTGTCCTGACCGCCCTGATGTTCGGTAACTGACCTTCGGAAACGGATTCAATGGCCAAGCAACGCAGTATCGAAGTCCTGGTTGGCGCCTTCATGGCCGCCGCCCTGGTCGCCCTGTTCTTCCTGGCCATGAAGGTCAGTAACCTGGGGACCAGCCCCACCGCCGACGGCTACCGCGTGACGGCACGCTTTGCCAACGCCGGGAGTCTCAAGGTGCGCGCCCCGGTAAGTATGGCCGGCGTGCGGGTGGGGCGGGTGGAGGAGATCCGCTTCGACAAAAAGACCTACGAGGCCGTGGTGACCATGCGCATCGAGAATGGCGTCGACACCATTCCGGACGACACCTTCGCCAACATTTTTACGGCCGGTTTGCTCGGCGAGCAGTACGTCGGTCTTGAACCCGGTGGCAGTGAGGATTTCGTGCGCGACGGCGACGAACTCACCCAGACGCAATCGGCCCTGATCCTCGAGCAAATGATTGGTCAATTTCTCTTCAGCAAGGCAGAGGAAGGCGGAAAATGATTACCAGACGGCATTTTCTACTGTTCGTAACACTCATGGTGCTACTCGGGGGGGCGGTCGGCGCCGCCGCGGAGGATGCCAGTGCGTTGGTCAAGCAGACCGCCGAGCGGATGCTCAGCGCGCTGGAGGCGCGCCGGGCCGATGTGAACCGCGACCCGGCGCTGATCTATGGCATGATTGACCAAATCCTGGCGCCGCACTTCGATTTCAAGAAAATCACCCAGGGTGCGCTCGGCCAGCATTGGCGCGCAGCCACACCAACGCAGCAGCAGGCGTTGATGGACGGCTTCAAGCAGGTCCTGGTCCGCACCTATGCCCGCTCCCTGCTCAACTATTCCGGCGAGGAAATCCGTTACCTGCCGGTGAAGCCGACGGGTAAGGACAACACGGTGATCGTCCCCACCGAGGTGCGGGCGCCGGGCTCGACCCCGATCCCGATCGACTATCGGATGTACAACAGTGGCGGCGGCTGGAAGGTGTTCGACGTGATCGTCAACAGCGCGAGCCTGGTCAGCAATTACCGCAGCAGTTTCTCCACCGAGATTCGGCAAAACGGGATCGACGGCCTCATCACCAAGCTGGCCGAGATGAACCGCAAGGGTCAGGGGTGAGCGCCGCGGCCGACCGACGGGCCGCCGGCGCGGGTGCTCGCCTGGTCGCGGCGGGCGAGGGGCGGGCGCGGGTGGAGGGGGCGATGGATTTCGACACTGTCAGTCCGCTGCTGGCCGCGGGCGTTGCCCTGTTGAAGCGCGGCGGCAGCCTGGTGATCGATCTGGGCGGTGTGACCTCAGCCAACAGCGCCGGCTTGGCTTTGCTGCTGGAGTGGCTGGATCTGGCACGCTCGCGCCAGGTCGCGCTCAGTTACCTGAATCTGCCCGACTCTTTGGCGCGTATCGCCGAACTTTCCAATCTCCAGTCACTCTTGCCGATTGCGGTCGATGGACTTTAGCCGCAGGCCTGCGGCCGCGGGCCTCCCGGCAGACCGCCCGCACGACCGACGATTCCAGACTCAACTCAGACCGGACGCGATCTCCTGATGGACAAACTCCTGATTACCGGCGGCACCGCATTGCGGGGCGAGGTCCGTGCCTCCGGCGCCAAGAACGCGGCCCTGCCGATTCTGGCCGCGACCCTGCTGGCCGGCGGACCGGTGACCCTGACCAATGTGCCGCGCCTGCGCGACATCTCCACGACCCTGCAGTTGCTCGGCCGCATGGGTGCCCATCTGACCCAGGAGACCGACGGGGTGGTGCGGGTCGAGCCGCGCACCCTCACCAGTTGTGCCGCCCCCTATGATCTGGTGAAGACCATGCGGGCGTCGATTCTGGTGCTGGGGCCGCTGATGGCGCGCTATGGTCATGCCGATGTGTCCCTGCCCGGCGGCTGCGCCATCGGCGCCCGGCCGGTGAATCTGCACATCGACGGCCTCAAGGCGATGGGCGCCGAGATCACGGTGGAAGGCGGTTACATCCGCGCCCGCTCGGAACGGCTGCGTGGGGCGCGGCTGATGATGGACATGGTCACCGTGACCGGTACCGAGAATCTCATGATGGCCGCGGTGCTGGCGCAGGGCGAGACGCTGATCGAGAACGCCGCCCGCGAGCCTGAGGTCATCGACCTGGCAGGCTTTCTGACCGCCATGGGGGCACGCATCGAAGGCGCGGGGACGGATCACATCCATATCCAGGGTGTGGATCAACTCGACGGGGCGCACTATGCGGTGATGCCCGACCGCATCGAGACCGGGACATTCCTGGTGGGCGCGGCCATGACCGGCGGGCGGGTGCGGGTCTGCAACACCCGCCCCGACTGCCTGGACGCGGTGCTCCAGAAACTGCGCGAGTGCGGTGCTCAGGTCAGCACGGGCGAGGACTGGATCGAAGTCGACATGCAGGGCCGGCGGCCGCGCGCGGTCGACATTCATACCGCTCCCCACCCGGCCTTTCCGACCGACATGCAGGCGCAGTTCTGCGCGCTGAACAGCATCGCCGAGGGGGTCGGCGTGGTCACTGAGACCATTTTCGAGAACCGCTTCATGCATGTGCTGGAACTTCAGCGGATGGGGGCGGATATCCGTATCGACGGCCATCTGGCGATCTGCCGCGGGGTGGAACGGCTGACTGCCGCCCCGGTGATGGCCACCGATCTGCGTGCCTCGGCCGGCCTGGTGCTCGCCGGACTGGTCGCGCAGGGCGAGACGCTGGTGGATCGCATCTATCACCTGGACCGCGGATACGACAACATCGAGGCCAAACTCGCCGGACTCGGCGCCGTGATTCGGCGCACCTCCGCGGCGGTGACCTGAGGGGATCGAGAGCCATGGCTGAAGCGAAGGACCTTGGGACTCAGGGTGCGGATCGGATCGGGGAGGGTAGGCCCCTGGACCTGGACGCCGACCTGACGATTGCGTTGTCGAAGGGGCGCATCTTCGATCAGACCCTGCCGCTGCTCGCGCAGGCGGGTATCCACCCGCTGGAGGACCCGGAAACCAGCCGCAAGCTGATCCTGGACACCAGCAACCCGCGGGTGCGGTTCGTCATCATCCGCGCCAGCGACGTGCCGACCTATTGTGAGTACGGGGCGGCTGACCTGGGGGTGGCGGGCAAGGACGTGCTGTTGGAGCACGGCGGGGAAGGGCTCTACGAACCGCTGGACCTGCGCATTGCCCGCTGTCGGCTGATGGTGGCCGGACCGCCCAGTTACCAGGTTCCGGCGTCGGGACGTCTGCGCATCGCCACCAAGTACGTGCGCAGCGCCGAGCGCTATTTTGCCGCCAAGGGACTGCAAGTGGAGATCATCAAGCTCTACGGCTCCATGGAGCTGGCGCCCCTGGTGGGGCTGGCCGACCTGATCGTCGATCTGGTGGAGAGCGGCAACACCCTCAAGGCCAATGGGTTGGTGCCGCTGGAGCACATCTGCGACATCAGTTCCCGGCTGGTCGTCAACAAGGCCGCCTGGAAGATGAAGCACGCCGCCGTCACCGCGTTGCTCGGCGTGCTGCGGCGGGCGGTCGCGGAGGGTGATTGAGTAGCGAACTATAGCATTCGGACGTGATAACCGGACGTAGGGGCGGGGTTCAAACAGCAATTCCAAATTTGGGCGGCACCGCGCGACCTCTGGTGGATGCGGCGCGCGCGACCGCCGTGCCGAGTCCCTGCCACCGAGCGGCGCGCCTTATCCACCCTACAACGGAGCCGGTTTCGTAGGGTGGATAAGCGCAGCGCATCCACCATCGGCCTCGCTGCCGACACGCTGTTGGCGGCGGCCACCCAAATTCGGAACTGCTGGGGTTTCAAACCCGCCCCTAGATCAAGGGTATGTCTGGACATCAGGTACAAAACCTATACTCTGGATAAGAAGTCAAGAACAAGTGACATACGAACAAATCGTCGTCGTCCGTTCCCGAGGAAGCAAGATCAATGACGCAAATCAGACGCCTTTCCACCGCTGACGCGGGCTTCAGCCAGTCGCTGGCCGCCTTGCTGGCCTGGGATGCGGCCGCCGATGATCAGGTGCAGCAGCGGGTCGCGGCCATCATCGCGGAGGTTCGCGGTCGCGGCGATGCGGCCTTGCTGGAATTGACGGCGCGCTTCGATCATTGGACGCCCACCGGTGCCGCGGACCTCGAGATCCCCCGCAACCGGATGGCGCAGGCTTGGGATGTCATCCCGAGCGATCAGCGTCAGGCCCTGGAGGCCGCCGCCGGCCGGATCCGCGCCTACGCACAACGCCAGCGCCTCGCGTCATGGGACTTCACCGAGGCGGACGGCACCCTGCTGGGACAGCAGGTCGCGCCGCTGGATCGCGCCGGGCTCTATGTCCCCGGCGGCAAGGCGGCGTACCCGTCGTCGGTGTTGATGAACGCCATCCCGGCCAAGGTTGCCGGGGTCGGTGAACTGATCATGGTGGTTCCCACCCCGGGTGGTGAATGGAACGATCTGGTCCTCGCCGCCGCGCACTGTGCCGGGGTGGACCGCGCCTTTGCCATTGGCGGGGCTCAGGCAATTGCGGCCCTGGCTTACGGCACCGCATCCGTCCCGGCGGTCGATAAGATCGTCGGTCCCGGTAATCTCTATGTCGCCACTGCCAAACGGGCCGTTTTCGGGCAGGTCGGCATCGATATGATTGCCGGCCCGTCCGAGATCCTGATCCTGTGTGACGGCGCCACCGATCCGGACTGGATCGCCATGGATTTGTTCTCCCAGGCCGAACATGACGAGGACGCCCAGTCGATCCTGGTGGCCTGGGACGCCGACTTCCTGGAGCGCGTGGCGGCGAGCATCGAGCGGCTGCTGCCGACCATGGAGCGGCGGGCGATCATCGCCGCGGCCCTGCGTGAGCGCGGTGCCCTGATCCTGGCGCGCGACCTGGACGATGCCGTCGCGGTCGCCAATCAGGTCGCCCCGGAGCATCTGGAACTCTCGGTGGCGGACCCGCGAGCGATCGTTGGCCGCATCCGGCATGCCGGGGCCATCTTCATGGGCCGCTACACGGCCGAGGCGCTGGGTGACTACTGTGCCGGACCCAATCATGTGTTGCCGACCTCCCGGACCGCGCGCTTCTCCTCGCCGCTGGGCGTCTACGACTTCCAGAAACGATCGAGCCTGATCATGGCGTCCCGCGCCGGTTCCGCTGAACTTGCGCGCATCGCCGCGGTGCTCGCACGCGGCGAAGGCCTGACGGCCCACGCCCGCTCGGCGGAGTATCGGGCCGGGGCCGAGTACCCTGTTGCGCCTTGAGGAACGGTTCCAGACCGGAGTCCAAGGCTTTACCGTGAAAGTCGCGCGGCGACCCGGTGGGAGCGGCGTCCCGCCGCGATGGGGCCGGGCGTGTCGCTGCACCGTTCAAGGTCACCGCGGCACCGCATCGCGGCGGGACGCCGCTCCCACGGGGGCCATTCATCGTGCCCCAAGGGCGATGTCTTGCGTGGGGAGCCACCGGCTAAAGCCTCGGCCTCCGGTTAAGGGGGCGTGCATCGATCGGTTATTTGTTCTTCTTTGCGTTCATTCGCGGCCATCCCTTGTTCTTCGGGTCGTCCGCTTCGAGGTCTCGATGGAAAACACACCCCTAGCCACTCTGATCGACCAGTTGGTCCGTCCCGAGATCCGCGCACTCGGTGCCTATCATGTCCCGGACGCCCAGGGTCTGATCAAGTTGGACGCCATGGAGAACCCCTATACCTGGCCGGACGCGCTCAAGTCCGAGTGGCTGGAGGTGCTGCGCACCGTCGCTCTGAATCGCTATCCGGACCCCCAGGGCACCGTGGTCCAGGAGCGTCTGCGCGAATCCATGGGCATCCCGGCGGACATGGGGCTCTTGCTCGGCAACGGCTCGGATGAGCTGATCCAACTGCTTGCGATGACGGTGGCGCGACCGGGTCAGAAAGTGCTGGCCCTGGAGCCGGGGTTCGTCATGTACCGCATGATCGCCCTGTTCACCGGCATGGACTATGTGGGCGTGCCGCTGCGGGACGACGATTTTTCGCTCGACTTGCCGCGGGTGCTGGACGCGCTGGAGCGTGAACGTCCGGCTCTGACCTATGTCGCTTATCCCAACAATCCCACGGGCAACCTGTTCGACGCCGATGCGATTTGCCGGATCATTGCCGCCGCGCCCGGTTTGGTGATCGTGGATGAGGCCTATGCCCCATTCACCGACTCAAGCTTCCTGTCGCGTCTGGGTGAGTGGCCGAACCTGCTGGTCCTGCGGACGGTCTCGAAGATGGGTCTGGCGGGTCTGCGCCTGGGCTATCTGGCCGGACCACCGGCCTGGCTCCACGAGTTCGACAAGACCCGTTTGCCCTATAACATCAATGTGTTGACCCAGGCGTCGGCGGCCTTTGCGTTGCGTCATCGTGACGTGCTCGATGCCCAGACCCAATTGATCCGCGCGGAGCGCGACCGTCTGTTCAGCGCCCTGACCGCGCTGCCCAGGGTGCATCCGTATCCAAGCGATGCCAACTTCATCCTGATTCGCCTGGCCGCGGGTTGCGCGGACACCGTTTTTTCAGGCCTCAAGCGGCGCGGCGTACTGGTCAAGAGCCTCAATGGAGCCCACCCCCTGCTGCACGACTGCCTGCGCGTCACGGTCGGATCAGCGCAAGAGAATCAGTCGTTCCTGACGGCCTTGGCCGCGGAGATCTGAGGCGCACCGTAAGGTGATTTCCGCGAAAAATCCAACCCGTAGGAGCCCGCTTGCGGGCGACGGGTGGGGGCACAATGACGCGATTCCGGCAGGTCACGTCGCCCGCAAGCGGGCTCCTACGGAGCTTGATTCTTGATAGCGTCTTATTCGGAAATCGCCGAAAGTCCGACAGGCGGCTAGGGGCGGGTTTAAAACCCGCCCCTACATGCGTGTCTGTCCGGATATCCGGTACGAAGGCTATAGCATCGTTGTCGTTGTCGTAATCGAGGTTATCGCCGTGCGTCGGATTCTCTCGCAAGCCAATTGCCGGCGCTGCTCCGATTACGACAACGACAACGACTGTGTTGAACGTGTTCTTGACGCGTTACTTATCGACTCCCGAAGATCTCTTTGGCCTTCGCCGTTAATTCATCGATCTCGCGTTCCGCATCGGCCCAATCCTGCGCGTCGTAGCCTTCCGCGAAATTGCGTTTCTCAGACCGGTAATACGCGGCTTCACGGATCATGTCGAGCCGTTGTTCCGGCGTGACGTTGGCTAAGTGCTGAAGACTGACCGGCTTATCTTCCAGCGGTGGTTGGGGTTTGCCCGCGGTCGGCTCGGCCCGCTTGGCGGGTTTTTTCGGCGCTGTCTTGGATGACGCGGCGGCCGGCTGCGTTGCGGCTTTCGCGGGTGCCGCGGCGGCCGCTGACTTGGCGGCGGCGGCCGCCGCCGCGGCCTTGGTCAGCGCGGGTGCCGGGGCTGGCGCGGACGGCGTCGCCGCGGTCGCGGCAGTTTTCTTCGCGACCGACTTCTTGGCCACCGGAGTGGCCGCGGGTGTCTGCGTCGTGGGTGCGGCCGGCTTGGCCGCAGTCTTCTTGGTCACGATCTTCTCGTTTGCCATGTCGCTCGCCTCGTAGAAAATGCTTGGCGTCATCGCCGAACAGGGGGTCGATCGCGTACCCGACTGGGTCGGATCGGTAGGGGCCGACTCGCATCGCTCGTTGTCAGGTAGATAGAATACACGTGTTTGCAGCGACTCGGCCAATGTCCTGTCGTTTTAGTCGGGTCAATCCGGTTCTGCATCCGGTCGCGGAACTGGGGCGGTGCGGCAGGCCGGGCGCCCGGTGGCGGTTCGGCGCGCCGATGGAAAACGGCGCTTTCTCAAGTCGCCATCTCCAGATTGGTCGAGGGGCGTTGCAGGAAATTCCCCTGCACATAATCCACCCCCGCGGTCCAGAGGATGGTGAGTGCGCGGGCGTCCTCGACTCCGGTCACCACACTTTTCACGTTGAATTCGCGCGCCAGATTCGCCAAGGCCAGCAGGCGTTGTTGTTTGTCCTTGTCGTCGGCGAGACCCTGGGTGAACTCAGGACGCAACAAAATGAAATCCAGGGAGAGTCCCTGCAGCAGCATCTGCGGGTGGTCGGTACCGCCGAAGCGATTGATCGCGATCCGGCATTTGATTTTCTTAAGGCTTTCGACGAGTCGACTCAGACTTCCCAGGTTGCCGTCCACCAGTTCCTCCTGAATGACGAACGTCAGCCAGTTCCCGCGGACGTCGAATTCCTGCAGGCAATCGCAGATCCAGATGACGGCGCCCGGATCGCGGAACGTGTCTTCCGCCAGATTAATGAAAAAATTGAAATTCCGGCCGGCCTGACGGTGTTCGTGCATGGTCTTGACGGCGTTGCGGATCGCCCATTTGTCGATCCGCTCGATCAATCCGCTGCGAATCGCGGGGACGATGAAGTCCTTGGCCTCGAGCAGGTCCCCGGATTCATCGATCAGGCGCACCAGGACAGTGTAGTTTTCCTGGTTGTCGCCCATCAGACTGACGATCGGCTGATAGACCAGGATGAAGCGATCGTTGTCCAGGGCGGACTCGATCTTGCTGGTCAAGGGATCTTCGCCCTCGATCGTTGGTTGCTTGTCGCGGGCGGCCAGGGATGTGGGTTCCTGCATCCCCGCACGGGTGATCAGCACGGTGCCGCCAAGGCAGGCGCGGTAGGCATCGTCAAGCACCTCCTTGGGGTCGGCGGAGGGTCCGGAGACGACCACATAGCCCACGTCACAATCGGCCTCAATGCGGGTCTTGGCGGTTTGGGCCGCGGGTAGACGCACCTCGGCACGGATGCGTTCAGCCAGGGTGTGCGCGGCGGTTTCGTCAAGCTCCGGGACCAGGAGCCCAAAACCGTCGTCGCTGACCCGGGCCAGCACGCCGAGTTCACCACACACCAGGGCAAGCGGTGCGGCAACGGAGCCGATCACTGCCACTCCCTGGGTCAAGCCGAGGGTGCGGAGCAGGTCGGCGGCACCGCGCAGGCGGATATAGAAGAGTGTGAAGGGTGTCGCGGGCCGACCCTCGTTCCCGAGGGCCGTCGCGATGGCCGCGATCAGGGTGGCGGTTCCCGTGATCTCGTGCAGGTGGTCGGCGCTGTCCGTGGCGGGACCGGTCGAACGGTCGGCGGTGCGGACGATGAGACGCAAACAGGGCTCGCCGTCGCGCTCGGCGGGCGCGGCGAAGAGGGTTCCGCGGAAGTTGCCGGCGTCGGCCCGTACGAAAATGGTCGGGATTTCGGCCAAACCCTGGGCCTCGGGGGTGGTGCGCGTGCGCAGGAAGTCGCGCACCGCCGCGCGCTGGTCGGTCGCGATCAGGTCCAGGAACGCGGCGGACTGGAGGTCGTCGACCGTGGGGAAGCGAAACAAGCTTAGATAGGCGGGGTTGGCATGCACATGCATCCCGTCCTGGATGAAGGCGACTGCTTCGCCGGTGGTTTCGACCAATTCACGGGCGCGCGACTCGCATTGCTGGAGTCGGTGGGTCAGGTGTCGGACCTGGCGGCGGACGTGCAGATCGGTTAATTCGCGACCCACCACGAGTTGCAGGTGTTCAACGTCCTCGCGGTCGGTGACGTCGCGCGCCCCGGCGCGCAAGGCCTTGATCACGGACTCTTGATCGCCACGGTGGTCGGCCACGACGATCAATGGGACATCGGCCGCCAACTCGCGGTGGCGAGTCAACACGGCATCGAGATCCACGCTGGGGTCATAGCTGCAACAGATGATCAGATCGCAAGCCCGGCGCTCGACCAGTTCATCGATCCGGTCCGCGGTGGCGGTGTACATCCCGCGCACGGGCAGTCCGCCGTTGCGCAGGGACGTGATCAGGCGTTCCGCCTCGTTGGGCTGGGAGGTCATGACCAGCAGGATGACGGGTTGGGCTTGCGCGAGCATGCTTCTCTATAAGGTCCGGCGATAGGGTCTGCGTGGCGATTATCGGCGTACGGGGTCGGTTAGGGAACCGCGGAATGCAACCGGGACTTTGCAGGGCGCACCCGCGACCTCGCGGACCAGGCGGGGTACCAGATAACCCGGCAGTCGGGCTCTGAGCCTTTCCATCAGGGCGCCGGCGTCGCCGTCGGTCACCTCAAAATGGGCGGCCCCGTGCACCAAGTCCAATTGGTGCAGATAATAAGGCAAGACAGCGCAGTCGAAGAGTCGTTCGCTTAGCGCGCTGAGCGCGTCCGCGGTGTCGTTGACCCCGCGCAGTAAAACGCTCTGGTTCAACAGCGTGATACCGCCCGCATGCAGTCTGCGCAAGGCCGCCCGGGCGCCGGCGCCGAGTTCGGCGGCATGGTTGACGTGAACGACCAGCACCGGCGTGAGGCGTAGCCCGGTCAGGAGGGCACACAACGCCTCGGTCACCCGCGCGGGCAGCACCGTCGGCAGCCGAGTGTGCAGGCGCAGCCGCCGCAGGTGCGGGATCGCGGCGAGTCGGGCGAGCAGTGCCGCCAGGGCGTCGTCACTCAGCAGCAAGGGATCACCCCCACTCAGAATGACTTCCGACAGGCTGTGGTCGGTTTGGATCTGGTCGATCGCCGCCGCGATCCGGGCACGGTGGGGGCCCAACTCCGCATAGGGAAAGTGGCGACGAAAACAGTATCGGCAATGGACGGCACAAGCGCCGTGGGCGATCAGCAGGGCGCGCCCCGCGTATTTGCGCAGGAGTCCGGGGACGCAGACCGCCGGCCCGTCGCCGACCGGGTCCCGGCTGAAACCGGGGCAGTCGAGGCGTTCGTCGCGCCGCGGCAGCACCTGCCGCAGCAGCGGATCCTGGGGATCGCCCGGCGTCATCAAGGCCGCGAAACCGCGCGGCACCAGCAGCCGGAACGGGCCGGGACCCGGGTCGAGGTCGGCGATCTGATCGGCCCGCAGGTGGAGGAACGCGAGCAGGTCGGGTACCCGCGTGAAGGCCTGGGCGAGCTCAGTCCGCCAGTCCTGGCTATGACATTGCGCGATGCTTCGCGTTACCATTGGCGGTTTGGCGTTCAGCGTCAATTCCAGCTTCATTTAGAGCTTCAAACACATAGGCACCGGGTACGACATGGCGAGCTACAGCACCAGTGAATTCAAGAGCGGACTCAAGATCATGCTGGACGGGGATCCGTACAACATCGTCGAGAACGAGTTCGTCAAACCCGGCAAAGGCCAGGCGTTCAGCCGCGTGCGCGTGCGCAACCTGAAAACCGGGCGCACCGTGGAAAAGACCTTCAAGTCGGGCGACACCGTCGAGGCGGCCGATGTGCATGATACCGACATGCAGTATCTGTACAACGACGGCGAGCAGTGGCACTTCATGGACCCGGCCAGTTTCGAGCAGATGACCGCCGATGCCACCATCGTGGGTGATACGGCCAAGTGGATCAAAGATAACGATATCTGCAATGTGACCCTGTGGAACGGCCTGCCGCTGGCCGTGGAGCCGCCGAACTTTGTGGTGCTCAAGATTATCGAGACCGACCCCGGGCTCAAGGGGGACACGTCCGGCGGCGGCGGCAAGCCCGCCACCCTGGAAACCGGTGCCGTGGTGCGGGTGCCGCTGTTCGTTCAGAGTGGGGAACTGATCCGCGTCGACACCCGCATCGGCGAATACGTCTCGCGCGCCAAGGAGTGAACTCGGACTGGCGACCCAGCGCGTCGCCAAGGGCCCTGCTGGCGCGTGCCGCCATGCTCGCCGCGGTGCGCGACTTTTTCGCCCGCGCCGGCGTCCTGGAAGTCGAGACACCGATCGCCTCCCGGTGTGCCGGGTCCGACCCGGCCTTGGAGAGCCTGGTCACCCGCTGGCACTGGGGCAGCGACGCCGCGGGCCAGCCACTCTATCTGCACACGTCCCCCGAGTTTCCCATGAAGCGGCTGGTGGCCGCGGGCCTGGGACCCATCTATCAGATCTGCAAAGTGTTTCGTGACGGCGAACGGGGCCGGCTCCACCATCCCGAGTTCAGCCTGCTGGAGTGGTACCGGCCGGGCTGGGACTATCGGCGCCTGATGGACGAGGTGACCGCGGTGGTCCGGGTCGTGCTCGGGCGCCCGGATTTCCCGACCGAGCGGGTGACCTATCGTGGGTTGTTTCGCGAGCGGTTGGGGATCGATCCCTGGACGGCCGGATGTGATGACCTGCGTGCCAGGGCCGCGACGCTGGGCATTCCCGATGCCGTATCCCTGGACCTCGACCGGGACGGCTGGCTGGACCTGCTGCTGACTCAGTGTCTGCAAGGGCAGTTGGGCCGCGGTCGTCTGACCTTCCTGTGTGACTATCCGCCCAGCCAGGCGGCGCTGGCCAGGCTGCGGCAGGATGACGTGGAGGTGGCGGAGCGCTTCGAACTCTATCTCGAAGGAGTGGAGTTGGCGAACGGCTTCCAGGAGTTGACCGATGCCGCGGCGCAACGTGCGCGGTTGCAGTCGGACCTTGAAACGCGCCGCCGCCAGGGCCGCGCTGTTCCGCCGCTCGACACGGCCTTCCTCGCCGCCCTGGACGCGGGGATGCCGGAGACCTCCGGAGTCGCCGTGGGCCTCGACCGGCTGTTGATGGCGGTCCTGGAGGTCCGGCACATCGATGCCGTGCTGGCCTTTCCGGTCGAGCGGGCCTGATCCGCGCGCGGATCGGCTGACTGTCATCCTGTCGGGTTCCGGCGGACAACCGGTTGGCTATTTCCGCCGAACGGTCGTTGGCGAGTGACTAACGGAGGTTTTCCTCGCGGCGTTCGGGGCGCTACAGTGCAGTTGCGAAAACTGTGAAGCGCATCACGGTTATCTCTGTAAATGCCCCGCGTCGGCAGCCATCGGTGACACCTTGTAGAGGCGACTGTCGGGGTGACTTCAGTCGCCCCTCCACATCGATAGACCCTTTCCCGGAAATCGCCTAAGGCATACGAAACACCAAGCGCCGTAGGGTCCGCTTTGCGGACCGCCGACCTCGCAGAAACCTGATGTTGCGATGTTCATGACCAAAGCCGCCGGGACAACGCCCGGCAGCCGTTTGTGTCCCTCGTGTCTTCATGCGAGCAATTGCCGGATTCAGGTACACCCATCTCACCCAAGGAGCCTCGGTATGTTCAAGATCCCGCCCCGACTACGCCTGATTCCCGCCCTGCTGGCGCTCGGCAGCGGCCTGCTGGCCGCCGCCGCACCCGATCCCATGCCGCCTGCCGGTGGGGCGGGTGTGACCGGCCTCGCGGTCCCACTGATCCAACCGGCTGCACCGCCGGCCAGTGCGGCGACCGCCCCAGCCGCCCCGGCCCAGGCGCGGATTCAGGCCGACTACGGCAAGTTGCCCTACACCTTCGAAGCCAACGGCGGCCAGGCCGATGCCGCGGTGAAGTTCCTCGCCCGCGGCCCCGGCTACAGCCTGTTCCTGACGCCCGGCGAGGCGGTGCTCTCACTGCACACCAGTCAACCGAACCCGGCGCCGCGGTCCCGGCCCGGTGCCCGGCCGGAGCCGGTGCCCGCGCCGACGCCGGGCGCTGCTCCGGAACCGACCGCCGCGGCGACGCCCCCGGCGGTGCTGCGCCTGAGCCTGGTCGGTGCCAATCCCGAGCCGGCAGTCCACGGCGAGGACGCCCTGCCGGGCAAGGTCAACTATCTGCGCGGCAAAGACCCCGCGGCCTGGCGGACCGGCCTGTCCACCTATGCCAAGGTGCGCTACGAGGGTGTCTATCCCGGCGTCGATCTGGTCTATTACGGCACCCAGGGGCAATTGGAGTATGACCTGGTGCTGGCTCCGGGAGCGGACCCCACGGTCATCCGACTCGCCTTTGCGGGGGCGGATCAGATGCGGCTGGATGACACCGGCAATCTGGTGCTGACGCTGGGTGAGCAGCAGGTGATCCAGCAGACCCCGCGGGTCTATCAGGAGACCAATGGGAAGCGCACGCCGATCCCGACCCGTTATGTGCTGGCGGATAACCGGCAGGTGAGTCTTGCTATTGGCGACTATGACGCTGAAAGGGCGCTGGTGATCGATCCCGTGTTGGTGTATTCCACCTATCTCGGCGGCCGCAGCCTTGATGAAAGCGGAGGTATCGCCGTGGACGGCGCCGGGAATGCCTACCTGACGGGAACGACCTGGTCCACCGACTTCCCCACACACCAGGCATTGCAGCCTGACTTCGGCGGAGACCTTGATGCCTTTGTCGCCAAGCTCAGTGCCGATGGCGCCTCGCTGGTCTACGCCACCTACCTCGGCGGCGGCAGCTTCGATTATGGCTCTGACATCGCCGTCGACGGCGCCGGGAATGCCCATGTGACGGGTTCTACCTGGTCTACCGACTTCCCAACCCGTCAGGCCCTGCAGCCCGACTTCGGTGGTGGACAGTTCGATGCCTTTGTCGCCAAACTGAGTGTCGATGGCGCCTCGCTGGTCTACGCCACCTACCTCGGCGGCGGCGGGGTCGACCGCGGCGGTAACATCGCCGTGGACGGCGCCGGGAATGCCTACCTGACGGGAACTACAGAATCCACCGACTTCCCTACCCGCCAAGCCCCGCAGCCCGACTTTGGTGGCGGACAGTGCGACGCCTATGTCGCCAAGCTCAGTGCCAATGGCGCCACGCTGATCTACTCGACCTATCTCGGCGGTGGCAGTAACGACTATGGTTCTGACATCACCGTAGACGGCGCTGGGAATGCCTACCTGTCGGGTACCGCCGACTCCAGCGACTTCCCGACCCGCCATGCCCTACAGCCCGGCTTCGGCGGACTTGAGGATGCCTTTGTCGCCAAGCTCAGTGCAGATGGTGCCACGCTGGTCTACTCGACCTTCCTCGGCGGCAGCCAGCAGGACCAGGGCGGTAGCATCGCCGTGGACGGCGCTGGGAATCTCTACGTGACCGGGACTACCGACTCCCCCAACTTCCCGACAGGCGATCCCTTGCAGTCTGACTGCGGCAGAAACAACGACGCCTTTGTCACCAAGCTCAGTGCCGATGGGGCGACACGCGTCTCCGCCACCTGCCTCGGCGGTCGCGAAGACGATTATGGCGCCGGCATCGCCGTGGACGGTGCCGGGAATGCCTATGTCTCGGGATCTACCTACTCCCCCGATTTTCCAACACACCAAGCCCTGCAGCCTAACCACGGCCGCGGATGGAACTTCGACGCCTTTATCGCCAAGCTCAGTGGCGATGGCTCCACATTAATCTACGCCACCTACTTTGGCGGGGGTAGCCACGACTATGGATCCGGCATCGCCGTGGACGGCGCTGGGAATGCCTACCTGACTGGAACAACCAGCTCAACCGACTTCCCGATCAGCCATGCCTTTCAGCCTGATTTGAGCGGACCCGAAGATGGCTTTGTCATCAAGATCGCGGACGTGCCGACCGGACCCGTGGTGGCCTTGCCCTGGCTCGCCGCCCTCGGCGATCTGACGGGTGATGGTTCCCAGCACCTCGCGGTCTTGTTCGATGATGCCGTGGCGGGGACGGTGACCGCCCGGATCAAGCAGGTCACAACCGGCACCCTGATCCAGACCTTCGCCTTTGATCAAGGCTATACACCGCTCGACCTCGCCGTGGTCCCCGACCAGAATAGCAACGGCGCTCCGGAGTTGGCGTTGCTGGGCCGCCATGTCGCGAACAACAACGTGCAGGTCGAACTGCGCGACACCCGCACGGGCGAGCGATTGAGCGCGGTCGCCTTCAACCCCGTCTTCGCGCCCCAGCGACTGGCGGTGTTGCCTGATCGTAACGGCAACGGCGCGGCGGAATTGGCGGTGCTCGGCATCAAGGCCGGTAACGGCTCGGTCGCCGCCGAGATCAAAGACGCCGCCACCGGCGCNGGGCTGGGCCAGGTGTTCTTCGCCAAGACCTTCCGCCCCGTCGATTTCGCCGTGGTCGCCGACGCCAACGGCAACGGGGCCGCGGAACTCGCCGTGCTCGGGGTCGATGCCGCCGGTCAGCCGCGAGTCGAACTGCGCGACAGCGGCAGCGCGGCCCTGGTGAAGGTCCTGTGGTCGCCGAAGTGGACGACCCCGCTGAACCTGGCCGAACTGCCGGATGCCAACGGCAACGGGACGCCGGAAGTGGCGGTGCTGGGACGCAGCGGATCGGCCGTCCTGGTCAAGACCGCGGATACGGGCACCGGCGACCAACTCGGGTTCGTTTACTACAACCCGAACTTCACGCCGCGCCAGGTCGCCGCGCTGCCCGACCTCAATGCCAATGGCGTAGCCGAACTGGCGGTGTTGAGCCGCGATGCCGCCGGTCAGCTCAAGACCGAACTGCGTGATGCCGTCACCGGTGCGCTGGTGCGTAACCTCTGGTTCGATCAGCTCGCCCCGCTGGACCTGGCGGTGTTGCCCGACCAGAACGGCAACGGCAGCCCGGAAGTGGCCGTGCTCGGCGTGCCGGCGGCGGGNGGGGCACAGGTTCTGATCAAGGATAGCGCGACCCAGGCGGAAATCAGCCGGTTGGATTTCTAGCCCCTGGTGGCGCCGGCTCCCGGCCGGCGCGAATCCGGACGGTGCGGTGAGCCCGTAGGTTGGGGTGAGGAACGAACCCCAACATCCCGGTCGCCGATCGTTGGGGTTCGTTCCTCACCCCAACCTACCGCGCTGCCCGCGAAGCGGTTGGTCCGCACAGCGGACCCTACAGACTTGCCGTAGGGTCCGCCGTGCGGACCGATCGCGGCTGATGGGGCCGCGCGGCGGGCTCGGCCCGCTCAGCCCCCGAACGCCTTCTGGATCGCGTCGAGATCCAGGGCCTCGATGTACTGCTGTACCGCGGTGCCGTCCGCCATGCCGGTGCCCTTGCCCTGGATCAGGATACGGTTGCCGATCATCAGCGTCACCTCGTGCTCATTGGTTTGCGCATCGTGCTTGATGATGCCGCGTTGGCCCTTGATCGTGTAGGGCTTGGTGTTCGGGTCGGCCTGCATCATGAAGGGTGAGGACAGGAACATGGTCAGCATCGGCAACAGCGGGGAGTCGGCGGTCACGTTCAGGTTGACCTCGGCCCCGTCCTCGCGGAAATAGCGGCGGCCCAGGTTGGTGCCCACGATCATGCTGGCGAGTCCGGCGGTTTCGGATTGCGCGGGGTCGGCCTGCCAGCCGGCCAGCGGCTCCGGCAGCAGCTTCAACAGGCCCGCGGTCATTTGCTCCTTGATCTTGGCCACGGCGAAGTTCAGGGTGTCGGCGGCGCTGTGCAGTTGTCCGGCCTCGTAAGCCTGGCGCGCGGCGTCCAGTTGATCCGTGACCTCATCGGCCTGGGTCGGGGCGGCGAGGGTCAGGCAGGCAGTCAGGGCGACGATCAGCGGGGTGCGGTTCTGCATCGGATGGCTCCGGTTGAGTCCAGTGTCTGAGCGGGCATTATGGCCCTGACCGGGTGGACCGACCAGATTGAATATGGACCGGCGTCAATCGCGTCTTGCGGGGGTATGGCTGGCGTCGGCTCTGATCGCGGCCTATCATTTCAGCTCTGTCTGTCTTCCGCCTGACGGTGACGGCGCGCCGCTGTCGGCAAGTTTTGTGGTCTTGGATGACGATGCCCGATACCAATGCTTTCATCGGTGAGACGGTCTTCTATTTTGGTGTCGACCTGACGGTGTTGCGCACGCTGCGCGATCACCTCGGCGAGCGGTCGATCGCGCTGCGCGCGGTGCGGACGCTGGCCGGTCTGATGCTCGCGGCCGGCAGCCGACCGGTGCCGGTCCTCGTGCTGGAGCCTGGTATCCTGCGGCCGGGGCGGTCGGTGAAAGCGATCCTGGACCGGCTGGAGAAGGGCACGGGGCGGCGTCCACATCTGGTCTGTCTGGTCGGGGCCGCACCGCCGGTGGAACGCGGCATCGACCAGTGTCCGGACGCGGTGATGACCGTCGCCGCGCCATGGGATGGTGCGCGCATTGCCGAGCAGGTGGTCGCGCTGATGACCACGGAGCGGCCAAGGCCGGGACGGGTGTTGGTGGTCGACGCACTGACCCCGGAGCGTCTTGAGATCGTCGCGACCTTGCGGCGCGGCGGTGTGCTGGTGGAACAGGCGTCGGATCTGCATCAGGTGATCCCGGCCCTGGAACGTGCTCCCTGCGATCTGATCCTGCTGGATCTCAATCTGCATCAAGACGATCATCAGGATCTCACGGCCGCGATCCGGGCCCATCCGGCAGTCGATGAACTGCCGATTGTTTTTCTCTCGGCGGAGGCGTCCCCGGAGCACCACGGCGAGGTGCTGCATCTGGGCGAAGACGATTACCTGGCGCGGCCACTCGACTACGATCATTTGCTGGCCACGGTCCGGCGGCGGCTCGAGCAGGTCTTAAGCCAGGCGGCGTCAGCGACCGGGGCCGCTCGGGACCGGTTATTGTTGAGCCGGACGCAACTGATCAAACGGCTCGATCACGCGATTCTCGCCCATCCGGTGACAGGCTCGGGTCAGGCCGTATTCTGCATCCGGGTCGACGGCTCCCCGGTGCTGGGGGCGGCCGGGGAGACGGATGCGGGGCCGCTGCGCCCGCTGGTCACCGACTTGATTCGCTCCACCGCGGGGACGGCACAGCGCGGTGCCTGCCGGAGCGACGGGGAGCTTCTGCTGTGGGTGAGGTGTGCATCCAACAGCGCCGTAGTCACCTTGGCCGAGGCGATCCAGCAGGCTGCCGGTGCCCTGGTGGTGCCTCCGCGAGCCGGCGTCGCGCGGATCTCCCTGAGTATTGGTATCGGCTCGCTCCTCCCATCGGTGGACAATGCACTGACCTTGCTGTCGCGCGCCCAGTCAGCCTGTGAAGCGGCACAGCGGGCTGGCGGCGACCGGGTCCTGGTCCACCGGACGCTGGATGACCCGGCGATGAGCGGCGGCGAGTTCGGTGACGCGCCGCTGTTGCGGTTGCTGCAGCGGGCACTGGCCGGGTCTGGATTCGAGTTGGTCTACCAACCGATACTGTCCCTGCGCAAGGCCCATCAGGAGCGCTATGAGGTGCTGCTGCGGCTGCGGACGCCCCAAGGCGATATTATCCCGCCACTCACCTTTCTCCCGGTCGCGAGGCGTTGCGGACTGCTCCCGGACCTGGATCGCTGGGTGTTGTCGAAGGCCCTGCAAACACTGCGGCAGGAGCGCGACGCCGGTCGGCGCACGCGCTTGATGATTCATCAGTGCGCCGCGAGTCTGGCGGAGCCCGGTTGGCTGCAGGGGGTACGCGATGAGATCCTGCGCCTGGATCTGATCCATCAGCGTCCGGTGCTGGAGTTCAATGCCCGCGATCTGCTCGCCGACGAGGATCAGGCACGGCTCCTGTTTCCGGAACTCGGCCGATTGAGGATCGAGGTCTGTCTGGCGGGTGTCACCGACAGTGAGGATGTGCTCGGACTGATTGCCCGTCGGCCGATCGGTAGTGTCAAGTTGGCCCACACGTTGGCCAGGCGTGAAACGGGTGCCCGTCTGCGGTTATTGGTGCAGGCGCTGCACCAGCGGGGGGCGCGGGTCATCGCCGCGGGAATCGAAGATCCGGAGGTCATCGGGCGGATCTGGTCCAGCGGGGTTGACTACATTCAGGGCAATTTCATCCAGTTCCCGGAGGACACCCTGTGTTTCAATTTTCAGGAAGGCGTGATCGGATAGTGATTTCACTTATTGGTGAAGCGTTCCCGGCCGCCGGCCGGTCGCTGACGATTTCTCCCAGGATGCCCGGATCATCATGAAATTGCTCGCACTCGATACCTCCGGTGATCTCTGCTCGGTCGCGCTGTTCATCGACGGTGTCATCGAACAGCGCCGGGAGCCGGCGCCGCGTCGGCATGGGGAGTTGCTCTTGCCGATGATGGAGTCATTGCTGGAGTCGACCGGGATCGCGCTCAGCGCGCTTGACGCCATCGCCTTTGGTCGTGGCCCCGGCTCCTTTACCGGGGTGCGCATCGCGGTCGCGGTCGCCCAGGGGGCGGCCTTCGGTGCCGGTTGCCCGACGGTCCCGGTCTCGACCCTGGCCGCCATGGCGCTCGGCGAATACCGCCGGACCGGCCGCCGGCGCATCCTGGCGGCGCTGGACGCGCGGATGGGGGAGCTGTACTGGGGCGCCTTCGAAGTCGCTGAGGATGCGTCGGTCGTCGCCGGCGGTGCGGAGCAGGTCGTCCTGCCGGGGTGCGTGCCGGTGCCGGCAGGAGCCGGCTGGTGCGGGGTCGGCTCCGGCTGGGGCGTCTATCGGGCGGTTCTCGAACAGCGGATCGGCACGGGTCTCATGGCCGTGGCGGCCGACGGTGTCTGCGAGGCCGAGGACATCGCCCGCATCGCCGCAGTCGAGGTCCGGGCCGGACGGGTGGTCGCGGCGGAACTGGCGCGGCCGGTCTATCTGCGCGATCGGGTGACGGCGACCCTGGGGCAGGCGCCGCCCGGCGCGGGGCTGCCGCCGGTCCCCGGCGGTCATCCCGTGGCGGACCCTGGTGTCTGAGCCAATGCAGGCCGGCGCGATGCGCTCGACGGCGACGCGGCCGAATCCCGCTCCGGGCCTGTTTGATGCGGCGGCGCGCTGTCTGGCAGAGCCCGATCCCGCACGTAAACAGGACCTGACCGCCCAGATCGCAGTGGCCTGGGCCGCGGGTCAACTCGGTCTCGACGCCGACACCGCCGGTCCGGTGGGTGAGGTTCCGGGGCGGCCCGCGCGGCCGGAGTTGGTTGCTCCGCACCAGTTGACCGGGCGTAAGCTCAGCAGCCCGCGGGGGCGTGCCGCGCTGATCCATGCCGTCGCGCATATCGAGTTCAACGCCATCAACCTGGCCTGGGATGCGGTGCAGCGTTTTCGGGATCTGCCGTCCGCATACTATGACGATTGGGTGCGGGTCGCGGCGCAGGAGGCGCAGCATTTCGGCCTGATGCGCGGGCGCCTGCGCGATCTGGGTCATGACTATGGGGACTTTCCGGCCCATGATGGTCTGTGGGAGATGGCGCGGCGCACGGCCCATGATCCGCTGGCCCGGATGGCGCTGGTCCCGCGGGTACTGGAAGCGCGCGGCCTGGATGTCACCCCGGGCATGATCGCGCGGCTGCGTGCGGTGGGTGATCAGCAGACCGCGGACCATCTCGCGATCATTCTGCGCGAGGAGGTCGGTCATGTCGCGGCGGGCACCCGGTGGTTCCGCTACCTGTGCGAACAGCGCGGACTTGCGCCGCTGCCGGCCTATTTCGACCTCATCGCGACCCACTTGACGGGTCCGGTCCGTGGCCCGTTCAATCTGGCGGATCGGGCGCTCGCCGGGTTCGACCCCGAGGAGTTGACGTACCTCGAGGCGCTCTCCGCGGGGGGCGGCAGGAACGGCTAGCCGCGACACGGCCTTGGTCAACGTTCCGGCCACTGGAGGTCGAGGCTTTACCGTGAAAGTCGCGCAGCGACCCCGTGGGAGCGGCGTCCCGCCGCGATGGGGTCGGGCGCGAAACGCAGCGTTCGGGGTCACCGCAGCACCGCATCGCGGCGGGACGCCGCTCCCACGGGGGACTTTCATCTTCCGGGGTGGCTTGATTTTCCTTCCATGGCCGTTAGCCGGTCCGGCATGGCGGACCTACCGGCAGATTCGAAATCCATTGACCGAGGAGCTGAATCATGCGTTTATCGAGTGATACCCGTTGGTTGCTTAGGGTGTGTCCCGGCGTTCTCGCGGCCTTGCTGGCGGGCCAGCCGGCCGCCGAAGAGGCGGCGGTCCAAGTCTACGAATGCCATCAGGGCGGCAAGGTGACCTTCTCTGATGAGCCCTGTGTCGGCACCGAGCAAACCGTGAAGATCGACTATTCGCGGCCTGATGCCGCGCAAGGCGAAGATGCGGCCTTTGCGGCCCAGGCCGCGGAGGCCCAGGCCGGGGCGGTGGCGCAAGCGGCGGTGCTTGACTCCGAGATCCTGAATCTGGAGCAGCAGATCACCAATCAGCAGACCGAGCGGGATGCACGGGTGGCGGCGCTGCGTCAACAACTCGCCCAAGGAACCGAGGATCCCAACCCGTCCGCCTGGCAGGCGGCGATGAATCAACAGATCGACGCCACATACAACAATTACAACGACACCATCCTTGCCCAGCGGCGCCGGCTGGATCAGTTGCAGGCGCAGCGGCAGTCGCTCGGCAGCCAGGGGCAGCGCTAAACCGCGCGAATTCGTTGCAGCCATGACCTCCCGCACAGGTTCGCAACCGGACGTAGGGGCGGGTTTCAAACCCGCCCCTCCGCTCAAGGCCAGGTCTGGATATCAGGTGCGCAGGTGATCGATCAGCCCAGGCCGTCTTCCTTGGTGTCGGAGTGTTTGCAGTCTTCGAGTGAATCGAGGCTGTAACGCTGGCTATAGCGTACGATGAGGATGGCAATGCTCACCAAGAGGATAGCGCCGCCTTCGAACAGCAGGGTTTCCGGTTCGATATTCTTGCCTTGCAGGACGATGAGTCGGGACAGCGCCGTCACCGCGATGAACATCGGGTAGGTGAAGGGTACCGCATGGCGTATGAAATAGACGTTCGCCATGGCCATGATCTCGATAAAGATGAAGATCAGCAGCACGTCTTCGAGCTTGATCTGGCCGTTGTGCGCGATGGCCATCACGAGTTGCACGATCGCGAGAAACGACAGTCCGCCGACCAGCAGCAGGACGCCCTTCTCGACCCAACGAAACAGTGTGGATAAAAAACGATCGGTGCGTTGCTCCAGTGTCATGCGGGGCTCCTGGGTAATGAGTCACAAATATCGAACAACGAATTCTAATAAACGTGTCTAGCCGATGCGTGGTTCTAGGTGGACTCTTGTTCCGGCTCACCGGCCGCACTGCGGTGCAGTTGCCGGATCTCGTTGTGGCGCCGCTCGATTTCACGCCGGAACGCGCGCCTTGAGACCGCGCTCTCGTAACGCCGCCGCTCATTTGGCGTCTCGATGGCGAGCGGCGGGACAGGCACGGGTTTGCCCTGATCATCGACCGCGACCATGGTGAAGTAGCAGGTCATCGCATGGCGGCTGGTCTTGCGGATGATGTCCTCGGCCATGACCCGGATGCCGACTTCCATCGAGGTATTGCCCGTGTAGTTGATGGAGGCCAGGAAGGTCACCAAGTCGCCGACATGCACCGCCTGGCGAAAGAAAACCTGATCCACGGACAGCGTCACCACATAGTTATTGGAGTAGCGCGCGGCGCAGGCATAGGCGACCTGATCCAGCAGCCGCAGGGTCGCACCGCCGTGGACATGGCCGGAGAAGTTGGCCATATCCGGGGTCATCAGCAGCGTCATCGATAAGGTTTTGTGTTGCTTTTCCATGGTGCTTGTCGTTGTCGTCATCGGAGAAGCGATGCAATTTGGGCATGAGCCGCCCGGCCTTGGTCATGAACCCGGCCACCGCGCGATCTGCACGGTCGTCGGTCCGCACAGCGGACCCTACAGATGAAGGTGTTACCGTAGGGTCCGCTGTGCGGACCGTCCGCCGCTTCACCCGACGGCCTCCAGTCGTGCATAGGCCAACACCAGCCATTTGGCTCCGACTTCCTTGAAGTTGATCTGGATGCGCGCCTGTGCACCCTGGCCTTCGGCGCTCAGCACCACGCCCTCGCCGAACTTGGGGTGCAGCACCCGCTGACCTAAACGAAAGCCGCCGGTCTCCACCGCCTTTGCCGCCGGAGCAGACCCGAAGGGGTTGGCGGCGGCCGCGGCCGGACGGGAGACGCCCCCGCCGCGAACCTCTTCCATCAACTCCGGCGGCACCTCGCGCAGGAAGCGCGAGGCCATGGGATAGCCCTCGCGTCCATAGAGTCGTCGTGTTTCGGCATGGGTGACAAAGAGTTGGTGCATGGCGCGCGTCATGCCGACATAGCACAGCCGCCGTTCCTCTTCCAGCCGCGCCGGATCCTCGGCGGACATGCTATGCGGAAAAAGCCCTTCCTCCAGACCCACCAGGAAGACGATCGGGAACTCCAGACCCTTGGCACTGTGCAGGGTCATGAGCTGGACCCCATCCTCGAACGGGTCGGCCTGGGCCTCGCCGGCCTCCAGCGCGGCATGGGCGAGGAAGGCGCCGAGCGGGTCGGTTTGCGTGTCCTCCAGTTCCAACCGGAAGCGCCCGGCGGTTTCCACCAACTGGTCCAGGTTTTCCACCCGGTCCTGACCCTTGCCATCCTTGGCTTTCAGATAAAAGTCCGCGAGCTCGGCGGCCTTGATGACGCTGGTGGTGGTTTCCGCCAGATCCAGCTCCGCGGTCGCCGCGGTCTGTTGGCGAATCAGGTCGACGAAGCGCGCCAGGGCCGTGGTTGCACGCGGACCCAGGGCGACGGCGGCGATGGTGTCGAGCGCGGCCTGCCAGAGTGAGACCTGGGCGCCGCGCGCCTGCTCGCGCAGCAGTTCCAGGGTGCGTTCGCCGATGCCGCGGGTGGGGGTGTTGATGACCCGCTCGAAGGCGCCGTCGTCGTCCGGGTTGTTCAGGAGGCGCAGATAGGCCAGGGTGTCGCGGATCTCGGCGCGTTCGAAGAACCGCAGGCCGCCGTAAACCCGGTAGGGGATCTGGCGGTTGATCAGCGCCTCCTCGAACAGCCGCGACTGCGCCGTGGTGCGGTAGAGGATGGCGCACTCGGACCGGCGATAGCCCTGTTCGGTGGTGAGGCCGCGGATGCGCTCCACCACGAAACGCGCCTCGTCCACCTCGTTGAAGGCGGCATAGTGACGAATCGGCTCGCCCTCGCCATCCTCGGTCCACAGGTTCTTGCCCAGTCGCGTCGGGTTGTGGGCGATGAGTGCGTTGGCCGCCTTGAGAATAGTCCCGGTGGAACGGTAGTTCTGCTCCAGGCGCACCAGTTGGGCCTGCGGATAGTCGCGCTGGAACAACTGGATGTTCTCCACCCGCGCGCCGCGCCAGCCATAGATGGACTGATCGTCATCTCCCACGGCGAACAGGTTATCGTTGCTGCCGGAGAGCAGCCGCAGCCAGGCGTACTGAATGGCGTTGGTGTCCTGGAACTCGTCCACCAGGATGTGGCTGAAGCGCGTCTGATAGTGGTGCAGGATGTCTTTACGGTCGCGCAGCAGCTCATGGGCGCACAGCAGCAGGTCGGCGAAGTCCAGCAGTCCGCCGCGGGTGCGTGCCTGCTCGTACTCGCGGTACAGCGTTGTCATCTTTTGCAGGTAAAAATCGCCGGCCGTGTCGAGATGATCCGGGCGCAAGCCCTCGTCCTTCTGCTTGTTGATGAAACTCTGGACCTGACGGGGCGGCCAGTTGGACTCATCGAGTTCCAGCGCCTTCAGGATGCGCCGGATCAGCCGGAACTGGTCGTCCCCGTCGAGGATCTGGAAGTGCTGGGGCAAACCCGCGTCCTGCCAGTGGGCACGCAGGAAGCGGTGGGCGAGCCCGTGGAAGGTCCCCACCCACATACCGCCTACCGGGTGGTCCAGCATCTCTTCGATGCGGGTGCGCATCTCACGTGCCGCCTTGTTGGTGAAGGTGACCGCCAGCAGCGACCAGGGCGGCACTTGCTCCACCTTGATCAGCCAGGCGATGCGGTGCACCAGCACCCGGGTCTTGCCGCTGCCGGCGCCGGCCAGCACCAGGCGGGTGCCCGCCGCGGCGGAGACCGCCGCGCGCTGGGCGTCGTTGAGTGGGTCGAGAATATTTGAAACGTCCATGGCCGCATTCTACGGCAAGGCTCGGCATCGTACGTCAAGCCGTTGCGCGTGAATGTCCTCGTGGGAGCGGCGTCCCGCCGCGATGGATGCCGCGGTCACCCCGAACGGTCGGGTTACGCGCCCGGCCCCATCGCGGCGGGACGCCGCTCCCACGGGGTCGCTGCGCGACTTTCAAGGTAAAGCCTCTACCTTGAGTGGCCGGAACGATGACCAAGGCCGGTGCGGCGATAGGCGCCTGGATCAGTGTGACGGCCAGGCCGGGCCAGCCCGTCCGGTCAATGCTCCGGGTGATAAGGGAAGGACGAGTGATGTACGCTGATCAACAGATTGCCATCCGGACCCTTGAAGTACTCGAAGGTGAAGTCGACCTTGACCTCCTTACCGGTGTTGGCGTCCGTGAAGAAATAATCGCCCATGGCCGTCGCGGAGTCGCCGTCGAAGATGATGCCGGAGTTCTCGAAGCGAATTTTCGACCAGGGCTGCAGGGCGAAGCCGTGATCCTCGGGAACACAGCCGCAGACGAAATAGGAAAGGGCGTCCTCTTCGGTCAGCCGGAACTCCTTTTCCGCCGCCTTGGTCGGCTTGAACAGCACCGGACCCTCATCATAGCCGTAGAGGGTATCGACCGCCTGCGCGGCCACTGCTTTGTAATCCTGATGATCGGTATAGGCTTTGCCGATGGCGATGATGGCCTCGCCCCAGCGCGTTTCGGCCTGAACCACATCCGCAACGGTGATGCTCGCCGGGGAGGGTGAGCCCAGGGCCGGCGCCGCGCCCCCGGCGGCGAACAGGAAGGCGGCGATCGTCGGTTGCGCAATGTGCCTTTTCATCTCGGTCTCTCTGGTCACTCTACAGGTAACGGTGAAGCGCGAATTTAACCATGCGCGACCGGGGTTGAACAATCCGTGACGCGCCTTGTCTGGGGTCCGAGGGCCGCCCTGGTGTATCCTGCGCATCCATGCCATTGCGATCGTCGCTCAACCCCCGACCTGGAAGCCCCAGCACCGTGACTCAGCTCAAGAACGATACCTTTCTGCGCGCCCTGCTGCGCGAGCCCGTGGACTACACCCCCGTGTGGATGATGCGCCAGGCCGGACGCTACCTGCCCGAGTACCGCGCGACCCGCGCCAAGGCCGGCAGCTTCATGCAACTATGCATGAATCCGGAACTGGCCTGCGAGGTCACGCTCCAGCCCCTGGAGCGCTTCCCGCTCGATGCCGCCATCCTGTTCTCCGACATCCTCACCATCCCCGATGCGATGGGTCTCGGACTCTCTTTCGGTGAGGGTGAAGGGCCGCGGTTCGAGCGCCCGGTGCGCTCGGCCGCGGACGTGGAGCGGATCGCGGTGCCGGATCCGGAGGATGGGCTGCGCTATGTGATGGACGCGGTGAGCCTGATCCGCCGGGAACTGCACGGCCGGGTGCCGCTGATCGGCTTCTCCGGCAGTCCCTGGACCCTGGCCACCTACATGGTGGAGGGCGGCGGGACCAAGAACTATGCGCACACCAAGGGCATGATGTATGACCGGCCGGAGTTGCTGCACAGTCTGCTGGCCAAGGTCGCCGACGCGGTCGCCGTGTATCTCAACGCCCAGATCGCCCGCGGTGCTCAGGCGGTGATGATTTTCGACACCTGGGGCGGCGCCCTGACCCCGGCCAAGTATCAGGAATTCTCGTTGGCCTATATGCAGCGGGTGGTGGCCGGTCTGACCCGCGAGGCCGAGGGGCGGCGGGTGCCGGTGGTGCTCTTCACCAAGAACGGCGGCCAGTGGCTGGACCGCATGTCGCAGACCGGCTGCGACGCCTTGGGAGTGGATTGGACCACCGACCTGGCCGATGCTCGCCGCGCGGTTGGCGGCCGGGTCGCGCTGCAGGGGAATCTCGATCCCTGCGTGCTCTATGCCTCACCCGAGCGCATTCGTGAGGAGGTGGCGGCGGTACTGGCGAGCTATGGTCACGGCACCGGGCATGTGTTCAATCTGGGTCATGGCATCACCCCGGACGTCAACCCCGAGCACGCCGGGGCCATGGTCGCCGCGGTGCATGAACTCAGCCCGGCCTATCACCAAGGGACCTGATCTGCGGATCGGGCCGACCGCCGACCGCGTCACGCGACCCTGGAGGACCGCCCGTGCAGCCCCGTCGCCGCGACACATCGCTCCAGTCTGAGGTTCGCGGCGGCGCACCGCCGCCCCAGGTGGAAATCCTGTCACGGTCGCCGGGACCCGCGACCGTGCGTCAACCGCTGCGTCAGGCCGCGCGCTTCAGACTGTTCGCGCTGGTGTTGCTCCTGGTTCTGGCGGGCGGGTCGGCATGGAACTTCACCCGACCGGCCCTGTACCGGGCGACGGCAACCGTGCTGATCGAGGTGCCGGAGGGAATCGGCTACAGTGCCGGCGCAGTCGGTGCCGATCCGCAAAATCTGGCGGTTCAGGGCCGCATCCTGCTGGCCCAGGACCTCTTGCAGGAGACCCTGGAGCGGGCCGCGCGCATCGCCCCCGAAACCGGCGCTCTTGATCCCGAGGCGCTGCGTGCACATCTCGCCGTGCAGCCCACGCCCGGCACCAATCTGGTGGCGCTGAGCGCGACCGGCAGCGATCCGCGGCAACTCGCGGTCCTGGTGAACGCCTGGACGCAGGCGTATCTGGAGCGGCGCCAGGCGCAGGTCGAGCGGGACGTGGACGGAACCCTGGCCCGACTACAGGACGAATATGCGCGACTCGATGCCCAAAAGCGCGAGCAGGCCGCGACCCTGGACCGGTATCGCCTGGAGCACGGCATCGACACCATGGAGCGGGACGGCAATCAGGCGCTGGCGCGTCTCAAGGCCCTCACCAAGGATCTCGAAACGGCCCGGGCCGAGCAGCTCAAGGCCGAGTCCCAACGCGCGGCCCTGGAAGAAGCCATCGACCGCGGCGAGCCGGTCGTCCCGCCCGCCGAGCAGGGCACCCTGGAGCAACTGGAGACCGAGGCCGCGAAACTGCGTGCGCAACTCGCGGGCCTGGCGCAGCGGTACACCAAGCTCTATCTGGAGAGTGAGCCGACCCTGAAGGAACTGCCGCTCCAATTGAGCCAGTTGGAGGCGCGGATCAAGGAGCAGCGCGTCAAGGGGCGTGACTTCCTGCGCTCCACCCTGACCCGTGAGGTGGAGCGGGCGCGGCGCCAGAGCCGCGTGCTGGAGCAGGAACTGGCGGTCCAGCGGGCCGCGGCATCACAGTTCACCGCCCGTTTCGCCCGCTACGAAACGCTCAAGAAGGACCTGGAGCAAATCGACGAACTGCATCGCGGCCTGGAACAACGCCTGGTGGAGGTCAAGACCAAGGCGCCGGCCCAATACGCGCAGGTCAAGGTGCTGGAACCCGCCTATGTCCCCAGCCGACCCTTCCAGCCCGACTATTGGCGCGATTTCAGTTACAACCTGGCGGTCGCGGGTCTGACCGCTTTGCTGGCCGTGCTGCTCATGGAGTTTCTGACCCGGCGTGAGCGCACCGCGGATGAGCAACTGCCGGTCACCGGGGTCCGGGTGTTCGCCGGCGACTCCCGGTTGCCGGTCGGTGGAGGCGCCGCCGCGGCGGGTGCCTTGCTGTCTCAAGACCAGGATCAGGACCAGGGGACGATCCCGGCGGATGACGCGCCCTTGAGCCTGCCGGGCGTCGGTCGACGCGAACTCCTGGCGGGCGAGGTTCGCGCCCTGCTCGCACTGGCGGACGCGGCGACGCGCCAGTTGATGGGCCTGGTCCTGTCCGGGATCACGCCCGCGGAATGCGTGATGCTCGAGGCGCGCGCCATCGACCTGGCGGCCGGCACGGTGCAGGCGCCGGGAGACGGGCGGGTCATCCGCCTGAGCCCGGCCCTGGCGGCGCTGTTTGCCGGACACCGGCCGGTGCCGCTCTGGATCGACGACCCCGCGGAGGGCGGGGCGGCCGGACTCCTGGCCCGTATCGGACTCCTGGCCCACGACGCCGGGCTGGCGCATCCCGCCGAGGTGGACGCGGCGGCCTTGCGCCACACCTACATCTGCTATCTGGTCCGGCAGGGCGTCCGCCTCACCGAGATCGAACGGATCATCGGCCGGCTCCCCGCCGCGGAACTCGCCCGGTACGCCGTTTACAGCCCGGCCGGCGCGGCCAAGCCGCTGGCGCAGGTTGCGCTGAGCTATCCCGCCTTCAGCGCGTCTGTTTGATCGGGTTTTTCCGGTCGACCTCGCGCCTGCGTGGCCTTGGCCCGGCTTACGGCCATGGAAGGAACATCAGCCACCCCGGACGATGAATGTCCCCCGTGGGAGCGGCGTCCCGCCGCGCTGCGTTGCCGCGGTGACCTCGGACGCTGCGGTGACACGCCCGGCCCCATCGCGGCGGGACGCCGCTCCCACAGGGTCGTTGCGCGACGTTCTCAAGCCGGGCGGGGTACGCCCCATCAACCGCGGTGGGACGGGGGACGCACCGGCGTCGCGTGGCGCCACCGGCCGCTGGAGCGGCGGGACGGCATTCCCACGCTGGAGCGTGGGAACGAGAAGTTGCCGGGAATCGCTTTAGTCCCGCCGCGTCAGAAACATCGCATCGCCATAGCTGAAAAAGCGGTAGCCCTCGGTCACCGCATGGCGGTAGGCGGCGAGCATGGGTTCATGGCCGCAGAAGGCGCACACCAGCATCAACAGGGTGGACTCGGGCAGGTGGAAATTGGTGATCATGGCATCCACCACGCGGAAGCGGTAGCCGGGGCGGATGAAGAGTCGGCTGTCGCCGCGGAAGGGGCGCAGGGTGTCCGCATCGCCGCCGACGGCAGCAGCGCTCTCCAAACTGCGCACGCTGGTGGTGCCCACCGCGATGATGCGCCCGCCCGCCGCCCGGGTGGCGGCGACCTGTTCGCAAACCCTCTCGTTCACCTCCAGCCACTCCGCGTGCATCGGATGCTGATCCAGGTCATCCACCCGGACGGGCTGGAAGGTGCCGGCCCCGACATGCAGCGTGACCTCGGCGCGCGCCACGCCCAGCGCCGCCAGACGCTCCAGCATCGCCTGATCGAAATGCAGACCCGCGGTGGGGGCGGCCACGGCCCCTTCGCATGTCCCGAAAACGGTCTGGTAGCGCTCCGCATCGGCCGTGTCGTCCGGGCGCGCGATGTAAGGGGGCAGGGGGATATGGCCCTGGGTTTCCATCAGGTCCTTGAAGGGCGCGTCCAGGGTGCGCAGCCGGAACAGCGCCCCGTCGCGCGCCACCACCTCCAGACGCCCGCCGCCCGCCAGCAGGATCAGCCGGCCGGGCTTGGGTGATTTGGCGGCGCGGGCATGGGCCAGGGCCAGATCCGGCGCGAGCAGCCGTTCCACCAACACCTCGACCGCGCCGCCGGTGTCCTTGCGGCCGAACAGCCGGGCGCGCATCACTCGGGTATTGTTGAACACCAGGAGGTCACCAGGGCGCAGCAGGCCCGGCAGGTCGGCGAACTGCCGATCCCGCGGCCTAGCGCTCTCGTCCAGGACCAGTAGCCGAGACGCGCCGCGTTCCGGCGGCGGGCGCTGGGCAATCAGTTCGGGCGGCAGGTCGAAACGAAAGTCCGCGCGCTGCAATCGCATACCGTGCTGGGCGCGGTTTAGCGGAACCCGCCGGTCGGTCCCAGCATCGGCAGCATCCGACCATTGACGGTGAGCACCCCGTCGGCCAGGTGCACCGTGGAACTGACCTGTCCGTCGCGGGCCGAGACCCAGCCTTCATCCAGCCAGCGGTCCAGCCGTGGTCCGGGCTCCAGCCAGTCGCGGGCGACCGACTCGGGCAGCGTGACGGCGCCTTCTGCGGTGATGGCGGTCAGCCAGGTCACGGCGTTCGATCCGCGGGTGACGCTGCCGTCGCCCGCCGCGGGGGCCGCGACCCGTAGCTGCAGGTTGACCGGCCCATCAGGGGTGTCGAGCCGCACCGGGTCGAGGTCGAAGCGCGGGCCGGCCGCCAGGAACCGGGGCAGCAGACGGGTGACCAGGGTGAGCCCGACGAGACCGCGCAGTGCCGGGGTCCGGGTGGTGGATGACAGTGTCTGAAGGGCTTCGATGAGGTCGGTGAGTGATTCGCCATCGAGCGACCGGGCGCTGATTCCGACCTTGGCCGTGCGGTAATCCTGTCCGCGGAGCTGCAAGTCGTCGGCCTGCGCCTGCAGTTGGATGTCCAGATTGCGGTCATTCGGTACCTGGGTCAGGTCGATCGTGAGCCCGTTCAGGGCCGCCGCGCCGGCGGGGGCGGCCGGGGGCGTATCCGGCAACCCGGTGGGCAGCAGCTGTCGGTGGGGTTCGGTTGCGGTCGAAGACGCATTGGCCGGCTCAGCGCCGGTGCCGCCGAACCGGGCGGCACCGATCGTGAGGCGGGTGGTCCCGGTGTAAAGCCCGCCGGTCCAGCCGCGCAGATCGGATCGGAGCCGGGCGTCGGTCAACTGGGCCAGGGGTCCGGTCGGGGTGACCAACGCGACCGCGGGCAGGTCGATCTCGATCAGCACGGTCGGCACCGCGGGGCTGAAGTGCACCGTGCCGGTCAGGTCCGTGGTGCGCAGCCATGGGAGGTCGTCGCGGCGCGGCTGAGCGGTCGCCGGCACCAGGAGCCGGCCGACCGCGCTGCCGTCGGTGCTGATGTGGGTGGTCACCAGCAGCGGCGGCAATTCAACGGCCGTGCCGATCCATTCCGCCCTGGTCTGGACACGGGCGAGCACGGGAAAACTCTCGCGGCTGAACCAGGTGAAGGGGCCTTGTTCGATCCGGCTGTCGAGCCGCAGACGCTGCGTGCCGGATGCCGCCAAGGCCCACTCGGTGTTGGCGGTCGAACTGAACCAACCGCGGTCGTACCGGGAGAAGACGACCGTGGCGCCCGGCAGGGCATCACCGACCGCGCCGAGCAAATCCTGGTAGGCGCGTTGCGCCTGGGTACCGAGCACCAGCGGGAGGCTGATCCCGATCAGGATCAACACCAGCCCCGCCGCCAGCGCGCCCAGGGCGGGGCGCCGGACCCGGCCGGCCGAGCCGCGGTGGGGTCGCCCGGGGGCGCGGGTGAAGGATCCGGTCGGGAGCATGTGGCCGGGGATCTGTCCTCAGACCGCGATGGCGGTGGGCCGCCGGGCCAGTTCCGGAGCGAGGTTGCGCAGTTCCTCCTCAATGCGGGCGGTGATTCCCTCGGCGTCCAGCCCACAGTCGGCGAGCTGGGCGGACTGTTCGGCGTGTTCGACATACCGATCGGGCAGCCCTAGGTGGATACAGCGCACCAGCACACCGCGTTCGGCGAGGAGTTCAGCCACCGCGCTGCCGGCTCCGCCGGCCACGGCGTTGTCCTCGATCGTGACCAGCAAATCGTGACCCTGCGCCAGATCCAGGATCAGATCCTCATCCAAAGGCTTGACGAAGCGCATGTCGGCGACCGAGGCGTCGAGTCCGTCCGCGACCACTTCGGCCTGCGCCAGCAGGGTGCCGAAGACCAACAGGGCGATGTGTTGACCCTGACGCAGCAGCCGGCCGCGGCCGATGGGCAGGGCCGGCGCGTGCGGGTCGATGACCACGCCGCGTCCGTTGCCGCGCGGATAACGGACCAGAGCCGGGCCGGGATACTCATAGGCGGTGCGCAGCATCTGCCGGCACTCGCCTTCATCGGACGGGCTCAGGATGATCAGATTGGGGATCGGTCGGCCGAAGCTGATGTCGAAACTGCCGGCGTGCGTCGCGCCGTCCGCGCCCACGGGTCCGGCCCGATCCACGGCGAAAGTCACGTCCAGGTTCTGCAGGCACACGTCATGAATCAGCTGGTCGTACGCGCGCTGCAGGAAGGTGGAGTAAATGGCGACGACCGGCTTGAGCCCTTCGCAGGCCATGCCGGCGGCCAGGGTGACGGCATGCTGCTCGGCGATCCCGACATCGAAGAAGCGCTCGGGGAAGCGCTTGGCAAAGGCGGTCAGCCCCGAACCCTCGCACATCGCCGGGGTGATGCCGACCAGTCGCGGGTCTTCCTCCGCGGTATCGTGCAGCCAACTGCCGAACACCTGGGTATAGCTGGGCGCTCCGGGTAGTCCCTTGTGCAGTCGACCGGTCTGGCGGTCGAAGGGGGTCACGCCGTGATAGGTCACCGGCTGGCCCTCGGCGGGTTCATAGCCGCGGCCCTTCTGCGTCACGATGTGCAGCACCCGCGGGCCGGGGATGTCGCGCATGTTGCGCAGCGTGCGGATCAGCGCGTGGACATCGTGGCCGTCGATGGGGCCGATGTAATTGAAGCCGAGCTCCTCGAACAGGGTGCCGCCCATCACCATGCCCTTCATGTGCTCTTCCCAGCGGCCCATGAACTCGCGCAGTTGGGGCATGGCCTTGAGCGCGCTCTTACTGCCCTCGCGCACGGTGGTGTAGAGCTTGCCGGACAGCAGGCGGGAGAGATGGTTGCTGATCGCCCCCACCGGCGGGGAGATGGACATCTTGTTGTCGTTCAGGACCACCATCAGGTCCACGTCCAGTGCCCCGGCGTGATTCATGGCCTCGAAGGCCATGCCGCCGCTCAGGGCGCCGTCGCCGATCACCGCGACCACCTGGCGGCGTTCACCGCGGGCGCGCGCCGCCAGCGCCATCCCGGCGGCAGCGCTGATCGAGGTGCTGGAATGACCGACCCCGAAGGTGTCGAACTCGCTTTCGCAGCGCTTGGGGAAGCCGGACAAGCCGCCTTCCTGGCGCAGCGAGCACATGCGGTCGCGCCGGCCCGTGAGGATTTTGTGCGGGTAGGCCTGGTGGCCGACATCCCAGACCAGGCGGTCCCAGGGCGTGTCGAAGCAATAGTGCAGTGCGATGGTCAACTCGACGACGCCGAGCCCGGCCGCCAGGTGGCCGCCGGTTTGGGCAACACAGTCGATCAGAAAACTGCGCAGTTCGCCCGCGAGTTGCGGTAACTGCGCCTCGGCGAGGTTGCGCAGATCCGATGGATGATCAATAGAGTAAAGCAGCGGGTGCCGGTGAGGCATGATTTTTCGCTTTCGTCTTGCTGGCCGCGCCGGGGGCGCCCGATCCCCGCGGGGCGGTGCGCCGCTTGCGGGGGGAGTCTCACCTCGCCGCGACCGTCGCCTCAGGGGCGGGTGCCGGTCGCGGAGAACGATAGATCGCGCGCTAGTTTAGTCGAGAGGCACGGGTTCCGCGCAATTCAATCAACATTGCATTCCTTGTGGACTTGGTGCAGCGGGCACGATCTGGTCGGCGCAGCTCATATATGGCGTTCGCATCTGACATCCAGGCAGACCTTCTGTGCAGGGGCGGGTTTGAAACCCGCCCCTACGACCGGCTATCGCGTTCGTCGGCTATAAGAGCGTCGTGTCGACGGTCGGCAGGGGTCCTGGGCCGGCGATCTGTGCCGCCTCCTGCACCACGAAGTCCCGAAAGGCGCGGGCGGCGGGGGAGAGCCGCTTGGCGCGCCGGTAAACCAGGTGCCACTGGCGCCGCAGCGGGAAGCCGGCGATGTCCAGGACCTTGAGCCGCCCGGTTTCCAGTTCCAGCTCGATCGTGTGCAGCGACACCACGCTCAGCCCCAGTCCCGAGCGCACGGCCTGTTTCACCGCCTCGTTGCGGGTCATCTGCATCCCGTGGCGGATCGGCATCCCCTGTTCCTTGAAGAACCGCTCCATGGCCTGACGGGTGCCGGAGCCGGCCTCACGCATGACGAAGGTCTCCTGCGCCAGCCGGGTCAGCGGAATCTCCGACTCACCCACCAGCGGGTGCGTCGGCGGGGCGATCACCACCAGCGGGTTCTCCATGAAAGCCTCGGACTCGACTTCCACCTCGGTCGGCGGCAGTCCCATCAAGGCGAGATCGACGCTGTTGTTCTCCAGCAGCCGGATCAGGGCCTCGCGGTTGGTCACGTCCAGCCGCGGGGCGATGCCGGGATAGCGCTGGTGGAAGACCGCCAGCAGGCGCGGGGCGAAGTAGTTGACGGTGCTGGCCACGGCCAGATGCAGGCAGCCGCTGCTGACCCCCTTCAGCGACTGCATCACCTCTTCCAGCTCCAGGAGCGAGCGGTTGATGCTGCGGCTATAGTTGAACAGCTCGCGCCCGGCCTCGGTCAGTTCGGTTTTCTTGCCGAGCTTCTCGAACAGCGGGATGCCGACATCGTCCTCCAGTTGGCGGACCTGCATGGACACGGCTGGTTGACTGAGGTGCAGTTCCTGGCTCGCCTTGGTGTAGCTCAGGTGGCGCGCGACGGCTTCGAAGACGCGGAGTTGGCGCAGTGTGATGTGCATCGACTGACTTGAGTTATAACCTCTGGGTTATCGAATCCATAACATACTTAGAATGTACTTATATCGCAAATACTCGTAAATTATAGGCGTATGGACTGCACGGAAATCGGCCGGACTCCGGACCCGCGAGGGCTCCGTGAGCAGACACGGCCCGTGCAGCGCACGCACCAACCCGGCTTCGGCCACACTCACTCCTTACAGGGGAATTCCATGGCGCTTGACCAGTCCGCCCGCTACTCCGACCTCAGCCTGACCGAAGCCGACCTGATCGCGGGCGGCAAGCACATCCTCGTCGCCTACCGTATGAAGCCCAAGGCCGGCTACGGCTACCTGGAGGCCGCCGCGCACTTCGCCGCCGAATCGTCCACCGGCACCAACGTCGAGGTCTGCACCACCGACGACTTCACCAAGGGTGTCGACGCGCTGGTGTATTACATCGACGAGGCGCAGGAAGACATGCGCATCGCCTACCCGCTGGAGCTGTTCGACCGGAACATGACCGACGGGCGCATGATGATCGTGTCCTTCCTGACGCTGGTCATCGGCAACAACCAGGGCATGGGCGACATCGAATACGGCCAGATTCAGGATTTCTATGTCCCCGAGCGTGCCATCCAGTTGTTCGATGGTCCCGCCAAGGACATTTCCGACATGTGGCGCATCCTCGGCCGCCCGATCAAGGACGGCGGCTACATCGCCGGCACCATCATCAAGCCCAAGCTCGGCCTGCGCCCCGAGCCCTTCGCCGCGGCCGCCTACCAGTTCTGGCTCGGCGGCGATTTCATCAAGAACGACGAGCCCCAGGGCAACCAGGTGTTCTGCCCGGCCAAGAAGGTCTACCCGCTGGTCTATGATTCGCTCAAGCGCGCTCAGGACGAGACCGGTCAGGCCAAGCTCTTCTCCGCCAACATCACCGCCGACGATCATTACGAGATGTGCGCCCGGGCGGACTTCATCCTGGAAACCTTCGGGCCCGATGCCGACAAGGTCGCCTTCCTGGTCGACGGCTTCGTCGGCGGCCCCGGCATGATCACCACCGCGCGGCGTCAGTACCCCAACCAGTACCTGCACTACCACCGCGCCGGCCACGGCATGATCACCTCGCCGTCCTCCCGGCGCGGCTACACCGCCTTCGTGCTGGCCAAGATCTCCCGCCTGCAGGGTGCCTCCGGCATCCACGTCGGCACCATGGGCTACGGCAAGATGGAAGGCGGGGCGGACGACAAGATCATCGCCTATATGATCGAGCGCGACGAGTGCCAGGGTCCGGTCTACTACCAGAAGTGGTACGGCATGAAGCCCACCACCCCGATCATCTCCGGCGGCATGAACGCGCTGCGTCTGCCCGGTTTCTTCGAGAACCTGGGCCACGGCAACGTCATCAACACCGCCGGCGGCGGCGCCTACGGCCACATCGACTCCCCGGCGGCCGGCGCCATCTCGCTGCGCCAGTCCTACGAGTGCTGGAAGGCCGGTGCCGATCCGATCGAATTCGCCAAGGAGCACAAGGAATTCGCCCGGGCCTTCGCCTCCTTCCCCGGCGATGCCGACAAGCTCTTCCCCGGCTGGCGCGACAAGCTGGGCGCCGCGGTCGCGCACAAGTAAGCGGTTCGGATCGCTGACCAGGATCGGAGCAAAAGCCCCCGCGGTGCGGGGGCTTTTTTCGTTCAGGCGATTCATCTAGCCGGCGGACGTGATAATCGAACGTAGGGGCGGGTTTCAAACCCGCCCCTACACCAAGGGTTTGTCCGGATATCAGGTCAGAAGGCTATCACTTCACCCGCAACCTTACGCGAGCCGCCATGCGCATCGACATCGAGCAGTACAAAATCAGCCAGGAGCCGTTCTATCAGCCCCTGGGCAACGAAATCGCACTCTACGAGGCGGCCTACAAGCGCCGTCTTCCGGTCATGGTCAAGGGACCGACCGGGTGCGGCAAGTCCCGCTTCATCGAGTACATGGCCTGGCGCCTCGGCAAACCGCTGATCACCGTCGCCTGCAACGAGGACATGACCGCGTCCGACCTGGTCGGCCGCTATCTGCTGGACGCCACCGGCACCCGCTGGCTCGACGGCCCGCTCACCGTCGCCGCGCGCATCGGCGCCATTTGCTATCTCGACGAGATCGTCGAGGCCCGCCAGGACACCACCGTCGTCATCCACCCGCTGACCGACCACCGGCGCGCCATGCCGCTGGACAAAAAGGGCGAGGTCGTCACCGCCCATGCGGACTTCCAACTCGTCATCTCCTACAATCCCGGCTATCAATCGCTGATGAAGGACCTGAAGCAGTCCACCAAACAGCGTTTCTCAGCCCTGGTCTTCGACTACCCGCCGGCGGACCTCGAGACCCGGATCGTCGCCACCGAGACCGGCACCAGCCTGGAACTGGCCGCCGCCCTGGTCAAGATCGCCGCCGCGGCGCGCAACCTCAAAGGGCACGGACTGGATGAAGGCATCTCCACCCGCCTCTTGGTCTATGCCGCCAACCTGATGGACGAGGGCATCCCGCCGCGCGAAGCGAGCCGCATGGCGCTGGTCGATCCCATTACCGATGATGAGGATATCCGGGCAACGCTGCACCATGCCATCGATGCCGTTTTCGTCTAGCTTATGCTTTTTTTCTCGTTCCCACGCTCCGCGTGGGAATGCCGTCTTGGCCGCTCCAGCGGCCAGTGCGAGGACGCGACGCTGGAGCGTGGGAGCCAAAAGACGTCGGTGAAAATCGTCATTTCCCGCGGCTTTTCCAATGGCTCAAGGAGTGCGAAGAGGAGACAGATTGGGGAGAAAATAAGGGCATACACATCCTCAATGCGGCTTTCGCAGGCAGGGTTGCTAGAAATCCGACCAATCCCAGCAAGCTACTAGTTAGGATCAACCGCGCTTCCCTCTGAATCACGGCTGGATCCGGATGTGGCCGCGAGGATCCGGACGTTAGGATCAGGAGCGGACACCAAAATCCTAAGGACGCCTTATCTGAAAACCGAGTCTCTCGTTCTCACGCCATGACATTGTAAAAGTATTTGCAAACGCGGCGGCGAAGCCGCGACCGGGACCGCTGGCCGGCCCGCCGCCAGCCGGCATTCGGACCCGATGATTCGTGAATGCGTTTTTGATCGAATTCACCCACGATGCTCAATCTGATCTGGATCGGCTTCTTCCTCACCGCCTTCATCTGCGCCTTGTTCCAGTTCTTTATCGGCGGCCAGCCCGATATCTTCGCCAAACTGATGAAGGCCGGGTTCGATAATGCCAAACTCGCCTTCGAGATCGCCCTCGGACTCACTGGTGTCATGTCCCTGTGGCTGGGAATACTCAAGATCGGCGAGCGCGTCGGCTTTCTCGATGCCCTGGCGCGCCTGCTGGCACCGCTCTTTGCCCGGCTCTTTCCGGAGGTGCCGCCGGGTCACCCGGCCTTGGGGTCGATCACCATGAATATGGCGGCTAATCTGCTCGGCCTCGACAATGCGGCCACCCCGATCGGCATCCGCGCGATGACGCAGTTGCAAACGCTCAACCCGGACCAGAACACGGCGAGCAATGCACAGATCCTATTTCTCGTCATCAATGCCTCCAGCATCACCCTGCTGCCAGTCACCATCTTTACGTACCGGGCACAACTCGGCGCGGCCGATCCGACCGACGTCTTCATTCCAATCCTGATCGCGACCTATTGCTCGACACTCGCCGGCTTTGCCTTTGTCGCCGCGCGACAGCGCATTCGGCTCGATCCGGTGATATGGGCTTGGATCGCCGGCCTGACCCTGTCGATCGGCGGCTTGGCCCTGTACTTCGCCGGGCTGCCGCCTGCCGAGATGGCCGCGACATCGTCTTTGCTCAGTAACTTCCTGCTGTTAGCGATCATCATCGCTTTCCTGGTTGCTGCCCTGTGGCGGAAGGTCAACGCATATGAGGCCTTCATCGAGGGTGCGAAAGAGGGCTTTCAGACCGCCGTCACCATCATTCCCTACCTCGTCGCCATGCTGGTTGCCATCGGCTTATTGCGCGCCAGCGGTGCACTCGCCATGGCCATGGAGGCGGCCGCCCATCTGGTCACCGCCGCCGGATTCGACGCCCGTTGGGTCGACGGACTGCCGACGATGCTAATGAAGCCCCTATCCGGTTCCGGCGCCCGTGCCATGATGATCGAAACCATGCAAAGCAGCGGTGCCGACTCATTCGCCGGTCGTCTTGCATGTATTATTCAAGGCAGTACCGAGACCACGTTCTATGTTCTCGCCGTCTATTTCGGCGCCGTCGGCATCAAGCGGGTCCGCTACGCGGTCGCCGGGGGGCTGATCGCCGACCTGGCCGGATTCACCGCGGCGGTTGTTGGCGCCTATATCTTCTTTGGTAGTGCACACTAAACTGCCATATGACCGCCCTGGCGTCCGCACTCCAGTTGTAAATATGCCGAATCCGACATGCCTTTCCAGCCGATGAGCGACCGCGACAAACCGCTGGTGTGGCTGCACGGCGAGGCCTTGATCATGGTTCCGGCCGGCTGAAGCCTTGGACTCCATGTGAGCAGTGCTGGCTGGAACGATGATCAAGGCCGTCGTGCAGTCGGAGCCGGGGCAGCACACCGAGTTCAGGGTGTTCCTGGATCGGGCGCGATAAGACGGCGCTTCCGTCAATACAGGGTTCATGGCGCATCTCTGATGGGATGTTGTCGGGGTACGCCGCCCTCATCCGGCTCGCGGGAGGAAGCAGGGGAGCAAGTCGGAACTGCCGAAAGCGCGGCGGCAAGCGTGTCGAGACCCTGAATAAATGCATGAAAGCTCGTTGATCGGTTGCGTTCGCGCGTCAAATAGCGGGCCAATCGGCGTGCGCCTGAGACTTTCTGAAACGACGGGATCAACTGCTCGATCTCCGCGGAAGGCCTGCGAACCGCGTCCGGGTCACGGAATTTCGCGCGCCCGCTCAGACCGCGTAATTGCTCCATACCGAAGGCATCCGCTAGGGCGTCCGGCTCTCCCAGGTACCAGGCCTCCAATTCCTGGCAGGCAATGCGCACCAGCACGTCATCCCGACCGCCTGACTTGCAGCGTGCCCCCAAAGCCGCCTTCAGCGTGCGGCAGTCGCCGCCATCGTTGTCGCGAATGACCACGAACCGGGCGCCGGGTTCCCGCCAAGCGCGCAGTTTGCGCGGGATACTCAGCTCCAAATCGCGCTTCCCCTCATGGGGTACGCACAGGAACGGCAGCCCCGGGAAAAGCCGCGGCAGGAGTCCGTCCAGTAAGATCCGCATGGATGGCTCTTCCAGTAAGAAAATGACCCGGTTCATCGCAGCCCGACGCCGTCGAACAAGCCTTGTTTCCACAAGGCGCCAGGCAGATCGCCTTCGGCACAAAGGTCGCGAAGCAACTCGCTGTCCGACGCTCGCTGTACGGTCGTGAATCCCTGGGCCTTCACCAGCCAATAGATCTCATCCAGTCTCGCGCCATTGAGAAAATCCGGCGAATGAGTGGAAACGAACACCTGGCCGCCGCGCCGCGCGTAGTCGCGAAACTCCTCCACGAGTTCCACGAGCAGCTCCGGGTAGAGCTGATTCTCGGGCTCCTCCACGGCCAGCAGCGGATGGGGCTTCGGGTCGTAGAGGAGGATCAAGTAGGCAAACATCTTGATCGTGCCATCGGAGACATAACGGGCGATGAACGGGTCCTTGAAGCTCCCGTCCTGAAAACGAAGCACCAGCCTGCCGTCTTCAGTCGGCTTCGCTTCGACGCGATTGACCCCCGGCACACGCTCGCTCATCACCTCCAGCACCCGATCGAAGCGATCCCGATGGTTCTGGTAGAGATAGTGCGCGACCTGTGCCACGTTATCGCCATAGGTCGAGAGGTGCTCGGCGTAACCGGCTTCGGCGCTCGATCGGGCATCCGCGATATGAAAGTCCGAGATGTGCCAGTTCTCGATCAGACTGCGGAATTCAGCGACGACGCGAAACTCTTTAAACTGACCGAGACCTTTGATCGCAAGCACACTCGGGTCATCGAGGACATGTTCCTTGCGTTGCGCCTCGACCCCGGCCTGGCCGTAGGCCGCCTCGTTGGTGATGACGTTGCCCTGGCCACGGGAGAAGTCGACAAAGTGCCACGGCTGGCCGAACTGCCCGCGGCGAAACTTGAGTACCTCACGATGCACCACGGGCCGGCCCCCGTCTTCGGCCACCGCCAACTGATAGGTCGCGAGTCGGCCCCCGCTCTCGCGAAACTTCACGACGATCTCGATCGGACCTGTTTCGCCCCGGCTCACCAGCTCCCGATAGCCACCGCGTCGCGCAACCGCAGAGGCTACGTTCTGCGTTAGCGATTCCTTTAGGAAACTGAACACGTCGAACAGCGTCGATTTTCCCGAGCCATTGGCACCGACAACGACGGACATGCGTGGCAGGTCGCTGAGAACGGCATGACGGAACAGCCGGTAATTGTTGATCTCGATACTTTCGATTTGCATGGCTTCGTTTTCCTGATCGTCGAAGAGCCCGCCTTGCACGGACGTTGTTGGGCTCGCGGCCGCCTGGGCTAGTCGGGTGATCTCGGGCCAGCTATGAACCAGACCATTGTCGGCCTGTTTCGTGGTGAGTTCGGCCGTATCGGGAATGCGGGCGGTCGGGTTCTGCGAAGCGGTAACGCGAGCGGCCCATGACGAGGCTCCCGGAGTTGGCTGGGAGTGCCTGCCATTATGTATGCGTGGGGCATCTCAGTACCAGGGGTCGGGGCGCGGAGTGCCAGGAGAGCGTGACACCGCGGAGCGGTGTCACGAGTTCCAACCTCTACAATTTTCTCCCGTACAGGTCGATCCTCGCGTGTGCGGGGGAGTCACCGTATCGGCGGTTATTTGCAGGACACGATCAACTGCGTCGGACACATGTACCAACTTGAAAACAAGCCCATCACCGGCGTTAAAGAGGCCGTCGACCTGCTGTCCGAGGTGGTCGAGCCGATCCTCGCCCGACCGGACCTGGGTGGCCATCCAGACCTTGCCGGGCGGCGATGTCTCAATGGGTTGCAGCGCGATCTTCAGCGTCCGACCGGTCGAGGATGGCCAGCGCCTGTTGCACACTCCCGGTTGCCGCCAAGGCCCGAAAGTGGTTTTCCGTGTCCCATGCGGACAGGGCTTGGGCGCTCAACTCCTCCACCAGTTTGTTCATACTCAGTCTCCGGCTGCGAGCCAGTGCCTTGAGGCGCTCGGCGGTGTCGTCGGGCAATCGAATGGTCAGCGTGCTCATAAATAGTCCTCGGCTCAATATGGGTTCCGGACTGCTGAGTCTAACTCGCTCTCAGGGTGGTCCAAGCGTACACTACGCGTTAGAACTCAAACAAGCTAACGGACAGTTTCCCGCCGATGATCAACCTTCAAAACCTGCTGGACGACGCCAAGTGCTACGACGAACTCCGTCAGTTGCGTTGGCCAGAGGGTGTTCTTTGCCCCCACTGCGAGGCGTCGCTGATCACGAAGCAGGGACATGATACGACCCAGCCAGCGCGGCAGAAATACCGCTGTGGGGCCGGCCTGCGCTATTTTGACGATCTGACCGGGACCGTGTTGGCTGGCCATCATCAGCCGTTAAAGACATGGATTCTATGTTTATATTTCATGGGCTTGAATCTATCCAACGCACAGATTGCCGAGGAACTCGGTCTCAATCCGAACGATGCCCAGCGGATGACCGAGCAACTGCGCACGGGGATCGTTGAGCGCCAGCCTGAACCCGTGTTGTCTGGGGAGGTGGAGTGCGATGAGGTCTACGCCATCGCGGGTCACAAAGGACATCCGGGCCCGGTCCAAAGAAAAAGACGCCGGGGGCGGCGGCGGCGACTCAAGGGAGCACGTGGACGGGGTACCCTCGCGACGGAAAAACCGCCGATTCTCGGAATGATTCAGCGCGGTGGAGCGGTGGTCATCCGCATGCTGGAGAATGTCCAGCAGAAAACGATCCGGCCCCTGATCGAGACCTTTATCGCCCCTGGAACCCGTGTGCATACAGATGAGTACGTCATTTACTGTCGGCTGACAGAGTGGGGTTATGAACACAAAACCGTCTGCCACAGCCGCGGGGAGTCTGCGCGTGACGAGGACGGTGACGGCTTTCATGAGATCCAAGTCAACACCATGGAAGGCTTCTGGTCGTTGCTGCGTTCCTGGCTGCGACCCCATCGCGGGATCTCGCAAGAGAAATTACCGCTCTACTTGGGCTTCTTTCAGTTTGTTCACAATACACGCAGCCGTGGAAAAGGGCTGCTGACTCCGCTGTTGGCACTGCTCGTGTCATAACAACTCGTGGACAGTCCGGAATCCATATTGAGCCTTCTCGGGCTTTCTCTGCTTCAATCAGGCCGCGGCGAATTCTCCGCGGAAAGGTGGGCGCAAGGCTAGATTTCCATTCTGGGAAGCCAAGCTTCAATGAGGCCGCGGGGAATTCGCCGCGGAAAGCTGGTCAACCGGGCCGTGGCGGTCGGCGTTGCCGGCGCTTCAATGAGGCCGCGGCGAATTCGCCGCGGAAAGCGGCAGCAATTGGACGAGTTTAAGGCCGTGCAGGACGCTTCAATGAGGCCGCGGCGAATTCGCCGCGGAAAGCTGCGCGGCCCTGGCGATCCTCACCGAGCAATACCGCGCTTCAATGAGGCCGCGGCGAATTCGCCGCGGAAAGGGGGGCGTCGAACCCGCGGGGCGCTGGCCGAATTTCGCTTCAATGAGGCCGCGGCGAATTCGCCGCGGAAAGACGGCTCCGGGGTCATCACCACCACCGCCGACGCCCTCACTTCAATGAGGCCGCGGCGAATTCGCCGCGGAAAGTACATATATCCGGTTCGGGCCAAACTCAGCTAGTAATGGCTTCAATGAGGCCGCGGCGAATTCGCCGCGGAAAGCCGGGTCAACTGGGGCAATCCGTGCTTCCGCAAGATGCTTCAATGAGGCCGCGGCGAATTCGCCGCGGAAAGTGCGGATCACCACGATGGATGACACGGCCGGCACGCTGCTTCAATGAGGCCGCGGCGAATTCGCCGCGGAAAGGCCCCTACCGCTCAGGCGTTCTCCGGCGCCTTCAACCGGCTTCAATGAGGCCGCGGCGAATTCGCCGCGGAAAGCTTGTGGAATCCAGCTTGTTATAGTGAGTAATTAGTGCTTCAATGAGGCCGCGGCGAATTTGCCGCGGAAAGGTCAGTCCCGCGTCCTCGCGTTCCTTCCTAATTAGTGCTTCAATGAGGCCGCGGCGAATTTGCCGCGGAAAGGTCAGTCCCGCGT
>NZ_KB902375.1:0-56913 GCF_000379525.1 Lamprocystis purpurea DSM 4197 | reverse complement strand
GCTTCAATGAGGCCGCGGCGAATTCGCCGCGGAAAGCTCTTGACCAGTGTGCCCTGACTCCCAGGGTGCAGCGCTGCTTCAATGAGGCCGCGGCGAATTCGCCGCGGAAAGCTCGCAAGCCGCCGTCACCGCCGCGACCGCCGAAGCCGCTTCAATGAGGCCGCGGCGAATTCGCCGCGGAAAGGTAGCCGGCGGCATCAAAGACAGCGCCCAGAAAGGCGCTTCAATGAGGCCGCGGCGAATTCGCCGCGGAAAGCGCGCCCGCGGGTTGGGAAAAGGCATTCTCAGGAACGCTTCAATGAGGCCGCGGCGAATTCGCCGCGGAAAGGAAGCTGCTGGTCACATCGGCGCTTGGGGGCCATGGCTTCAATGAGGCCGCGGCGAATTCGCCGCGGAAAGAAAGCAGTCGCGGCGAGAAAAAATTGAAAACGATATCGCTTCAATGAGGCCGCGGCGAATTCGCCGCGGAAAGCGCCGACAGATGCCTGAAAGGCTTGGGCTTGGCGCGCTTCAATGAGGCCGCGGCGAATTCGCCGCGGAAAGCTTCTGGCACTGTGCGCTCTGTTCTGTTGTTCTGGTTGCTTCAATGAGGCCGCGGCGAATTCGCCGCGGAAAGCAGGCCGGGCGGGTGGACCCGGAGACCGGCGAGCTGCTTCAATGAGGCCGCGGCGAATTCGCCGCGGAAAGGTCCTATCCGCCGCCGGGCGGCGGGGCGACTGATGAGCTTCAATGAGGCCGCGGCGAATTCGCCGCGGAAAGGGCGGCCCTGCATTTGGGGTCGGCGCGGCTAGGGGATGCTTCAATGAGGCCGCGGCGAATTCGCCGCGGAAAGCTGCTGGTTCGCCAGTCCGGCCCGCGCCATGGCCTCGCTTCAATGAGGCCGCGGCGAATTCGCCGCGGAAAGCCATGGTGTTGACGGTCTCGAAATAGGGCGCCGGACCGCTTCAATGAGGCCGCGGCGAATTCGCCGCGGAAAGCCGCTGCTGCCGCTGACCTTGCCGCGCGGATCACCGATGCTTCAATGAGGCCGCGGCGAATTCGCCGCGGAAAGGTCTCGCCCTGGGGCACATCGCCGGTCCTCGCGTCTGGCTTCAATGAGGCCGCGGCGAATTCGCCGCGGAAAGGTGTCTTGTGGCGCCGGGCCAGGCCGGGGGTACTGACCCGCTTCAATGAGGCCGCGGCGAATTCGCCGCGGAAAGGTCCTCGAACTCGAACTGGCCGACGACAAGCCAGCCGCTTCAATGAGGCCGCGGCGAATTCGCCGCGGAAAGGAGCTGATCCGCGCCGGGGATCTGCTGGCGCGGCTGGCTTCAATGAGGCCGCGGCGAATTCGCCGCGGAAAGCTCTGCCTGACCACCCACCGCCAATACGGCACTCCATGCTTCAATGAGGCCGCGGCGAATTCGCCGCGGAAAGGACGATGTCGAGCGCGTGTCGCTGCTGGGCGAGCTGCTTCAATGAGGCCGCGGCGAATTCGCCGCGGAAAGAAAAAGACCTGGGGCTGGATGATGCGACCTGGAGCGGCTTCAATGAGGCCGCGGCGAATTCGCCGCGGAAAGCCGGCCCGGAGCGCCAGATGCTGCTGCGCGAGCTGGGGCTTCAATGAGGCCGCGGCGAATTCGCCGCGGAAAGCACCCGATACTGCGCCAGATCAATCACGTGGTCGGCAGCTTCAATGAGGCCGCGGCGAATTCGCCGCGGAAAGCTCTCCGATGAAATTCACAAAGGCCGGTTCATGGGCTGCTTCAATGAGGCCGCGGCGAATTCGCCGCGGAAAGAGCCCGCTCTGGAGCCCGCCAGGGGCGCGGGTTGCGGGGCGCTTTGCGAGCGCTCCCTGATCGGAAAGCACTTGCGCGCCACGACTTGACTCAAGACAAGAGAAGTGTAAATCATTTTCCTGATTTTTAAAGAGCAAATTTCTGCGAGTGCTCACGGGGTTTGACGCACCATTGGAGCGCTCGCGGCCTCCCGGCGAGCCTGGTGTTTCGTTGCGTGTCCTAAACCGCGTCCGGCGCGAAATACGTAATTTTCATTGTGTGTTCGGCCTTGGGGATTTAACCAACCTCGCTGGAGACGCGGCTTAAAATTGATGCTCTTCAAAACTTTAAAAGCGCCAACTCCATCAATTGTCGAGTCTGCCGGGGCCGAGCCAATCCAAGAACATCGCATACCGCGCTGGGCGCGGTTTAGCCTGAAGAAGCGGGTCCGCTCGACGTTGACGATGAGCGAAGGCCCGGTGTTCGCGGGGCGACGGGCGTCTCGCAGTGTCGATTCAGGTCGATGCGCAGTGGATCAAACGATGATCACCTCATGTTCAATGACCTGGAACTCGGCTTTCCCCAGGCTGACGACGCGTGGGATGACATTATCAGCAACGCCCAAGTCCATCAAGACGATGTGATCTTCCACGTGGTTGATGATGCCGTCGAGCAGCGCGACCAGTTCGGCGTGCTGTTTCGGTGTGAGGCGGCACTGAAAAACGGAAAGTTGAACCCATTCGCCGTAACCTTTCATCAGTTTGAAGATGCGGCGCCAGCGTCCGGGTTCCGAGATGTCGTAAGCGACGATGTAGAGTCGTTCGTTCATGACCGGGTGAGTCTGATCAACTCAGGTTAACGGGGGGTGAAGTTCGGGTAGACATCGAGTTCCCCGAGCAGATGACGGGCGAGCAGCCGGGCCTGGAGTTCGAAGAGTCGGCGGTAGCTGAGCCGGTAGCCGAACTCCGGGTGTGTGACCTCCTGGCTCATCCGGCGCTCGAAGGTCGCGATGAATCGCTTGCGCCCGTCCGGGGTCAAGTTGACGCTGCCGGCCGCGGAGACGAAATCGGTCGGGCGGACTTCGCCGTTGTTGATCGCCTGGAGCACGCTGGAGTCGGCGATCAGGGGGCGGAAAGGTTCCATCAGGTCCAGGGCGAGCGCGGGGCGACCATAGCGCGGTTGGTGGTAGAACCCGAGATAGGGGTCGAAACCGACGGCTGAGAGCGTGACGAGCCAAATGCGCACCATCAGCGTGTATGCGAAAGAGAGCATCGCATTCACCGGGTCGGTGGGCGGGCGGCGGTTGCGGGTGGTGAAGTCGAAAGCGAAGTTGTCTTCCGGTCCGCTGGGTTTGATGAGCTTGCCGAAGTTGCCGAAATAGCGGGCGGCGGCGCTGCCCTCGGCGCCGAGCATGGTCTCCAGGTCCGGCACCCTGAGCACCCGGCGGGCGTCGCCGCTCATGGCTTCGAGCAAGTCGGCGGGAGCGGCATCGCCGACTTTCCAGTTGCGTCGCATCAGGGTGCGGCAGTTGCGGACTTTGGCTTCGATCAAACCCTTGGTGAGACGCAGACAGAAGGCCGGGTCGTCCGCGGCGCGGAACTGCGCGCGCCGCAGCTCGACGTTCTTGTGTCCGGTGCCGACGGTATGGCCGCTGAACCAGCCGCCATAACTGTGCCAACTGACCGGGATGCCGCGGGCCATGAGTTCGGTCAGGGCGGGGCTGGTGACGTAAACGTTGCCGAACAGAACGAGCTGGGACGTGTCGATCAGCCGGGCGGTTTGGGTCTTCACATCGTCGACGAAGATCTCCAGGCATTCGCCGGCCTTCGCGACCTTTGCATGAAACGCCTGGACATAGACCGGCATCGCGCTTTCCTGCCCGACGGCGAGCGGGCGCGGGGCGATGTCGGCGCCGCGGAAGAAGCTGATCTCATCCGGCAGGCAGATACCCACGAGCGAGCAGTGCGGGCATTTGGGGCTGTCTTCCAGTGGGGCGGGGATGCGTCCGCCGGCCGCGACGAAGCGCAGACCGTCGATGGTGGTGCGCGTGAGCCGGCGCAACTCCTCGGTGAACTCGACATGCACGCGCTCGCGGCTGCCGGCAAAGTAGAGCACCCCGGCGTCGCACTGGTATCCGTGCTCGGCCAGGATCATCCCCTGAACGCAGAGTTGCACCCGCTCCGGGTCATAGGCGCCGTGCGGCACATGGGGGCGTTTGCCGCGCTTGTAGTCGACCGGAGTGACCGTGAGTCCCTCGCCCTCGATCAGATCGAGCCGAGCGATCAGTCCGAGCCGGTTCGACGACAGGGTGATCGATCGGGCGTGGATCTTTTCCATCACCGCGCCTTCGTCTTCCGCCGCTTTGATCTTAGCCTGGTCAGCGGCGGCCGGCAGCTTACCGCCGGGTTTGTCCACCCGGCGGTGGACATGCCGCCCCTCGACCGTGTCGCTGGAGTCTTCCCACTCGCCTTGAACCCACTCCAGGTAAGCGAGACGCGGGCAATAGCAAAACTCATTGAGCATGCGCGCCGGCAGCAGCGGCACGTCGCGGATCAACTCCGGGAAGGGGAGTTCCAGATCGAGCTGTTCGGGGTGTTCGGCGATGGCCATGGTGGACTCCTTGTGGCACGCTCAGCGGTTTGAACGTGATGCTTGCTATACGCGCGTTCGCATGAAAAACGTATCAGGTTGATGCAGCATGGGTCAGTCAAGTTTGCGTGGGCCGGACGGGCTGGCCGTGCGGCAGGATACCGAGGCGGCACTGAATGGCCTGCCAGGTCGGAGGTGGTGCGCGTCGTGCTTGCCGAGTCCCTGTTGCGGCAGCAGCCTGAGCGCCTGATGAAGGCAATGGCCGCGGCGGCGCGTGCCGAGGTGCGGCAACTCAATGTGGCGTTTCTCCCGGCAGAGAACGGTGCGCTCGACGCCGATGGGGCGCGTCGTGCGGGCAAAGAATCACGCGAGCAGTGGGGGGTCTGATGCGCGGCGGCGAGGTCCGGCTGGCCGATCCGGATCAGAACCGCGGCTGGAAAACGGTGTTGGATGTCGGGTGGCGTCGCCCAGGGTGCCGCCGGACCCGCGGGCGTCCAGCCCGCGGGTGTCGGCAATGCACAGCACAACCGACCGGAAAACCGGGTCGCGACCTCTGTGTGCCGGCACTGTCCTTTGCTGATCGACATGCGTCATCGCCAGGAGGGTTCCTACGGATACGTAACCATTTCAATCATTGAAACAAGGCGATGGACTGCATCACGGTACGCGAAACGCGCCGCGTGCCGGTTAAGTATGGAAGCCCCTGGCGGCGGCAAGTGAGATGTCCGGCACAGTTTGGGGCATTGAGGTCGGGGGCTTGATCATCGCGGTCCTGATCATCGTTCCGGCCCCCGTGTTTAAAGAAACGCCATGCCGGTGCTTTGAACCGGCTGGCAGCCGCTTCTAAGCCTGGGGCGATCAAGGTCTTGGAGTCCAAGGCTTCAGCCTTGGCGCTCGCGATCCAAGGCTGAAGCTTGAGACTCCGGCTCGTGGCGACCGGAGCATGTCCATGGTCGCGGTCGTCGGATCGTTCTTGTCATCCCGTTGTAGGCTGGACTTCGGATGGTCGGCCCAACCTGGGGGCATCATCGAGAACTTCGATCAAACATCAATTGCAGGGACCGGTTGAAACAATCCGCCTCCGAAATGGCGTGTTCGACCAATGAGAAGTGGTCCGGCTTGGGCCGTTCTGAACCGCAGACGAAAACGACCAGCAAGCCCGCCGCGCGGTCCTTCTGCAACGTCTAGCACCTCTACCGCCGGTTCCGGTATGCCGCTCCGCCGGATCTCCGTCAGGACGTCGATGACGAGCGCATCGGCCGCCTCAACTCGTTTGGCGTGTCGCGTTGGCCGATAGTCTGTCACGCTTTCCCAGTGTTGAGCCGGAGCGAAAAGCGGATCCTCATCTGGTACGACTGTTTCGGGGAGAAGCGTCAGGCGCCCAGCTACTCCGGCCCGCAAGTCGATGAGATCTTTGACCGCCGCATTGAGCGTTGCCAACTGATTGCGCTCCCATCCTGTCGGCGCACGGGCTTCGATCAGATGCGGCGCAAGAATCAGGAGGCGGTGTCGCGAGAGATCGGCCGCAAAGGCGAGATGGCCATGATTGCCCTCGCGCAAAGGATCGCCGGTCGGCGCATGCCCGGAGAAGAACGCTGGAAGTGGATTGCCGCGCGCCAACTGCGCTTGTACGCGGGCCATGACCGCTCTGCGCAGCGCCCGGCTTAGCTCTTCTGGATCGGCAGGAAAAACCAAGCCGTCAGTGATCGCGAAGGCGAAAGCCCCCTCTACACGTCGGACCGGGGCCAGCAAACCCAGACCCAAATAGCGTCCGTCACCGATGATCAAAGGCCCGTCTATAGGCTCGGCAAACTGAATCTCGGCATGCCAAAGCCGCTCTTTCGCAAAACGGGTCCCGGCAGCGAATGCCTCGGCACGCGCACCTCTCGCGGCGAAGGGCTCGCGTTGTACCCGGACGGAGTTCACTCGTTGACGGACACCGGCATGACGCAACGCGTGAAGCACCGCGGTCCCGGCACGTGCTTCCTCAGCCAAGCGTTCTTTGGCGCCCTTGATCTCATCTTTAAGATGATTCGGGTCGATCCGGCGTCGCGCCGAAGGCTGGGGGAGCGCGGCGGGCGTTACTGTTCGCCACAACCGGTTCGAGTCGTCGGATTCGATTCCGAACTTCTCAAGCATCCGCATGTCAGTCGTCGGGGTAAGTCTGGTTTCTTCCAATACCTCGCCCGTATTTATGTCGACACTCTGATTGACCAAGAGTCCGGAGAATGCCCAAGCGATGTCCTCGCCTGCAATCTCGCAACCCGTTGGCACCTCCAAGAGCACCCTACGGATGCCTCGGTCAACGTGGGCGTGCCCGATCGATGGTAAGGGGATGATCCGGATTCGTGATGCTATATCGCGCCCGGTTGCGTCCCGACCGATCAGTCTCCGCTCGATCAGCGCATTTTGTTCGGGAAGCGCTTTGGTGAGCACACTGGCTGCAGTATCGCGCAGCCGAGCGACGAGGTCCGCAGTCCGTTCCTGCGACCAGCCTGCGAAAGGTGCACCAGCGGCTGAGGCGCGTATTTCGAAGAGACGTCGGAATGGTCGGCTATTGTAGACGACTGATCGAAAGTACGGCTTTGGCGCTTGAGTCAAGAGCATGTTAACTTTGTTACCCACCAAGCTTCGGCTGAAACGCTTAAGGTTCGCGGCGTAGCGTGTTTCAAGACTCGTGAGTGAACCGATGATCGGGCAATCGAGCAGAACACCCTGGCCGTAAGGGGTAGGCCGAAACAGGGTTCCCACATAACCTGTGAGTCGTGCTTCCAGATCATCCTCGCTCAGAACCTCGGCCCAAGCCCACGCCATATCGATTCCGCAACCCAATTGGTAGATTTGTTTTGCTGCTTTACAAATGACCTGAGCATTTCGTGAGTCAGGGTGACCTGAGTCGAAGAGCCAGCAGAAGATAAGCGGAATTTCCGCGTTGAATAACTGGGGTCGGATCAGCTTGCCATCACGAATCTTCCCGATTAATTTTGGATCACCGCCAACATGGTCCAGATCGTTATTAGGGACATAATTCGTGTATCGTTGCCCGGATCGAGATCTAGGCGCCGCGATGAGGGGTACTGGCAACCCCTCTAGCCATGCTAATCCCGCGCGAAACTCATCAGGCAACTTGTCGCCGATCGCCGATCCAGAAATCAGCGCTTGAAATACACGAGCCGGCGCAGGAGGCCAGTCACCTGCTCCGTGGTACCGCCCTTCGAAGAGGCGAACCGAAATCACAAGTGCCTGAGCCATAACTAAACCTTGTTTTCTGCTTCGGCGGAAGCGGTCTTCGCAGGCTTTTTCTTACTGTTCTTTGTCTTTTGATCTGGCGCATCTTGAAGGTCGGCATGTGCCAAATCCTTAGAGAAGGAAAAACTCCCGTCCGGTTCGACCGCAAAGTCTTGCTTTACGTTCATGGTGTATTGCACCGCTTTGTGGTGGTCCAGCAACACCGGCGTGCGCACCCCATCCCTACCAACAGTTTCCCAATTTGCAGAAACCGATGGATCAGGAGTAAGGAGGCAACCTTGACGAAGAAAACCATCCAAAGACGCAGTAGCCGCCACCAAAGATAGCCCCAACACGTAACGGCGCAAAGCACTGGTGGTCTCGGTTGTTCCCCGAAGGCGCCGAAGTGCAACGAGGTTGATGGTGATATGTCGCTCGATGCCGCCGCGCACAAGAACGCCGCCAAGTGCCTTGCCTGCGGGAACATGAACGAAGCCGCGCTTTGCGAGAGGACTTTTCGGGTCGCCTTCTTGCTTCTTCTTATCCTCATCGCTAAACACATCGAGTGCAGCGTAGTCGATTGGTGGATTGTACTGAGCTGACCTTGTCATTTCTTCAACGTCCCAGGCACGGATCACGGCCTGAAGAACGCGCGGAAGTTTTGCTTGGGTGTCACGCGAATCCCAGACACCGAAAATCAATGATGTTGGCGCTAACTTAGCGATATCGGTAGCATCACCGTTGTCAAGGAACTTTAAGAATGCTGCATTGGCTTTTTCTTTCAGTTCCGACGAACGGATAAGCGCATCGCCGAGTCGATGTCCGACTTCAAGAATGGAGACAAATTTTCCTTCGCCGTATCTAATCGTTATCTGAGGAATCAGACCGGAGAGCGGGTTTTCTGTCTCGTTGTCGGGTGCGGCTTTGAATATAGGTTCTATGCGATTTCCTTGCGAGCCGACACTATCGATGGTAACAACGCGGCTCCCATCCGACAGGGTATCTATGTTATAGCCGATGTCCGCATAGGTTGGGGGAAATATGACCCCGCCTTCGCCTTCCACAGGCAGGAGTTTTTGCTTCAGATGTAGTGCAACCGGTCCCTCTAGGTCGTCAGCCCATTGATTGATATTCTCGTCAGTTAGCGATAGCAGTATGTTCATGGTCTCGATTCCTCCTCGGCAAAGGTGACAACTTTGTTCTTGCCGGATAAGGCAAGTTGAAAAAAGAAATATCTCTGCGATAAGGCAGGAATACTGCCAGATAACGCAGTGCGCGCGATGACAGTTGGAAGAGGGTAATCCCAGACCGCGTAACGCACCTTACGTGAGCCATATACGTTCGGCCGCACATGCTCCATGCCGAGAGCCGCGAAGAACTCTACAACGGGGGAGGCGGCTATAAGGTGTTCTTGGTCGTTCGGCGAATAGCCAGCATCGATCGCTGTCCAGCCACCGCGTGGATCGAAATTGAAGCTTCCGCGCATTGGAGTGAGAACATCGAAGGGACGTTCTATTACTGCATCACGATGATCGTGCCAGAGATTACTTATGCCATGCGTCTTCAGGTTACCGATAGGCTGCTTCTTGGTCCCCTCGTGGCGTGTCCCAAACAGCATCGCCCGAGCGATTCGGAGTGCGGATCGGTTTCCGGCATAGAGTTTAAACTTGTCTCTGGTAGAGCCGTCTGCCCAGTGTGTGAAATTTATCACTAACTGATCGGTCGTTCGAAGACGTATCGGAAAACCCATCGGATCTCCTGAGCGCTCGGGGAAGGTCTCAGAGAAATGGTATATCAGATTTAGCGACGTTTCCGCGGCGCTCTCGTCTACATCTTGCCCCCGAACTGGTTCGAGATATCCGTATGGTGCCCAGCACTCTATTTCGGAAGTTGTGATAGCATCGAGTACGACTCGGTAAGGGTTTGAGGTTCCGGGCGTGCGCAAGTGGAAGTGTGTATCTCTTGCGCGAAGCCAGTCGAACCAGCCTTCTGCCTGACCAATAAGTAAGTCAGCGGCTTCGAGGAACCCCAGGCAAGCAAAGACCTGTCCGGGATTGAACAGATCCACCGGAATAGACGCTTCAGCCATTAGTCAGCCTCCTGCTTGGCGTATGATTGCTTGGAATCGTTTTCGCGTGACGCTTGCTGGTCCGCCGCGCGAAGTAGAGACTCCCACCAGGCAAGTCCCCAAGGCCCCCAGCGCTGCTGTAAGCAAGCGAAGCGAAGGGCAACATCACGTGCGCGCTGAGCCAGTATGGAGGGTGGTGCGTCCTCGCACCCGGCGGTTGGTATCAAAGGGCGGGCCTGCCCATGGTGAGCGGCAATCATGTGCAGGATCAGGTCTTGCAGGTCAAGCGGAAGCGACTTCAGTTCCGGATCGTCTTGCGCATACCTCAGTGATCCAAACTCGTGTCGATAACCGTCCAGAAGGCGCCAGTTACAGGGTCCTTTGGTTTTGGCATAGGGGCTGCCTTGACGAGGCGCGTTGAACGCCCGTTGCCACCGTTCGGCTTGTTTTCCCTCGTCATGAAGGCGTGCCGCGATCACGAGGGCGCGTGTATAAGGGGCGGGGAGTCCGATCCGGTCGGCGAGGTTTCTTGCCTTGGTGGCTGCACAAGACTGATGCGCTTTAAGACTTTGCAGGGAACCGACCGACCGGTCGTCTTCAGTTGCAGCGTCGTAGCGCCATTTGTCGATCACCAACCAGCGAACGCTTTCTCCGTCGTCGGACTCTTCGGTTGCGAAACGCAGTCGCTCCCGCCAATCTTTGTCGGCTTCTGATCGTTCTTCGATTTTTCCCTGGATGCTCCGCACTCGGAAGCGGATCACGGGAGCTTGTTTATCGGTCTTATTCTCAGTTGCTGGTTTGTCTGTTGGTGGATTCAGCCAGTCCTCCCCGTCGTCTGCGGTATGACGGGGAGGAGCGCTAACCTTCTCGCTCAACAGCCCATCGTCAGTCAGACCACCGAACTTTGCGTCCACTACCAGAGTTTTTCCGACGAGGATTTTGCGGAAGCGATCACGAAGGTTCGCCGGAGTCATTTTGTCATTGGGAATGAAATCGGACAGCTTGCAGGCTTGAACAAGATCGCCGGTTGGAGAGAGTGCAAAGGCAACGCAATCTGATCCGCTTAGGATCGCCGGCGATTGTTGTGCCTTATCGGCGGCTTCGTGAAATATCGGTGTTTCGCGATCTGGCGAGTCATCTTGCTTTGTGCGTTGTCGTGCTTGCTCCCAGTGTTTCGCTGCCACCGGCATGAGCCAATCGACCACCCGCCAGGTCTCAGTTTCCAGAATCTCGCTAATGTGCGGCGGGGCGGCTTCAAAAAAAGCTTCGATCTCTTTTGGTTCGACAGTTGCACCTTTGACGCGGATTGGAAGGTGTTTACGCCAAAGGATTCCCGTTTGAGGTTCGTCATCGACCCAACCTCGAAGCCATGGATCAACCTCAGGACGCCCCGTGTGTTCTTTGAGCGATGTCATGGACCAGGCATCGACGAGGGCACGGGTGAGTGCAGGGCGCAACGGTACCGGGGAGGTGGCGTCAGCAATATGCACACGTAACTGGTCATCGGTAACCGACCGAGTCTTCAAAGCGCGAAGCGAACCAGGGCTGACATTTGCCGATCCGTCCGCGTGTTGTGGCAGTGCTCCGACGAGCGCGTGTAGCGCGGTATGCTGCCTGATTGCGCGTGCTTCACTGGGGTTCGGGCTGTCTGCTTTTGCAGGCTTGGGTGCGCCGGTATCAAAGACGACCACCTTAGCATCGCCCTCTCCACGTCGGTTTACGCGGCCAAGTCGTTGCACCATGCGCTCCCAGGCCACTAGGTCACAGATCATGTGATCCGCGTCGAGGTCGACGCCGACTTCGCCCGCAGACGTCGCGACCAGGAACCTTGGCCCAGTTAGCTCAGTGTCGGAGCCCGCCAGGAAGCCCATTTCTTTCAGTTTCTCACCGGCCGTCTCACGCTCGAATACACGGCGCGCACCGACGAAAAGTTCCGTCTCGCTGTCCATCGTATTCTGGCCCGTTTTCTTTCGCTCAGCGATCAGCTTATCAATCTGCACCTTGGCAGCTTCTGCGGTCTTTCGACTATTGCAGTAAAGAATGCAGCGGACAGCGTTCTGACCTTGGTCGGAAATTTTCCAGGCAGCTTCGGCCAAGGTGACCGGCAGATCTTTCTCGCTTGCAGGTGAACAGGTTAGCGCTTTCCTCGCGTTGAGTCGCTGTTGTGTCACGGGCTGCTGGAGGTGTGGTTCGTCCAAGTCCGATTCTTCCAGTTGAAAGACCGTGCCCGAACGCTCACGTCCAGTCGCGGAAAGCGAGAGCAGTTTGAATGGCGGAACTAGCGTTCTGTCCGCGTTAACCCTCGGGCCAAATTGGTTGGCATCGGTCTCGATCGCTTCCAGCAATTTTTCGAAAGGAGGCACAAGATGCGCCTCGTCGAGCACGACCAGGGTGTCGGCTCCGAGTAGTCCTGCATGGTAGGGGCGCATCTTTCGTGAGACACCAAAGCCCTCGAACAAGAGACGCGAACCGATCATGTCTACGGTGCCGACGATAATGGCAGTGGCGCTCGGATCCTCCAGCCATTCACGGTTATCGATATGTTGCCCGCGCAACGTTGAGATTGACAGAGGTCGTTCAGAACTCAGGTTTTTCCGCAGCTTGATCGCGAAGTCCGTTGCTTGATCGACAACGGCGCGGCGGTCGACTACATAAACCAAGCGTCTTGGCAAAGCGACTCGCTGCTCGTGAGCGAGTAGCCATAAGGCCATGACAGCCGTCTTACCTAAACCCGTTGGTACATCGACAGCGGAAGGAACGATGCCGCGCGCAAACCAGTCACGAAATAGCCGGATCTGCCAGGACATCGGCGGGAACCCCGCCAGACTCGTAAAGCTAGCTTCGAATGTCATCTTGGCGAATCGCTCCAGAGTGTTCGAGCTGAAGAACATTTTGGTGTTGCCCGTGCAAGTCCGTTGGGTGTTGCTCGCGAGAGGACGAAACGCTTCGCGGTTGCTCTGAAGGGATCGCGTGGGTCGTCCGCTTCTGCAATGAGGCCCCGGTGCGTGGCCGGGGAAGTTTCGCTGAGACCGATCCAAGAAAGCGTAGAACGCATCTGCTTCAATGGGGCACCGTTGTAACGTACGGGGAAAGGCTTGGATCGTCATCGGGAGCATCACAACATGTAGTGAGTTCCAGCGGTAGGTGACACAAGCGTGTCCACTAAGTGCTTGAACAGGTCGCCTCGCTCGTCTATTCTCTCCACATTCAAAATAATAGCATTCTTAAGCGTAGAACGCATCTAAACATGGAAATCAATTTTTCCGGTATTTTGGAAGGTTTTTTGTCTTTGGCACAGGTGCTTATGAAGATCGACTTTTATGTCATGGTTGCTGGGGCGGTCATGCTTTGCCTCGTAGTGCTCCTCGTGGCTGTCCTGAAACATCAGTAGGCAGATGGACTCAGCGGCTGACCTGTCGTTGCAGACAGAGCGTATTGTGTTCGGATATGTCATGTATCGTCGGGTCTCGGGTGGGATGGTGCCTAGTCCCGGCTGGAGTGCTTATGCTTTGACAGCGCTGCAAAGGTTGCTGACCATGGAACGGTGCGCTTCTCTGGTGGCGTTTGAGAGGTTAACCATCAGTTTGCGCGCTTCGAAAGCGTGTATTCCAACAACCTATCAAGAGCGTCCCATCTCCCCGATCCCCCGCGGCCAGCGCCGCAAGATAGCTTCCCCGCTCATCGTCACCCGGCGCCAACCGCACCGGCGGGAGTTCCAGCCGCCGCAGCACCAGACGCAGAAACACGCGGGTAACCCGGCCGTTGTAGTCGGCGAAGGGGTGGATGCGCAGTAGTCGGCCTTCGGCGAAGGCGAGGGTTTCGAGCAGCCGTTCTGTGGTTTCCAAACCCTGGGCGGCGAGGCGGGCCTCCAGATCGCGTCCGTAGTCGCGCATGAGGATTGGCACCAGCGGCCACGGCGGGGCGACGTGGCTGCCGACGGTGACGCCGACACGGCGCCATCCGGCCAGATGCGGCGCAACGGGTGCGCAGATGGCGGTGTGCAGGTCGTGTACCAGTTGGTCGTCCAGGGCTCGGGTATCGAATCGGGCCTGTTCGATCTGCTGTTCCAGGGTCAGGACTTGCCGGGCGATGGCCTTGGGACCTGCGAGGGGTTCCTGGGGGCCGACGGTCGCTTGTCGGCGTGGTGGGTTGGTGTGCCAGTGCTCCACGGTCGCGAGCGGGATGGGTTCGCGCTCGAACGCCATGGACTCGGCGACGTTCCGCGGGATGCGGCTCCAGCGGGTTTGTGCTCGGGCGGCAGTGGAGGTGGCACGCCAGGTGGTGATGGCCTGAGTCCAGGACTCCGGTTTCAAGGCGTGCCGATGCGATTCGTCGCCTTGGATGGATTGGCCGCGGTGCTCAGGCGGCGGTTCGGGCAGGCTACCGCTTTGCCGCGCGCTGAGGCATCTGTTCACGGTGCGGCCCTGACGTCAGCCGGCAGGGTGTGCGACACGGCAATCCGGTGAATGCAAAGCGCTGTTTCCATATGCAGTCCTTCCGGCATCGGTCTTCCAGGCGGGACGCTTGGTTGATCCTACCGTGCTCCGCCGCTTGGTGGTAGCGGGGCCGGGAGGGGTGCTGGTGTGTGTTTGTAAGCGCTCATCGCATCGCGAGCCTCGCCCGGCCCGTGGCGGAGCGGGTGCAACTCGGTATGGGGATCCTCAGCCCTGACGCATAACCTAGTTGCTGGCTGACATCTACCGGCGCACCGGTCAGCACGCTGGATTGGCAGGCCGCGTCCGCCGGCGTGCTTGCCTTCAGTCCGGACGGCCGGACTCTGGCACATGGCGCGGCCGAGGTCCGGGGCGCCCTGAGCCGGCGAGCCCGGCGCCGGGGTTCGTTGATCGGTTCAGGCTCGGCGCTCCGGAGATCCCCCGCGGCGCCGCAGCGATCTCAACGGCCGCCGATTGCTGCCGCCTCGTCTTTCAGCATCGCATCGGTCTGGGCGCTGTCGGCCTTCTGGAGGTCTACCGCGGCACGGTCCTGCGCGGCGGCGGCCTTGTCTTCGTCCACCTCGGCCTTGACCGCGGCCTCGTCTGCCGCGTCGTCGGCTTTCGCGGCGGCCTTCCGGTTTGCCCCGGTCGGGTCAGCCGCCGCCTTGGCATCCGCGGCAGCGGCTTCTTTCATCTTGAGCGTCCTCTCTTTCATGGCGGCAGCGGCTGCCTCCTGAGCCGCGGCGGCGGCTTTGAGGACCGATGCTTCCGCGGCTTTGGCGGCGGCGGCAGCCTTGTCAGCGACGCTGTCCGCGCTGACCACGCCGGACAATGCGATAGCGACGGCGACGGCGGATGCGGCAATGACGTGTTTCAGGGACATGAATCTGTTCTCCGATGTTACAGGTGAGGATTGTTCGGAACGTCGTTCATCAATGGCATTGACGGGCGGTCTTCCGGACTGCAGGCCGGCATGGACCCGACTGCGACCGACGTAGGGGCTGGACTGTCCGGCGCCGGCGAGCGGGATTCAGGCTTGCGGTTCCCGCGTGATCGCCACCGAACAGCCCGTGATGTTACACCGAACTGCCGCGTCCGGCCGTGTATTCCGTCGCACTTCAGGTGTAGTAATAGCGCACGACATGGAAGAACACCGGAGCGGCGAAGCACAGTGAGTCGATGCGGTCCAGGATCCCGCCGTGGCCTTCGATGAGCGTGCCGAAGTCTTTCACGCCGCGGTCGCGTTTGATCGCCGACATCACCAGCCCGCCGGCAAAACCCGTCAGACAGATCAGCAGCGCGATGACCGCCGCGGCCCAGGGGGTGAAGGGCGTGACCCACCACAGCAGGGTGCCCACCAGGGTGGCGGCGACGATGCCGCCGACGGTGCCTTCCCAGGTCTTGTTGGGACTCAAGCGGGGCACAATCCGGTGTTTGCCCAGGGTCTTGCCGAAGACGTACTGGAGCACGTCACTGAGCTGCACCACGATGATGAGATAGAGCAGCAGCTTGGCTCCCTCACCCTGATAGCCGGGGATCTCCAGCATCAACAGGGCGGGGGCATGGCTGACGCAGTAGACGGCGATCATCAGGCCCCATTGGATCTTGGCGGTGCGGGCCAGGAAGTCCTCGGTGTCGCCGGCCAAGGCGCTACGCAGCGGGATGAACAGGAAGGCATAGACCGGGATGAAGATGGCGAAAAGGCCGTACCACTGAATGCCGACCAACAGGTACTGGACCGGGGCGAAGATAAAGAAGGCCCAGAACAGGGTGCGGTGATCCGCGCGGTGCGTCGGGGTGAGTGTGATGAATTCGCGCAGGGCGATAAAGGAGGTCAGTGCGAACAGGATCACCGAGCCGATCCCGCCGGTGGCGAGCGCCGCCACGAACACCGCCGTCATTATCCACCAGGAGCGGATGCGGGCATTGAGGTTGGCGATCACCAGCCGCGCCGGTGCTTCGCGCACTCGCCGATCCAGGGCCCAGCCGATCAGGCTGCTGAGGGTCAGCAGGCCGCCGATGCCGCCGAGCAGGAGCAGCATCTCAGGGTCGGTCAGCAGGTTCATCCGCGTGCTCCCAGGCCGATCAGGGCCGCGCGGGCCCGTTGCAGAAAGGCGTGCCGGTCCTCTCCAGGTGCCAGGGCGAGCGGCGCGCCGAAGGTGGCGCTGCCCAGCAGCGGTACCGGCAACACCTCGCCCTTGGGCAGGATGCGGCTGAGATCCTGGAGATAGACCGGCACCAGTTCCACGGTTGGTCGTTGCCGGGCGACGAAATAGAGCCCCGGTTTCAATTCACCGACCGTGGTGCCGTCGCCGCGGGTGCCCTCGGGGAACAGGATCAGCGAGTCACCCGCCGCGAGCGACTCATCGATCCGGCGCAGGGCCTCGCGGCTGCCGCAGCCGCCGGCGCGTTCGACCAGCAGCGCGTTCAGCACTTGGCAGGCCAGCCAGCGGCGCAGCCCCGGCCGGTCCCAGTAGTCCGCCGCGGCCACCGGGCGGGTGCGGGCGCGCAGGGGGGCGGGCAGGGAGGCCCAGATCACCAGGGTGTCCAGATGGCTGCTGTGATTGGCGTAATAGACGCGTTGGGCGGTGGTCGGCGCGGCGCCCGCCCACTGGGCTCGCACGCCGGTGATCAGTCGGGTGAGTCCGGCGAGCAGTCGGGCGGCGGCCGGTGCCGTGTTCATCGCGCCTCCAGCGCGCGGAGGATCGTCTGGGTGCGACGCACGGCCGTGAGCCCGGTGCCGAGCACGATCAGGATCAACACCAGCAGCAGCAGCACGCCGTCCAGCCCCCAGGGGCTCACCAGTGCGGCGCCGAGGAGGCCGGTGGTCAGCGCCGCCATCCGGTGGGGCTTGGCCATGGGTCCCTGGAAGTTCTGGGGCAGACCCAGGGTGCCGCCCAGGGCGCGGATATAGGCGGTGAGCAAGGCCAGGAGTCCCGCCGTCCAGGCCAGTTCAGGCCCCCAGGCGAGTCCGCAGGCATAGCCGACCGGGACGATCAGCAGCGGATCGGCGATGCGGTCCGGGATTTCATTGTAGACCTCTCCGGAGCGCGAGCCGAGTCCGCCCTCCACCGCCACCATGCCGTCTAACAGGTTGCACAGGAGACGCAACTGGATACAGGCGGCCGCGGCCAGATAGAGCCCGGCGCGCACCTCTGGCGGCACCGTTGGCGACAGGAGCATAGCGATAGCCCCCAGCGCCGCGAACACCAGGCTCAGCAGCGAAATATGATTGGGCGCGACCCGCCGGGCCACCAGCCAGCGGGCCAGGCCGCGCGCCCAGGCGGTATTGCGGGTCTTGAGCGGACGACGGGCAGAGGGTGTTGACGGCATCGGGCGGGATCTCGGTGGTCGTCGTGCTGTCATTCAAGCATAGGCAACAGAGCCCCGGCAGACAACATCCGAACAGCGCGAAATAGCTTCTCGTGACACCGCTCCGGAGATTGGGCAAGTATTCGTTCGCCTGGTGCAATCGCGGTATCCTTGGCACCCATGGACCAATCGACCTTCAACGACCTGTGCCGCCTGCTGGAGCGGATCGAGCCCCTGAAGGATCAGCGCCGGCTCAAAGCGCTGGTGTCCCTTGCCCTGCTGAACCACCAGGTGATCGGGGAGGTGCAGTGGGACGGTGCACCGGCGGTAGTGGTCTCGGAGCTGATTCGCGCCTGCCTGGACTTCGACCAGCCCACCGAACGGGGTGAAACGCCCCTGTGCGCCGTGCTCGGCGCGCTCCGTGACGAGGGCCTGGCCGATGGCCGGGTCAAAGCGGACTTCGACCGCCTGCGCGAGCGTCTGGGCTGTACCAGCCCCGTGGTGGATTGGCCCCATGCCCCCTATCCCGGCATGTTGGCCCTGGACCACACCCAGGCGCCGATCTTCTTCGGCCGCACGGCCGAGACCGCGGATCTGCTGGCGCGGCTTCAGACCCCCCAGGGCAAGGGCCTGCTGGTGGTCGCCGGGGCCTCGGGGTCCGGCAAGTCCTCCCTGGTCCGCGCTGGTCTTTGGGGTACCCTCAAGGACCCGGCCCGCACCCCGATCGCCGGCTCCGCGGGCTGGGTGATCACCGCGATGAAGCCCTCGCAGCCATCCCGAGACCCTCTGCAGAATCTGGTCTACAGCCTCGGGCCGGCCGGCATCCCCGGCCTCGGCGATCCGGACCAGGAAGCGGCGGCTCTGCGCGGCACCCGCGCGGGCCTCGCCGAACTGACCGGACGGGTGCTCGCCGGGCGACCCGCCGGGGCCTGCTGGCTGCTGATCGTCGATCAGTTCGAAGAGCTCTTCACCAGCATTGCGGACGCCGAGCGTCAGGTCTTTCTGGATACCCTGCTCCTGGTCCTGGGTCAGGCCGGTTACCCGCGCCTGGTGATCACCATCCGGTCGGATTTTCTGGACCGCTGCATTGCGGACCCCGGTCTGCGTGCCGTGTTCAACGACTGCGCCCACTATGGGGTCGGCACCCCCGGTCCGGCGGCCATGACCGAGATGGTCGAGGGCCCGGTGCGGCGGCGCACCCTGGCCCGGCCGGTCCGGTTGGTCGACGCCCTGACCAACCGGCTGGTCAGGGACGCGGACCGCCAACCGGGCGGGCTGGCCCTGCTCGCCTTCGCCCTCAAGGACCTCTACACCCGCTGCAGCGGCCAGCCCGAGCCGACGCTGGGCGAGGCCGACTATGACGCCATCGGCGGACTCGCGGGGGTGATCGCGCAACGGGCCCGCGAGGCGGTCGCCCGCGCCGGGGTCGACCTGGACCCGACCTTGCCGCGGGTCTTCTCGCGGCTGCTCACCGTGCGCCTGGACGGCGAGGCGACCCGCCGGCGGGAGGACCTGGCCTATTGGGAGGGGGACGCGTCGGCGCAGGCGCTGATCCGCGAACTGGCCGGACCCCAGGCCCGGTTGCTGGTCACCGCCGGGCGGTGCGAGACCAGGTCCGCCGCCGACGTCCTCCAGGGCCGCGTGGTGGAGGTCGCCCACGAGGCGCTGTTCAACGCCTGGCCCGCCCTGGCGCAGTGGATCGAGCGGCGCCGCGAGGCCCTGATGCTGCGCCCCCGCCTGGCGCAGGACGCCGCCGGTTGGGCCGCCGCCGGCCGGCCGGACGGGCTGAAGCCCAGACCGGAGGTGGTCCTGGAGCAGCGCAAACTGCTGGAGGGCGCCGAACTCTGGGCCGAGTTGGTGCGCGACGCGCCGCTCATCGCCCACTTCCTGGTGCGCGACGACGCCGCGGAACTGCTCGACCTGACCCAGGCGGCGCGCGCCGCGGACACCGCCGGGTCCGCGTCCGCCGCCGGTCCGGACCTGGACCCCCGCACCGCGCTCCTGCACACCCTCACCGGCGAGGGCCGCGAGGCCGCGACCCTGAGCGCCCTGGTCGCGCGGTTGCGCGCGGCCGATCCGCAGGCCCCGGTCTGGCTGCGTGCCGGCCTCGATCAGGTGCTTGCCCAACTCGCCGACCCCGCACAGGCGCCGCGCTGGCACAGCCGCCGGACCCGCCTGGGCGACCTGCTCGCTGCCCTGGGAGACGACCGCGCGGGCGTGGGACTGCGGCCGGACGGCCTGCCCGACATCGCCTGGCAGGCCGTTCCCGCCGGGCCTTTCCACTGGCAGGACGGCGCGACCCGCGAGACCGGGGCCTATCGGATCGCCCGCTATCCGGTCACCAATGTCCAGTACCTGGCCTTTACTCAAGTGAAGGAGGCGTATGAGGATGACCGCTGGTGGCAGGAAGGTTTCGCGCCTCCCGAGCCCGCCAAACCCCAATGGGACCAACCCAACCGCCCGCGGGTCGAACTCGCCTGGGTCGAGGCCCTGGCCTACTGCCGCTGGCTGACCGTGCGCCTGCGTGCCGCCGGGTTGATCGGCCCCGCGGAGGTCATCCGTCTGCCCACCGAGTACGAGTGGGAGAAGGCCGCGCGCGGCACCGACGGCCGCGATTTCCCCTGGGGCGCCGGTTACCGCAGCGGCGATGCCAACGTCGACGAGACCTACGACCGCACCGGTCCCCTGTACCTGCGCGAGACCACCGCGGTCGGCCTGTACCCGCGCAATTGCTCGCCCTATGGGCTCATGGACTGCGCGGGTAACTGTGCTGGGAGTGGTGCCTGAACAAATACGCCGACCCGGATGACAGCGACACCCAGGGGCGGGATGAGCGGGCGGTGCGCGGCGGCTCGTGGAGCAGCAGTACGGCTGCCGCGCTTGCCGCGTCCCGCTTCCGGGACCCCTTCAGCGCCCGCCATAGCGTCCTCGGCGTGCGTTTGTTGTGTTCCGTCCCCATCGACTCTGAACACTGAGCCACTGATATTCTTATTGATCTGGCTCCCACGCTCCAGCGTGGGAGCAAGTCGCGACGCGGAAGCCGTCGCGTGGCGCCACCGGCCGCTGGAGCGGCCGGACGGCATTCCCACGCTGGAGCGTGGGAACGAGAAGAAATTCCAACCCGTAGGAGCCCGCTTGCGGGCGACGGGTGGGGGCACAATGACGCGATTCCGGCAGGTCAGGTCGCCCGCAAGCGGGCTCCTACGGAGCTTGATTCTTGATAGCGTCTTATTCGGAAATCGCCTAAAGTCCGACAGGCTGCTAGGGTCGCGTTGCCGCGCTCAGGATCTCGGCGATCACCTGATCGCGCGCGGCCTGGGGGCCGAACTCGGACGGCACGGCGGCGAGCAGCGCAAGCAGCGGTGTGTAGCCGTCGGCGTCGGGTCCGCCCTGTTCAAGGCAGGCGACCGCCAGGTCGGCGGCGACGTCGGTCGGGGTGCCGTCCAGGTCGATCCGGTTCAGGATCGGCTGTTGCCACAGCGCCAGGGTGATGAATTGGCGGCGGCGGCGCGTCTGGCTCCAGCCGGGCAGGGCGAGCAGGAGGTCGCGCAGACGGGCCGGCAGATTGCCGACGGGCGGGGCGGCCGGGCCGGACGGCGCGATCGGGACCCCCGCGGCGGCGCAGCAATCGATCAGGTCGTGAGTGGGAATGGCCCAACCGCCGAGGGCGGTGCGCACATCCCGACTCCAGCGGATGACACCGATGACCGTGCCGCGGCCGGGTGCGAACAGGGGGCCGCCGCTGAATCCGGGCTCGATCTGGCTGTCCTTGAATTTCAGCATGGTCCGCGTGCCGCCGGCGGCGGGTTGCCGGCTGGTCTCGCCTTCGTAATGGCCGGTGATCTGGTCGAACTCGGGCTGGTCGTCGCGCACCGGATAGCCGATGCCGATGAGGTCGGCGCCGGGGTCCGGTGGGGCGCCGAGGCGTAGCGCCGGGGCCGGTCCATCGGGGTCATGCAGCAGGGCCAGGTCCAGGTCGCCGTCAAGGTGGCGCAGCACCGCCGCGCGCGGAGCGCCCTGCCAGGGTACGCAGGCGATGAGGCTGCCCAGGGCGGTGTCGCGCCCAACTACATGGGCGCAGGTGACGAGCCAGCCCGGCGCGGGCGGGAAGCCGCAGCCGGGGCGCGCGCCCATCACCCGCACGCAGGCCGCGCGCAGGGCGGCCAGCCCAGGGTCGACGGCGGTGTCGGGCAGCGGCATGGCGGGCACTCAGGGGGCGGCGCTCAGGACCCGCCCCATTCGAGCGTGACCTTGAGATTGGCCGTGCCGGTACCGCGGGCGATGAGTGTGACCAGGGCGCCGGACTCCAGACCCAGTTCCAGGCCGAGCTCGACGCTGGCCTTGGTGGGCTTGGCCTTGGCGATGGCCGTGCCAAGGCCGGCGGCGATCTTGCCGAGGGTTGCGGTGATTTGGCTCCAACGCTCCAGCGTGGGAGCAAGTCGCGACGCTCCAGCGTCGCGTGGCGCCACCGGCCGCTGGAGCGGCCGGACGGCATTCCCACGCTGGAGCGTGGGAACGAGAAGCTGGTCCGGGTGCCGCCGGCGGCGGGTTGCCGGCTGGTCTCGCCTTCGTAGTGGCCGGTGATCTGGTCGAACTCGGGCTGGTCGTCGCGCACCGGATAGCCGATGCCGATGAGGTCGGCGCCGGATTCCGGCGGGGCGCCGAGGCGCGGGGCCAAAGCCAGGACAGGTGCCGGTCCGTCGGGGTCATGCAGCAGGGCCAGGTCCAGGTCGCCGTCAAGGTGGCGGAGCACCGCCTGGCGCGGGGCGCCTTGCCAGGGTCCGCAGGCGATGGGGCTGCTCAGGGTGGTGTCGCGCCCGACCACTTCGCAATGGCCGCGCCGAGGCTGGCGGCGATCTTGCCGAGGGTTTTGGTGACTTGATCGAAGGGGAGGGCATCGAGAACGCCGACCTCCTCGCGGCCCCCGCGGGGGATGACCTCGAAACAGGCGCGGACCCCGTCGCCCAGATCCACGGGCTGCCAGTGTGTTGTGACGTCGGACGGCATTGCAAACTCCAGGTTGTTGTTGCGCTCGTTTCGGCATCGATGAAAAAACGTTTGCCAAGACCCCGCCACGTCGTTAACATTGTGGGCTCTTGACGACAGGCGCGTAGCTCAGCTGGTTAGAGCACCACCTTGACATGGTGGGGGTCGTTGGTTCGAGTCCAATCGCGCCTACCAATATTCCAGCCGCACGCGGCCAGTCGCAAGCGTCCAGCCCGGTGTCGCCCGTCGTGGTGATTGCCCGTGTGCTGGTTGCTCGTGACCGGCCGCTGGCGGCTGTTTCGTTTGGTTCCCGCCTGAAGTTCGTGTCAGGCGATCCGTCATGTGATCCTTGGTATCGATCACCACTGAATCAAAGGATTCGCCCATGCCCCAGATTACACTTCCCGACGGTTCGCTCCGTCAGTTCGACGCCCCGGTGTCCGTGCATCAGGTGGCCGCGTCCATTGGTCCGGGTCTCGCCAAGGCAGCGCTGGCCGGGCGGGTGGACGGCCGGCTGGTCGATACGTCGTTCGTGATCGACACCGATGCCGCGCTCGCCATCGTCACCGCCAAGGATGAAACCGACGCCCTGGAACTGCTGCGCCACGATGCTGCCCATGTGATGGCCCAAGCGGTGCAGGAACTCTATCCCGGCACTCAGGTGACGATCGGCCCCGCGATCGAAAACGGCTTCTACTACGACTTCGCCCGCGCCGAGCCCTTCACCCCGGACGATCTGGTACTGATCGAAGCGCGCATGCACGAGATCGTCAAGCGCGATCTGCCGATCGTGCGCGAGGTCATGGATCGGGAGCAGGCCAAAGGGGTCTTCGCCGCGCTCGGCGAGACCTACAAGGTCGAGATCATCGAGGACATCATCCCGGTGGGGGAAGAAGTCTCGATCTACCGTCAGGGCGACTGGTTCGATGTCTGCCGCGGGCCGCATCTGCCGAGCACCGGCCGCCTGGGCGAGGGTTTCAAGCTGACCAAGGTGGCCGGCGCCTATTGGCGCGGCGACTCGAAGAACGCCCAGTTGCAGCGCATCTACGGCACCGCCTGGCGCGACAAGAAGGAACTCAAAGCCTATCTGACCCGCTTGGAAGAGGCCGAGAAGCGCGACCATCGCAAGCTCGGCAAGCAGCTCGATCTGTTCCACTTTCAGGACGAGGCGCCCGGCATGGCCTTCTGGCACGCCAAGGGCCGCATCATCTATCGCCTGGCCGAGCAGTACATGCGCGAGAAGCTCATGGAATACGGTTACGACGAGGTGGAGACGCCGCAGATTCTGGACCGTTCCCTATGGGAGCGCTCGGGTCACTGGGACAAGTTCGCCGGCGGCATGTACACCACCCATATCGACGAGCACGACTTCGCGATCAAGCCGATGAACTGCCCAGGGCACATCCAGCTCTACAACCAGGGGTTGAAGAGCTACCGCGATCTGCCCCTGCGCATCGCCGAGTTCGGGGTCGTGCACCGCAACGAGCCCTCCGGCACCCTGCACGGGCTGATGCGGGCGCGGCGCTTCACGCAGGACGATGCCCACGTCTTCTGCACCGAGGACCAGCTCCAAACCGAGGTCGCGACCCTCATCGATATGGTCTTCGAGACCTATCGTGACTTCGGTTTCGATCAGATTGCGCTGGCCCTGTCGCTGCGTCCCGAGAAACGAGTGGGCAGCGACGACCTGTGGGACAAGGGCGAGGCGGCCCTGGATCTGGCGCTCAAGGCCAAGCGCCTGGAGTTCAAGGTCCAGCCGGGCGAGGGCGCCTTCTATGGCCCCAAGATCGAGTTCACCCTGCACGACAGCATCGGCCGTGCCTGGCAATGCGGGACCATCCAGGTAGATTTTTCCATGCCTGGACGCCTGGGCGCGCACTATATCGCCGAGGACAACAGCAAGCAGACTCCGGTGATGATCCACCGGGCGATTCTGGGCTCGGTGGAGCGTTTCATCGGGATTTTGATCGAGCATTACGCCGGTTTGCTGCCGGTCTGGCTCGCGCCGGTGCAGGCGGTGGTCCTGAATATCACCGATCGGCAGGCCCCCTATGCGACTGAAGTGGCTAAAGCCTTGCGCAAAAAGGGCTTCCGTGTGGATTCGGACTTGAGAAACGAGAAGATCGGCTTTAAGATTCGCGAGTACACCCTGCAACGGGTCCCCTATCTGCTGGTAGTCGGTGATCGCGAGGTCGAAACCGGGCGGTTGACGGTCCGTGATCGCAAGGGCCAGGATCTCGGGTCATTCGATCTCGACGGTTTCGCGGCCTGCCTGAACGATGCGGTCGCGACGCGCGCGCACTGAGGGCCGGACGTAGGGGCGGGTTTCAAACCCGCCCCTACACCATAGGATCTGTCTGGATATCAGGTGAGAAGGCTATAACAGGTTGAGGGGGGCGACCGGACGTCGCCACCCGCGGTCGACGCCAGCGCACGCTGTGCCGGCGTTCGACAACGCAAGCGCAGGCCGGGTCGCACCCGGCACTCGGACAGGGACGGCCTTTTTTCAAACCTTGTGGAGGAACCGGCAATCGCTGCACCAAAGAGAAACCGCGTCAATCGCGAGATCAACATCCCGGAAGTACGGTTGATCGGCGCGGACGGCAACCAGGTCGGAGTCGTCAGGGTCCGTGAGGCCCTGGAAATGGCGGAAGAGGCGGGCATGGATCTCGTGGAGATCGTCCCGACCGCTGAGCCCCCGGTATGCCGCCTCATGGACTATGGCAAGTTTCGCTTCGATCAGAAAAAGAAGCAGAACGAAGCCAAGAAGAAGCAGAAGCAGGTCCAGATCAAGGAGATCAAGTTTCGCCCAGGGACGGACGAGGGAGACTATCAGGTCAAACTACGCAACCTGATGCGTTTCCTCCAAGAAGGGGACAAGGCGAAGGTCACCATGCGGTTTCGTGGTCGCGAACATGCGCACCGCGAACTTGGGCTGGAGTTGCTCAAGCGCATCGAGACTGACCTCACCGAGTTGAGCATCGTGGAATCCCAACCCCAGATGGAAGGACGCCAGATGGTGATGGTGCTCGGCCCCAAGAAGAAATAACAGTTCGCAAATAGCGGAGTTGAGCAATATGCCCAAGATCAAGACCAATCGCGGGGCGGCCAAGCGTCTGAAGCGCACCGCCACCGGCGTCAAGTGTTATTCGGCTTTCCGGCGTCACATCCTGACCAAGAAGTCGACCAAGCGGAAGCGTCATCTGCGCGCGGCCCGGCTGGTCCATTCCTCGGACCTGAAGTCTGCCCTGCGGATGATTCCTTACTGCTGATCGCTGATCGCACCTGATACCGGAGAGAGAAGATGCCACGCGTTAAACGGGGCGTAACCGCGCACGCCCGTCACAAAAAGATCATGAAGTTGGCGAAAGGCTACTACGGTGCACGTAGTCGCGTCTTTCGCGTCGCCAAGCAGGCCGTCATCAAGGCCGGCCAGTACGCCTATCGCGACCGTCGCCAGAAGAAGCGCCAGTTTCGCGCCCTGTGGATCGCCCGTATCAACGCGGCGGCCCGCCAGAACGGCTTGTCCTACAGCCGCCTGATCAACGGGCTCAAGCAGGCCGGGATCGAGGTCGACCGCAAGATGCTGGCGGATATCGCCTACCACGACAGCGTCGCCTTCGCCGCCATCGCCGAACAGGCCAAGGGCGCCTTGGCGGCCTGACGCCGCACACCCGCAAGGACGCGGGCAGTGATGATCGGCTCCGCACCTGATATCCAGACAGATTCCTGGTGTAGGGGCGGGTTTCAAACCCGCCCCTACGTCCGGTGATCACGTTCGACGGCCATAAGTAATTGACGAACGAAGGGAAAGGCCCTCGTCTTTCCCTTTTTCGTTGCCGCGGGATTCGCTGCGAATCCAACCCGGCATTTTTTCTGAATTCGCGTTCATTCGCGGACAATCTTCTTCAACGGTAGGTTGGACTATGCCCGAACAGACCGGACTCGGAATCGATGCGTTGCGTGCGGCCGCGCTGGCGGCGATCGACGACGCCGCGGACCTGGCCCAACTCGATCAGGTCCGGGTGCGCTTTCTGGGCAAGAGTGGTGAACTGACCGCGTTGCTCAAGCAACTCGGCACGCTGCCGAAAGAGGAGCGCCCGGCCGCCGGCCAGTGGATCAACCAGGCCAAGGACGCGCTCCAGCAGGCACTGGATGCACGGAAAGTTGTATTGGATCAGGCGGCGTTGATGGCCCGTCTGGGTGCGGAGTGCATCGACGTGACGCTGCCGGGGCGCGGCCAGCAGTCCGGCGGGCTGCATCCGGTCACCCGGACCTTGCGGCGCATCGAGCGCCTGTTTGCCAATGCCGGTTTCGCGGTGGTGGAAGGCCCGGAAGTCGAGAGCGTCTACCACAACTTCGAGGCGCTCAATATCCCGGAGCATCACCCGGCGCGGGCGATGCACGACACCTTCTATTTCGATGCCGACCGGTTGCTGCGCACCCATACCTCGCCGGTGCAAATCCGGGTCATGACCGAGCAGGCGCCGCCGCTCAAGGTGATCGCCCCCGGACGCGTCTATCGGTGCGACTCGGACCTGACGCACACCCCGATGTTTCATCAGGTGGAAGGGCTGCTGGTGGACGAGCAGGTGAGCTTTGCGGATTTGAAGGGCGTGCTCTACGACTTTCTGTCGAGCTTTTTCGAGCGCGACCTGAAGCTGCGCTTCCGGCCGTCGTATTTCCCGTTCACCGAGCCGTCCGCGGAAGTGGACATCCAGTGCGTGATGTGCGGCGGGGCGGGTTGCCGGGTTTGCAAGCACACCGGCTGGCTCGAAGTCCTGGGCTGCGGCATGGTCTACCCCGAGGTCTTCCGTCATGTCGGCATCGACCCGGACCGCTATCTGGGATATGCCTTCGGCATGGGAGTGGAGCGGCTGGCGATGCTGCGTTACGGTATCGACGACATCCGCCTGTACTTCGAGAACGACTTGCGGTTCCTGCGCCAGTTTGCCTGATCCCAGGAAGAGTGCCTTTTCCGGTTCAAGGATTTCCGGTTCACCGATTTTCAGGTTCACAGATAATAGGAATCCCTCCAGATGCGTTTCAGTGAATCCTGGCTGCGGGAGTGGGTGAACCCACCGGTCGACAGCCGCACCCTGGCCGATCAGCTTAGCATGGCGGGGCTCGAGGTCGACTCCGCAACGGCCGCCGCGCCGGCGTTCCACGGTGTGCTCGTGGGCCTGGTCACCCAGGTCGAGCCCCACCCTGACGCCGCCAAACTGCGGGTGTGCACGGTCGAGGTGGCCGCGGCCGCGCCGTTGCAGGTCATTTGCGGCGCGGCCAATGTGGCCGCCGGCCAGCGGGTGCCGGTGGCGACTATCGGCGCGGTTCTGCCCGGCGATGTGAAGATCAAGCGTGCCAAGTTACGCGGTGTCGAGTCGTTCGGCATGATCTGCTCGGCGGTCGAACTGGGGCTGGCCGAGACCTCCAGCGGCATTTTGCCGCTGCCGATGGAGGCCCCGATCGGCGCGGATTTTCGCGCGTGGCTCGGCCTCGACGACGTTTGTATCGAGGTCGACCTGACACCGGATCGCGGCGACTGTCTGTCGATCGCCGGGCTGGCACGGGAGGTGGCGGCGATCAACCGGACCGACTTGACGCCGCTTGCAGCGGCGCCGGTCGCGCCCGCGATCGATGCGCACTTCCCGGTCCGGTTGGAGGCGCCCGCGGCCTGCCCGCGCTATGCCTGCCGCATCATTCGCGGGATCGACCCCAGCGCCGAGACACCCTTGTGGATGCGCGAACGCCTGCGTCGCGGCGGGGTGCGCTCCATCAGTCCGGTGGTCGACGTGACCAACTATGTCATGCTGGAACTGGGTCAGCCGATGCACGGCTTCGATCTGGGCCGGCTGGATCAGGAGATCCGGGTGCGGCTCGCGGAGGCCGGTGAACAGTTGACCCTGCTGAACGGCGACGACATTGTGCTGCGCCCCGATACGCTGGTCATCGCCGACGCCGCCGGGCCGGTGGCGCTCGCCGGAATCATGGGCGGCTCCCGTACCGCGGTGGCGGACGATACCCGCGATATCCTGCTGGAGAGCGCGTATTTCGCACCGGCGCAGATTGCCGGCAAGGCCCGCGCTTACGGATTGCACACCGACTCATCCCACCGCTTCGAGCGCGGCGTGGACCCCGGACTGCAGGTCCAGGCGATGGAGCGTGCGACCCGGCTGCTGCTCGATTGCGTGGGCGGTCAGCCTGGGCCGGTGGTGAACGTGTTGGCCCCGGATCACTTGCCGCAGCGCGCCCCGCTGATGCTGCGCACGGCCCGCTGCACCCAGATCCTGGGGCTGGAGATCCCCGTCGAGACCATTGCCGACTTGCTGGCGCGCCTGGGAATGGATCTGGAGTCGGTCGCCGGGGGTTGGCGGGTGACGCCGCCCAGCGCGCGCTTCGATCTGATTCATGAGGTGGACCTGATCGCCGATGTCGGGCGGATCCACGGTTACGAACGCATTCCGGTCAGCCATACCAGCTCCGCGGCCGTCACCAAGGGCACCCCGGAGGCGGCCTTCGAGCTGGATCGTGCGCGTCTGCTCCTGGTGGATCGCGGGTTTCAGGAGGTCATCACCTACAGCTTCGTCAGCCCCGAGCTGCAGGCGCGGATCGAGCCGGGGGCCGAACCGCTGGTGTTGGCCAATCCGATCAGTGCCGACCTGTCCGTCATGCGTCTGTCACTGTGGTCCGGGTTGCTGCACACGGCACGCTACAATCAAGCCCGGCAGCAGGAGCGGGTGCGCATCTTCGAGACCGGCCTGCGGTTTCGTCCAGGGCTCGATGGACTGCGCCAGGAGGCGGTCATCGGCGGGCTCGTCATCGGCAGCGTGGATGCCGAGCAATGGGGGCAGCCCGCGTGCCCGGCTGATTTTTTCACCCTCAAAGCCGATGTCGAGGCCCTGCTGGCGCTGGGTACGGTCGGCGGCGTCGCGGGGTCGAGCTTCCGCTTTGTCCCGGCCAGCCATCCCGCGCTTCATCCGGGTCAGAGTGCGCTGATCGAACGCGACGGGCACCCGGTGGGACTCATGGGGATGCTCCATCCGACGCTGGCCGCGGGGCTCGACCTGCATGGCGATGCCTTCCTGTTCGAGGTCGAGCAGGCCGCGCTCGGCACCGGCACATTGCCCCGATTTGCCCCGATTTCCCGCTTTCCGGCCATCCGCCGTGACCTGGCCATCGTCGTCGATGCCGCCGTCGCCTTCGGTGATATCGCGGCCTGTATTCGCGCCACTGCCTCCGACTTGCTGCGCGATCTGGTACTGTTTGATGTCTATGCCGGGGGAACGATCGATTCCGGCAGAAAAAGTCTGGCTTTGGGATTGATTTTACAAGCATCTTCTCAGACACTTACGGACCAGACGGTCGATGAAACGATTGCGCGGGTACTGGACCGTCTGGCGTCCGAGTTTGGTGCACGATTGAGGGATTGAAGCGATGGCGTTGACTAAGGCCGATATGGCAGAACATCTGTTCGAAGAACTCGGGCTGAACAAGCGCGAGGCCAAAGATATTGTCGAGCAGTTTTTTGAGGAGATCCGGGCGGCGCTGGAGCGCGGCGATCAGGTCAAGCTCTCCGGCTTCGGAAACTTCGATCTGCGTGAGAAAAAGGAGCGCCCTGGCCGTAATCCGAAGACCGGCGAAGAGATTCCGATCACTGCTCGCCGTGTCGTGACCTTTCGTCCCGGTCAGAAACTGAAAGCGCGCGTGGAGGCCTATGCTGGAACCGAGCAATAGCGAGGTCGAGGTCGTCGGATCGGGCGAACTGCCGCCGATCCCCGGCAAACGCTATTTCACCATCGGCGAGGTGAGCGAACTGTGCGGCGTGAAGCCGCATGTTTTGCGCTATTGGGAACAGGAGTTCACCCAGCTCAATCCGGTCAAGCGGCGTGGCAACCGCCGCTATTACCAGCGCCACGATGTCCTGATGGTGCGTCAAATCCGGTCGTTGCTCTATGACCAGGGCTTCACCATCGGCGGTGCCCGCCTGCAACTCAGCGGCGAAGGGGCCAAGCACGACCTGAGCCAGACCCACCAGGTGCTGCGGCAGATGCGCATGGAACTCGAAGAGATCCTTCACGTTTTGCGCCGTTGATCCGCGGTGGGGTCCATGGCTGTTGTTCTTCGTGCGGTTGTTTGGGTGTGATCAGAACTGACGGGGCCGGGCCTCTCGGTAGGATGAGCAGAGCGAGAGCGATGCCCATCATCAAGCGTCGCGGTGGCCGGATGGGCATCGCTCTCGCTCTGCCCATCCTACGCGCATCTGCGACCACATCACTTTGGATCGCACCCCGGTTGGTCAGCAGTTCCGAATTTGGGTGGCCGCCGCCAACAGCGTGTCGGCAGCGAGGCCGATGGTGGATGCGCTGCGCTTATCCACCCTACGAAACCGGCTCCGTTGTAGGGTGGATAAGGCGCGCCGCTCGGTGGCAGGGACTCGGCACGGCGGTCGCGCGCGCCGCATCCACCAGAGGTCGCGCGGTGCCGCCCAAATTTGGAATTGCTGCCGGTTGGTTTCGCGGCTTGACACGGTCGGCCTTAAAACGTAATCTTACGCGTCCACCCGGGGCGTAGCGCAGCCTGGTAGCGCACCTGAATGGGGTTCAGGTGGTCGGAGGTTCAAATCCTCTCGCCCCGACCAAGTGACTGGGCGGCAGCAGATGACTCTGTTGCCGCCCTTTTCGTTTGTGGGCCGCAGACACGCCGCGTCGCGCCGTGAACGGCTCAGCGTGTCCAGGGTCCAAGCCCTGGTCTAAGCCCTGGTCTAAGCTGTAAGTCCCTCCCATGCCGCTAAATAGCACCGAAGAAATCATCGCCGAGCTGCGCGCCGGTCGCATGGTCGTCATCATGGACGACGAAGATCGCGAAAACGAGGGCGACCTCCTGATGGCCGCCGATCAGGTGACGCCCGAGGCGATCAACTTCATGGCCAAGTTCGGCCGCGGCCTGATCTGTCTGACGCTGACCAAAGAGCGCTGCGAGCAGTTGCGTCTGCCGTTGATGGTCACCGACGGTCACGCCCCGCATGGCACCGCCTTCACCGTCTCGATCGAGGCCGCCGAGGGCGTAACGACCGGCATCTCGGCGGCCGACCGCGCGGCGACCGTGCTCGCGGCGATTGCTGCGGATGCCCAGCCGCGCGATCTGGTGCAGCCCGGCCACATCTTTCCGGTGATGGCGCAACCCGGCGGGGTGCTGGTGCGTGCCGGTCACACCGAGGCGGGCTGTGACCTGGTCCGGCTGGCCGGACTGGAACCCGCCGCCGTGATCGTGGAGATATTGAACGAGGACGGCAGCATGGCGCGCCGGGCCGACCTGGAAGCCTTCGCGCAGACCCATGGGCTGAAGATCGGCACCATCGCCGATCTGATCCATTACCGGGTTCGCCACGAGAAGGCCGTCATCAGGGAGTGTGAGTGTGAAATGCCCACGGAACATGGGGAGTTCCGGGTGCTGGCCTATCGCGACAGCATCGACAACGATCTGCATCTGGCGCTGACCATGGGCGAGATCGACCCGGAACGGCCAATCCTGGTGCGTGTCCACTTGCAGAATACGATGTGCGACCTGTTCGCCCCGCGGCATCCGGCCTGCGGCTGGCCGCTACAGGCCGTGATGCGCCAGATTGCGGAGGCGGGCGAGGGCGTCATCGTCGTCCTGCGCAATCGCGACAATGCCGCGGACCTGCTGGCGCGCCTGAAAGATCTCCAGTTGCATGACGGCGAGGACACGGTCCCGGCGCGGCGTCATAAGGAACGCAGCGAACTGCGCACCTACGGCATTGGCGCCCAAATCCTGGCCGATCTGGGCGTGCGTAAAATGCGCGTGATGAGCGCCCCGAAAGCCATGCACGCCATCTCGGGGTTCGACCTGGAGGTGGTCGAGTACGTCAGCGGCGGGCGCTGAGGAGCCGTTTACTCATAAGCGAAGCAAGTCCGCTAGCAGCCTGTCGGACTTTAGGCGATTTCCGAATAAGACGCTATCAAGAATCAAGCTCCGTAGGAGCCCGCTTGCGGGCGACGTGACCTGCCGGAATCGCGTCATTGNGCCCCACCCGTCGCCCGCAAGCGGGCTCCTACGGGTTGGATTTTTCGCGGAAATCACCTTACGTTAGATTGTGGAGCAACAAAAAGCCTTTATGTTGACTCATACCCTAATCCTAGGGGCTAAGTCCGACAGGCTGCTAGGGAACGCCTGTGGCGTCTCGGTCGTTGTCGTTGTCGTTGTCGTAATCGATGGGTGCGACCCGCGAGGATGCTCTCGTACCCCGTTGTTTCGCTATCCGAGTTTTCCAAGTATCGCAACAAATCGTCGGGCCTGGCTTCTCCGATTACGACAACGACAACGATTGCATTCGTTGCGTCACTTAATTACTGACCCAGATCATCAGGAGTCCCCAGCATGAGCATCAAGACGATCGAGGGCGTCCTGCGCGCCGATCAGGCCCGTTTCTGTCTGGTGGTATCCCGTTGGAACGCCTTCATTGTGGAGAGCCTGGAGAAGGGCGCCGTCGATGCGCTGCTGCGCCACGGTGTGGCGGAGGAGCAGCTGACCATCGTCCGTGTCCCCGGTGCCTTCGAGATGCCCGTCGCCTGCGAGCACATCGCCAAGCGGGGCGGATTCGATGCCATCGTCGCCCTGGGCGCCGTGATCCGCGGCGGTACCCCGCATTTCGAGTACGTCGCCGGTGAATGCGTCAAGGGCATGGCCCAGGTGAGCCTGAAATACGGCATCCCGGTCGCCTTTGGCGTGCTGACCGTCGACAGCATCGAGCAGGCGATCGAGCGGGCCGGCACCAAGGCCGGCAACAAGGGCGCCGAGGCGGCCTTGTCCGCCCTGGAGATGGTCGATCTGCTGCGGCGGCTGGAGTGACCCGGATGGCCAAATCGACCGACCGCGGCGGGGTCAGTCCTCGCAGCCAGGCGCGGCGCTATGCCGCGCTCGCGCTCTACCAATGGCATCTGACGCGGGAGGAACCGGCCACCATCCGGCAGCACATGCTCGACGATCCGGAATGGCTGGACGCCCTGGTGAACTCACTCAACGGCGCCGAAGATGACACTCCGGTCGATCCCAAGGACAGGTTCAACTTCAACCTGGAGTTGTTCGAGAGCTTGGTGAAAGGCGTCCCCGCCGAGGTCACCGCGATCGATGCGGCACTCGACGGGGTTCTCGATCGGCCGATCAGTCAGGTCGACCCGGTGGAACTCGCCATCCTGCGAATCGGTGCCTACGAGATCCTCTTTTCCCCCGCCATCCCGGCCGGCGTGGCCATCAACGAGGCGGTCGAACTCACCAAGCTCCTGGGCGCCCATGAGGGTCACCGTTACGTCAACGGCGTCCTGGACAAGGTGGCCCGCCGCGCCGCGGCAGCCAGTCGCGCGGGCGATTGATCCGCCATCCGCGGCCCGCCCTGGGTTATCCTGCGCACTCGTCGTCAGCGTGCGGCCCGACTCCCGCCTGTCAGGATTGCTCTTGTCCGAATTCGATCTGATCCGTACCCATTTCGCCGCGCTCGGGACATCCCGGGCGGATGTCCTCCTGGGCGTGGGCGACGATTGCGCCGTGCTGGCCGTGCCGGCCGGGCAGCGCTTGGCCGTGAGTATCGATACGCTGGCGAGCGGGGTGCATTTCCTCGCCGACTGTGATGCCGAGGCGATCGGTCACAAATCACTCGCGGTGGGTCTGAGCGATCTGGCGGCGATGGGGGCGGAGCCGGCTTGGGCGACCCTCGCGCTGACGCTGCCGGCCGGGTTGCCCGCCGCCGCACCGGATTGGCTCGCCGATTTCGCCCGCGGCTTCGGGCGTCTGGCGCAGGCGTACGGGGTGAGTCTGGTGGGCGGCGATACGACGCGCGGTCCGCTCTCGATTACGGTCCAGGTCCATGGGTTCATCCCCGCGGGAGCCGAGGTGCGGCGCGGCGGCGCGCGGCCGGGAGATCTGATCTGTGTGAGCGGAACCCTGGGCGATGCGGGGCTCGCCCTGCGCGCACTGCTCGCCGGCCAACTCCCGCTCCCGACCCTGCGGGCGCGCCTCGAGCGGCCGACCCCGCGGGTCGGTCTGGGGCTCGCCCTGCGCGGACGCGCTAGCGCGATGATCGATGTCTCCGACGGTCTGGCGGCGGATCTGGGGCATATTCTCACGGCGAGCGGTCTGGCCGGCGCGCTCGATCTGGCGGCGCTGCCCTTGAGCGACGCGGTTGCCGCGGCCGTGCAAACGACCGGCGACTGGAGTCTGCCGCTGGCCTCGGGTGACGACTATGAACTGTGCTTCTGCCTGCCGTCGGTCGACCGCGATCGGCTCGCCGACATCGGCGCACGCTGCGGCTGCCCGTTGACCGTCATCGGGCGGGTCGAGCGCGGGTCCGGGCTGATCTGTACGACACCCGCGGGTGCTCCGTTCGCGCTTGCTCATGCGGGCTTCGACCACTTTGCGTCGCCGGGCGCGTACGATGCCTCCTGAGATCGCTCCCGTAGTGCCCGGCGAGGTCAGGGCAGGATTCGACCCGCGCCGCCTGCACCATTGGATCGCCTTCGGATTCGGTTCCGGTCTGGCCCCTTGGGCGCCCGGCACCTTCGGGACCCTGGCGGCGCTGCCGCTCTATCTGATCCTGGCTCCCTTGCCGCTCGGCGCCTACCTGGCGGTCCTGGCGGTCCTGATCCTCGTCGGCGTCTGGGCCTGTGACCGCACCGCCCGCGATCTGGGCAGCGCCGACCCCGGCGCCATCGTCTGGGATGAATTCGCCGGTCTGTTGGTGACTCTCACCGCGGCGCCGCCCGGCTGGGTGTGGGTACTTGCCGGATTCCTGCTGTTCCGCGGCTTCGATATCCTCAAGCCCTGGCCCATCAATTGGTTGGAGCGGCGGGTGAGCGGCGGTTTGGGGATCATGGTCGACGATCTGGCCGCCGGGCTTGCGGCCTGGGCCTGTCTACACTTGATTCATCGGGTGGCAGCTTAGCCAACGACCGGAAGCAACGCGAGGGGGTAGGTTATGAACCACTTCAAACACATCCTTTGCATCCTGGACGGCGGGAAGCTTCCAGGCTCCCTGTTGGAGCGGGCGGTCTCGCTTGCGGAAAACAACCAGGCCCGGTTGACCTGCGCCGCGGCGATTCCCGAGCGTCCGACCGGTGTCCCGCTACCGCTGGATCCGTCCTGGGCCGCGGACCCGCTGGCCCGGCTGCGCTCCGAGCGGCTCGCCGCACTGGAGGCGTCGACCCACGGCTACACGGAGCGGGTTCCGATCGACTGCAAGATCCTGGTGGGTCGGCCCTTCATCGAGACCGTCCGCGCCGTACTGCGGGATGGATATGACCTGGTTCTCAAGGAGGCGGAGGACCCGGGATTCCTGCCTCGACTCTTCGGCAGTGACGACATGCACCTGCTGCGCAAATGCCCCTGTCCGGTCTGGCTCGTCAAGCCCGGGGGATCGGCCAACTACGGCACGATCCTCGCGTCGGTCGATCTGGACATCGAGGGGGACCCTCCCGAGGTGGCGGAGATCAACCGCAGGATACTCGCGCTGGCGTCGTCGCTGGCCGTCTCCGACTTCGCCAGCCTGCATGTGCTCCATGTCTGGGATGCCCCGGGGGAGGGAATCATCCGGTCCTGGAGCGAGGACCCCGACCTGGCGGCCCTGCGCTATGTGCAGGGGGAGCGTGAGCGTCGGGAACTCGGCATGGAACGGCTCAGGCACACTCTCGGCGAGGCGCTCGGCGAGGAGGCCACCGGCTATCTGTCGCCCCACTTCCATTTGATCAAGGGTGCGCCCCCGGAGACGATTCCGGCAATGGCAGCCCGGCTCCAGGCGGACCTGGTCGTCATGGGCACCTTGGGCCGCACCGGAATCTCCGGGCTGATCATCGGCAATACCGCGGAGGCAGTGCTGGAGCAGTTGCAGTGCGCCGTGCTGGCAGTGAAGCCGCACGGATTCATTTCACCCGTGACCATCTAGCCCAAGGCGGTCGCGCGCGGGGAACCTGCCCGGCATCGGCCTGGGGGTTGGCCGCGCGGATTGATACCCGGGAGGCTGAAGCATGGTCGAGGCAGGATAGCGAGGCGCCAAGGCGCCTCGCGACGCGCACCGGTCAGAGTTTGATGACGACGACGTTCACGCCGTCTTCTTGACCCAGATCGAAGGTGTTGTGGCTGAGTTTGGCGACCGAGCCGATCGTCTCGGCAACATAGGCGGGTTTGGCACCCGCGTTGATGACAAGACTATTGCCCGACCCGTCGTCGACCACGAGCGTCGCCGCATCCGGCCTGGTCACCGAGATGCCCTCCGCGGGCGAAAGGATGGTGAGATCCGCGTTCAGAAAGCGCACCGACAGCGACGAGGCATCGCGATTGGCCTCGACGAACGCATCGGCCGCGTCGACCGCTCCCGCCTTGACCTTCTCAACCAGCCCAAGGGCCGCCGCTTTCGCCTTGCCCGCGATCTCGCGCGCGTTTTCGCTGGTGGCAGCCTCTTTGACAGCCGCAACCGCTTTGTCGAGTTGTTCTTGCCAGCTCATCGTCGTTTCCTCTTGGTTGATTGTCTATCGAAACAGAGACTTGGAGAACGATATTGGGAATTGTTCAAGTCCGAGCGACGCGACGTCGCCGGGCGGCTCAATGTCCGGACCAGAAGCTGGCTCCGGGGCGAGACGCGGCGGAGCGCTCTTGTTTAGGGAGTATAGAATGCGTCTGACCCCTGAGCGAAAAAATCTACGAATACAATCGCGGCGAATGCTCGCCGCCCGCTGTCGATCGGGTCCGGATCGGTATACTGTACCCGCGACCTTGATCAAGCGCCCCTCACCGCAGCCCCCCGAGGCCCTATGCCCATGCTCACCATCCCCGCGGCCGAGTCACTCCAGCCCTTGCGCCGGCAACTGCGCTGTAGTTTTCCGCAGCTCGACCAGGTGTTCCCGGACTGTATCGCCGAGGCTCAAGCGCTGCTGAGTCCGGCGGGGATCAACGATTATCTGGAGGGAGCTTCGCTGATCTGCCGCATCGGCCGCGGCTTCGAGCCGGTCCTGGTCTATCTGGAGGAGTTGCCGCAAGTCGCCGCCGATCTGGGCGAGCAGACCCTGGGGCTGGTCTCGCAGACGGTGTGGAAGATCTCGCGCAGTCCGAACGGCAAGGCGATTCTGCCCTTTCTGCAGAGTATTGCCGCGGTGTCGCGCCGTCTCGCCAGCGCCGAGTTGCTGGGTCGCTACACCGAGATGATCCTGAGTTTCATGGAGCGGACCACCGGCTCCATTCACGGCTTTCATACTACGATCCCGAGTCCGAGCCTGCCGGATCTGCTGGAGCGCATCCCGTACCTGCTCAGTCAGCTCACCTGCCATGGGCTGAGTAATTGGGTCGAATACGGCCTGCGCCACTATGCCGATCACCCGGACCGTCAGCGCGACTATTTCAGTCTGCAATCGACCGACAGCCGTGCGGTGCTCCAGCGCGAGCGTCACGGCACCCTGTTCGTCGACAATGAGCGCCAGCTCGACCTGTATCTGCGCTCCTTGTGGCGTGAGCACCGGCCGTTCGTTCCTTATTCGGACGCCTTCGACACACTGCGCAAACCGATGCCCTATGTCGACACCTTGGGGGTGCGGGTGCCGGATGTCTACGACGACCGCGCCGGAGTGGCCGGGATCGACCGCTACCGCGCCTTGCTGGCCCACGTCGCCGCGCACCTGCGCTGGAGCGGCTCGCTGATCGCCGACAACCTGAGCCCCTTCCAGCGGGTGGCCGTCGAGACCTTCGAGGACTGTCGGGTCGACTGCCTGGCGATCCGCGAATACCCTGGGCTGCGGCGGTTGTTCCTGGCCCTGCACCCGCGTCCGGAAGAAGATGCCTGCGACCCCGAGCAGGAGTCCTGCATCCGCCATCGCCTGGCCATGTTCTCGCGCGCCGCGCTCGACCCGGATCACGGCTACCGTAATCCGGATCTGGTCGACTTCGTCGCCCGTTTCCACGCCGAGTTGGCCGCCGGCGCGTCCAGCACCCAGGCCATCGCCGAGCTGGCGATCACCTATATCGCCCGTACCCGCCGTCAGCAGGATCTCTCACCCAAGGTCTATTTCACCGACACCGAGGTCGATTACCGCGACGATAACCGCCATCTGTGGCGCTATATCGAGCAAGGCGATGAAGAAGAGTCATTCGAAGAGCGCAAGCCGCCCAAGGCCGAGGAGGCGCAGACCCTGCCACCCCGCCACTACCCGGAGTGGGACTACCAGAGCAAGACCTACCGTCCCGACTGGGTGAGTCTCTACGAGGCACTGCATCCCGCGGGCGACCCGGCCCGGATCGACGCGCTGCTCGACAAGCACCGGATGCTGGCCAAGCGCCTCAAGCAGATTCTCGACCTGCTCAAGCCGCAGCAGTATGTGCGCCTGCGTTATCAGGAGGAGGGCAGCGAGCTGGATCTGGACGTGGCCATCCGCTCGCTCATCGACTACCGCGGCGGAGCCACCCCGGACCCGCGCATCAACATGAGCCACCGGCATGACGGGCGTGATATCGCCGTGATGCTCCTGCTGGACCTCTCCCAGTCGCTCAATCAGATTCCGGACGGCTGCACCCAGAGCATTCTGGAACTGAGCCAGGAGGCGGTCGCCCTGCTCGGCTGGGCCATCGATCACCTGGGTGACGAATTCGCCATCGCCGGCTTCTCCTCCAACACCCGCCATGAGGTCCGTTACCAGCACATCAAGGGCTATCGCGAACACTGGGACGACCAGGTCAAGGCGCGTCTCGCCGCCATGGAGGCCGGCTACTCCACCCGCATGGGCGCCGCCTTGCGTCATGCCGCCCATTACCTGGAGGCCCGCCAGGCGGAGAAAAAGCTGATGCTCATCCTCACCGACGGTCAGCCCCATGACATCGACGTGCAGGACGAACGCCTGCTCATCGAAGACACGCACAAGGCCGTGCAGGAACTCGATCAGCAGGGCATCTATACCTATTGCATTAGTCTCGACGCCCACGCCGACGACTATGTCCGCGACTGTTTCGGCAATCGCTTCACCGTCATCGACCGGGTGGAGCGGCTGCCGGAGAAACTGCCGCGGTTGTTTATGGCGTTGACCAAGTGAGCCTTCAAGCGCTGGCTGGCGCAGATGATCATCCTGACCCCACTCCCCGCGCTGATGACCGGGGATTCGGTGGACGCTGTCTTGGAACCTGAGCCTGACGGAAGTAACTTTGGCGAGTGGTTCTCCGGCGTACTCGGCAGTTATCCAGCGGCCTACTCGCGCATCGACGGCTATTTGCGCGATGCGCCCATGACGGACTTTGGCGACATCCGCCAGATGCTGGTAGGACCCAAGAGCAAGTAAATGTTGGTATCGTTCTTTACCGGAACAGCCATCTCGAACCCACGCAGGTCCGACTGGTCTCCGATCTGGGCATTCAGGGTGATCTTGTCGAGGCGCTGATCCGCGGGGACGTTGCGCCCTCATGAATCAGTATCGACCGGATGAAACCGATCGTCGAGCCCTGGTTGTTTCAATCCGTCACGATCTGATGTTGCCACGGTGTCCGCCCACCTTTGATTGACGTAATGCGACTGACAAAAGACGACACAACGTGTCTGCAATGACTGACCTGATTTCCCAGATCGAGTATCCGCGGTTGCGCAAGCGTCTCAACCAGGAGTGGGCCACGGCGACCAAGGAGAAAAAGTTCGGGCTGGTTTTCGATCCGGACCTGCCGGATCGGTTCGGGTGGTCAGTGCATCGTCGCCGCTCACCTGCTAGCAGCAGTTGCGCCTGCAGTGCGTTCCGCACCGCTTGGGGCAAGCCGCTGCTGTGTCTCGTCTTGCTGCTGTCCGTCGTCGCGCCCTTGCCGGTGCGGGGGCAGTCCCCGCTGATGCCGCCCGCGGGGACCTGCCGACCGACACTCTATCAAGGGACACTGGGACCGGACGCGGACCTGCGGTTGTCGCTCGTGCGCCAGGGTGATGTCTTGACCGGGTCTTGGTACCGCGAGAGCGAAGGTGTGTATGACACCGATGCGAACCGCTTCAGGCATCGGCGTCTGGAACTGAGCGGCCCGCTCGCCGCGGACGGCGGATTCGTGTTGACGCAGACCGACCCCGAACAGTCGGCGGAGCCGCGCGTCCGCGGACGCGTCACCGGTGCCTTCGGTGCGCGCGGCGCGCTCACGGGAACCTGGGAGGGCGGGGCGGGTGAGCCCGCGTTGGCGTTCCACTTGGAACCCATCGACAGTCTGGAGCAGGGGCGGCAGCCGCGCTTTCGGTTGCGCTTTGCGGCCATCGCGGACGATGGTGATGCCGAGCGGGTCTGGCTGAGCATTGGCGGCGGCCCGGAGCTGCTTCTGACCGGCGTTCGGAATGACGCCGCGTTTCCTTGTCATGGCGGCCTTGACCTCGAGTCGGTCGTGGTGCGTCAGTTGAGCGGGACACCGGATTTGTATTGGATCACCTATGACATCACCGGCGAAACGGGCAGTTCGCGAAGTACGGAGCGACGGCACCGCATCGTGCCCGTCGACCGGGTCGAAGCGCCTCTTTTCGATGCGTGGCTGAACAGTTACAGCGGCGGCAATCAAGGGTTTGACGCGACACAGGACGAACAGGCGGACATCACCTACAAGGATGCGACACTGCGGATCGAAACGACCAGCGCGCGCGGTGAGGACAGCGACGGTCAGGATTGCGAGATGTGCGGCTACGCGCATGATCACTGTGCCTCCTATTGCCGGGATTTCATCTGCGAAATCGCTACGATCGGCGCGACGATGAAGGGCGATCGGGAATCCTGCGAGACGGCCTGTCTGGGCAATTGCCAAGCGGCGGACTTTCCGGCGCGCTGTGCTGCCGAAAAGGCCACCCTGGTGCAGTTCAGCGGCAAGCGGTTGCGTTTGATTGCGGCCGCAACCGGCCGCGTGCTGTCTGACGAGCACACTTGGGATAAGACCTTCTTCCCAAGCTGGTTTCGCTGCGCCGCGGAAGGCGCCGCGGCGCCCCTGACATTTTCGATACGTGATGACGGCCGCGTCGGTCGGCTGCAGGTGCGCTCAGTACCCGGGCCCGATCCGGCGACGGACAGGGCCGGGAGCGATCAGCCGCCGCCGTCCGCGACGGCACTGGCGGATTGTTGGCTGTACAGCCGGGTGCCGGGGGATGGCCCGCCGCCGGATCAGTTGCGTGTTGGTCATTTCGTGCCGGACGACTGCTGTGTCGTTGAGACCCCTGCCGGCGGACAACGAACCCTAATCTACGAGCGGGTCAAGGACGCGCATGGAGACGCGACCCAGGGGCGTCCGCTGGTGCTGTTCGATACGCCCTCGCGCCTTTGCTACAACGCCAATCTCGCCGCGGACGGCCCTTGGGGCCGGGCCTGGGTCGAGGCGGTGGTCGCGCCGGAGCGGATGACCCTCGGGCTGGGCGTGATCCGCGAGGCGCCTGATCCGGCCGCCGCGGCGCTGCTCTATCGCAGCCGCCTCGACGCCGACTGGCAGCGGATCGGCAGCGGTACCCTGGTCTTGACCTTGGGTCGCCAGGCGTTCAGCAGCCGTGTCGCCGGTGTCGAGGACCACTGGTATTACGTGGCGGCGCCGCACGGCGTTTTCGGCTGGGCCTTCGGCAGCGATCTCACGCCCTTCGATTCCTCACATCCGCAACGGGCTTACCGGGTGGTCCTGGAGCGGCAACGCGTCGCCGCTCGGGATCCGGCGCAGCAGGCTGATGGTCAGGCGTTCATCGGGCGGGTCCGCGCCGAGACGCCCAAGCGGTTTAGCGAGCGGGGCGGCGCTGCGGCTGACCCGCGCCGCGTCCTGGAGCGCTTCGCGGCGTTTGTCGAAACCTGCCGGACGCCTCGTGCGGTGCAGGATGGCGCTCGGGATGCGCCGCGGGTGGAGTCGGTCGCACGCCACACGCGCATCACGGTGGTCCCGGGAGTGCGCTTGCGTCCGGACCCAGAACCAGGCTGCGGCCAACTCGAGCGCCTCGCATTGGGGACGGTGGTTACGGTGCGTAAGCGGACTGTCGTCCCCAGCCGCGTCGATGGAGTCGCGGGGCGTTGGTACCAGGTAGAGTCACCGGCAGGCATCAGCGGCTGGGTCTTCGGCGGTCTGCTGGCACCGCATGATCCGACTCATCCGCTGTTGTCCTACGGTGAGATTCTGGAACGTCACCTGGCCTCCGAGCCCAAGTCGCTGCGGGCTGAGCTGGAGTTCCTGGAGTTGCTCGCGCGGGTGCGTCCAACGCTTGCCGAGGACCTGGCTGCCGACGTAGAACTGGCCCGCCTGCAGGGTCTCGGCCGGGTGCTGGCCCTGGGCTTTTCCTGTAACGACCTGCCGCCCGCGTTTGCGCTGTCTCTGGCCGATGCCCCGAGCGTGGCGGCGCTGTTCAGGGGTCTCGAGACCGATGTGAAGCCCGTTTGGGAAGAGGGTCCCGAACGGCTCGATCCCGCTGCCTATTGGGCCTTGCACGAGCGCTTTCGCGGGCGGCCGGCGGCAGAACGGCTGGCCTGGGCGGCGGCGCAGGCGTCCGGCAACGATCCAGTGACCGTGAAGATCGCGGTCGATTGCCTCGAGTGGAATGAAGAAGATGAGGGCGGGGGCGGCATGCAAGACGCCCTGGCGTCGCTGGTCGATGACGGGTTTGTCCGTTACCTCGCGGACTATCCGGCCGGCGCCCATGCCGAGGCGGCGGTTGAGTCGCTTGCCCGGGCCCTGGCGGCGGGAATCGAGGCAGCGGACCTGGATCCAGGTGCGGTGTGTGATCCAGACGTGCAGGCGGGGCTGCGGGCCGCGCTGCGCGTGCTGGCGCCGCTCGCGGGGGAGCAGGCCGCCGCGGCCCGCGCGCAGATCAGTCAACTGGTCGATCGTCCCCCTTGTTCGGCTCCAGTACCAGATTGATGCGGTTGTCGCCGATGCGCTGAACCGTGGACAGACTGCGGTAGCCGGGGGCGATCACCATCACCTCGATCCGTGCGCCGGCCGGTTCCTGCAGCCTGATGATGAAGCGGCCAAAGCGGTCGGTTTCACTGCTTGCCGCGCGGGTGGGGATGAGCACGCGGACCCCTGGGATCGGTTGACCGCTCCGCTCCCAGACGAAGCCGGCAATGCCGCTGGTGGCGGCGACGGGCTCCGTGGGCGGCAGCGGCGCCGGCGTGTCCGGCTCCAGCCACCACACCAGGCCCAAGGCAGCGAATGCCAGCGCGGCACCCAGGCGGAGCAAAAGGTTGCCCAGTCGGGTGTCCAGGCCTGCCAGCCAGGTCAGCAGGCGTCCACCGACTCCCTGGTCTTGACGGATCCGGGCCTGGGGCCAGACCGCGAGCAGCGCCTGGGAAGGGATCAGAAACCCGTCCGATCCCGCGTTGTCGGCGGCGACCACCAGACCCAGCACGGACCCGCGGATCGGGTCCCAGGCGCCGGTTCCGGTGAAACTGCCGTCGATGCTGCCGTGATCGGTTTCCAGGCCGGTGATGGCCTGCGCGTCTTCATCGGCACAGTCCGCGTGGATGCGCAGCCCGGTCGGATGCTCCGGTGGAAAGCCCAGGCAGAACACCGCCCGGTTGCGGTAGGCCGCGGGTTCGAGCAATTCCAACGCAGCCGCGACGACCAGTTCCGGAACCGGCTCGGTCAATTCCAGCACGGCAAGCCCCGGCGGTCGCGTACCGGGGAGCGTCCAGCGCGGGTCCAGTCCGGCATGCGGTGCCCAGGCCGCGACCCGCGCTATCCCGCGGTGCGGGTTCGGCAGCAGCGGCAGGATCACCGCGACCTCCCCGGCCGGCGCCTCTGCGCCGACCTCCACCCTCAGGGCGGCGGCGACCACGGTCGCGCAGGTCATCACCTGCCGCGTACCGATGAGCACACCGGCGCCGACCCATTCATCATCATCGAGGTCGGCGCAGCAGCCGATGCGTGCCTGCCAAGGGTATCCGTCGTGCATAACTCGCCGGGCGCCGCCTCAAGTCTGGTGACAAAAAAACCTTGGCGAGCTGAGCGCCTTGGCGTGAGAACTGCGTTTTCAGGGAAAAATCACCCTGAACCCTGAACCCTGAACCCTGAACCCCAAACCCTGAACCTCAGCTTTGCTACAGTAGCGGGGCGGCCACGCCGGTCGCGAGCGACAACCCGTGGAGGCTTCCATGCTGGTGACCTTTGAAACCAAGGCCCATGCCAATATCACGATGTTTGGCGAGGTGGCGGTGACCCTGATCAAGCTCATGGGCCACAGCGGCACCGTGCCGGGGGCGCTGCTGGCGGCGGATGTGCCGGCCGCCCTGGAGCGGCTGCGTCGGGCGGTCTCGGAGCACCCGGATGCGCCGCTGGACCCCAAGACCGGGGTCGGTGCCGCGGACGACGGCGAAGAGCGGCATGTCAGTCTGGCAAACCGCGCGCTCCCCCTGATCGCGTTATTGAGCGATGCGGCCGCGGCGGGGGAGAACGTGATGTGGAGCAGTCCCTAAACGTACCGAGCGGTCAGCGGTCAACAACGCTGGGTGGCCTTGATCATATCCCGGCCATCGTAGCGACAGCGAGGCCGCTGGTCCGCACAGCGGACCCTACGGATCGCGGCCTTACCGTAGGGTCCGCTGTGCGGACCGACGCGCTCAGCGGCCCAAGCCGACGAACCAGGACTTGTGATCCATCCGCGCCATCCGGTGGGCGCGCCCTTGCATCATGCGGCCCGTGTCCAGCGCGCTCAGGCGCGGCCCGACCGGGTGCCGCAGTGAGCGAAAACCGCGGATCTCCGCGCTGGTGCGAATCCCTGCCGACGTTTGTAACGTGATCATGACCGCCAACCTCTCGATTTAAAACTACGTTTCGTGTGGTGCGGACGCAAGGAGCCCCCCGGTTGCACGGTGTGGCGTCGGCCTGAACCGCCGCTGACCATCGGATATCGCCCCCAGCCCATCCTTATGATAGGCCAAACGCGTGAGATGTCACGGGCCGGGTGCTCAATGCGTGCTGCCGTTCGCAGCGCGGTCGAATTGAATTCTTCACTGACCGGTTCCAGGTTCCTGCCCCGACCCAGGCCAGCCGCGCCAAGCGCAAGACCGCAACGGTCATGGGGCCTCGGCTGTGCCCAACTATCTCACCAGGAGCGGTCCCATCCCATGAATATCCCGGCAGTGTCCATCGCGGCAGCCAAGCAGGCGCTGATCGAGCAGTACACCGACCCCCTGCTGCGGCGCCGTGCCTCTATGCTGTGGGGCACCCGCGGCGTGGGCAAATCGTCCATCGTACACCAGGTGGCAGCGCACTTCGGCGTGCCGCTGGTGGATCTGCGCCTCACCACCATCGAGCCGGTGGACATTCGCGGCGCGATCTGGGTGGACGAGCGGCAGTCCAAGACCCTGTGGTTTCCGCCGGAGTTTCTGCCCGGGCAGGATGAGCCCGACGGCATCCTGTTTCTCGACGAACTGACGGCGGCCGATCAACGCCTGCAGATCTCGGCCTATTCGCTGATCCTGGATCGCCGCGTCGGTCACTATTGCCTGCCGGATGGCTGGCAGGTGATCGCGGCGGGGAACGCCAGCTTCCACGGGGCGGTCACCCACGATATGGGCACGGCGCTCGCTGACCGGATGTTCCATTTCAACGTACAGACCGCCATCGACGCTTTTCTGGCCCACGCCCTGACCAGGGGGTTTGCCCCGGAGGTGCTGGCCTATCTCAAGGTGCGGCCCGACAAGCTCGACGATACCCAGGCGCAACTCGCCAACGATCACCTGGTTGGGTCGAGCCCGCGCGGCTGGGAAGACGTCTCCAACGTGCTCAAGTCCGGGTTGTCGGAGTCGGCCAAGCGGGTGTTCGTCCAGGGGCGCATCGGCGCGGCCAACGCGGCCGAGTTCTTCGGCGTGCTGCGTGAAATCCAGGCGGGGGTCGACGTGCTGCGGCTGCTCGCCGCCCGGCCAGGGGCCGAGACCGCGGCACTGCTGCCGACCAGCCTCGACGCGCTGTACGGCATGATCTATGGGCTGCTGGCGGCGGCCCAGGATGCCGCGACCCTCACCCGCGCACTGGAGATCATCGAGCAACTGCCCGACGCCCGCGCCACCACCCCGTTGCCGATCCGCGAGGCCCAGACCCTGGTGATGGAGCTGCTGTTTCAGCGCGCTCTGGAATCCGGTCTAGAGGCGGCGATCTTCGACAGTCCGGCATATCGGCGCTACAGCGAGCAGCGCAAGGCCGAGGGGCTTGCCGACTAAGGCGATTTCCGGGATTCGGATACCGGTCAGTGTCGGTGCGACTTCAGTCGCACCTGCGTCCGAATCGGTGCGACTGAAGTCGCACCGTCATCCGCGCCGATTCCGTATTGGACAACCCGCGCGCGATGGTCTATAAGAGTATTACCATATATCCACATTGTTACTTAACGGGAGGACGTCGCCTAAATTGAACACAGACGGCATGGCGAACGCGTTACGCGCTTGTTCGATCGCCGACGCGATCCCGCGGGTTCAATGACCCGGCGGTCGAAGACCGCTATGACAATTGTCATTGCATTCTGTTGCGGGGATTTTTGCTCGCGCCTCCAGGCAGGAAGCCGACCGATCTATTTGAGAATTCAGTCGTAGCGTTTCACGAATAGCATCAACCTGTGCAGCGCCCCATCGGGCAAGGCAGGATCTATGAACCGATCAGCAGCAAGCCGACGCGAGCCCGCGCTCGGCCCCTACCTCTCCGATCAACTGGATGTCTATGGCATCAGCCGACGCCGCTTCATTGAGTTCGCGCTCGGCATCACCGCGACGCTGGGCCTGCCGCTCGGCATGTCGGGTCAGGTGCTCGCGGCCCTCGAGGACACCAAAGCACGCCCGACGGTGATCTGGCTGCATTTCCAGGAATGTACCGGTTGTACCGAGTCGCTGTTGCGGGCCACGCATCCGACCGTCGAAACCCTGCTGCTGGATCTGATCTCATTCGACTATTCGGAGACCTTGCTGGCCGCCGCGGGGCATCAGGCCGAGCAGGCGCTGCACGACTCGCTGGACAAGAACAAGGGACAATTCATCCTGGTCGTCGAGGGCTCGGTACCGCTGCGTGACGGTGGTATCTATTGCAAGATCGCTGATAAGACACCGCAGCAGATGCTGCATGAGATCGCCCCGCACGCCGCGGCGGCCGTCGCGATCGGATCATGCGCCTCCTGGGGTGGTGTACAGAGCGCGGCGCCCAATCCGACCGGCGCTGTCGGCCTGCCTGAAGCGCTGCGGATCACCGGCATCACCAAAACCGACGGCACGCCATTGCCGGTGATCACGCTGCCCGGTTGTCCGGCCTCGCCCTATAATTTACTGGCGACCGTCCTGTATTACCTGACCCTCAAGAAACTGCCTGAACTGGACGCCAAAGGCCGCCCACGCTTCGCCTATGGGCATTTGATCCATGATCACTGTGAACGCCGGCCGCACTTCGACGCCGGCCGCTTTGCCGAGCAGTTCGGCGACGCCGGCCATCGCCAGGGCTGGTGTCTGTACAAGCTCGGCTGCAAGGGTCCGGAGACTTGGGCCAATTGTCCGGCGATCGAGTTCGGTGATGTCGGTGCCAATACCTGGCCGGTCGGGATCGGTCATCCCTGTTTCGGTTGTGCGGAGCAGGGTGTGGGCTTCCACAAGGCGCTGCACGAGCAAGCCGACGTTGAGTCGGTGACCCCGCCATCGCTGTTCCCCGAGATCATCACCAAGCATGCGGGCGGTGTCACTGTCGGCGCCGCGGCCGTCACCGGCGCTATTGCCGGCGGTGCTGTCGTCTATGCCTTGGGTGCCAATGAAAAACTCAAGCAGGTCGAGGCTGAATCAACCGCCGTCGCCAAGAGCGAAGCGGAGGAACCAAAATGAACATCGATCGCCGTGCATTCTTCAAGATCGCGGCCGCCGGCGCAGCGACTGCATTGTGTCCGGCCCCAGCCGCGGCGCGCCCTCCAAAGGAGCTGCCGCCGGAGGCCGTGGGTATACTCTACGATGCGACCCTGTGCATCGGCTGCAAAGCCTGTGAGGTCGCCTGTAAGGCCGAGAACGACATGCCAATGGCGCATGACACACCGCTGGAGCGAGCCCACGGCGTGGCCGGCACCTGGGATGCCGATAACGATCTGAACAGCCGTACCATGACCAAGATCAAGGTCTACACCAGCGGTACCGCCGCGGTGAAGGACCGCGAGGAAGACGGCTTCAGCTTCATCAAACGCAGTTGCATGCACTGCGTCGATCCCAATTGCATCTCGGCTTGTCCGGTCAGTGCCTTGACCAAGGACCCGTTCACCGGTGTGGTGCGTTACAATCCCGATGCCTGTATCGGGTGCCGCTATTGCCAGCTTGCGTGTCCATTCAATATCCCGAAATTCGAATACGACAAGGCATTTCCGAAGATCGTCAAGTGCCAATTGTGCCCCGACCGCTTGGCCGCGGGCGGCATTCCCGCCTGTTGCGATGCCTGTCCCACCGGTGCGAGCCTGTTCGGGCGCTTGCCCGACCTGTTGACCGAGGCCCATCGCCGCCTGACCTTCAAGCCGGGCGAGCAGCAGCAGTATCCGGTGCGCCGTTTGGACGGCGATGAGCAACGTAAGGCGGAGGTAACCGGCTATCACCCGAAAGTCTACGGAGAGACCGAAAGCGGCGGCACCCAATATCTGATGATGGCGGGTGTTCCCTTCGATAAGCTGGGGCTGCCGCCCGTGGGCGACACCTCGCGCGCCCAACTCTCGGAGACCATTCAGCATACGCTCTATCAGGGCATGGTCGCACCGACGCTGCTGCTGGGCGGACTGGTCTTTGCCGTCTATCGCCGCACCCATGCAGAACAGGAGGACGCGTCCGAGGGTGAGGAGTCGACCCCTGAGGCGCGGGAGGGCCGCCGTGATGAGTGAAGTCTATCGGCCGATCGGCGGCAAACTGCTGACCCGGCATTTCTACTTCATGGGCGTGCTGGTGCTGATCGGCGCCTTCTTCATGGCCCGCCGGTTCATCTTCGGCATCGGTGATGTGGCGAACCTCAGCGACGGGTTTCCCTGGGGTATCTGGATCACCTATGACGTGGTCACCGGCACAGCCATCGCATGCGGCGGTTACGCGATGGCGCTGCTGGTCTACATCTTCAATCGTGGTCAGTTCCACCCGATGATCCGGGCGGCGCTGCTGACGAGCGTTTTCGGCTATACCCTCGCGGGGTTGTCGATCGTGATCGATGTCGGCCGCTATTGGCAGCTCTACAATGTCTTTCTGCCACAGTACGCGAATCTGAATTCGGTGATGCTCGAAGTGGCGCTCTGTGTCACGCTCTATACCCTGGTGCTGTGGATCGAGCTGTCGCCCGCGATTCTCGAAGCGATGAAGGACAACCGGCACTTACGCCAGGTACGACACGCCCTGTTCTTCTTCATCGGACTCGGTATCCTGCTGCCGACCATGCATCAATCTTCCCTGGGCTCGCTGTTGCTCATCGCCGGCTACAAGGTCCATCCACTCTGGCAGACCAACATCATCCCGCTGTTGTTCCTGCTGACCGCGATCACCATGGGCTATGCGATGGTGGTGTTCGAGTCGCTCTATGCCGCGGTCAATCTGGATCGCCCGATCGAGACTGACCTGTTATCCAAGATCTCGGCCATCATTCCCTGGCTGTTGATCCTGTATCTGGTGCTGCGGATCAGCGACCTGGTGTGGACGGGTGCCATCGCGGCCCTGCTCAAGCCTGGCCCGGAGCCCCTGCTGTTCGTGCTTGAAACGGCGCTGTTTCTCTATGCGATCGTCAATCTGCTGCATAAGGAGCGGCGCATCCGGCCACGGGTGCTGTTCTGGACCGCGCTGGCGACCATTCTCGGGGGTTCACTCTACCGCTTCGATGCCTTCCTGATCGCCTACAATCCCGGCCCAGGCTGGCAGTATTTCCCTGGGGTTGGCGAAATCCTGATCACATTGGCGATCATCGCCGTCGAGATCATGGCGTATCTCTTCTTCGTCAAGAAGATGCCGATTCTGCTTGCGGCGCGGCCGGCACGACTGGGAGCAAAAGCATGACAACAACACGTATTTGTGTGGACCCGGTCACCCGGATCGAGGGTCATTTACGCATCGATTGCGACATCCGGGACGGCCAGGTGGTCGATGCCTGGTCGAGCGGACAGATGTGGCGCGGCATCGAGACCATCCTGACCGGGCGCGACCCGCGCGATGCCTGGCTCTATACACAGCGCATCTGTGGTGTCTGCACCACGGTTCATGCGATCGCCTCGGTGCGGGCGGTCGAGGATGCGCTCGCGCTCGAGATTCCGCTGAATGCACAACTGATCCGAAATCTGATCGTAGCCGCGCACGGCATCCATGATCATCTGGTGCATTTTTATCACCTCTCGGCCCTGGACTGGGTGGATGTAGTGTCGGCGCTGAAGGCCGATCCCATGGCGACCGAGCGGTTGGCCCAGGGGCTGTCGGACTGGCCGAACAACAATGCCCGCTATTTCGCCGAGGTGCAGTCGCGGGTCGGCAAGTTCGTGGCGAGCGGGCAACTAGGCATCTTTGCGCATGGCTACTGGGGTCATGCGGCCATGCGGCTGCCGCCCGAGGCCAATCTGATGGCGGTCGCGCATTATCTGGAGGCGATGGACTATCAGCGCAAGTCCAACCAAATCACCGCGATCCTGGGAGGAAAGACGCCGCATATCCAGAATCTGGCCGTGGGCGGGGTGGCCAACGCCATCAATCCGGATGAGCAGTCCGCGTTGAACATGGAGCGGCTGGCCTACCTCAAGACCCTGATGGATGAATTGCAGGGCTTCGTGCGCCGGGTCTATCTGCCCGATGTCATTGTCATCGCGGCCCTGTATGCGGATTGGCTGCCATATGGCGCGGGGGTGATGAATTATCTCTCGGTGCCGGATTTCCCGCGCGATACCAAAGGTACCGACTTCGGGATGCCCGGCGGCTACATTCCGGCGGCCGATCTGACTCAGTTCCACGCGGTGAAGCACTTCGGCGATCCCTATTTCGAGCAGAACGTCAAGGAGAGTATCAAGCACAGTTGGTACAAGGGCGACTGGACACGCTCGCCTTATGACGGGGAGACGGTGCCCGAGTATACGGATTTCCAACAGGATGCGGCCTACTCGTGGGTCAAATCGCCGTCCTTCGCTGACGAGCCCGCGCAGGTCGGCCCCCTGGCGAATGTGCTGGCCGGGGTCGCGTCCGGACACGCGGGCACCATCGGTTATCTGAATACCGCCTTGGAGCGGATCGGCGCCATCACGGGCAGCCCGGTGCCGATGGCGGCATTGCACTCATCGCTCGGTCGGCATCTCGCACGCTGTGTGCGCACCCAGGTGCTCTATGACATGATGGTGGAGAACTACCAGGCGTTGGTGGCGAACATCGCCGCGGGTGATACCACCAGCTTCAATCCGCCGACCTTCCCGAAGGGCGAGCAGATGGGCTATGGATTCCACGAGGCGCCGCGCGGGGTCTTGTCGCACTGGGTGGTGATCGAGAACGGCAAGATCAAAAACTATCAGGCGGTGGTGCCCTCGACCTGGAATGCGGGTCCGCGTAATCAGAACGACGCCAGGGGTCCCTACGAGGCCTCGCTGATCGGCAACCCGATACTCGAAGAGGAACGCCCGCTGGAGGTGCTGCGGACCGTCCACTCATTCGATCCCTGTCTGGCCTGCGCCATTCACCTCCACGATAATGCGAGGCAGACGATTGTCCGCGTCAACGCGTTCTGACGCGGACGCCGGCCCGGATGCCGGCGCGGACGCGGGCGTGCTGGTCATCGGGCTGGGGAATCTGTTGGTCGGCGACGAGGGCCTGGGCGTTCAGGTCCTGCGCCGTCTGGAAACCGACTATGGGTTCGACCCCGCGGTCACGCTGGTCGACGGCGGCACGTCGGGGTTGGACTTGCTGCCGTTGTTTGCGGACTATCGGCGCATCCTGCTGATCGATGCCGTCGCCGGGGAGGGGCCGCCGGGATCGGTCACCGTCCTGCGCGATGAGGCGATTCTGCGGGTCCTGTCGCAGAAGCTGTCGGTGCATCATTTGGGCGTGACCGACGTGCTGGCCCTGGCGCAACTGCTCGGCTATCCGGCGGCCGAGATCGTGCTAGTCGGCGTCGTCCCCGCGGAACTGGGGCTGGGTCTGCAACTGTCTCCGACGGTCGCGCGGTCTGTCCCCGCGATCATCGAACAGCTTGGCGCCGTCCTGGCGGAGTGGGGCGTGACAGTGCGTGCGAAAGAACGCAGCATCTGCTGACTGAAATATGTAACGAGTCAGAAATAAGTTAACCAACGAATCCAATCGTTGTCGTTGTCGTTGTCGTTGTCGTTGTCGTAATCGGAGAAGCGATTCATCTTTGGCATCAGCAGTCCGCTGTCGATCGGTTGTCGATTCGCTACACAGCCTGGCCGTAAAAGGCCGCCAAGCGGTTGAAAGGCTTCGATCGCCACGCACGGGACCAACGCATCCTCGCGAGGATCATCAACTCGATTACGACAACGACAACGACCGGAACACCAAAGGCGTTCCCTAAAGGACTGTTTACACTTGCTGGTGGTGAAAGGTTCCTATAGCAGTCGAGATCCCCCGTGGGAGCGGCCTCCGGCCGCGATCGGGGTCGCCATGACCTCCGCGGCTGGCGAGATCCCGCAAGCCCCATCGCGGCCGGAGGCCGCTCCCACGGGGTCGCGCCGCGACTTTCACGGTAGACTCCCTCCTTCCCAGTTCATTTCAGCACCAGCAGAGGGCGTTCATGCACATCCACCGCGGCACCCGGGCGATTCAGCGGCTGGTCGAGTATGCGCCCTCCAGCGGCGGTCTGGCCCTCTGGGTCAAACACCTCGACCGCGATGATGTTCCCGATACCCTGGCCGCCGCCAATGACGGCACCGCCATCTTTTACGGCCCGCTGTTCGTGACCTTGCCGCTGACGCAGCAGGCCGGACTGGTCGCCCACGAGGTGCTGCATGTGGCGCTGCGTCACCGCCAGCGCTACGTAGCATTGCGTGGTCTCCTGGGCGATGTGGATCTGCAACTCTTCAATTGTTGTGCCGATGCGATCGTCAACAGTGCGCTTGGACACCTGACCTGGCTGGAACTGCCCCCGGGCGCGGTCGGTCTGGACAGCATCCTGGACACCGCGCTCGGTCTTCGGGAACCGGTCGAAAAATCCCTGCTGGAATGGGACCTGGAGCGGCTCTATCGCGCCATCGACGATCGTCGCCTGCCGCAGGTGTCGGGCCCGGCCGCCAGCCGCATGCCGTCCAAGTCCGGCAAAGCTGGTGCCGGCGCGCAGCACCAGGGTCCGAGCGACTCGCACGAGCAAGAGCAGGAGGATGCAACGGCGGGACGCTGGACGACGCGGTTCGACGGTCCACGGGCCGCGCGGGTCCGGGGTCTGGCGTCGCGGATCCAGGAAGACCTCTGGCCGGGTGCGGACGAGAGCCGTCCCGAGGCGGAAATGGAGGAGGCACGGGAGTGGGGTCAGCGCCTCGCGCGGGCCCACACCGGTGACGGCACTTTCTCGCTGCTGCGGGTGCTGCTGGCGGATCTCCCCAAGGTCCGGACCCCCTGGGAGCATGTGCTGCGCACCCATCTCACGCGCGGCCTGTCGCTCCAGCCTGGGCTGTCGTGGTCGCGTCCGTCGCGTTCCTACCTGGCGAATCAGGGCCGCGTCGGTACCCGCGGGCGCATGCCTTGGGAGCCGGGACGGGTCTCAGCGCGCGCCGTCGCCCGGCTGGTGGTGATGGTGGATCTCTCGGGTTCCATCGACGCCCCGCTGCTCGACCGCTTCGCCCGCGAGTTACAGGCGGTGACCCGGCGCCTGGAGGCGCGGGTGATCGTCATCCTCGGTGATGACCGGGTGACCGGGGTCGAGATCTACGAGCCCGGTCGTTTCAATCTGCCCGACCTGGTCTTCGACGGCGGCGGCGGCACCGATTTCACCCCTTTGCTGCGCGAGGCCGACCGTCATCGGCCAGACCTGGGCCTGTTCCTGACGGACCTGGATGGTCCGGCCGACTTCCGCCCGCGCTGGCCGGTGATCTGGGCGGTGCCGGTCGCCAGCGAGCAGGCCGAGGCACCCTTTGGGCGCAAGTTGGTATTGGGCTGAATCAAGCGGCACGCTCAGCGACATGTTTGAAATCGAGTTCGCCGACCCGCACGGGCGCGCGTATGCGGTAGTCCCCATCCCAGCCGCGCGTCTGATCCGGCTGCACGATCTGCCGGAGCTGGCGCCGGCTTGACTTAGAGGCGGGCGGGACGGAGTGACAGCCCGCTCACTTCAAGCCGTGGCACGGACACGACGTACCAGACCGTTATTACGGCTCCCTCGATGATGTGGTCCGTTCACCAGCGGGGCCAGCGCTCTCAGTAGTCCGCGGTGCCCGGTGACCACGGTGTATCGAGCCGCTTGCGCAGGTCGGTGATCCACCCTTGGGTGCACTGAAGGTCTGGGTGCCCGGGGTCGAGGACGCGCTCTTGGTCCGCGAGTAGGGTCTCGAAGTCGGCCAAAGCCGCGGCGATCTCACCCGACTGCGCCCGCAAGGAGGCAATGTTGATGCGCGTCTTGAGCGTCTCCGGATGATCCGGGCCCAGGATGCGTCCCTGGTCCGCGCGCAGTGCCGTAAACTCCGCCAAGGCCGCGGCGATCTCACCCGACTGCGCTCGCCAGTAGGCAATGTTGTTGCGAGTCGTAAGCGTCACCGGATGATCCGGGCCGAGGATGCGCCCCTCGTCCGCGAGCAGGGCCGTGTAGGCAGCCTCCGCGGCCTCGACCTGTCCGGACTCGCCCAGCGCCCAGGCATGGTCGTCTCGCGCCGCGAGTAGGTCCAGCGCATCGGGGTCCACCCGCAGCCCGGCGAGGATGCGCCCCAATGCGACCCGCGCCGGAAGCTCCCGCGGCTGGTCCGCAAAGGCCCGTTGCAGCAGCCGAACCGCCCTTAGCGCATCGGTCTCCGCAATCCGGTTCGGCCCTTCCCCCTGGCCCCGCCGGTGCAGCGTGAGCAGCAACCGGGCGCAGTGCTGAGTCTCGGGGTCGGGCTCCGCGAGCGAGTGTGCTGCGAGCGTAGCGGCGAGTCGGTCGAGCACGCGCCCAAGGTCCTCTTCCAGGAAATGCTCGTCGCGCGCGGCGACGGCGATGGCGAGCTGATCGGGCTCGTTGAAGCGGCGCAGCCAATCGGCGAGCGCGCGCACCCAGCCGTGGGGGATGCGGTCCTGCTCCAAGGTTTCGGCCAACGTGTCATGGGCTGGAAGATCCAGGCACTCGGCGATTGACTGCGCGGCGATGGCGCGGTGCCAGGCGGCGTCGCCATCCGGGATGGCGAGCGTCGCCAGCGTGAGCGCCTGCTGGGCGGGCTCGGGCAGCGCGTCCCATAGCTCCCGGTAGATGTCCTCGACCCGGCGCGGCAGCCGCTCGATGTCGGCCGGGTCGAGCCGCAAGGCCCCGTCTTGAGCGCCTGAGCGACACGGGTCTTGCCCCAGCCGGACGGAGCCTCCAGCGAGACCCAGCGCGCCTCGCCCCGCGCCTCGGCCTCGTCTAGGATAGCGAGCAGTCCGTCGACAAGACGGATGCAGGACTCGCCGAGAAAGGGGGGCTGCGTGTCCATGGGATGGCTCCGGTGCCGGTCGGGAATGGACCTGGGGGTGAGGTTCGTCTATTGTCGTCGCGGGAAGCGGGCCGGGCCAATGCAGGGTCTCGCCGGATTGCTTTCAAGACCGGCGGGCATGGCCGATTCGCCAGCGGTTTCCAACGGTTTCGTACCGCAACGACCGGAGGCCCACCGGGTAAAACCATGCACGAGACACCGGACCCCGAAGCGACCGACAACGCCGAGATCCTGGCGCGCGGTCCCGCGCGCCGCATCCCGTTGAATCTGGTCTACGACTACCCGGTCCGCTGGTCGAAGTACAAAGTGCTGCGCGACCTGATCCAGAACTTCTTCGACAGCATCCCCCGCAACGAGTGGAGCCGCCGCTTCGGCCATCGCATGGTCGGCGAACGCTTGAGCCTGACCTCCCAAGGGGTCGACTTCAGCTATGACTGGCTGATACCGATCGGGGCATCAACCAAGCGCGGCGGCGACGGCCTGTATGCCGGCTATTTCGGCGAGGGATTCAAGATCGCGGCGCTCTGCGCGTTACGCGATCACGGCTGGCAGATCGAGGTCCGCTCGCGGGATTGGCGGCTTACGGTGGTGCCCGATACCCTCAAGGTCGATGGCCGGGATCTTCAGTCGCTCGCCTACGACATCGCGCACAGTCCGCACCATGGCGCGGACACCACGCTGACGATCGCACCGTTGGCTCATGAGGCCAAGTGTGTGAGCCTTTATTAATTTAGAATGATAGACGATAATGAAATACCGCACAGCACATAATTATCTTTTTGGACTGATATGCTCATTTTTTCCGTCATCGAGTTAATGGACGAACAGAAATGCTATGATTTCTTGGTTAATATACTTCATCCGACTGGTCTAGGGTGCCCTGTTTGTCAATGCCCAGTTGAAGATTCGAAAATTCACAGAAGAGATCGCGCGCCAGTTCTATACTACAAATGTGCTAACGGACATATTTATAACGCATTTTCGAAA
>NZ_KB902374.1 GCF_000379525.1 Lamprocystis purpurea DSM 4197 | reverse complement strand
CGGCGTTCTGGCGGGCGGCGATGATCGGCGAGTACACCACTGTCCCCAGGCCCGCGTTCATCTGACGGATGGATTCCAGCAGGTCTTCTCCTAGCAGCCTGTCGGACTTAGCCCCTAGGATAAGGGCATGAGTCAACATAAAGGCTTTTTGTTGCTCCACATTCTAACGTAAGGTGATTTCCGCGAGAAATCCAACCCGTAGGAGCCCGCTTGCGGGCGACGGGTGGGGGCACAATGACGCGATTCCGGCAGGTCACGTCGCCCGCAAGCGGGCTCCTACGGAGCTTGATGTTTCAAACACTTCCAGTTCATCATCAGTCAGGGGTTGCGTGTTCGATGGCATGTCTGATCTCCACAAGTTGCTTGGCGGACAGGTTTCCCCGTTCGGACTTCGCGTGCAGTACCAACAGCATGAGTGCCCCAGAGGCGAATCGGGTGTAGTAGATCACCCGTACCCCACTGGATTTGCCGGATCCGGCGCGGGTCCAACGCACTTTCCGCAGTCCGTCCGTGCCGGGAATCACATCGCCGGCGTCGGGGTTTCGTGCCAGTAACGCGGCCAGAGCTTTGTGAACAGTGGGGTTTCGACGACGGTGTATATGGGGGAGAGATAGCGTTCGCACCTGATATCCAGACAGACCTTCGTGTAGTAGGGGCGGGTTTGAAACCCGCCCCTACGTCCGGTTATCACGTCCGAAGGCGATAGCTCATGGCGGTCGTATGGACAAGGCGGCTGGTCTGGGCGTCATCGCCCAGGCCCTTGGCGCAGACCAGCCGGCAGCCGGTCGCTCTGCATCCCGGATGCGCTGGCCGCCCCCTCAGTGCACCCGCACTCCCGCCGCCTCCAGCTCCGCGAGGACCGGCATGAGTTCCGCAATTTCCGCCGCGTCGTCGCTGACCTGGAGGTAGCGGCGCAGGTCGGCCGCGGCGGCCGGGGTATAGCCCAGTTCGCGGTAGATCAGGCCGCGGTCACGCAGGTCATCGGGCGAATCCGGCTGCAGGGCGAGGAGTCCATCGACCGCGATCAGCGCCTGTCCCAGGTCACCGTCGCGCAGGAAGATCACCTTCAGGTTGGCCAGCATCCGCACCAGGATCTCCCGCCGGGTGGCCGGCCGCAACAGTGCCGGATTCGCCGCGACGGTCAAGGCCCCGCAGCCGTAGACATCGTCCAGGCGGCGGTCCAGATCCTCCAGATCGAGTGAGGCGCCGCGACTGAAGGGGTCGAGGACCAGCATCGCGTCGCCGGCCGCGACCCGCACCAGGAAGTGACCCGGAAAGCCGACCCCGAAAGCCGGTATTCCGACCTGACGCGCGACTTCCACATAGATCAGGGACAGACTGATCGGGATGCCGGTGCGCCGTTCCAGTACCTGATCGAGGAAGCTGTTGCGGGGGTCGTAGAAGTCCTCCAGATTGCCGCCGAATCCCTCCTGATCGAACAGAAAGCGGTTGAGTGCCCGCACCCGGTGCGTCAGGTCCGCCTCACGCGGCACGCTGGAGACCGCGGCGATGCAGAGGCTGTCAAACCGGCGCAGCGACCGGTCGGCATCCAATGTCGGCTGGAACAGACGGCTGATCGCCAGCGCGCCGCGCGGGAGATCGATCGCCGCATCCGGGAGTTGGGCCAACCGGGTGAGTTCTTCTTGGGCTCGCTGCATGGTGATCTCCTGGCTGCTGTAGGAAGTCCCGACAGTGCATCCGCCGAGGCGTTCCGTCAACCCGTTGGTCTTATGTCTCCGGCGCGCAGTTCAGCCGCGACTGCCGTGGATGGGATACCCCAAGGCCCCGGCTCGGTATACTGTGTTCCCGTCCAAATCTCACGAACCAGACGATCCCAATTCAACCATGTCCGTCAACCCTGTCTCCGGTGCCGGCTATCTGTTCCAGGGCATCAGGCTCATCACCCGCCCGGGCCTGCGGCGCTTCGTCATCGTGCCCTTGTTGGTCAACATCCTGGTGTTCTCGGCCGGCATCGCCGCCGGGGTCTCCTGGTTCGAGGGCTTCGTTACCTGGATGGACGCGCGCGTTCCCAGTTGGCTGCAGTGGCTCGACTGGATTCTCTGGCCGGTCTTTGTGCTGTTGCTCCTGGTGCTGGTCTTCTACGGGTTCGCCCTGGTCGCGAACCTGATCGCCGCACCCTTCAACAGCCTGCTGGCGGAGAAAGTCGAACTGCTGCTCACCGGACGGCCGCTGGAGCAGGGCGGCGGGGTGCCGAAGATGCTGAAGGAACTGATTCCGACCCTGTGGGACGAGACCAAGAAGATTCTCTACGCCGTGCTGCTCGCCATCCCGTTCCTGCTGCTGCTGTTCGTGCCGCTGGTGGGGCCGATCCTCTGGTTCCTCTATACCGCCTGGATCATGGCGGTGCAGTACACGGATTATCCTATGGGCAACAACGGGCTGAAATTCCGCGAGCAGCGCCGACGGCTGCGCGAGCGGCGCACCCTGAGTCTGGGGTTCGGTGCCGCGACGGTCGGCGTCAGCATGGTCCCGGTGCTCAACTTCATCGTGATGCCCAGCGCGGTGGCCGGTGCCACCGCCCTGTGGGTGCGCGAACTCAAAGGGTCGCCCAATTACCAGGGCGCGCACGAATCGCGGGTGGCGACCCGCGGTGTGCTGCTGGTCATCGATCAACTCTCCGGACACATGCGCGGCGAGTTCCTGACCGGACCCTTCAGCGGACTGCCCCTGGAGCGGGTTTCGACCCAGGATCTGATCGATCTCCTCGCACAGTGGTATGCCGGTGACCTCGCCTCGGCCGAAGCCCTGGAAGTCTACCTGGAGCGTGAGCGCGAGCAGCCGGTGCGTCGGCCGACGCCCGCGCAGCGTGCGGATGCTCCCAAGCCGACGGCGCGGCAGCACATGCCGCAGGAAGAGGCGAGGGCGGTCCTCGGTTTGGGCCCAGGGGCCGGCCCGGAGGAGATCCGTGCCGCCCATCGGCGGCTGGTCCAGCGGCTGCATCCCGACCGGGGCGGCTCGGATTACCTGGCGGCGAAGATCAACGAGGCCAAGGATGTGCTGCTCGATTAACCCCGTGTGAGACTGGACGTAGGGGCGGGTTTCAAACCCGCCCCTACACGAAAGTCTGTCTGGATATCAGGTGCGAACGCTAAAATCATCGTTCCGGGCGGCGTTTGGGCGTCGCGCACTTGTCGAGGGTCTTGAGCATCGCGACCTTGGCGATGCCTTGAGAAAGCGGGTTGTTTGTGGCTAGCCAGCGATGACCTGCGCAAAGCGGACGAGGGGCTATACTTGGAATTGACCTAAGGTGATTTCCGGAAATGAACATCCCGACTGCGCATGCCTGCAAGACCCCGTAGGACTAGAGGGGCGACTTTAGTCGTCCCGCCGAATACGAAGATCCTTCCCGGAAATCGCCTCAGTTCGAGCGCGCCTGCCGACCGTCAGCAATTCCAAAGTTGAGGGTCTCGAGCGGCCCGTGGTGGATAAGCGCCATCAGCCCCGCCGACGGCTCCACGGTGAGTGGTGCCGCCCAAGACGCCGCCGCAGATCGTGAAGTGACAGCCTTCAGGGTCACATGAGTGCGCTAGACCGGACTGTGGCACCGGGTCGATAATGCCGCGGCCGATGTCCCGGCCGGCAGGTCGGTCGCAGTGAGTGCTTCAACCGAGAGGAATCGAGATCATGCAGACGAAAGAAGAATATCTGGCAAGACTCAAGGCCCAACTCGACGAGTGGCAGGTTGATCTGGAAGGGTTGCGGGCGAAGGCGGAGGATGCCTCTGATGACGTGAAGGCCAAGCTCCATGAGCAGATGGCCGAGGTCAAGGCCAAGTGGGACGAGGGTGCGGCCAAGCGTGAGGAGATCCTGGGTGCCGCCGATGATAAGTGGGAGGAGATCAAGGATGAGGCCGAAGAGAAATGGGAAGAGCTCAAGGTCGGCGTCAAGGACTCCTTCGAGCGGGTGAAGGCCTTCTTCAGTTGAGGCGTTGACCGGCGCTTCCAGGCAAGCCCCGTGCGGTATGCGCCGCGCGGGGGATTGGCACCACAAAGGCACAAAGGGCACGGAGACCAATGCCGCGTTGCATCTTTGCTGCGATCACCTGTTGAGAGATCCAGTGTCAAGACGACGCAGCGGAAATCTCTGTGTTCTTCGTGTCTTTGTGGTGCCAATGATCAAGGCCGGCACGGTGGTTGCTGGTGGATGGGCGTGCTACAGGACGTCCTGCCAAGCCGGATGGGCGGCGATCAGGCGCAGCGCCTGAGGCAGCAGGGTCAGGCCGGGTTCCATCTTGAACCAGGTGGAGGCGCCCGAGGGGTGGGGCAGGGGAATCAGGTCTACCGCAAGCCCCGTAGCGGATCGGTAGGGCCATTGGCGCCCCACGAGCAGGTCCAGTCGTGCCCGGGCGGGCAGTTGATCGGCAAACTGGGCGATGGCAAGCTTGCCCACGGGGATGATCAGTCGGGGCTGGCCGGTTTCCAGTTCGGCGCGCCACCAGGGCGTGCAGTTTTCGACTTCCACCCGATCCGGTACCCGGTCACCGCCCTTGGGATTCTTGCCGGGAAAGCAGCGGCACACCGCGCTCATCAACACCCGTGCGCGAAATCCCGCCTCATTGATCCCGATCGACTCGAACCAACGAAACAACGTCTTGCCAGCCGTCCAGCAAAAGGGTCGGCCTTGTTCGATCTCCCGTGTCCCGGGGGCCTGGCCGATCATCATGACCGGTGAGCGGACGGCGAGGCCGTGGACCGGCGGGCCGAACATGCCGGGGCAGCGGCGGCAGCGGCGCAGGTCCTCATAGAGGCGATCCAGGGCCTCGGTTTGGTCGGATGCCGCGGCGATTGCCGATCGGGAGTCGGCCTGCAGTGACGGGTCGGCCGGACCGCTCCCGGCGGGTTTGATGCCGCCGATCAGCTCCACGCGCTCGTCTTCGCAGTCCAGCAAATCATCGATGGTCTTCAGTCGCTGCGCTTCCACGGCGTGCCTGCGAGGATGGGTGTCATAGTAGGTCCAACGGTAGCGGGCCGCTCGGGCGTTGTCGAGACGGCGACCCTGATAGAGTCGTCGGACGTGATAACCGGACGTAGGGGCGGGTTTCAAACCCGCCCCTACATCAAGGGTCTGTCCGGATATCAGGTACGAAGGCTATACACGTGCGACATGAGCCGATGGTGTCGGCAGTTTTGCATTAAACTACGACGGTATCCCTTGGCTGTTCTTTACCGTGAAAGAACGGCTGCTCCCACGGCGCACGCCCCCAAGCCAGTTGCCCAGGTAACGCTGCCATGTCCGATCGCGAGCCACGTACGCTGACCGAAGAGATTACAGTCCAGGGCGCTGAGCTGGTGGACAAAGTCAAAGCGCTGATCCAGGAGGGTAACGTCCGCCGCCTGGTGGTGCGCCGCCGCAGCGGCGAGGCCCTGCTGGAGATCCCGCTCACCGCGGGCGTCGGAATCGCCGGTGTTCTGACCCTGATGGCACCGGTGCTTGCCGCGTTGGGCGCCATGGCGGCGCTGATCGCGGATTTCCGGGTGCAGATCGAGCGCGACGGGGACGCGTCCCCCAAGTTGCCGCGGCCCGGCGATGACGATTGAAGCGGCCGTGAGCCGCGCATAGTGCACTGATTTCATTTTTTACCGGACGAACACCGCGCCGGTACCCAACCACAACGCGAGAGATTTTTGATGCAGCAAGTCAAGCAGACCGCCGAATACACCGTGTTCCAGAAGAAGTCCGGCCGCTATGCGGTACAGGCCAATGCCAAGGGCAAGAAGTGGCTGAACGGAGAGGACAAGGTCCGTATCCTGGTGGACGAACAGTTGGTCAAGGTCATGACCCCCAAGGCCCCGCCTGCCGAGGCGCCGGCTGAAGAGGCGCCGGCCGCATCCTGAGCCGCGTCCCGGGCCTTGCCCCGGCCGTCGCGCTGAGCCCCGGCTCCAACCCCGCCGGGTCGACCCGGGATCTGGGTCCGCCACTCCCGGTCGATGGGGCGCTCGCTCCCCTTTCCGCCGCGCTGACGCTGGGTCACGCGGTCTTGGTCGCCCCGCCCGGATCGGGCAAGACCACCCACATCCCGCTCCTGCTGCGGGATGCCGCCTGGCTCGCCGGCCAGACCGTCCTGATGCTGGAGCCGCGCCGTCCGGCGGCGCGGATGGCGGCTGCCCGAATGGCGGCGCTGCTGGGCGAAACACTGGGTGAAACGGTCGGTTATCAGGTGCGCTTCGAGCGCTGTATCGGGCCGCGCACCCGCATCCAGGTGGTCACCGAGGGGATTCTGACCCGGCGTATTCAGTCCGATCCAGGGCTTGAGGGGGTCGGGCTCCTGATCTTCGATGAATTCCACGAGCGCAGCCTCCAGGCGGATCTGGGCTTGGCCTTGGCCCTGGATGCCGCACAGGCCCTACGTCCGGACCTGCGGATCCTGGTCATGTCCGCGACCCTGGACGCGGGGCCGGTGGCCGCGCTGCTGGGTGATGCGCCCGTGGTCCGGGCCGCGGGGCGCAGTTTTCCGGTGGACGTTCGCTATGCGGATTCGGCGCCGCGCGATCCCCTGGCCGCCATGGAGTCGGCGATTCGTCTGGCCCTCGTTGAACACGCCGGCGATGTGCTGGCGTTTCTGCCTGGCGTGGCGGAGATCGAGCGGGTACGCCGCCGCCTGGAGCCCGATGTGGGGGCCGTTCTGGATCTGCTGCCGCTACACGGTACGCTCACCGTGGAGCAGCAGCAGCGGGCCCTGGTGCCCGCCCGCGCCGCGGACGGCGGGGGCCGCCGCCGGGTGGTGCTGGCGACCGACATTGCCGAAACCAGCGTGACCATCGAGGGGGTCACCACGGTGATCGACAGTGGTCTGGCCCGCAAGCCCCGCCTGGACCCCGGCTCCGGTCTGACCCGGCTGATGACGGAGCCGATTCCGCTCGCCTCGGCCGATCAGCGCGCGGGACGCGCCGGGCGGACCGCGCCCGGGGTCTGTTACCGGCTCTGGACGCGGGCTCAGGAGGTGGGGCGGGCCGCGCATCGGCGAGCGGAGATCCTGGACGCGGACCTGGCGCAGTTGGTCCTGGATTTGGCCCTCTGGGGGCTGCGCGATCCGGCCGGGCTGCGCTGGCTGGATGCGCCGCCCGCACCCCATTGGGCGCAGGCACTGGCGTTGCTCAAGGATTTGGGTGCGCTGGACGCGAGCGGTGCGATCACACCGGTCGGGCGCCGCATCGCGGAGTTGCCCTTGCATCCGCGATTGGGGCGCATGTTGGCGCAGGCGTCGCAGCCGCAGGACCGGCGTCTGGCGGCCGACCTGGCGGCCCTGCTCGCCGACCGGGATGGCTGGAGCGCTACACCCGGCTTGCCGCGTCCGGCCGATTTGGGTCTGCGGCTCGCGGCCCTGGAGGCCTTCCGGGCCGGTCGCCAGAGCGCGGGGATGGGGCGGGCCCGACTGGCCGCAGCGGATCGGCTGAGTCGTCGGTTGGTGCCGATGGAAGGGGCGCGCGGTGCGCGCCCGCCGAAGAACCCGGCTCCCGGCCCGGCGGAGCGCGCCGTCGCCTTGGAACCCGGTGCGCTCCTGGCCAGTGCGTACCCGGACCGGATCGCCCAGCGACGCGGTGCCCGTGACGGGCGCTATCTGCTGGCGGTCGGCACCGGGGCCGATCTGCCGCCCGAGGACGCGCTCGCTGTCCATCCCTATCTGGTCGCCGCCGAACTCGATGCCCGGGGGCGGGACGCGCGCATCCAGCTCGCGTTGCCGGTTTCGGAGTCGGCGCTGCGCGCGGCGCTGGCCGAGCGCATCCTGACCGGCGAGCAGGTTGCCTGGGACACCGAGCGCGACGCGGTGACTGCGCGTCGGGAGTCCCGACTGGGCGCCCTGGTGCTGGACTCACAGGCGTTGCCGGTCGGCGATCCGGCGCGCACGCTGGAGCTGCTGCTGGGTCAGGTGGCGGCTCGCTTCGACGCGAGTCTGTCGTGGGATGAGCCGGCGCTTCAGTTCCAGGCGCGGGTCGCGTTGCTGTGCCGAATGGATCCGGCGGGGGGCTGGCCGGACCTGAGTGACGAGCGACTGCGTTTGGATCTCGATGACTGGCTGGGTCCCTGGCTCGGGGGGCTGCGCAGTCTCACCGAGGTGCGCGCCCTACCGCTCAAGGAACTGCTCGCCGGTCTGCTCGACCGGGGTCAGCGTGCCCGCCTGGACACGTTGGCGCCGGAGACCCTGACGACCCCGGCCGGCAACCGTCGGCGTCTGGACTACCGGGCCGGGCCCGCGGGCGAGCCCGTCCTGCCGGTCCCGCTCCAGGAGCTGTTCGGCGCCCGCGAGACGCCGAGCGTCTGCCAGGGTCGGGTGCCGGTGATGCTGCATCTGCTCTCCCCGGCCGGGCGGCCGGTACAGATCACCCGTGACCTGGCGGGCTTTTGGGTTCGCGGCTACCCGGAAGTCCGCAAAGAACTGCGCGGACGCTATCCCAAGCACCCCTGGCCGGACGACCCCCTGACCGCGCCGCCGGTGACGCGGACCGGGCGGCCGCGGCGTTAGGCGACTCCCACATCCCGACCGCGCGGGCGGTAGGGGCGACTGTGGTGGCGACTGGCGACTTCAGTCGCCCTCCCCACCGAGCAATCGGCAATCCGCCGTCAACCGCTGTCAGAACACGTTCGAGTGACCGCCATTGGTGGCCGAGAGCCCGGTGGTGCCGACTGCCGGGGCGACGCCGGCGTCATTTTCGCCGGCCATGTGGTTCTGATAGAGTGGTGCGGCGACGCTGACCAGAATGCCGACGATCGCGATGATGATCGCGACTTCGATCAACCGAAAACCTGATTGCATTTTTTTCATGATGCTTCTCGCGGATGTAAGAGGGGCCGGTTGACTCGGAGAGCCGCCGCTGTGCCGGCGCTTCCGCGGTCCCGTCATCCATTAAAAAGCATGAAATATGCCACTTGCTGGTTTTTCCTGGCTGCTTGATTCGAATGATCAAAAATACCAGTGATGCCAAGGAGTCTCCAGGTTGAGAACAGTCAGGTCGTGCTGCGCTGTGGCTTGTTGCGGCTGGCTGCAACGCGTCGCTTGGGCAAAATGTGACAAAATTTGTCAGGTATCGACAGTGAGCGACTCCGGAAATACACCACGGCGACGAGGCGGCCGCAGACTCACGCTGAGATCGGAATTTCTTGTTGACGTCAGGCGTCGATGCGGATCAGTTCAATTCCGGCAACCACGGACCGCGCTGCCGGCCGTGGAGTGGGAGAGCGAGGGAAACATAAGAAGCCGAGCGGACACCGGCTGACGGAAGAAGGATGATCCGATGGCGAATGCTGCCGGTACGGCAGCATTCGCCTCGGATCAGTTCAACAGCGATTCCTAGGGCCGAACCAGCACGATGGCATCGTAGGCCGGCAAGGTGACTTGCGTGACGGCGGCGCCGTCATTGACGGGATCCTGTCCGGTGCCGCGGATGCGCTGGAAGGTGCCGCCAAGATCGACCGTCCGTGCGGTCGGTGTCGCATTGACCACCACCACCGCGTTGTCGAAGTCGCGCCGGAACACATCGGCATTGCCGGCGAACAGGTACACCGAGTCAACCCACACATCGGTGCTCTCGCGGCCCACGTTGAACTTCACCTGGAAATTGCCGGTGCGCGGGGCGGTGAACGTAAACACCTGCCGGCTCCACTGCGCGGGGAT
>NZ_KB902373.1 GCF_000379525.1 Lamprocystis purpurea DSM 4197 | reverse complement strand
GAACATCGCCAAGGTCTCCGTCGGGGGAAAGGCCCGCTCACGATGGGCCGGCACTAACGCGGCGACCTGATCCAGCAGCTGCGGGCCGGTCAACAAATTGAAGAATCCGCCGGTGTCGATCCGACCGGCCTCCTTAAGGACACGTTGCTGCGTCGCGGCGCGCTGGTTAGGATGCATGGGGGCTGGCTCGCAGGGTGATGGGTTGGGTGTCGCAACCTTCAGCCTACCACTCTTGCGGGTTGGCCCCTATTATTTTCAGTCTGTTAGACTAAATTAGTGCCATTCCGCTCTAACCGGGTTTTTCTTAAACCGTGTAAAGCAACAGCAACCGGGATAAAAAGCTGCTGGCCGCTCTGCTGGGGCTGCTTGCTTCCTATAAAATGCGCGGACAGTCTGAATTCTACTTTACGCCGACCTAATGCCAATCCTCTTCTCGAAGTGAGGTGCGCATGCATCTTTACTTGCGTGTCGCCGAGAAGCCATCACTCTCTGAAGGTGTTCATCGATGATAGCTGTGCTATTTGCGGGTGGTTATGGCACTCGTCTTTCCGAGGAAACCGACCTCAAACCTAAGCCAATGATTGAGATCGGCGGTAAACCTCTGCTTTGGCATATCATGAAGATTTATTCAGCGCATGGCATAAACGACTTTATCGTGTGCTGCGGCTACAAGGGCTATGTAATCAAAGAGTATTTTGCGAACTACTTCATGCACGTGTCTGATGTGACATTTAACCTACGTACCCATAGCATGGAAGTGCACCAGCAGAGCGCTGAACCTTGGCGCGTTACGCTAATCGACACCGGTGAGCGGACGATGACCGGTGGTCGCCTCAAGCGCGTTAGGACTTTTCTCAATGACGAGAACTTTTGTCTCACCTACGGCGATGGCGTTAGCGACATTGATATTACTGCGCTGATTGCCTTCCACGAAGCGCAAGGTAAACTAGCTACCCTCACCGCCGTCCAACCACCAGGACGATTCGGCGCTCTCAACCTCAATGGCGACAAAATCGCGTGCTTCCAGGAGAAGCCCAATGGCGACGGCGCTTGGATTAACGGAGGTTTCTTCGTGCTATCGCCGAAGGTCATAGACTACATCGATGGGGACGCTACTAGTTGGGAGCGGGAGCCTATGGAGCGGCTCGCCAATGAAGGTCAGTTCGCCGCTTTCCGTCACGGAGGATTTTGGCAGCCGATGGATACGCTGCGAGATAAACAGCATCTTGAGCAATTGTGGCAGACTGGTAAAGCCCCGTGGAAGAATTGGAGCAATTGCGAATGACCCTTAGAACCACTTTGCGCAAAGAGATCCGCGACAAGGTCAGAGCCTTTTACGAGGTTGGCCATGCCGAACCTATCGACTTTCGGCCCGGCCAGGACCAAGTCCACTACGCCGGACGGGTTTTTGACGCGGACGAGATTGAGACTCTGGTTGACTCTGCGCTTGACTTCTGGCTGACCGCTGGCCGGTTCACCGAGGAATTCGAATCCGGCCTGGGCGACTTCCTTGGCGCAGAAAGCGTACTGACCGTCAACTCCGGCTCCTCCGCCAACTTGGTCGCTATGTCTACCCTTACGAGCACCAAACTTGGCATTCGGCGCATCCGGCCCGGTGACGAAGTCATCACCGTCGCTGCCGGGTTTCCCACTACCGTCAACCCGATCATTCAGAACAACGCTGTGCCAGTTTTTGTTGACGTCCAACTTGGTACTTATACGCCGACACTCGGGGCGATAGAGGCAGCGATCGGCTCCAAGACCAAGGCTGTCATGATAGCCCACACGATGGGCGTACCACTAGACCTGCACGATCTGCGAATACTTTGTGACCGCCATGGCCTCTGGCTTGTGGAAGACAATTGTGACGCACTCGGTAGCCGATACGACGGCCAATACACCGGCACTTTTGGCCATCTTGCCAGTCTCAGTTTCTATCCCGCCCACCACATTACCATGGGCGAAGGTGGTGCAGTCATCACGAACGATGACGAACTCGCTCGCATCGCTCGCAGTTTCCGCGACTGGGGCCGCGACTGCTATTGCAGCGGCGGTGAGAACAACACCTGCGGTAAGCGCTTCAGCCAACAATTCGGTACATTGCCGCGGGGCTATGACCATAAATACGTTTACAGCCATATTGGCTACAACCTCAAGATCACCGACATGCAGGCGGCTGTCGGCTGTGCCCAGTTGCGCAAGCTGCCGCGTTTCATTGGCGATCGCAAGCGCAACCACGCCCGCCTAGGCGCCGGCTTGGCAAGGCACGCCGACAAGTTGATTCTACATAGCGCTCCACCCGAGGCCGACCCGGCTTGGTTTGGTTACGTGATCACCGTACGCCCTGACTCTGGTCTGAAGCGCTTCGATGTCGTCGGCGCCTTGGAGTCCGCCCGTATCGAGACCCGCAACTTGTTCTGCGGAAACCTTCTGCGACATCCGGCCTACCAGGATATCGCCCACCGCGTCGTCGGCTCTTTGGAGAACACGGATGTCATTACTACCAACACGTTTTTCATCGGGGTCTATCCCGGCCTTAGTGATCCGATGATTGATCACATCCTCGCTGTGTTCGACCAGGTTCTGGGCTGATCCATGGCCCAACCCATGCGCTTTCAAGCTGTGGTCGATCAGGTCACGCGGCACAACCCAGATCTGGCGACGTACCGCCTACGCGCCTGCAAGCGCCTGCCGCGTTTCATCCCGGGACAATTTATTCACCTGACTATCGATTCCTTCGATCCGACCGGGTTCTGGCCGGAGAGCCGCATCTTCTCCGTCGCGAACGCTGTCGCGGACCGCTACACCATCGAACTGACGATCAGCCGTCAGGGTCTCTATACGGGGAGAATCCTGGACGGGCTGCTGCAGGGTGCGCAGGTGTGGGCGAAAGGCCCATATGGCGACTTCACCATTGACGCAAGCCACGGTTACGGCCGGGCGGTCCTCATCGCTGGCGGAACTGGTATCACGCCATTTTGCGCCTTCATGGATGCGGTCCTGAAACAAGGCTCGCTGCCAGTCAGCGAGGTAACGCTTCACTATGGAGCCCAAGCTCCAGACTTACTCATCTACCGGGCGCTTGCTGACCAGTGCGCCGCTGCAATTCCCGATTTCCAAGTGCACTACTATGCGGAGAAGCATACCGACAGCGCGGACCCACAGGTTCAAACGGGCCGTATTGACTTGCGAAACATTATTTGTGACAATAAGCTAACGCAGGAGACAGCCTTTTTTTTAAGCGGGCCAAAGTCTATGATACAAAGTCTTAGAGATGGTCTTATCCACACCCACCGGGTGTCGACTGAGCAAGTTCTTATCGACGCCTGGGAGTGATGCTTTGAAATCGCTGCATGCTGAACTCAAATCTGCTTACCGGGGCAAAACTGCGTTGGTTACCGGTCACACGGGCTTCAAAGGCGCATGGCTTTGTGAATGGTTGCTCATGCTTGGCGCGCGCGTTGTAGGCATCGCTCTGCCGCCCAACACCGAGCCAGCGCTTTTCGACTTGCTCGGCTTGGCTGATCGGCTCGAACATCATATTCTGGACGTGCGGGATCGCGATGCCCTTGTTAAACGCATTCTCGCCGCCGAGCCCGATTATGTCTTCCACTTGGCGGCCCAGCCGCTCGTTCGCTTGTCCTACGTTGAACCGGTCGAGACGTATGCCACCAACGTCATGGGCACGGTACACTTGCTGGATTGCCTGCGAAAACTCAGTGCCCTATATGATGCCGGTCATAGGACCTGCGCTGCCGTCATTATCACTAGCGACAAGTGCTACGAGAACCGTGAATGGGTCCACGCGTATAGGGAGGATGATTCCCTCGGCGGTTACGACCCGTACAGTTCCAGTAAAGCCGCTGCCGAGCTGGCTATTTCTGCCTATCGTCGTTCCTACTTTGCTACCGATCGGCCCGGAGCAAGGCTGCGCGTCGGGATTGCATCGGCCCGTGCTGGCAATGTGATCGGGGGTGGTGACTGGGCACAAGACCGTATCGTACCGGACTGCATCCGGCATCTTCAACGCGGCGAGCCCATCCCGGTGCGTAGTCCAAACGCAACGCGACCTTGGCAGCACGTACTCGAGCCCATCGGTGGCTATTTGAGTCTTGCCATGCGGCAGAGCGAAGCACTAAAGGCCCAAGACTTTGTCGCGCTGCGAGCCATCTGCTCTGCCTATAATTTCGGACCTTCTCCTGGCGCCAACCAACCTGTCCGCGCCCTTGTGGAGGAGTTATTGGAGCACTGGCATGGCCGATGGGTCGACCGATCCTCGCCGAATTCTCCACACGAAGCGGGGCGCCTCAATCTTTCCTGGGACAAGGCTTTCCATCAGCTCGGCTGGCAACCACGCTGGGGTTTTGGCGAAACCGTGCAGCGCACCGTCGCTTGGTACCGCCAACAGATCATGGCGCAAGCCGACGCGCTGGCCTTGGTTCAGGCCGATATAGTAGCGTTTGACACATAACCAGCTAATTGAAATGACCAATGCAATGTTGGCAAGAAATTGTATTTTACCGGAGCGAAAGCACGGTGGGTCCCGCCTTAGGGGAGCAAAGGTTTTAATCACCGGCGCAGAAGGAATGCTTGGGTATGCATGCCGCGCCGTCTTAGCTAACGACTATCCTACTACTTCGGTACATGCTTATGGGCGACAGTTTCTTGATGTGACACGGCGAGATACTGTGCTTGCCCTTCGCTCGCAGGACTTTAATTTCATTATCCATTGTGCTGCAGTTACAAATGCGGACGATTGTGAGGTTTTTCAGGATTACTGTTATGAAACACAAGTACAAGGTACCCGGAACCTGTTGGAACTAGCGGTCGCATCAAGGGCAAAGGTCTTTTATCCCCAAACGTTCCTGATCTTCGATGGAAGCGACAATGAGATCGACGAAAATACCACGCCCAATCCGCTTTCCGTTTATGCAAAGTATAAGCTCGAGGCAGAGAGACAAATATTGGCGTCTCAAGTCGAATCTACTGTGGTGCGCATGGCAGGTTTTTTTGGAGGGGATGAGCGCGATAAGAATTTTGTAGGCAAATTCACGCGGCATTTAGCCAGCATGATCAAGGACGGCACTAACACCTATGCCGTGGGCAACCGCATTTGGCAGCCTACTTATACGGTCGACCTCGCACGTAACAGTCTGCTGCTGCTCGATCAGGGTTGTGACGGGGTCTGGAACATGGCTTCTGACGGGGAAGTCAGCTTCTTTAACATTGCCCGCGAATGCGTTCGGCTACTTCGCTTGGAGGATCGGATTCGCATAGTCCCTGCACAGCAACAACAAATCAACAATGAGGACGTTGCTGTACGCCCAGAACGTGCCGTCTTGAGCAACGCACGCTTGCGAAAACACGGCCTGTACTTTCAGCGCCATTGGCAGGAAGCGCTCGCCGAATACTTAAATCGGCCTTGGTTCAGATCACTTTTTCCGCACGCACCTTTTCAATAAGTTATCAGCTTCTAAATGAGATGAACACCAACTTACTCCAGCCTTTTGAGTATGATGCCCTAGGCGCTCTTCGATCCCGCATAGCTATGGCAGCGATGACGCGCGGCTTCTGTGGTCCCAATCACACCGCCACGTCTCTGATGGCTGAATACTACGGAAAGCGGGCCGATAATGGCGTAGGACTAATTCTAACCGAGGGTACCATCATTCACACTACGGGTGACGGCTACAACAATGTGCCACATATCGAGACAGACCAACAAGCGAAAAGTTGGGGGCCGGTTGTATCCCGAGTGCACGAGAGCGGGGGCAAGATCATCTGTCAACTTTGGCACTGCGGGAGAATATCACATTCAGACTACACTGGTGGGGTTCCACCGCTCAGTTCTTCCGACGTCGCAGCTGAGGGTATTAATCGACAAAACGGCAGACCGTTTGGTCGACCGAAAGCCATGGCGCAAGAAGATTTCGCTGTTGTCACCGACCAGTTTGTGCGTGCTGCCAGGAATGCCATTGAAGCCGATTTTGATGGTGTACAACTTCACTTCGGACACGGATATCTTGTCGATCAATTCTTCGATAATCGCATTAATCGACGCGCAGACTGTTACGGCGGCTCGGTCGGCAATCGTTGTAGATTTGCGGTTGAAATCTTGGAGCAAGTAATTGCTGCGATCGGAGCGCCAAAGGTCATGGTGCGAATTTCGCCCTCGCGTGAAATGGGGGGAGCCATTTACGAATGGCAAGATCTTGAGGAGATGTTGAAATATCTTTTGTCTGCTTTTGACCGTTTAGGACTCCGGATGCTTGATATCAGTTGTGCCAACTCCGACTACTATAGCACTGCGGGTCGTTTGGTACGTGTAGCTAGGCAGGTCTGGCCCTATTTCCTGATTGGTGGGGCCTCGCTCAGCGTGGAGCAAGCAGAAGATGAAGTCCGTTCAGGTTTTCTTGATATGGTCACCTGGGGTCGTGCGCTTATCGCTAACCCTGATCTTCCGATAAGATTCAAGAATCGAGAGCCTCTGATTCAGTTTGACCGTGACATGCTCGGTTACCTGAGTTAACTGTCTGCGCTCCGGTTAGGACAAAGCAAGCTAGGAGTTCACTTATGAAGGTGATCGTTACTGGTGGAACAGGATTTATCGGCAAACACACATTAGTAGCGCTTGGTAACGCTGGTCATGACGTTCTGGCACTTTACCGTCAAGGCGTACCTCCGGTCGTTCCCGGCGTGTCTTGGATTCGATCCACACTGGATCAGCCGGATTGGTCTGGGCTAGAGTCATTCATTAAAGAATCACGAGGGACGCTTATTCATCTTGCCGCGCATGGGGTAGATCCTGCGAAGGCCGATTGGGATAGCTGTTTCCGATGGAACGTAACTCATGCACTGCGGTTCTGGCGTGAGGCAGTTTCTAGAGGTATTCGCCGGATCGTCACATGTGGAAGTTGCTTTGAATATGGGGCCGCGGGAAATCATTACGAATCTATTCCAAGCACCGTTGCTCCAGAGCCCTTAGACCCTTATTCGGCGTCAAAAGCCGCAGCAACGATGGCGCTCTGCGGACTGACCGCCTTTGAAAAAATTCAGTCGTTAAGTCTCCGTCCCTGCATTGTTTTTGGAGAGGGAGAGGCTTCTAACCGCCTTTGGCCCTCCCTACGCCGTGCCGCCCTTTCGGGAAAAGACTTTCCGATGACTAGTGGGCTGCAAGTCCGCGACTTTGTCCCGGTCGAGATCGTAGCGAGCGCTCTGAGCGAAGGCATTGTTCGCGACGATCTCCCCGTTGGAAAGCTGATCATCGAGAACATCGGTTCTGGTCATCCGCAATCTGTTCTGGAGTTTGCAACTGAATGGTGGGCAGTATGGGGAGGAAAAGGGAGACTTCTTGCCGGCGTGCTTCCGTCAAGACTGACTGAAACCCCGCGCTTAGTTCCACTTATCACTAGGGATATTTCCCCGAACGATCATTATTTGTGATGACTGCTTGCTGCTCATCGCTGCGGGTCTGATTCGGCAAAGCTGCTTTTTTCCGATAATGCTATAGCAAGGTTAGAGATGGAAAGAGTAGAGCTATCGATTTGTATACCGACATATGAACGCTATCTGTCGCTAAAGCGCTTGCTAGAGCAATTGCTTCCGCAGTGCGAGGGAAAGAATGTTGAAGTGATTGTTTCGGACAACGCATCGCAAGACGCTACGCGTACTTATTGCACGGATCTTTCAAATAATAGTTTAAAGTTGCGTTACTATAATAATACTGTTAATGAAGGGTTTGCAAAGAATATTCTGCGTCTTTTACAGTTAGCAAACGGTAAATTTATTTGGATAATTGGTGACGATGACCAAGTGTCATTGGAAGCGGTGTCCAGTATTTTGGGTTTTATTGAAAAAGAGGACGTTTTGCCTTCGGTTGTTCTCGCGAACTTTTGCCGAATAGGTGCTGAGCGTAGACCAGAACCAGCTAAGCCAGAGTTTAATTTGGAGTGTAACCGTTCTGGGGCCTCGATTGCTCGGATATTGGAAATCAGCGGCATATGGAGTTCCTTAATGTCAATAACTATCATGAACGGCGATCTCGCTCGGTTCGAGCTTGGCTCCCTGTCCGATTACAAATCGGATTATCTTGCGTTTTCGCTGGCTATGCGGGTCGCAAGTCATGGGAATTGCGCTATTCTTGCCCAGCCATTAGTATATCGACGGAAAACTGATCAAAGAATTTTAGAGCACAGGTTTCTTGACCCGCGCACCTATCTGGTCGATTTCCTCGAGCCTTTGTCGTGGGCTCGTTCTAACGGGCTGATACACCGGTCTCTAAGAAATAGGTTGATGGGCACGATGTACAGAGGTATCGGTGGCTTTGCGCTAATTCGAGCCATCACGCGCAACCGTGCGGCTGTCAATGGGTTTTCACTTGTTAAGGCTAACTACATGATCCCGCAGTTCTGGATATTTCTAGTACCGATCCTGATTTTGCCTCGATTTGTTATTTTGCAGTTAGTTCGAAGTTTTCGAGGAATTTTTAATGTCGTTGGAGCAAAAAAGCAATATGCAATTTTTGATTCTTTATTGCGTTAGAGTAAAGGTCGAACCTCGATTCGAAACGGTAAGCTTTGCTACCAGCCTCGGCAGATATGGTACGTACGGGATTATAGTCCTCGGACGTCATATCGAGATTCTATTAATTATACGGACAAGCTGTTCGCATAAATTGTATGTGGCAAGAGAAAGAACGACTGGATTCGCTTGATGTCGCCTTTTAGCGACTTCAAGGCAGAATTTAGTCTCTTCTTGAGATCGTCACGGGTACATATTGGCTGCTTCCTAAGGTGGTTATCTTTTATTTCTTCCCATCCTTGTTCCATCGGGTTGTACTCGGGTGCATATTTTGGCAGAAAATAAACTCGAATCTTGGCGCGATTGCTCCGCACATAAGAGCGTACTTCCTTAGAATGGTGAAATGCAACACGATCAACGAAAAGAATTAGTGGGCGATCTCTACCGCTCAGTACCTTGTCAAGAAAGCCGATATATACTTCTGAGTTAATGTGGCCTTGCGTTACTTCATACTCCATCTGGCCGTCACTAGTGACAAGCGAAAGTGTATTCAGCTTACCGCGCTGCCCCGTGACCATGACTTCGGGCGTTCTCCCAATCAATCCCCATGTGCGCCCGGATCGCTCACTCATATCGACCCCAGCTTCATCTTCGTATGCGATATCTGCGCCAATTTTTAACGCAAGCCTCTGTATTCTTGGGAATTTTTCATTTAGAAAATATTCTATTTCCGCCGGATCACGCTCTCTAGCACGATAACATGGCTCTTGATAACTGAGACTCATTTGCCTCAGATGTGCATTAATCGTTGCAGGAATCACTTTGACGCCAAACGTCTTTTCTATAATTTCAGCGAGAATCTGGCAGGTCCACAAGACCGTATCGTATCCATAGCTTGTTGGATTCTCTGAGAGAACAATGGACTTCAGCCACGTATCAATCTTGGCAGTGATTCGCGGTTCCGCCCCCGGTGCATCTTGAGTGTTTAGTGCATCATAGCCAGCTTTCTCGTATTTGTTTACCCACTCATAGACTGAGCTACGGGAAAGGCCCAATACACTAGCTACCAAATCAGGCGAGTAATTTCGTTCGACGACAGACTGGACCGCCAGTTTCCGAATATAGCTCATTGGTTCGCCAGGAATCTTTCTTGCGTCATTAAGCCAATCGTTACTCATGATCGACTCTCCTC
>NZ_KB902372.1 GCF_000379525.1 Lamprocystis purpurea DSM 4197 | reverse complement strand
CGCGTGCAGCTAACCCGTACTAATTGACCGTGCGGCTTGACCATATAACACCCAAGCACTGTAGGGTGTTCCTGACTACGATCATCCGGGCCGCGTCCGCGACGGGGCCCACGTTTTTCCTGGCGGCCATAGAGCATTGGAACCACCTGATCCCATCCCGAACTCAGAAGTGAAACGGTGTATCGCCGATGATAGTGTGGGGTCTCCCCATGCGAAAGTAGGTCACCGCCAGGGCCTTATCCCAAAAACCCCCGCTCCAACGAGCGGGGGTTTTTTTTGGCCGGTACCGGCGTGATCGCGCGAAACCGCCCATGAAAATGACGCTTTTCGCGCTGGACGAGGTTTAGCCGGTATCGCGTGCACGCAGCAGTTTCACTTGAAACAGCGTGTTGCGCTCCTCTTCTTCGAGCGCCGACGCAATGAAGTGAATGGTCCGGCGATAGAGCGGAATAATGTTATATTTCAGTGCATTGACTCTTTTTTGTGCCTTGCGTTGTTCTTCCATCAGGCGGTGTAGCGCGATCTCGACTTCGCCTAACTGGGCGAGTATGACGGCCGCGTCCGCGAGGTGATCGCGGGTTGTGTCGAAGCTGGCGTCGGTGCCGAGTAGACCGACCGGCTTGAGCGGCAGGCGTTCGGCACTGACCGACGGGTACTCGACACCGAGTGCGCGGCGGGGAAGGATGTCGACCTTCAATGCGGGTTCGGCACCGAGTGATGCCTGATGGATGCCGCGGCTGCCCATACGCAGGTGGGTGAGGCTGAGGCATCGAAAGGCCTCGCTCAGTGCGCGTTCGGCGTCGGCGCGCAAGCGCCGGTAGTCGCCGATGCGTTCGTAGACCAGTCGTGTCAAGAGTTCACGTTTACGCTCCAGCAGGTCGTGCCCTTCTTCAAGGAACTTTGCCTGCTTTTTGAGTTTGAGCAGGGTGTTCTTGGTCGGCGGAACCTTGATCAGTTGTTGGGCCATAAGGAGACGCGGCGAACTCTGAGTGACAAGTGGTTGGCGTGTAAGGTGCGCGGAACCCAGGCGCTAGCCTTGGTGATCGTCCCAGCCTGCCCGTTCGGCGAGGCAGTCAGGTCCGCCCTCTTCAAATTCACGACAGATCAGCGGGCGCTGCTCATAGATGCGGCAGCGCAGGGTATCGCGGTCCAAGGCGGCGCACCAGCCGTCCGGCAGGCGGTCCATGGAGGGGACACCGCCCGGGTTGAGTCTGGTGTAGCGGCGGGGGACACCGGTGTCGGTGATGCATAGGACCTCAAGCCGACAGCACACCGCGGCGCAGTGATTGCAGGTGACGGGAGCGATTGGCTTGGGCATGGATTGGAATAGATGGCCTATCTCGATCACGCGACGCCCGGCCAGAAGTCAGGGTCCAAGGTTTCATCGACACTGAAAGAGCACTCCGGGGGGAAGATACGTTCAGGCAATCCGGTCTCGTTGGACGCATTGAAGCGGGCATCGGGATAGGCCTCCGTGAGTGCCTCCGCGAGTCGAACCCGCAGGCTCGGGCTTTCTTTCAATCGCTTGATGATCGCGCGCCGGCTGTTGAAAATGGATCCCCGCCAACTGTTGCTGCGTTGCTGTGGCTGAAACTCCCACTTGAGGAGATGCATCAGCAGGATGCCCATGTAACTCTCGATCGCCCGATACTCGCTGCGCCCCATGTCTTCCAATTCCTCGACGATATTGGCGATATCGGCCTCAGCGAACCGTCCTTCGCGCAACAGTCGGGCGTTGTCGAACAACCACCGGCTGTAGTCGCTCTCATAGAGCCCGACCATCGGATCAGGCGCTGGTGTCTTGAACGCGAAGGCCATGATTTAATCTGTCCCCGTGTAATACTTGGCCAGGTCCGTCTCTTTCAGGCGCGTGAGCATGTCCCGCGGGAAGCTGCTCATGAGTTCCCAGGCGAGGTTGAGCGTCGCCTCGATGGAGCGGTCCTCGGATTCACCCTGACCGACGAAACGGGTGTCGAAGGCGTCGGCGAAGGCAAGATAGCGCCGATCACGCTCGGACAGTTCGTCTGCACCGATGATGGATGCGAGGTTGCGGGTCTCCTGGGCGCGCGCATAGAGGGCGTAGATCTGGGCCGAGACCCGTGGATGATCCTCGCGGGTATCGTCCTTGCCGATGCCGTCCTTCATCAGACGCGACAGGCTCGGTGAGATATGCACGGGTGGATAGATGCCCTGGTTGTGCAACTCACGCGACAGGACGATCTGACCCTCGGTGATGTAACCCGTGAGGTCGGGGATGGGGTGAGTGATGTCGTCCGACGGCATCGACACCACGGGCATCATGGTAATCGAGCCGTGGCGCTGGTGGATGCGCCCGCAGCGCTCGTAAATCTCGGCCAGGTCCGAATAAAGATAGCCAGGATAGCCCTTGCGGGCCGGCACATCGCCCTTGGCCGTGGCGACCTCACGCAGCGCCTCTGCATAGTAGGTCATGTCCGTCATCACCACGAGCACATGGCGGTCCAGGTCATAAGCCAGGTATTCGGCGGCGGTGAGCGCGGTGCGCGGCAGGGTGAGACGCTCGACCGGCGGATCATCCGCCAGATTGATGAACATCACCACGTTGCGCAAAACGCCCGAGGAGGCGAACTCGTCGCGAAAGAACTTGGCGTCGGCGTAAGAGACACCCATGGCCGCAAAAACCACGGAGAAGCTGGTGTCCTCGTCCTTGAGCTTGGCCTGGCGCACGATTTGCGCGGCCAATCGGTTATGCGGCAGACCGGAACCGGAGAAGATCGGCAGCTTCTGGCCGCGCACCAGGCTGTTGAGCCCATCGATGGTGGAGATGCCGGTCTGGATGAACTCGCGTGGATAGGTGCGTGCGGCCGGATTGATTGCGGACCCGGCGACCGGTCGGCGCAGGTTGCTGAGGATCGGCGGGCGGCCGTCGCGTGGTTCCCCCAGTCCGTTGAATTCACGCCCCAGCAGTTCCGGCGACAGGGCGATCTCCACGGGCTCATCCAGAAAGCGGACCCAGGTCCGTTCCAGGTCCAGATCCTCCGTGCCCTCGAAGACGAGAATCAAGACCGCGTCGTCGGCGGCACGGATCACTTGGCCGTTGCGGATACCGCCCGAATAGTCTTCGATCCGGACCCGGTCCCCGAAGGCCACCCCGGGCGCATCCTTCACCACCAGCAGTCCGCCGCGGGCTTGTGTTACTGTCCTGTATTCTTTGATGCTCATGCGTGCTACAACCCCTGGGAAGATGAGCGTGGGCGCGGCCTGCCGATGCGGCCTGCGTGGTTCATGGCGACGCAGGGAATCGCGGGGGCAAGCCGCTCTCACGGGGAAGGCCTAGGACACCGCGGGTTCACCTTGCTTGGCATACTCGATGCGGATCTCCTCCATGGCCGAGTTGACCTCCGCCCGGAAGGCCTGGATCTGGTCCATCTGGTCGCTCGTATACATCGACTTGATGCGGCGCATCTTGGCCAGGATCGGCAGGTTCTGCAATTCGGAAACGGGGACACCGATCGCGATCAGCTCCGCACCGCTGGTGTAGATCTTAATGGCGATGTCGAGCAGCGCGAACTGCTTCTGGGGCGAGCAGAAGGTGTCCACGTCGTCCAGGGCGCTCTGCTGCAAGACGCCCTCCTTGATCAGTGATGCGCCCTCCAGCTCCCAGCGCTGGGCGTCGGACAGGGCCTCGGGTCCCACCAGATTGACGATGCGTGAGAGCTCGGCATCACGGGCAAGCAGCGCGAGTGCCGCGGTCCGGCGCCGTTCCCAGTTGGCGTCCACTTCCTTGTGCCACCACTGGGCGGCGGTGTGGACGTGGCCGGAGAAGCTGGTCACCCAGTCGATCGACGGGTAGTGGCGGGCGTCCGCGAGCTCTTTGGACAGCGCCCAGAAGGTCTCGATGATGTCCTTGGTGTGGCTGGTGACAGGCTCGGAGAAGTCCCCGCCGGGGGGCGAGACGGCGCCGATCAGCGTCACCGATCCGGAGCCGGCCCCATAGGTCTCGACCCGGCCGGCACGCTCGTAGACGGCGGCCAGACGCGACGCCAGATAGGCTGGATAGCCTTCCTCTACCGGCATCTGACCCAGCCGCCCCGACACTTCACGCAGGGCCTCGGCCCAACGCGACGTCGAGTCCGCCAGCATCACGACATCGTAGCCCATGTCTCGGTAATACTCCGCCATGGTGACGCCGACATAGATCGACGCCTCGCGGGCGACCACCGGCATGTTGGAGGTGTTGGCCACCAGCAGGGTCCGCTCCATCAGCTTGCGCCCCGAGTAGGGATCATCCAACTGTGGAAAGCTCTCCAAGACATCGACCAACTCGTTGCCGCGCTCACCACAGCCGACATAAATGACGATATCCGCATTCGACCAGCGGGCGATCTGCTGCTGGACCACCGTCTTGCCCGCGCCGAATGGGCCGGGGACCGCCCCTTTGCCGCCCTTGAGTTGGGGGAAAAAGGTATCGATGACCCGCTGCCCGGTGATCAGGGGTGAGATGCCGTCGTCCCGCCGCAGATAGGGGCGGGGCCGCCGCACCGGCCAGCGGTGGTACATGCTGAGTTTGAGGATATGGCCTTTGGCGGTGCGCACGCGGGCGATGGACGCCTCGATGTCATAGTCCCCGGCGGGCGCGAGTTCTTCCAACTCACCGGCGACCCCCGGCGGCACCAGGATGCGATGCTTGACCGTCAGGGTCTCCTGGACCGTGCCGAGCACCAGGCCGCCGCTCACCTTGGCGCCCGGCTCCAGTGCCTCATTGGGTTCGAACTCCCACTGCCTGGCGCGGTCCAGCGCCGGCACGCTGATGCCGCGGCGGATGTAATCACCCGACTGGAGCGCGATCTTTTCGAGCGGGCGCTGCACCCCGTCGAAGATGCCGCCCATCAGGCCGGGACCCAACTCAACGGAGAGCGGAAATCCCAGTCCGACGGCGATCTCGCCGGGTCGCACCCCGTCGGTGGACTCATAGGTCTGAACCACCGCCGTCGTGCCGGCCAGCGAGATGACCTCGCCAAACAGGCCCAATTCGCCAATCTTGACCTGTTCGCCGCTGCGGGCGCCGGGTAGGTCAACGGTGACGATGGGGCCGTTGATATCACGGATGGCACCGGTTCTGCTGAGTTCTGTCATGGTCTCATCCGGAGAAAAGGTTGCCGGTCTCGACACCGCCGGGCAGCAGACGTTCCAGAATGACCTGCTGAATGCGCGGGCGCAGCCGTGCGAGTCGGCCGTCGAAGGTTTGGTCGACGCGGATACGGCCATCGCCGCTGGTCAGCAGGACGCCGCCGAGGGTGTCGATCGGATCGTCGGTCAGGCTCAGGTTGCGGGTCGGCGCAACCGCCTGGGTGATCCTGTCCCAGCACAGCCGGAGGCGCTTCTGGTCGGCACTGTTGGCACTGACGTTGATCTCGGGATGTTCGATCAGCGTGGCAGCACCCGCTACCAATTGCTGAAGCCAGGCACTGTAGGCGTCGGTGTCCGCCATGAAGTGACGCATCCGTTCTTGCAGTTGGCGTTCCACATCCTGCACCAGATTCCAGCGCATCAGATCGAGTTGGCTCTGCATTTTGAGTTCACTTGCCTGCACGCGCTGGCGGAAGGTCCGTTCGGCCAGGGTCTTGGCGATGGCTTCCTCGCGTGCCTCACGCAGGCGCAGGCGTTCCGCGGCCTCACGCAAGATACTGTCGCGGCTGCGCGTACCGCGCTCGCGGAACTCCGCGGCCAGGCGCTCGGCGCGGGTCAGGATGGCCTGTTCCAGTTCTTGAACCTGATTCATTGGGGATTCATTTAGGATTCACCGGGGCTTCGCCGGACTGGCCGGCTGGGCCGGATGGAACAGCAGCGGCGCCGAACAGCGTGTTCAAGCGCTCCGCGACTTGGCTGGACAGGATCGGCGGGGCATTCAGCAGCGGCACCGCGATGACAACGATCCGCCCGCCCTCGCGGCGGACCCGCTGGAGGTTGGGAATGTCCGCCCGCATCACGTGATCGTCCACCACCACGAAGGCCTTCTCGCGATTGCGGCTGAGGTCGCGCAAGATGCGGTCGGCCTCTTCCGGCGTCGGATTGGGGTGGGTTTCAAAACCGATCAAGCGAAATCCGTCGGCCAGGCTCGCCTCGCCCAGGAACAGCATGCGGGTTGAATGGCCTGGTTCGTGCTCGGTGGTCATCGCGGCGGCGCTCAAATCTTGTTGAGCAACAGGATCGAGATGACCAAACCGTAGATGGCGATACCCTCCGCCAGACCCAGATAAATCAGGGTGCGCCCCAGGATTTCCGGTTTCTCGGTGATGGCCGCCAGTGACGCGGCGCCGATGGGGCCCACGGCGATGCCGGCACCGATCGTGGAGAGGCCGGTGGGGATGCCCGCGCCGATGATGGCCAACCCCATGCCGGTCGACATCTCGGTCGCCGCGCCGGCCGCTGCCGCGGTTTCGGTCACGGCGAAGGCGTCCTGCATGCCGAGCAGGAGCAAGCCGAATTGTGCGCCGACGAAGGCGACGAGCTGGGTGCCCAGCGCCGGTCGGTACCAGGGCCGGATCCGCACGGCGAGACTGGGACGTAGTTCCAGCAGAATGCCGGAGACGATCAGGCCGAGAATGGCGAGGGAGAGCAAGGCGACGAGCCAGTACATGAAACACTCCGTGGGTTGTGGTCGGTTCTAATGGGTCATGACGGCGCCGATCCCCGCCGCAGCTTGAGCGGCGTGAACGCGTGACCCTCCCCCCCAAAGTAGCGGGAGAAGCCTTCATAATATTGCAGTCGCATCACCTGGATCATCACGATCCCACCCTCCAGGACCAGGATGAAGACGTTGCCCAGGATCACGGTGATCACGTGGCCGAAGGCCCCCATCATGCCGGCCAGGGTGAATACCGCGATCGACAGGGCGACATGGTTCAGGCTGAATGCGGCAATACGCAAGAACGATAGCGTATTCGAAATATAGCCGATGACCGTCTCCAGCGTTTCGATGAAGACGACCAGGATCTTTTCGCCGAGCGGCGCCTCCAGGTGCCGCCAGGCATACCAGGCGAGTGCGGCCAGGGCGGTGCCGACCAGGAGCACCGGCACCGTGCCGAAGGGCTCACCGCGGCCGAGGTGCAGCCCGCCCCACACCAGCGCGAGATAGAAGATCAGATTGACGACCCCGTGATGACCGAACAGGGCTCCCCACCAGTTCTTGATCACCAGCCGATTATAGATGGCGATCAAACAAGCGCTGGTCAGGAAGACGACGCCGTAACCCAAGGCGATCTTGAGCATCAGAATCGGGTCATGGATGGGACTCATCCAGAGGGCGGGCAGGACCTCCTCGTAGCCGAAGATGCTGCCGTAGACGAAACCAAACCCCATCGACGCCAGGCCCGCCATCAGCCCGAACAGCCAGAAACGCCCGAGCCTGGCGCGCAACCACCAGGCCAGCCCGGCGATCACCGCACCCTGTCCGACATCGCCGAACATGGAGCCGAACATCAGCAGAAACGTGACGGCGAACAGCGGGGTAGGGTCGACCTCCCCGTATTCGGGGATGCCGTACTGCTGCACCAGCATGGCAAAGGGTTCGAGCAGACGGTTCTTGGTCGCGACGGTGGGGACCAGTTTGCGCTCAGCCGGCAAGGGGTCGCGCACCCGCAGATCGAACGGCAGTGCGAGTGATTGGCTGAGTCTGGCGGTGAGGTCGTCGACCGCGCGGGCCGGCACCCAGCCGGCGAGGTGGACCAGATGTCCCGAACTGCGCACGGACGGGTCCAGGGCGACCAGGGGTTCGGCCAGCATCAGGGTGCGGCGGGCGGCCACCAGACGCTCCAGGAAGGGCGTCGACCACTCGGCGATGCGCTCGTACTCGGATTGGCGGCGGATGCGGTTCGTCAGGTGCTGCGCCTCCAGATCCTGGCGGAGCTGTTGCGGGTCGTCATCCAGCCCTTCCGGGATGGGCAGGGGCTGGAAGCCGGCCGCATTGAGGACCGCCGAGAGTTGGGCCTCGGTGGTCCCGGTGGGGCCGATGATGACCACATGGGATTGCTCGCCGCGCTGCATATAGACATGGAGCAGATGGTCGGCGAGCCCCACCGCGCCTTCGAGTTGACGCAGATTTTCACGCGGCACGATGCCGACATAGAAATCCAGGAAGCGCGTCTTGTTGCGGAGCATCCGCAGGTCGATCTGCAAGTGCTGGAAGTTGGCGAGCGCCGCCTCCTGTTCGCGAATCAGGCGCTCCTGATCGTCCAGACGCCGCAAGTCTTCTTCATAACCGGACGCTTTCTGCCAGATTTGACCCAGCCAGTCGTTGAGCTGCGCGAGTTCCGCGGGCTCGACCACGCGGACTTGATCAGGTTTGGGATCAAGCTTGGGATCGAGCATGGGATCTTCGGGTATGGCGATCAGCTTGGCGATCTTATCGAGCCGCGACCGTGCCTGATAGTAGGTGTCCCGGTAGGTGCGCCCGGGCAGCCCGGTCAGCGCGGGCTCCAGGGGCGGCCGGGTATCCGGGTGGAAACACTCGGTTTGAGCCAGCGTCAGGGACGCCTGCGGCAGGTCCTCGGTGAGGACCAGCAGGCGCACATGCTTCATGATTCGTGGCCGCGGCATCTGGTGTCTGTCCCGTATAACTGGTGTGGTTGGGGTGCGCTGGGCAGGTCCTGGATCAAGCCGTCGCGGCGCGGTGGCGGGCGGCCGTTCCCCCGGTGGGCGGCAGGTTCCAGGGACAGGTGGGTTCGATGATCTCCAGCGCGATGTCCATGACCTCGGTCGAGAGGTTCAGCAGGCGCCCCTGAATCAAGGCGAACAGCAGATAGAGGTCCATCTCGCGCAGCATCAGGTAGGCGAGTGCCCGGGCGACCGCGGATGGGCTCTGAAGCAGCAGCCGCTGCGCCGCGTGAGCGACATGGCGTCCCATGTGCCGTTGGACGTCGATGATCGTTCGACACTCGGTCAGCAGCGCATCCAGCGGCGGCGGCAGGGCCGCGAGGACGCCCGCCAGGTCCTCGACATTGACCAGTGCCAGCAGCCGTTCTCGGTGCAGCAGCCGCATGGACGGAACCAGTTGATAGAAGGTCTCCGAGGGCGAGAACTGGTAGGAAAAACGAAAGCGCAACAGCCAGAGCAGGGCGGTGCGGTCCAGTTCGGCACCGATCAGTTGCTGCAGCGGGTGCAGATTGGTGTCATAGAACTGCATGACCTGGCGGGCCAGACCGGCGTAGTAGCGCTGGTCGATGGCGGCTTCCAGGGCGAAGGGTTCGCGTCGTTGTTCGTAGGCTTCCCGCGCCTGACGGGCAATCAGCCGGTGCGGCCCGGCCTCGAGTTGGCGCAGCAGTTCCGGCACGTTCTCGGCGCGAATCAGTTCCTGATCGGGTGGATCGATGATGGTCGGCAGGTCGAACAGGCTGTCGCGGATTTCCTGTTGATCCAGCGCGTAGAGCTTCCCGCGGATCAGCGTCTTCAGATTGAAGAGTGCGTACTTGCGGCCCCAGGCCAGCACGACGGCCCGTTCGGTCGCGGGCATTGGTCGCACCAAGACCTGGAGTTCGGCGAGCAGGACCTGGATCAGGGTCTGCTCGATGGCGCGGCCGCGGGTCCGGGCGCTCAGTTGCTCGTCGAGCAGCGCGGCGAGTCCGAAGCGTTCGGCCAGCTCAGGCAGTTGCAGTTGGGACAACTGACCGATGGTGTCCGGATCGAACAAGCGCGTCGCCATCACGGCGACGCGGGTGTTCAAGTAGGCNTGTGCGGCGGCGTTGCTCATCGTGGGTGCAGGATGATGGACGATGCGGTGACGCTGGAGGGGCGGTTGGTCAGCGGCTCGGGTCGATCAGCACCTGGAATGCGGCCTCCAGGGCCGCGTCCTCCCGCTGTTCGGCCTGGTCGCGCAAATGCACGTGGCGCTCGTCGTAACGGCGGCGCAACTCGGCGATATTCTGTTCCGCCCGCTCCTCGGCCTTGGCGATGAATGACCGGTGCAGATCGGGAATGCGGCTGGTGAACCGCTCATTCTCGGA
>NZ_KB902371.1 GCF_000379525.1 Lamprocystis purpurea DSM 4197 | reverse complement strand
CGGGTAATGACTCCAACTTATTGATAGTGTTTTATGTTCAGATAATGCCCGATGACTTTGTCATGCNGCTCCACCGATTTTGAGAACGACAGCGACTTCCGTCCCAGCCGTGCCAGGTGCTGCCTCAGATTCAGGTTATGCCGCTCAATTCGCTGCGTATATCGCTTGCTGATTACGTGCAGCTTTCCCTTCAGGCGGGATTCATACAGCGGCCAGCCATCCGTCATCCATATCACCACGTCAAAGGGTGACAGCAGGCTCATAAGACGCCCCAGCGTCGCCATAGTGCGTTCACCGAATACGTGCGCAACAACCGTCTTCCGGAGNCTGTCATACGCGTAAAACAGCCAGCGCTGGCGCGATTTAGCCCCGACNTANCCCCACTGTTCGTCCATTTCCGCGCAGACGATGACGTCACTGCCCGGCTGTATGCGCGAGGTTACCGACTGCGGCCTGAGTTTTTTAANTGNCGNAAAATCGTGTTGAGGCCAACGCCCATAATGCGGGCTGTTGCCCGGCATCCAACGCCATTCATGGCCATATCAATGATTTTCTGGTGCGTACCGGGTTGAGAAGCGGTGTAAGTGAACTGCAGTTGCCATGTTTTACGGCAGTGAGAGCAGAGATAGCGCTGATGTCCGGCNGTGCTTTTGCCGTTACGCACCACCCCGTCAGTAGCTGAACAGGAGGGACAGCTGATAGAAACAGAAGCCACTGGAGCACCTCAAAAACACCATCATACACTAAATCAGTAAGTTGGCAGCATCACCCGACGCACTTTGCGCCGAATAAATACCTGTGACGGAAGATCACTTCGCAGAATAAATAAATCCTGGTGTCCCTGTTGATACCGGGAAGCCCTGGGCCAACTTTTGGCGAAAATGAGACGTTGATCGGCACGTAAGAGGTTCCAACTTTCACCATAATGAAATAAGATCACTACCGGGCGTATTTTTTGAGTTATCGAGATTTTCAGGAGCTAAGGAAGCTAAAATGGAGAAAAAAATCACTGGATATACCACCGTTGATATATCCCAATGGCATCGTAAAGAACATTTTGAGGCATTTCAGTCAGTTGCTCAATGTACCTATAACCAGACCGTTCAGCTGGATATTACGGCCTTTTTAAAGACCGTAAAGAAAAATAAGCACAAGTTTTATCCGGCCTTTATTCACATTCTTGCCCGCCTGATGAATGCTCATCCGGAATTCCGTATGGCAATGAAAGACGGTGAGCTGGTGATATGGGATAGTGTTCACCCTTGTTACACCGTTTTCCATGAGCAAACTGAAACGTTTTCATCGCTCTGGAGTGAATACCACGACGATTTCCGGCAGTTTCTACACATATATTCGCAAGATGTGGCGTGTTACGGTGAAAACCTGGCCTATTTCCCTAAAGGGTTTATTGAGAATATGTTTTTCGTCTCAGCCAATCCCTGGGTGAGTTTCACCAGTTTTGATTTAAACGTGGCCAATATGGACAACTTCTTCGCCCCCGTTTTCACCATGGGCAAATATTATACGCAAGGCGACAAGGTGCTGATGCCGCTGGCGATTCAGGTTCATCATGCCGTTTGTGATGGCTTCCATGTCGGCAGAATGCTTAATGAATTACAACAGTACTGCGATGAGTGGCAGGGCGGGGCGTAATTTTTTTAAGGCAGTTATTGGTGCCCTTAAACGCCTGGTTGCTACGCCTGAATAAGTGATAATAAGCGGATGAATGGCAGAAATTCGAAAGCAAATTCGACCCGGTCGTCGGTTCAGGGCAGGGTCGTTAAATAGCCGCTTATGTCTATTGCTGGTTTACCGGTTTATTGACTACCGGAAGCAGTGTGACCGTGTGCTTCTCAAATGCCTGAGGCCAGTTTGCTCAGGCTCTCCCCGTGGAGGTAATAATTGACGATATGATCATTTATTCTGCCTCCCAGAGCCTGATAAAAACGGTTAGCGCTTCGTTAATACAGATGTAGGTGTTCCACAGGGTAGCCAGCAGCATCCTGCGATGCAGATCCGGAACATAATGGTGCAGGGCGCTTGTTTCGGCGTGGGTATGGTGGCAGGCCCCGTGGCCGGGGGACTGTTGGGCGCTGCCGGCACCTGTCCTACGAGTTGCATGATAAAGAAGACAGTCATAAGTGCGGCGACGATAGTCATGCCCCGCGCCCACCGGAAGGAGCTACCGGCAGCGGTGCGGACTGTTGTAACTCAGAATAAGAAATGAGGCCGCTCATGGCGTTGACTCTCAGTCATAGTATCGTGGTATCACCGGTTGGTTCCACTCTCTGTTGCGGGCAACTTCAGCAGCACGTAGGGGACTTCCGCGTTTCCAGACTTTACGAAACACGGAAACCGAAGACCATTCATGTTGTTGCTCAGGTCGCAGACGTTTTGCAGCAGCAGTCGCTTCACGTTCGCTCGCGTATCGGTGATTCATTCTGCTAACCAGTAAGGCAACCCCGCCAGCCTAGCCGGGTCCTCAACGACAGGAGCACGATCATGCGCACCCGTGGCCAGGACCCAACGCTGCCCGAGATGCGCCGCGTGCGGCTGCTGGAGATGGCGGACGCGATGGATATGTTCTGCCAAGGGTTGGTTTGCGCATTCACAGTTCTCCGCAAGAATTGATTGGCTCCAATTCTTGGAGTGGTGAATCCGTTAGCGAGGTGCCGCCGGCTTCCATTCAGGTCGAGGTGGCCCGGCTCCATGCACCGCGACGCAACGCGGGGAGGCAGACAAGGTATAGGGCGGCGCCTACAATCCATGCCAACCCGTTCCATGTGCTCGCCGAGGCGGCATAAATCGCCGTGACGATCAGCGGTCCAATGATCGAAGTTAGGCTGGTAAGAGCCGCGAGCGATCCTTGAAGCTGTCCCTGATGGTCGTCATCTACCTGCCTGGACAGCATGGCCTGCAACGCGGGCATCCCGATGCCGCCGGAAGCGAGAAGAATCATAATGGGGAAGGCCATCCAGCCTCGCGTCGCGAACGCCAGCAAGACGTAGCCCAGCGCGTCGGCCGCCATGCCGGCGATAATGGCCTGCTTCTCGCCGAAACGTTTGGTGGCGGGACCAGTGACGAAGGCTTGAGCGAGGGCGTGCAAGATTCCGAATACCGCAAGCGACAGGCCGATCATCGTCGCGCTCCAGCGAAAGCGGTCCTCGCCGAAAATGACCCAGAGCGCTGCCGGCACCTGTCCTACGAGTTGCATGATAAAGAAGACAGTCATAAGTGCGGCGACGATAGTCATGCCCCGCGCCCACCGGAAGGAGCTGACTGGGTTGAAGGCTCTCAAGGGCATCGGTCGACGCTCTCCCTTATGCGACTCCTGCATTAGGAAGCAGCCCAGTAGTAGGTTGAGGCCGTTGAGCACCGCCGCCGCAAGGAATGGTGCATGCAAGGAGATGGCGCCCAACAGTCCCCCGGCCACGGGGCCTGCCACCATACCCACGCCGAAACAAGCGCTCATGAGCCCGAAGTGGCGAGCCCGATCTTCCCCATCGGTGATGTCGGCGATATAGGCGCCAGCAACCGCACCTGTGGCGCCGGTGATGCCGGCCACGATGCGTCCGGCGTAGAGGATCTACCACCTGCGTGCGCTGGGTGTTGATGTGCGCCTGACCCGCTCCGACGTGACAAAGGGCCACCCGGAGTACTATCAGGACTACGCCCGCCGCCTGGCAGAGGAGACGCCGGGTGCTTACTATATTGATCAGTTCTCTAACCCGGCCAACCCGCTGGCGCACGCCACCACCACCGCACCGGAGCTGTTCGACCAGCTGGCAGGCAGGGTTGATGCCGTGGTAGTAGGCGTTGGCTCCGGCGGCACGCTGGGTGGCTTGCAGGCATGGTTTGCCAAACACTCTCCGCATACCGAATTCGTGCTGGCCGATCCCGTTGGCTCGATTCTGGCGGATCAGGTTGAGACCGGACAGCACGGCGAGGCGGGATCCCGCGCCGGGGCTACCTGAAGCGGCTCTACGTCGCCCACCGCCTGCACCACGCGGTGCGCGGCCGGGAGGGCTGCGTCTCCTTCGGTTTTATTTACGCCCGCAAGCCTGCCGACCTACAGGCGATCCTGCGTGAACGTCATGGCCGCCCGCCTAAACGGGACGCTGCCAAAGACCGGCCGGACGCGGCGTCACCCTCGTCGTCTTCGCCCGAATAACCTGCCCCGGTGCCGCCATCAGCATGGCAATTTTTTCACCTTTGCTGGTGTGCTGGCGGCGATCCCAGGCGCTGCCTCCCGCCGCTTTTACCTTAATACCGATCTCCCGGTAGACGCTGCGGGCGGTGGCGATCGCCCAGGCGCAGCGCGGCGGCAGATCGTGTAGCCCGGCCTGGGAGGAGATGTAGTACGGCTCTGCGGCATCAATAAGCCGCTCCGCCACCCGCGCCAGCGCGGCCCGATTCTCCCGCGCGGCATAGTTCTCCGGGGTCAGCCCGGCATCCTGCAGCCACTCGGCGGGCAGATAGCAGCGGTCAATAGCCGCATCGTCAATAATATCCCGGGCGATATTCGTCAGCTGGAAGGCCAGCCCCAGATCGCAGGCGCGATCCAGCACCCGCTCATCCCGCACGCCCATCACCCTGGCCATCATCAGACCCACCACGCCCGCCACGTGATAGCAGTAGCGCAGCGTATCCTCAAAGGTGACATAGCGGGTCTGAGCCACGTCCATCGCAAAGCCGTCGAGGTGATCGAGCGCCATGCGGGGCGTAATACCGTGGGTCAGCGCCACCTCCTGAAAGGCAGCGAAGGCCGGATCCTGCATCTCGGCCCCTTCAAACGCCGCCAGGGTCAGCGTGCGCAGCCGGGCCAGGCGCTGGGTGGCCTCCTCCTCCGCCGCGGCCTCGCTGGCGAAGCCGTGGGTCTGGTCGTCAATGACGTCATCGCAGTGGCGGCACCAGGTGTAGAGCATCAGCACGCTACGGCGGGTGGCCGGGTCGAACAGCTTCGCAGCGGTGGCAAAACTTTTCGAGCCGTTGGCCATGGTCTGCGTGGCGTGGTCAAGCAGCGGCGGTTGGCTCATTGCAGATCCTCAATCATCAGGCTGGCGGTGGCTTTCGCCGAGGCCACTACGCCAGGAATGCCCGCCCCAGGGTGAGTACCTGCGCCCACCAGGTAGAGGTTGGCAATGTCGCTGTCGCGGTTGTGCGGGCGGAACCAGGCGCTTTGGGTCAGCAGCGGCTCGATGGAGAAGGCCGATCCCAGATGCGCATCCAGCGTGTCGTGGAAGTCTGCCGGGGTAAAGATCCGCTGGGTCACCAGCTGGCTACGCAGGCCGGGCATATAGCGCTCTTCAAGGTAGTCAAAGATGCGGTCGCGCAGCTTCGGCCCCTCCTGCGCCCAGTCCAGCGGCGCGTTGCCAAGATGCGGCACCGGGGCCAGCACGTAGAAGCTGGCGCAGCCGGGAGGCGCGAGCGAGGGATCGGTCACGCAGGGCGAGTGCAGGTAGAGCGAGAAGTCATCCGCCAGCGCGCTGCCGGTAAAGATCTCGTCGATCAGCTCCCGGTAGCGGGGACCAAAACAGATGGTATGGTGCGCCAGCTGGGAATGAGGCTGGTTCAGGCCGAAGTAGAGCACAAACAGCGAGTTGCTCATGCTCTTGCGCTCCAGCGCTGCCGCCCGCTTCTGCCCCACCGGATGGTGGCCGAGCAGCTTTTTATAGGTGTTCACCACGTCAGCGTTCGAGGCTACGGCGTCGGTGTCAAAGATCCGACCATCCGCCAGCCGGACCTGGCTTACGCGGTTATCGGCCACCACCAGCTCTTCGACCCGGGCGTTGAGTTCGATCTCCCCGCCCAGATCGGTAAACAGCTTCACCATGCCGTTCACCAGCGCCCCGGTGCCGCCCTCAGGGAACCAGACCCCCCACTCCCGCTCAAGGGCGTGGATCAGGGTGTAGATGGACGAGGTGGTGAAGGGGTTGCCGCCTACCAGCAGGGAGTGGAACGAGAAGGCCTGCCGCAGATGCTCATCCTCAATAAAGCGCGAAACCGACTGGTAGACGCTCTGCCACGCCTGGAGCTTAAGCAGCTGCGGCCCGGCGCGCAGCATGTCGCGAAAAGAGAGGAACGGCACGCTGCCGAGGCGCAAATATCCCTCCTGGAATACCGCCTGGGAGTAAGCCAGAAAGCGCCGGTAGCCCTCGACGTCGCGGGGGTTGAACTGGGTAATCTGCGCCTCAAGCTCGGCGCTGTCGTTAGCATAGTCGAGGGTCTTCCCGGACTCCCAGCAGAGTCGGTAGAAGGGTTTTACCGGCAGCAGCCTGACGTAATCCTCCATGCGCCTGCCGGCCAGGGTGAACAGCGCCTCAAGCGCGGTAGGATCGGTGATCACCGTCGGCCCGGCGTCAAAGGTAAAGCCCTGGTCATGCCAGACGTAGGCCCGACCGCCGGGCTTGTCCCGCTGCTCCAGCAGTACGGTTGGGATCCCTGCCGCCTGCAGGCGAATCGCCAGCGCCAGGCCACCAAAGCCTGCGCCAATCACAACGGTTTTTTTCATCCTTTATCTCGTCTGTCAGGAAAATGGTTCAGCGCCGCCCGCCAGGCTTCGCCCAGCGGAACCGGTGGCTTGCCCGTCAAAATGCGGGCCTTATCAAAGAGAGAGAGCCGACCGGCGTAAAAGCGCTCTACGGTGGGCTCCGGCAGCCCATAAAAGCGCTGCATCACCCGCCAGCGGTTCTCCTCGCGCCCGGCCAGGAAAAGCATCCGGTTCAGCAGGCGGAAGAATCCCTGCCTGCGCCAGTGGCGTTCGGCAAACTGCCGGGTGAGCTGATAGAGCGGAACGCTGCCCAGCCGCGGGCTGTCGGCAATCGCGTCGGCAAGGGCCACCGCCAGCGGCAGCGAATAGCCAGTGGTAGGGTGAAATAGCCCAGCCCGCATTCCCGAGGCAATAAGGGGCATCTGCGGCCAGGCCTCGGCAATGTCAACCAGCGCCTCAGCGGTGGGGATCCCCCAGTCGGCAAAGACGTTGGCCACGCTGCGCTGCTGCTCGGTGGCCGCCCGCTCGCCTTCAACGGCGGCCCAGCTGGTGCCGCCCGCGCCCGCGACGTCAATCACGGTAACGCCGGCATCGATCAGCTGCCCGGCCACGGTTCGGGAGATACCGGCTCCCACCTCTTTCACCACCAGCGGAACGGGCAGCTCGCGGACCAGAGTTTCAATAGCCGCCAGCCGTCCGCGCCAGTCGCGATCGCCGCCGGGCTGTAGCGCCTCCTGCAGCGGGTTTAGGTGCACAATCAGCGCATCCGCCTCGATCATCTCCACGGCCCGTCGGGCGTAATCAATACCTTTTCTGCCGGTCAGCTGCGCCGCGCCGAGGTTCGCCAGCAGCGGCACGTCCGGAGCCAGCTGCCGCAGGGTTTTATCCAGCCCTAAGCCCGCGTCGCTCTCAATGGCGACGCGCTGGGAGCCCACCCCCATCGCAATTTTTAGCACCTGCGCCGCCTCGGCGAGGTGGCGGTTGATATGGCGCGAGCGCTCAACGCCGCCGGTCATGGAGCTGATCAGCAGCGGAGCCTGTAGCTGCCGATTCAGGAAGGTGGTTTCCAGCGTGATGTCGCTAAAATTCAGCTCTGGCAGGGCGCAGTGGGTAAAGCGCCAGCGCTCAAAACCTGCGCTAGCCTGAGTTACGGCGCGACGGGGGTCGAGAACGATATCCAGATGATCGTTCTTACGCTGAACAAGGCGCTCGTCCTTCATTCATCACTACTCCTGTAATGTGGTTCCATCGTTATGTACTGCTTGAACCCAAAAGGGCGGTATCAGGCGATTTTCATGACCGGTGACCAGTCGGCAAGGTGATGGCCAAACCACAGATGCATAAACTGTCGGATGGCGCCGCCCTGCGGACAGGCAAAAGTGAGGTGTTTGTCGGCGGAATCAATATGCTCGCGCAGCTTTTGCCGGGCCGCGTCTGCGCCCAGCCGGTTGACCAGCGTCGATTTTCCCGCGTCCTTATTGCGATCTTTACCGGTTTCCGGGTGATCGTCACGCAGATCGTCCAGCAGTTGAAACGCCTGGCCGAAGTCGAGGGCGAAGGCGTGCAGCGTCTCTCGCGTGCTCGGCGACGAGGCGGAAGCAATGGCGACGATCTGCAGCATCGCGCTGAACAGAATGCCGGTCTTGAGGTGGTTGGTGCTGAGGATAGCGTCAGGGGTACGGTCGAGGGCGGCATCGTTAAGATCGCGAAACTGCCCCAGTACCAGGCCCTGCACGCCCACGGCGGTAGAGAGCTCGTTGACCGCCTGGGCACGCCTCTCCCCCGGCAGATCGCCGGTGGCGGCGATCAGACCAAAGGCTTTAGAGAGCAGCCCAACGGAGGCAAGGATCGCCACGCTCTCACCAAATTTTTTGTGGGTAGTGGGCTGACCGCGGCGCAGCTCGGCGTTGTCCATGCAGGGCATGTCGTCGAGCATCAGCGACGCGGTATGGGTCAGTTCAACGGCGCAGGCGAGATCGAGCAGCGTAGGCATACTGCCCTGGTAGCGGAGGTCGCGGGCGGCCAGCAGCATCAGCAGCGGACGGATCCGTTTACCGGGTGCCATGACGCCTTCACGCATCGCAAGGCTGACGATATCCTGGCTGTCGGTTTCAGGTAACAGGCCAGCCAGGTGATCGTCAATGGATTGTCTCATTACTTCTATTTCGCGATGAGGCGAAACGCCCGCTTTACTGCCACTCACCATTGCAAGGTTACCCGCTGAATTGTCTTTTAGTATCAGTTAACCGTAGACCGCGCGGATAGCTCTCGCCAGGTTCTGAAGCAGTTTTACATTGTGCGAAGCATGAGACGCTGTGCCTTTAGATCCACAGGACGGGTGTGGTCGCCATGATCGCGTAGTCGATAGTGGCTCCAAGTAGCGAAGCGAGCAGGACTGGGCGGCGGCCAAAGCGGTCGGACAGTGCTCCGAGAACGGGTGCGCATAGAAATTGCATCAACGCATATAGCGCTAGCAGCACGCCATAGTGACTGGCGATGCTGTCGGAATGGACGATATCCCGCAAGAGGCCCGGCAGTACCGGCATAACCAAGCCTATGCCTACAGCATCCAGGGTGACGGTGCCGAGGATGACGATGAGCGCATTGTTAGATTTCATACACGGTGCCTGACTGCGTTAGCAATTTAACTGTGATAAACTACCGCATTAAAGCTTATCGATGATAAGCTGTCAAACATGAGAATTACAACTTATATCGTATGGGGCTGACTTCAGGTGCTACATTTGAAGAGATAAATTGCACTGAAATCTAGAAATATTTTATCTGATTAATAAGATGATCTTCTTGAGATCGTTTTGGTCTGCGCGTAATCTCTTGCTCTGAAAACGAAAAAACCGCCTTGCAGGGCGGTTTTTCGAAGGTTCTCTGAGCTACCAACTCTTTGAACCGAGGTAACTGGCTTGGAGGAGCGCAGTCACCAAAACTTGTCCTTTCAGTTTAGCCTTAACCGGCGCATGACTTCAAGACTAACTCCTCTAAATCAATTACCAGTGGCTGCTGCCAGTGGTGCTTTTGCATGTCTTTCCGGGTTGGACTCAAGACGATAGTTACCGGATAAGGCGCAGCGGTCGGACTGAACGGGGGGTTCGTGCATACAGTCCAGCTTGGAGCGAACTGCCTACCCGGAACTGAGTGTCAGGCGTGGAATGAGACAAACGCGGCCATAACAGCGGAATGACACCGGTAAACCGAAAGGCAGGAACAGGAGAGCGCACGAGGGAGCCGCCAGGGGGAAACGCCTGGTATCTTTATAGTCCTGTCGGGTTTCGCCACCACTGATTTGAGCGTCAGATTTCGTGATGCTTGTCAGGGGGGCGGAGCCTATGGAAAAACGGCTTTGCCGCGGCCCTCTCACTTCCCTGTTAAGTATCTTCCTGGCATCTTCCAGGAAATCTCCGCCCCGTTCGTAAGCCATTTCCGCTCGCCGCAGTCGAACGACCGAGCGTAGCGAGTCAGTGAGCGAGGAAGCGGAATATATCCTGTATCACATATTCTGCTGACGCACCGGTGCAGCCTTTTTTCTCCTGCCACATGAAGCACTTCACTGACACCCTCATCAGTGCCAACATAGTAAGCCAGTATACACTCCGCTAGCGCTGATGTCCGGCGGTGCTTTTGCCGTTACGCACCACCCCGTCAGTAGCTGAACAGGAGGGACAGCTGATAGAAACAGAAGCCACTGGAGC
>NZ_KB902370.1 GCF_000379525.1 Lamprocystis purpurea DSM 4197 | reverse complement strand
GCGGTCCGTCATTCCGGCATGGATGCCGGAATCCAGTGCCAGGAATGGCAACGCTGCCGATCAGGCTCAGCTAATACCATAATTAATAAACAAGAAACGATGGTTTCAAAGGAATTTCTGTGCACATTTTGTTCCTAAGCGATAACTTTTCGCCGGAGGTGAACGCGCCGGCCTCGCGTACCTTCGAACATTGCCGGGAGTGGGTCCGGGCGGGGCATCGCGTGACGGTGATTACCGGTGCGCCGAATTTTCCGTCCGGCAAGGTCTTTCCGGGCTACCGCAACCGGCTGTGGCAGCTCGAGATGATGGACGGTATCGAGGTGGTGCGAGTCTGGACCTACATCACGGCGAACGCGGGTTTCGCCAAGCGGACGCTCGATTATCTGTCTTTTATGGTCACCGGGTTTCTGGCCGGGTTGGTGCAGCACCGGCCGGATGTGATCGTGGGTACTTCGCCACAGTTCTTCACCAATTGCGCGGCCTGGATGCTGTCGGTTTTCCGCCGGCGGCCGTTCGTGTTCGAGTTGCGCGATCTCTGGCCGGAGTCGATCAAGACGGTGGGGGCGATGTCGGATTCCGCGGCGCTGCGGTTGATGGAGCGTCTGGAGCTGTTTCTCTACCGGCGGGCGACGGCGGTGGTGGCGGTGACCGAGTCGTTCCGGCGCAATCTGGTCGCGCGCGGGATCGATGGCGACAAGATTCATGTCGTCACCAACGGCGTCGACCTGACCCGCTTTGCTCCGATGGTTCGCGATCCGGAGTTGGCCGAACGGCTTGGACTGGCGGATAAGTTCGTCGCCGGCTATATCGGTACGCATGGAATGGCGCACGCATTGGAGACGGTGTTGGAGACGGCGGCACTGATGCGTGCGCATCCGGAGGGTGCCAGGGTGCGCTTCGTGCTGTTGGGGGATGGTGCGCGCAAGCAGGCGTTGAAGGTGATCGCCGAGCAAGAGGGTCTGGACAACGTGTTATTTCTGGATACGGTGCCGAAGTCTGAGGTGCCGCATTACTGGTCGTTGCTGGATGTCTCGATCATCCATCTGAAGAAGTGCGACAACTTTACTCAGGTGATTCCCTCGAAGCTGTTCGAATGTATGGCCATGGGGATCCCGGTATTGCACGGCGTGGCGGGTGAGTCTGCTGACATCGTGGAACGTGACGACGTGGGCCTGGTCTTCGAGCCGGAGAATGCCGAGGCCCTGTGCGCGGGTGTGCTGCGCCTGGCCGAGGATCACGCCCTCTACCAACACCTGCGTGCGCACTGCCTGGAGGCCGCGCCGCGCTATGACCGTACGGCGTTGGCACGGGGGATGTTGGGGGTGCTGGAGGGTATTGCCGGATCGCGGCGACAGGTGTCCAACCCATTAAAACTGAAAGCCTGACTGCATGATGCGCGTTCTGAGATATTGGCACACGCTGCGCTATCTGCGCCCGGTGCAGTTCTATGGTCGGCTGTGGTTTCGGCTGCCGCGACCGCGCCCGGTCGAGCGCCCGGCCCCAGCGCTGCGGCGGCCGGAGCCAAATTGGGTTGCGCCGGTGGTGCGGCCGATGTCGATGCTGGGGCCGGAGTGCTTCCGTTTTCTAAATGTCACACGGACGGTGGTTGGCCCTGGGGCCTGGAACGATCCGGCCTGCGACAAGCTCTGGCTGTATAACCTGCACTATTTTGATGATCTGAATGCGGCGGATGCGGCGGCACGGGCCGATCGGCAGCAGGCGTTGCTGCGGCGCTGGGTGGCGGAGAATCCGCCGGGTGTCGGCAACGGCTGGGAGCCTTATCCGACGTCGCTGCGCATCGTCAACTGGATCAAGTGGGCGCTGGCGGGCAATGCGCTGCCGCCCGAGTGCCTGCGGAGCCTGGCGATGCAGGCCGGCTGGCTGCGTCGGCGTCTGGAGTATCATCTGCTCGGCAATCATTTGTTCGCCAATGCCAAGGCCCTGGTTTTCGCCGGGGCCTTTTTCGTTGGGCCGACGGCCGGGACCTGGCGTGCCTTGGGGCAGCGGCTGCTGGTGCGGGAGTTGCGCGAGCAGATTCTGCCGGATGGTGGGCACTTTGAGCGCAGTCCCATGTATCACGCCATCCTGTACGAGGACGTGCTGGATCTGATCAACCTGGCGGGTGCCTATCCGGAGACGGCCGCGCCTGAGTTGTCGGCGTTCTATCGTGATTGTGCGCGGGCGATGGCGCACTGGCTTAGAGTCATGTGCCACCCCGATGGTGAAATCAGTTTCTTCAACGACGCCGCGATGGGGATTGCGCCGACACTGGCGCAGTTGGTCGATTATGGCGGGCGGTTGGGTCTCGAGGTCGCCGCGACTTCAAGTGCGCCCAGGTTGCAGCGCGCTCGGGCTCCCGTGGTCTGGCTCAGTCATTCCGGCTATGTTCGTCTGGAAGCGGGTTCCGCGGTGGCGCTGCTGGATGTGGCGCCGATTGGCCCGGATTATCTGCCGGGGCATGCGCACGCCGATTCGCTGTCGTTCGAGTTGTCGCTGTTCGGGCAGCGGGTGATCGTCAATGGCGGGACCTCGTGCTACGGCAGCGGTCCGGAGCGGCTGGCCGAGCGGGGCACCGCGGCGCACAGCACGGTGCAGCTCGACGGTGCGGATTCGAGCGAGGTCTGGGGCGGTTTTCGCGTCGCACGGCGGGCGCGGCCCTTGGATGTGCTGGTGGAGCCGGTGCCCGCGTGCGATCTCGGGGCCTCGCGCGGGCGGGACCCGCGGGCGGATCAGGGCGCGGAAGCCGGCGACTGCCCGGTGTTGGATGGTTCGCTGCGGGTCACGGCCGCACACGACGGCTATCGCCGCCTGCCGGGGCGGCCGATCCATCGGCGCACCTGGGAGCTGACGTCTGGTCGGTTCGCGGTGACCGATGTGATCGATGGTGTGTTCGGCGTGGCCATCGCCCGCTTTCATCTGCATCCTGAGATTGCGGCCGAGATCGGGGGTGAGGGTGGGCAGGGACGTTTGCACCTGCCGGGCGGGCAGGTTGTTCGCTGGTCGCTCGGCGGCGGCCAGGTCCGCCTGGTGCCGACTGTCTGGCATCCGGGGTTCGGGTGCTCGGTGCCGACCCCCTGTCTGGAGTTAACGCTCATCGGGTCTGGGTGCCGTCTGGAGCTGGATTGGAGTGCATTGGACGGAGCAGGTCGGTGACGGTGATTCACGCGGATCTGGAACGATTTTCTTGCGCTGCTTGGCGCGTCATGCTGGCTTGGATGGCGGAATCCAGGGCCAGGAGAGGGTTATTGATCGAATGTGGGCGGTGTGCTGGCTGAGGGTTACCGTCCTTGGCACTGGGTCCCGGCATCCATGCCGGGACGACGGACATCGCGGTTGACCGCGCGGTTCGTCATTCCGGCATGGATGCCGGAATCCAGGGGCGGGCAGAGCGGTGGTGCATCGTCGTCGGCCGGAACCCTGCGGGCGGCGCGCGTGCCTAAGCTGACAGCGGCGGGGATGGATTAGGATCCGGGTTCGCAGTAGGCTGACCTTCGGTGGCCGGGACGACACGAACGGCGGCCGACATTTTGAGTGAAAGGAGGTCTTGATGTTATTGATCTACGGCAAATTTGCTCATCAGCGCCGGCTCGCGAAAGGGCTACGCAAGCGCCCGCTGGATCGTACGACGATCGAGGAACTGGATACGGTGATCGACACCCAGTACAAGGAGCTTCCTTGGGGTCTGCTTTGGAAAACGATGGAGCTGTCTAAGAAGGCAAGAGCTGAGGTTCGGGAAGACGATCCCCTGCACGCGGCGCTCTCCAGGATCCTCAGAAGCACGACCTGGGAGATCCAGAATCGATCCAGAGGCGCGTTCTAAACGCGTGGCCGACCCAAGAATGTCGTGAGGCTCTCCGAGCCTTTTCAATGTGCTGGCGGGGACGGTAACATTGACTCAACAGTGGAGAACCAATCCGGCGAGTTCACCATGATCGCGTTGGACGAGACCATCCTGGAGTTGACCGGCTCGCGCTCGGCGCTTGTCCATGAGGCGTTGCCGCAGGACGATCCCAGGCAGCGGAAACCGGACATCGGCTTGGCCCGCGCGCGGCTCGGGTGGGAGCCGACGATGGCGTTGCGGGATGGGTTGAAGCCGACGATTGGGTATTTCGATGCGTTGCTGCGGCGGTCGCAGGCGGTTTGCGGTTGACCTGGTTGCCGGCGCTCATGCCGGCATGGGGTTTGCCGTGACAGAACCGGGCTTAGGCCCGGTTTTTTGGTTTTTGGGGTTTGGAGATTGGTCTGCGCTGACGAAGCGCTTGGTCGTCACTGCGGGTTGGATGGCGGAATTTATTGTTTGGCTGGGGTTATTGGTCGTACGTGGGCGGGGTGCCGGCTGCGGGTTACCGTCCGTGGCACTGGGTCCCGGGTGTGATCAGAACTGATGGGGCCAGCCCTCTCGGTAGGATGGGCAGAGCGAGAGCGATGCCCATCCTCAAGCGCCGCGGTGACCGGATGGGCATCGCTCTCGCTCTGCCCATCCTACGCGCATCTGCGACCACATCACTTTGGATCGCACCCCTGGCTCCCGGCCTCCTGCCGGGACGACGGGTGATGCGGTATGCTGGGCGGATGCGTGATCTCACCCCCTGGCATCGCCTCTTCGGCATCGCCTTGACCGACCTGTTCACCGGCCGGCCCTGGCGCGTGGAGCTGGAAAAAGAGTTGGCGCTCAAGAGCCAGCGGCTGGATGTGCTGATTATCGAACGGCTGCCTGGCGCGGCGGCGGTCACCGATGCGGCGGCGCTGGGGGAACTCCCCGACGGGCTGGAGAACCTCACCGCCCACAACGTGCTCAGCTTTAAATCCAAACAGGAAGCGTTGGATGGCTGGGCGATGGAAGAGCTGATCGGCCACTACGTCACCTATCGCAAACTCGCCTCCATCCAGGCGCTCAGCGGCCCGTCCGCGGGTGAGCCTCCCGCCAACCAGGAACCGTCCCCAGCCGCCAATCGGCTGCTGCCGGAGGCGGCCTTTCGCCTCTATGCGGTCGCCACCCGCCATCCCACCAAACTGTTCGGTCAACTGGCGCCGGGTGCCCAGCACCCCACGGACCGGCCGGGCGTGTACGATCTCGACTGGGGCAGTCGCCGCATCCGTGTGATCGTCCTGAACGCCCTGGCCAAGCACCCGCGCAACGCCCCGTGGGAACTGTTCGCCAGCCATCTGGATCGAATCCGCTATGGGTTGGCGCACTATCGACCACGCAACCTGTCGGCACACCTGCTGCGCTATCATCTGGCGAACGTCCATCAACTGGAGCTGCCCGACATGGCTTATACGCTCGAAGACTTCAAACTTGAAACGTATCGAATGCTCATCGACGATTTTCACGCGCTCAGCCTGGAAGATCGCCAAGCGCTGCTGGAGCGGATGGATGTTGCGGACCGTTTGCGTGGGTTGGACACGGAGGAGATCTTGCGTAGGTTAGACCCGGAGGAGCGTTTGCGTGGGCTGGACCCGGAGGAGCGTTTGCGTGGGTTGGAAGCCGAGGAGCGTTTACGCGGGTTGGACCCCGAACAGGTCAAAGCGTGGCTTAAGCGTACGGGGCATTGACCGGTCGAGGGTGCATGCGCTTCGGTCCGGGCGGCCGTCATGCCGGCGGTCGAATTCCAGGGGCAGTACGCGGCCGGTGCCTGGTATAACCTATGTGATCGGTATCGGGGTGCTTGAACGATTTCGCGGGCTGACCGCGAGGGAGATGTGGGCCATATTGAATCTGGTGACACCGATCCAAGAGACNCGGGCCTATCAGTCGATCTTTGAGGAGGGTAAGACTGAAGGTAAGGTCGAGGGAAAGGCCAGCGCGCTGAAACGCCAACTGGCCATCGCTTCGGCGTTGTGCCGGAGTGGGCGCAGCGGCGCATCCACGCGGCGCCGGTGGAGCAACTGGATGCCTGGCTCGACGGGATCTTCGATGCCGACAGTCTGCTGACCCTGATCGGTCCGGAGGACGGCGCTGGGTGATGCGTGGCGCGTCATCACGGCTTTGATGGCGGAATCTAGGGTTGGGCCGGGCCATTGTTGAACCGTAAGCGTTGTGCTGGCTGAGGGTTACCGTCTTTGGCACTGGGTCCCGGCAGCGTGCCGGGACGACGGAGATCGCGGTTCGGGGTAGCTATTTTCCTGGAAATCATCTAAGGCGACGCGCCCGCATTCCCAAACGCCTCATCCATCACCCAACACGTCCATGACCAAGCGCCACCCGCGCCAGCGCCACCGTCGGCCCCGTGCCCCCGGCCACGACAGCGGCTACAAACTGCCCTACTCCCACGTTGCCATAGTGCGCGACCTGTTGCGACATGTGGTTCCCGGCGACTGGATCGACCAGTTGGACCTGGGCAGCCTGGAAAAATGCAGCGGCAGCTATGTTAGCGACGATCTGCGCGACCGTAGCGATGACCTGATCTGGCGGGTCCGTTGGGGTCCTGACTGGCTCTATCTCTATCTCCTGCTTGAATTTCAATCTACCATCGACGCCTGGATGGCGGTGCGCATCCAGACCTACGTCGGCCTCCTCTACCAGGACCTTATCCTGCAAGCCCCGGAACAGACCAGCCTGCGGCGTGCCTTTGCGGTCTGGATCAGCCGCGTGTTTCTGCCGCGGCGCCTGCCGGGGGTAGCCATCGACTCCATGAATGACTTACACGAGGTACGCGGCATGCTCGCCGAACGTTATGAGACCTGGACCGAACAATGGAAACGCGAGGGTCTGGATGAAGGGCGTGATGAATGAAGCGAGAGGGGGGCGGAGTGACGATCAAGTTTGACCCGGTTGCCGACGCTAGCGCCGGCACGGGGCTTGAGGTGACACAACCGGGCTAAAGCCCGGTTTTCTTGTTGTTGGCGTGCGGATGGCGGTCGGCGTTTATGAAGATTTCGATTATCACGGCAACTTGGAACTGCGCCGGGACGGTGGGCGACTGCCTGGCCTCGGTGGCCGGCCAGTCGCACGCGGCGCGCGAACACATCCTGATCGACGGTGGCAGCACGGACGGGACCTTGGCGGTGATCGAGGCCCAGCGGGCGGCGCTCGCGGTGCTGGTGAGCGAGCCGGACGGCGGGATCTACGATGCGCTGAACAAGGGGATTGCGCGGGCCAGTGGAGAGGTGGTGGGGTTGTTGCACGCCGACGATCTCTATGCGGATTCGGAGGTGCTGGCGCGGATTGCCGCGGCCTTTGCCGATCCGGCGGTGGATGCGGTGTATGGGGATTTGGTGTATGTGGCCAAGGCGGATACGCAACGGGTGATCCGCCATTGGCGCGCGGGTGCCTATCGGCCGGAGCGGCTGCGGCTGGGCTGGATGCCGCCGCATCCGACGCTGTATCTGCGCCGCGCACTGTATGAGCGTCATGGGGTCTTCGATACGCGCTATCAGATTGCGGCGGATTATGACCTGATGCTGCGGGTGCTCAGTCGGCTGACGGGGCGGGTGGAGTATCTGCCGCAGGTGCTGGTGCGCATGCGGGTGGGCGGGGCGAGCAACCGTTCGCTGCGTCATATCCTGCGCAAATCGTGGGAGGATTACCAGGCGCTGCGGGTGAACGGGATGGGCGGGGTGGGGGCCTTGGCATGGAAGAATCTGTCGAAGGTGCCGCAGTTTTGGCAGGGGCGGGACGCGACGGAGGAGCCGTAGGGGGCGGCGCGGCCGGTTTTTCACAGATGTTTGCGGCGACTTTCACGGTAAGCCGCGACCTCCAGTGCGCGAGGCCTGATCGCCGTCCGGGGTTTGATGGCCGTGGTGGTGTTCGATGATGCTTTCCAAGCTGGTGATCGCAGTGGTTTCCCCGCTGGGGACGGCCTTGGTGCTGGGGGTGCTGGCCTGGCTGTCCGGCCTCTTTGGCAAACGGCGTTTGGCGCTGGTGCTCGGCGGTATGGCCTTGGTGTGGCTGTGGGTGTGGTCGTTGCCGGTACCCAGCAACTGGCTGAGGGGACAACTCGAAGCGGCGTATCCGATGGTGCCGCTGCACGCGGTGCCGAGCGCGCCGGCGCTGGTGGTGTTGGGCGGCGGAATCAGTCCGCCCCAGCGACCGGATGACGCACCGGATCTCGGTGCGGCGGCCGATCGGATCTGGTACGCCGCGCAGCTTTACCACGCCGGCAAGGCGCCGCTGCTGGTGTTGAGCGGGGGTGGTGATCCTGCCGTCAGTCTGACGTCGGAGGCCGCGGCCATGCGCCGGCTGCTGAGTGCGCTCGGGGTCCCGGAGCGCGCGATGGTGCTGGAAGAGCAGAGCCGGAATACGCGCGAGAACGCGCGCTTTTCCGTCGCCCTGTTGCGTGCGCGGGGCATCGACTCGATGGTGTTGGTGACCTCGGCGCTGCACATGCAGCGTGCCTTGGGCTTGTTTGCGGCCGAAGGGATTCAGGTCTTCCCGGCCGCTACGGACCATGAAGCGCGTCGACCCGCGGCATGGCAGATCTGGTTACCCGACACCGGTGCGCTCGACGGCAGTGGGCGGGCCATGAAGGAGTGGGTGGGGTCTTGGCTGGGGCGCTGAGCGGGCCATGATCAGCGTTCCGGCCTGTGCCTTCAGCGCGGCTCACTGGAGGTTTTATGGCCGTCGGACGTGATAACTGGACCTAGCAGCCTGTCGGACTTTAGGCGATTTCCGAATAAGACGCTATCAAGAATCAAGCTCCGTAGGAGCCCGCTTGCGGGCGACGTGACCTGCCGGAATCGCGTCATTGTGCCCCCACCGGTCGCCCGCAAGCGGGCTCCTACGGGTTGGATGCGTCATTGTGCCCCACCCGTCGCCCGCAAGCGGGCTCCTACGGGTTGGATGCGTCATTGTGCCCCACCGGTCGCCCGCAAGCGGGCTCCTACGGGTTGGATGCGTCATTGTGCCCCCACCGGTCGCCCGCAAGCGGGCTCCTACGGGTTGGATTTTTCGCGGAAATCACCTTACGTTAGATTGTGGAGCAACAAAAAGCCTTGATGTTGACTCATACCCTAATCCTCGGGGCTAAGTCCGACAGGCTGCTAGGGGCGGGNTTCAAACCCGCCCCTACACCAAGCGTCTGTCTGGATATCAGGTACGAAGGCTATAGGCGAAGTCCGAGTGACCATCGAGGTACCGCAGTCGTGCTAATCGACATCATCGCGGGCGCGCGCCCGAACTTCATGAAGATCGCGCCTATTATCCGGGCGTTGGAGGCCAGGAAAGCCGCGGGCGGACCCTTGCGATACCGTCTGGTGCACACCGGTCAGCACTATGACGCCCGCCTGTCGGGCGATTTTTTTGTCCAGTTGGGCATTCCGGCGCCGGATGTGAATCTGGAGGTGGGATCGGGCACCCAGGCCGAGCAGACGGCGGCGATCATGATCGGTTATGAGCGGCTGCTGCTGGCGGCGCCGTCCCGGCTGTGTCTGGTAGTGGGGGATGTGACCTCGACCATGGCCTGTGCCATCGCGGCGCAGAAGCTGTGCGTGCCGGTCGCGCACGTGGAGGGCGGCATTCGTTCCGGCGACTGGACCATGCCCGAAGAGATCAATCGGATGGTGACGGACGCCATCACCAATTGGTTCTTCACCACGAGCGCGTTTGCAAACGCGAATCTGCGCCAGGCCGGGGTCGGTGATGACCGGATCTTTTTTGTCGGCAATACGATGATCGACACCCTGCTGGCCAATCTGGAACGGTTGCAGCCACCCGCGTTGTGGCGTGCGTTGGGGTTGCAGGCGGGTGAATATTTCGTGGTGACCCTGCACCGGCCCGCCAACGTTGATACCGGCGATGCGCTGACGCGGCTGCTGGCGGCGATCGCCGCGGGCACCCGCGGTCTCCCGGTCATCTTTCCGGTACATCCTCGGACCGCCAAGACCCTGCGTGCGTTGGCGGCGGTGCCGGCGAACCTGCATCTCATCGAGCCGCAGCCGTATCTGGAGTTCAATTACCTCGTCAAGCACGCCAAGGCCGTGATCACGGATTCCGGCGGGATCACGGAAGAGACCACGGTGCTGGGCGTACCCTGCATGACGCTGCGGGATACCACCGAGCGGCCGGAGACGGTGCGCATCGGCACCAATACGCTGATCGGTACCGATCCGGCAAAACTGGCGCCGGCGCTCGATCGGCTGTTTGCCGGGGCCTGGCCGCGCGGGGCGATACCCGAGTTGTGGGATGGGCGGGCGGGGGAGCGGATCGTGGCGGGGATCGAGCGTGTGTTGGCTGGTCGGGTCTAAGTCCTGCTGATCCCTCCGTCATTCCGGCAGGATGCCGGAATCCAGTGCCAGGCAGGGCCATCGTTCAAACTTGTAGGTAGCCGTTAGGCCAGACGCGTCAGCCCCGCGCTGATCTCCCACAACCGCTGGTTGGCGGCGGGGTCCTGGGCCTGGGCGGGGGCCGAAATGGGTTTACGGTCGCTGTAATAGCCGCCCGTGACGCCGGCCATCGCGGGGTCGGTGGCCAGATAGAGCACCCGTCGTGCCGCCTGCTCGGGGGTCGGTAAGGCCCAGCCGACCAAGCGGTCGACCGCCCGCCAGAACCACCCTTGGGCGCCGTCCGTCCCGCCCAGTTTGGAGCGGAAGACACCGGGGAAACAGCAGTTGGCCGTCACCCCGCTCCCGGCGAGGCGCCGCGCCAACTCGAAGGTGAAGTGGAGGTTGCCGAGCTTGGATTGTCCGTAGGCCTGCATCAACCGGTACGGTCGCCGCTCCCAGTTCAGATCGTGGAAATCCATCGCCGTGTCGATGCGCGTCCCCACGTTGACGATACGCGCCGGCGCGGCGGCCCGCAGGGGGTCGAGCAGCAGATTGGTGAGCAGGAACGGCGCCAGATGTATAGTGGACCCCATGTCCAGGACAGTTTTCCCCCGAATTTAAGTTGTCGTGCCGACGTTCATCGCAGCGGTTTGGCGCTGCCCCAGCCACCGCGGAGCGGTCGTTAAGACGGCATCCGCGCAGCGATTAAGAAAAGATCTGTTGCTGTTGCGCCGCAGGCGTTCTCAGCCAGCTCCGGCGGCCGTGCGGCGCAGTGTGGGCAAAGGGTGAATGAGTGTGGGCAAGGTGGGGGCAACGCGCCCACGGCGCGTTGT
>NZ_KB902369.1 GCF_000379525.1 Lamprocystis purpurea DSM 4197 | reverse complement strand
GCGATCCCAAGTACCTGAAGACAGCGCTGGATCGCCTGGTGGAAGAGGGTCGCCTGCGCGGGCTGGCGCCCGAGATCCGGACGCTGCTGGATCGCCTGGTGGATGCGCTTCGGCGGCGCGGCCTTGCCCCCGATGAGTGGCCACGCGAGCCCACCCCCGAGGAGTGGCTGCGCGGGCTCAGCCCCGAGGNGCGGCTGGAAGGTCTTGATCCCGCGTTCGTCGAAGCCTGGCTGAAGCAACATCCCCGTCACGACCGTTGACAGATCAGCGGTTTGCGCTGTCTTGCAGGCATGCGCAGCCGCGATGTTGATTCCTGGGAATCGCCTCAGCCCCCTGTCCTGATTCCGGCGGAAGACGTCGCTCATTGCCATGAGCGTCCGCCGTTACCGCTGACGCTTGCGGCCGAGCGCTAAGGGACGCGCCAGAACCCTTGGGCTCCAACTGAACGCTAAGCATCGCCGATGATCTGTGCCGGCTCAAAGACCAGGCGCGCCACTTGCGTGCTGGTGAACTGGACCAAAGCGAGTCCAGCACCCGGCTGACCGGTGCCGACCGGTTCCTGCGAAGGACAGACCCCGAATTCCTGCGCGTACTCACCGACGGCATCCCCTGTCTTGGCAGCCGGACGACATTCTGCGCGCGACGGATCCTGAACAGATCAAAGCCTGGCTCAAGCAAACAGAACACTCAGGGGATTGACGGAAATCGCCTCGCAAGCAGTGGGACTTAAAGCGATTCCAACGGCGCGGCTGTAGGGGCGACTTCAGTCGCCCCCACCCGCCGGTAGATGCTTCCCCGGCCGTCACCTTAAGCCCGCAGGAATATGCGCCGTAAGCCGTGCTCTTGATCGTCGTTCCACCCGACGAGGCCGCGTGGCCGGCACCGTGATCAAGGCCCGCGGCGCCATCCAGCAACCCATTACGCCCAACGGCTTTCGCCCCCCAACCGGAGGCCGACGCTTTAGCTTTAGAAGGGACAGCACATGACTCATGAATCCATGTTCGATATCCGCTGGCAACAGCGTTTTGCCAATTACCGGCGAGCCTTCCAGCAACTGCGGGAGGCCGTGGACTTGGCCAAAGAACGGCCCTTGTCCAGACTCGAACAGCAAGGGCTCATTAAAGCCTTTGAGTTTACTCAGGAACTCGCCTGGAATGTCATGAAGGATTACTTCGAGTATCAGGGCGCCACCGACATCACCGGTTCGCGCGACGCCATCCGCGAAGCGTTTCGGCGTGGTCTGGTAAGCGACGGCGACACTTGGATGGATACCATCAAAAGTCGCAATCGCTCTTCGCACACCTATGACGAAAATACGGCTAAACAACTGATCGAGATCATTACAACCCGCTACATGGCTGTTTTCGGCGCTTTCCTGACACGCATGGAGGCGCTAGCTGATGTCGGCTGACATCACCCCCGAAACCTGCGGGCTGTCGCAATCGGTCATCGATCAAATTCGTGCCGTGTTCGCCAACTCTCCCACCATCGAGCGTGCTCTACTCTATGGTTCTCGAGCTATGGGCAATTATCGCCGTGGCTCGGATATCGACCTTGTCTTGGAGGGCCGCGGGTTCGACGAGTCCCAACTGCTGGCAATGGAAACACAGTTGGACGACCTGCTGCTACCTTACTGCGTCGATCTCTCCAGGCTTGTCAGCATCCAGAATGAAGCACTGCGAGACCACATCCAGCGGGTGGGCCGGGTGTTTTACGAAAGCCGATCGATCCTGCCATCACCGTTAGCCAGGCCTGGCCTCAGTACGTCAGATGCGGTAAGTCACCGGCACTGATGGCGAAATGCCCAAAGAGCCCCGTAACCCCGTGAGAGCATATTCTGGATCACGTTGGACCGCGCCCCGATCGATCAACCACCTTGCCGCCGCGCCTCACCCGCGTTAGCATAGCCCCTCGTTTAAGGACTGAACAAACTGAAGCCTCAACCTCCGGCTGGCCGTGCAGGTCTAGCGTTCGGACGTGATCACTGGACGTCTTCCGTGGCAAAAAAATGCGTCGCTTGCTGCCGTGGCCCGGCGCTACGCCGTACGAACGACCAAGCCGCGACGGCCCGCTTGACGATCAAGCCCCGCGCTCTGTCGAAGCGTCCGGCCTTGTATCCTCAGGCAACACCAGGAACCCCAGCATGCGACTCGAAGCCATCTACGATCACGGACACATTACCTTTACGCGCCCGATTTGTTTGGCCCAAGAGCGCTTTCCCGTCCTCATCGAGTTGCCTGACACGGCCCTGAACACCGCGGAACCCCCAACGCAGACCCAACCGTCGGTGGTCAAACCTCCCGCCGCCGCAACAGATCTCTTGACCGAGATCCGGCGAGTCCTTGGTCCTCTTAATCGCCAGCGCACCGCCGTCAGCGCCGCAGAAGACAAGCAAGCCTTGACTGAAATCCTGGCAGAAAAATACGCCCGGTGAAGAATCTTGTCTTCCACGTCAATGTCATCCTCGACCTCTGGCTCGCGCGCCAGTCGGAAGAACGGCTATGGCTGATCGCGGGTTGGAGGAACGCCTAACGGTCTACACCGGTGCTAAGCATTGCATCACGGTCGCCGGCGGCACCGATGCCCTGCTCATCAGCCTGATGGCGCTCGGCATTGGTTCCGGTGACGAGGTCATCACCACGCCCTTTACGTTCTTGGCGACCGCGGAGGTCAATTGCCCGCCAGGTCATGAGCCTGCCCATGCACCGGAACCTGAGCGAAGCCGACCAGCAACGCATCGTCGCGACCCTGATTCAGAGCGAAGCTAAGTAAAGTACGGAACCTCATCAGAACAGCAACACTGCGGCCACGTGGGCTCGCCGACTCGAATCCTGACGCCCTGATTGGGAAATTCAAGCCTTGAGGAGCCTGTCATGTCGACGCGCGGATGTTACGAACTGGAAGATCATTCGGATAAGCCAGCCAGGTGGGCCGAGTCTGATCGGGAGGAAGCAAGTCGGCTAATGGATCTGATTGCGCAAGGCAAGGTCGATCGTTATTCCCTCAAGGAAGCTGAGGCGACGTTCCAATGTGCCGAGGATTCCTTCTGGGGGCCGCATTGCCATGAGCGTCCGCCGTTACCGCCGACGCTTGCGGCCGAGCGCTAAGGGACGCGTCAGAAGCCTTGGACTCCAACTGAACGCTGAACATCGCCGATGATATGGGTCGGCTCAACGACCAGGCGCGCCACTTGCGTGCTGGACCAAAGCGAGTCCATCACTTGTCTGGCCGGTGCCGACTGGTTCCTGCGAAGGACAGACCCCGAATTCCTGCGCGTACTCACCGACGGCATCCCCTGTTTCGGCATCGAGCCCACCGCTGACACTGCCGCAGCGGCCGCGTCGCAAGGCCTTATTGCACAAATGCATCGACTGGAGATGACCGACATGTCCTTCAATGTGGACGATATCAAACGCGACGCCCTGCGCGTGATGCTCGACAACCCATGGCAGACACCGGAGAACCATGCCACCCTGCGCGCCGACCTGCTTGAGAAATTGAGCCCCGAAGAGCGCCTGCACGGCCTGGATCCGGCGGAGGTACTCACATGCTATACGCCCGAAGAGCGCCTGCGCGGCCTCCCGCCGGAAGACATCCTGCGCGGGATAGATCCCGACCTGATCAAAGCCTGGCTCAAGCGAACCGGACACCAAGGGGATTGACGGAAATCGCCTCGCAGGCAGTGGGACTTCCCTCGCCGGATCCGGCGCTGATCAAGCGCCTGTGCAAGACTGCCCGCTATCATGGTTACGCAAAGCACAAGGCGGCACCGCTTGCATTCGGGTTGGCTCCCTACAACAAACTCCGGGGTGATGCCACGCTGTGTGATGAGCACGCGGGCTTTACCAAAGAGCAATCGCCGAGGCTGTTTACCGTCGTTTTCACGCGTGGTCGATGGACGACGGGGACGCGATCGATCGGGCAGCGGCCGAACGGAGCCAAGCCCTGTATGGTTTCAAGGCATGAGTGAATTCTCACTTCAACTCGAACCCAAGCCGGACGCAGCGTCCGACGATCCGTGTCGCCTCCGCATCGGCGCCGGGAAAACCGTCTTCACCCGTCTATTGCGCAATCAGGGACACCAACCGGATGACGCGGTGCTGGCCGCGCCGGCCCCTTTGGCCTATTGGTTCTGCGACAACTGGTGGCGGCTACGCTGGGAAAGCATCCCAGCGAGCGGCCCGACGGCCGCATGGCGTCTGTCGCATGACATCGCCTCAGTCGGCGGTGGTTACGCATGGCCCCGCCTCTGCATCTGGGGTGATCTGGACCGTATCGGTTTGCTCAGCCAGGCCGACCCGATTGGTGTCATCGGTCCGGTTCGGTATCTCACGGATGCACTGTTGTACGTGCCGGCCACAGGTTACGAGGCCCAGGTGGATCAGTTTCTCGATCGGGTGGCCGACGCGCAGCAGGGGTTCGGATCAGACCGTCAGGCCCTGCGCGCACTGATCGGTGCACTCAGAGCGGAACGCACAGACCCCGCGGTGGCCCGTTGGCGGCGGATCGAGGCGCGGCTGGGTTGTGACCCCGATCAGGGCCCGGATGAAGCCATCGAGGCACTCGGGGCATTGGCAAACCACTTTGGTCTGGAGGCGGTCGAAGAGGCCATCGCAGCGCGACCGGGTGGCGATGCCTCACAGGTTCTGGAGCGCGCGGTGTCCATGGTCCGAGCGGCGGGGCAGCGTTGCGATTTTTCCGCACTGTTGTCCGCGGTGTCGCCGATGCTGCGCACGCCGTCGGAACCGCCGTGGATGGCCGCCGAACTCGCTGCACAGCGAGTGCGTGCCGCGGCCGGGATTCAACGGGGGCCGCTGCATAATAAAAGGCTGGCAGAACTGCTGGGCACGACCACCGAGGTCTTTCAACAAACGGCAAGCCATGAGCGTCTTGCCTATGGTCTGCGTCTGGGTGAACAAGGGCCGACAGGCCCTCAGTCCATTACCTTGCGCGCGAAGTGGCAGGAAGGGCGTCGCTTTACCGATCTGCTCGAAGCTGCTTGAGAAGAGCCCGACCATCTCAAACAGGGAAGACCTGTAGGGTCCGCTGTGCGGACCGACGACCGTGCAAGATCGCGCGGTGGCCGGGTTCATGACCAAGGCCTGCTGAGGTCTTGATCATCGCTCCGGCCAGCGATGCCCATTTGGAGTCAAAGGCTTCAGCCTTGGCCTGCCGATCCAAGGCTGAAGCCTTGGATTCCACTCGGCCAGCGCTTCGAACCGGACAGCTATGCCGATCTTGGCGTCGTAACAAATTGATAATATAGATAAAAAACTTGGCGCCTATCGTCCAGCGTGCTCGTATATTAAAAGAGTCCTCGATAACACTTAATACTTAACACCTAAAACCTCCCCCACCCCCATGCTAGTCAACCTGACATACGACCCCGGTGAGCACCGCGTAAAACACTGCTGGAACAAACCGGAAGCCGGCTTCGTTGCTCTGGACCGTGGGCGAAAAACAATACATGTTGGCAAGTGTCCGAATACACTAAGCAAAGCCCAAGCCGAGCAGCTCCTCCAAGCGGGTGTGAGCTATCCCCTAGACAGCCCGGAGCCTGAGCGCATCTACAATGTACATGAAGGTATCGTGTACGAGGCCGTTAACACCGGCGACTCCCCCTGGCACGGCTATCCCTGGCGCGCACGCCCCGGTAACGCGCCGCTACCAGACCAGATAAAACAAGAGCTTGAACGCCGTGCGGTTGCCGCTGGCTACGGCCGTGCGTTCAAGAATTGGATGAAGAACTATGGCCGATGAGCTCGGCTTTACCCTATTCGGAGACTCGGCGCTCGGATCCCGAGAAGCCGGTTGGGCGCGCGCGGTCTTATCATTGGACGGCGAGCCTTACTGGGCGGATGAGGATGAAGGTCCCTTCGACTGGACGTGGATTGAGATGTTGGACTGGTTGGCGCGCAATTGGTCCGCCCTGGTCCTCGAAGAAGGCTGGCCATTACCGTTGCCGAGAGTACGTCATCCAGGCGATCTGCTGCCTCAAGCCCGCGAGCGCTGGCGCGACCTGTCGCAGGCGCAAGTCGATCTGGAACAGACGCTGGTTTACCGCTACCTTGATCGTCACAACCTCGGGCGATCCATCCGCGGCGCGTTCGTCCCGGCCCTGACCATCGCGCGTTCCGGCAATACCATGTGGTTGGTCGACGAGGATCAGCAACCCTCTCGCGTCGCGTTCTCCGCCGCTTACCTTCTGCTTGAACAGGTCGGTCAGCAACTCGCGCACTTCTTTGCGGTGAGCCAGGTGCCACACGTTCAGGCCACCGTCGCGGCCTGGCATGACCGCGAAAACGGGCTGAGGCGTCATTGCCTGACCTACCGCACCGGTCTCGACCACGACCGGCTGACACGGCTCGGAAGCGTCCCCTTGTCGCTGATCGAACCACCGGCACAGGATTTCGATCCAGTAAAACCAGAGTCCGCCTACCTGGCAGCGGCGAGAATGGCGCGCCATGTGCTTACGAGTTCGCAGATCGGCGCACTCATCATGCGTATCCACAACGAAATGCGCGGCGGAACGCCCATCTCGCCCCGCTTGGCGACCCACGCCCAAACCGCGTTAGGTTCGCTCAGAGATGGCAAACCATGGGAGCAGGGTTACCGCCTTGCCCAGTGGTTACGCGCCGAGCTAAAACTCGATCCAAGTCAGCGTTTTGATCCCATGCAGTTGATGCATGACTATGATGTTTCAGTGATTAGCGCCACACTAGAGACCCCCGCGATCGATGCGATCGCCTGTTGGGGCGAGTCCGCTCCCCTGGTGATGATCAACACCCACGCCGAAGCACGTTCGAGCACCATGCATGGTCAACGCAGCACCCTGGCACATGAGTTGTGCCATCTCCTGATCGACCGAGACCGAGCGCTGCCGGTTGCGGAAGTGTTGGGTGGAGAAGTGGATGTAGAATGCGAGCAAAGGGCCAACGCCTTTGCCGCCGAGATCCTGTTGCCGCAGGCGTTGGCCGCGCGCCGTTGGTCCGCCGCTGCATCGCCGGGGTCAGCACTCGCCGAACTCTGTGTCAGCCATGGTGTCAGCCGGCAGCTCGCCGCCCAACACCTCCTCAACACGACATCGTCAAACCTCACGGAAGACGACCGAATCCTCCTGGAGCGAGCGCTGCTGCGGAACCGCACCACCGTCGATACAGCCGGAACCCAGTGAGCGCTGCTCACCTCAGGGTCGGCCTGGCTCATAAACCCGGCCGCCCTGCAGCGCACCTGCACCGCCTTTAGGTGATTTCCGGGAAAGATTCTACCAACAGGTAGGGGCGACTTTAGTCGCCCCGACAGCCCCTGCGGATCTTGCTGCACTCGCAAGACCAGACAGGGCCTCGATTTTTCAGACGAACGCTGCACCGCCGCCTGCTAAAGCCTCGACCTCCAATCGCGCCGTCCCGGTCGCCGGAGGTTGAGCCCGCGTGGTACGAAGTTCTTCGGAAACCACCTAAAACTTAAAACCGGAATGTCCCACCCCCCCATCCCGCCGCTAGTCCTCCCGGCGATCCGCCAGTTCGTAGACCGCATCGCCAGTCACTACCCCATCGTGGGAGTCATCCTCTACGGCAGCCGCGCACGGCGCACGCACCGCCCGGACAGCGACACCGATGTCGCCATTCTGATGCAAGGGCCGCACCAGCCCTTTCTACAGACCAAACTGGCCATGGCCGATGTCGCGTATGACGTGCTGCTGGAGACCGGCATCAACATCTCACCGTTGCCGGTCTGGATGGATGAATGGGAGCACCCCGAAACTTACCCGAATCCTCAGCTCCTGGAGAACATTGCGGCTGAGGGCATACGCTTGTGAAGACCACGCTGACGCCAAAGCCGGCCACGGTCAAGATTCCGGCCACTCGGACTCGCCGGGTGCGTAGTCAGGCCATCCTGGCCTGACACTGTCAGGGCTGGAAGCCCTGACTACGCATGCCGCTGGCCGGGATGACGATCGAGGCCCCAAAGGGCCTTGATCATCGTTCCGGCCCACGCTGCTCATTTGGAGTCCAAGGCTTCAGCCTTGGCTTGCCGTTCCAAGGCTGAAGCCTTGAACTCCAGCCCGCCGGTGCCTCGGCTGACCGGAACGATGATCAAGGCCGGCACCCGTCGAAACAATGATCAAGGCCCGCTGCCGCGTGTCCTCAACCGCAATCAAGACCCGCAACCCTTGATCGCGATCCCCCTTAGGATCACGATATGCAAGCCGTAAAGGCGCTCTATCGCAACGGTCACATCCAATTGCTGGCGCCGCTGACCGGTGTGGTAGAGGCCGAACTCTTGATCGTTGTCCTCGACCGGGATGAGGGCACCGGCCTCCCCGTCGCCGCATTCCAACGCCGTCCCGACGATGCGGAGCAAGACTTCCAAGCCTTGGGTATGGCCAGTTATTTTGCGACGGATGACGATGCCCGCGTGGATTGGGAAGAGGTATTCGATGTCAAACCTCGGTGACATCGTACTGCTGGACTTCCCCTATACGAACCGTGCCGGCAGCAAGGACAAATGGGCCTACGCCTACCTGCTCACCCCGCACGGCATCGAGCAGAAGGCCCAGATCACCCTGCGCTTCCTAAAGCGCAAAGAAGCTGAATACCTGGCCCTGGAAGCCGAGATCGCCCGCCTGCGTCAGGACGTCCGCGCCCTGCACGCCGACCCGGCCGCGGACCTCGACCCGAACGCCTGACCCCGGCGTTTCGGTAAGGTGCCGGAATCCAGTACCAGGCAGGGCTATCGCGCAACCGCGGGCGGTGTGCTGGTTGCGGGTGACCGTCCGTGGCACTGGGTTCCGGCATCGTGCCGGAACGACGGACCGCGCGGTGAACCGCGCTCTGCGTCGTCCCGGCTCGGAGGCCGGGACCCAGTGCCACGGACGGTACCTCTCAGCCACTAAAGCGCCCCAAGCACAAACCAAGCGCTGCCGCCGCGCCCCCGCCCCACCGGCCGCCGTGGATCTCGCAGCCCGTCGTTCCGGCAAGGATGCCGGAACCCAGTGCCAGGACGGCACCTCTAAGCCACACCGGTGCCCTAAGCACAAGCCAAGCGCCGCCGCCCCACCGGCCGCCGCGGATCTCACAGCCCGTCGTTCCGGCAAGGATGCCGGAACCCCGTGCCATGGACGGTACCGCGCAGCGAGCACGGACCGGCAAGATTAAGACGGAACGCCCTACACCGATGCCGAAAAAACCACATCCGTCCACTGTCCCGCGCGACGATTACGACACGCCCTGGAAAGACGTACTCGACCGTTGGCATCGGCAGTTTCTCGAGTTTTTCTTCCCCCTGGCCGCCGCCGACATCGACTGGTCCCGCGGATATGAATTCCTCGACAAAGAACTCCAGAAGGTCACCCGTCGCGCGGTCGTGGGTCGCCGCCATGCGGACAAGCTGATCAAAGTCTGGCGGTGCAGTGGAGAGGAGACCTGGGTCTTGATCCACACCGAGGTCCAAGGCGACCGGGAGGCGGACTTCCCGCGGCGCCTCTACATCGATCACTCGCGACTGACCGACCGTTACAACCGCCCGGTCGCCACCTTCGTGGTGCTGACCGACAATCATCCCAACTGGCGCCCCGTGCGCTACGCGCACGCGCTGTGGGGTTGCCGGGCGGTCTTGGAGTTTCCCAGCATCAAGCTGCTGGACTATCGTGACCGCACGGCCGAACTGGAGGCTAGCCCCAACCCCTTTGCGCTGGTCGTGTTGGCGCACTTGGCAGCCACCGCGACCCGTCGCGACCCGGCCGCGCGGCTCGAACACAAGATCGGCCTGACGCGCCGACTCTATCGCCTCGGGCTGGAGCGCGACGCGATCTTGAGTCTCTACGCCTTCATCGATTGGGTGTTAGCGTTGCCCGACGCCTTGGAAGAAGACGACCATCGCTGCATTCAAGCGCTAGAGGAAGCCGAGCACATGCAATACGTCACCACTGCCGAGCGCATCGGGATTCAGAAAGGCCATAGAGAGGGAGAGGCGGCCATGCTCTTGCGCCTGATCGCCCGCAAGTTCGGTCCGCCCACCGAGGCGGTGCGTGAGCGCATCGCGCGCGCCGACTCCGAAACCCTATTGGAGTGGTCCGACCGCATCCTCACCGCCCAGACCCTCGACGAGGTGCTCCACTAACCGAACGGCCAAACCACCTTGCCGCCGCGCCTCACCCGCGCTAGCATAGCCAGCCGTTTAAGGACTGAACAACCATTTCGAGCAGGTGCGAACCGGTGACCTCGGCCATGCCCGCCACTGACAGGGTAGGGCGGTAGCGTGTCCGGACCCGTTTGACCGCTCCGCACGGGTCGCCTCACGTTCCCCACCAGCCCCAACGGCCTTCGCACCGCCTTAGCGCCCGGTGCACCCCAACCGGAGGCCGACGCTTTAGCGGGCGGCGCCCCGCANCCAACTGGAGCCTCAACCTCCGGCTGGCCGTGCAGGCCTAGCCTTCGGACGTGATCACCGGACGTAGGGGCGGGTTTCAAACCCGCCCCTACACGAGGTCTGTCTGGATATCAGGTGCGAACGCGATATAACGTGATCCGGACCGCACCGAAGCCCCCCAGGAGCCGCCCCCGCCGTGAGCGAAGACCGCCACTTCCACGCCCTGCGCCTGCTGCAAGCCAACCCCGCGCTCTCCCAGCGCGCCCTGGCNCGCGAACTGGGCGTCAGCGTCGGCGCCGCCAACTACTGCGTGCGCGCCCTGGTCGACAAAGGCTGGATCAAGATCCAAAACTTCCGCACCAGCAAGGACAAACGGGCCTACGCCTACCTGCTCACCCCGCACGGCATCGAGCAAAAGGCGCAACTCACCCTGCGTTTCCTCCAGCGCAAAGAAGCNGAATACCTGGCCCTGGAAGCCGAAATCGCCCGCCTGCGCCAGGACGTCCGCGCCCTGCACGCCGTCCCGGCCGCGCACCTCGATCCGACCGCCTGACCCCGTCATTCCGGCACGATGCCGGAACCCAGTGCCACGGACGGTCCCTCTCAGCCAGCACGGCGCTGGACTTTGGTCACGATTCCGGCCAGACGGCATCGGGTGGACAAACGTGGCGCCGTCCACCGGCCGGTAGGATGATCAAGTCCGACGTCTCTGATCGATCGATGCGATTCCTTGGTGCCGATAGGCCATGGCAAACCTGGCCTCGCTGTCCGATTCCCCCATGAGCCACGACCAGAACTTCAAGAACCTCATTCTCGACTACCCGCGCGAGGCCATCCACTTCGCNGCCGCCGCGGAAGCCGCCGCCATCGATCCGGGGGCGCGGATCCTGCCGATCCGTCAGGAACAGCTCAAAGAACGCCTTGGCGCGCGGTTTCGCGAACTGGATACACCCCTGCTGGTGGAGTGGCCGGATGGCCGGCGTGAAGCCTTGCTGTTCGTCCTGGAAGAAGACACCGATCCCCAGCGGTTTTCCATCCACCGCCTGGCGCATTATTGTCTGGATCTGGCGGAGTTGCTGGGCATGGAACGGCTC
>NZ_KB902368.1 GCF_000379525.1 Lamprocystis purpurea DSM 4197 | reverse complement strand
GTCAGATCGTCAAAATAGCGCAGGCAGGCCCCACAGCGGTATTTCTGCCGCGCTGGCTGGGTCGTATCATGTCCCTGCTTCGTGATCAGCGACGCCTCGCAGTGGGGGCAAAGAACACCCTCTGGCCAACGCAACTGACGGAGTGTGTCGTAGCACTTGGCGTCGTCCAGCAGGTCTTGAAGGTTGATCATCGGCGGGAAACTGTCGGTCAGCGTGGTTGAGTCCTGACGTGTAGTGTACGCTTGGACCACCCGAAGAGCGAGCTAGACTCAGCAGTCCGGAACCCATATTGAGCCACGATCTATTGCGTGGTGTTCACCGAAGAGCATGATCAGTATCACATTATCAGCCTGCGCGGGGCAACTAACCATGAAAAACGCACCTACATCACTTACCTCTAAGTCTGGCCGCGTCTTTCTGCTGAACAGCGAGGAAGAAGACGCCCGCATCCGCGAGGGCATCGCAACTGATCCCGACACCTACGAATTGACCGACGCGGAGCTGGGCGGGCTGCGTCCGCTCGTGCGCGCGTCCGGTCGCCCCAAGGCCGAAGTCACCAAGCAGCCGGTTTCCATCCGCCTGTCACCCGAGGTAGTGGCGTACTTCAAGGCTGGCGGTCCCGGCTGGCAGACGCGCATCGATGCGACACTGCGCGCGTATATCCAGGCACAACGCGAGGCGGCGGCATGAGCATGTCTGCAGCTACAACGGGAGATCGACAGAGGTAGAGAACGTACAAAGCGCGCTCCCGCTACCAAATAGAATTAAAGGCTTATCGGTGATTCCGGTAAGCCCTTTTTCTTCGCCCGTCATTTGTTAATGAGTAGCATGAACATGGGAGGATGGCCTCAGCGCGCCCAGCCGCGGCCGAAGTCGGTGCCGGTCCCGTGCAGGTTGCCGGCCGCGTCCGGCCGGTAGCCGCGGCCAACATTCTTGCCGGTGCCGCGCCACCCGCCNTCCGACTGCCGCGCCCAGCCGCGGCCGAAGTCGGTGCCGGTCCCGTGCAGGTTGCCGGCCGCGTCCGGCCGGTAGCCGCGGCCAACATTCTTGCCGGTGCCGCGCCACCCGCCNTCCGACTGCCGCGCCCAGCCGCGGCCGAAGTCGGGGCCTGTCCCGTGCAGATGACCAGCCGCGTCCGGCCGATAGCCGCGGCCGAAATTCTTGCCGGTGCCGTCCATTGCCGCCGGCGGCTGGCCAAGTGCGGCGCCGCTGCACCAGACCAGCAGGACCCAACACCATCGTTTCATTGTGAGACTCCATGCTGCCGCGCATCAATTCTGCCGCATCGTCGGCACGCACCAATACAAGTCGGCAGAGCCGCGATGTAGTTCAGCCTTGCGTTCCTGCCAATCCGGCAGCGCGCGCTCCAGCGACTGCCGAAACGCCCGGTTATGGCTGGGCTCCACCAAATGGCACAACTCATGGACCAGTACGTAGTCCACTAATCGGACCGGAAGCTGCAGGACGCGCCAGTTGACGTACAGCGCACCATCGCGTCCGCAGGACCCCCACCGGTATCCCAGGTCCCTGACCAGGACGCGGGTCGGCGCCGGGCCTGTCCGCCGCCGCAGCAAATCGATGCGCTTGGCCAGCCAATCCTTGCCGGTGGCGATGTACCACTGCCGAAAGTGGACATCCGCGGGCCGCGCATCGCGCCGCAGCAGGAAACGCGCCCCGTCGAAGTCGAGCGCCGCCTGTTGCTCATCCACCAGCACCAGGCGATAGCGCCGACCGAGATAGCTGAAGGTCTCCCCGGTCACATACTCAGGCGCCAGCGCCTTCGGGGTGGATTCCTCCTTGAGTGCGAGTTTCCGGTGCACCCAGAGTAGCTTGGCCCCGGCCCACGCGGCCAGTTCGGCATCGCTGGTGGCAAGCGGCGCATGCATGACCAATTCGCCGGCCCGGTCTACGGTCAACCCCAGGGTCCGGCGGCGGTCGCTGCGCCTGATATTGAAGGCCAGTCCGTCGATCTTCAGGGTCTCAGTCATCATCGGGTCAGGTTCTCGTGGTTCTCGCGGGCCAGGGCGACCAGCCGTTGCGCCAGGTCTCGTTGCGTCTCCGGCGGGCAGATGCCTGCCTCGTCCAGGTCGCGGACCAGACGCCTGGTCAGCAGTTCCCTGGCATTGGCCTTCTTCCAGAATCCTACGCTGCGGACTTCCTGCGTGATTCGGTCGACCATCTCCAGTGTAGCCAGCATCGCACGCTTGCGCTCCTCGTCCGTCAGTTCCTCCTGTGCGCCACAGAAATCGAGTACGAGACGGACGAACGGCACCTTCCTTAAGCGCTTCGTCCAGGTGACGCGCCACGCCGATGTAATCCACCACAAAGCCGCAGTGCTTGCCCCCATAGGTCCGGTTCACTCGGGCTATCGCTTGCAGGAGGTCGTGGGAGACGATCTTGCGATCCAGGTACATCATCTGTTAAACCGGGGCGTCGAAGCCGGTCAGCAGCATGTTGTTGACGACCAGGATCGCCAGCGGATCGGTCTTGGTCGTCTTCTCCGGCGCCCAGCGGCGCTTGAAGCGTTCGATCAAAGCCTGTTGTTTCTCCTTGTCCGACCACTGACGCCACGACTCCGGGTCGTTGTGATTTGGCGAGACGACGGCCGCGACCTCCAGCACCCGCAGCCTGGTCAATCGCGGATACAGCCGAAGCAGCGAGCGGGTCGAGTCATCCAGCGACTGCACCTCGTCATCGCTCAGCGCGAGCACCGCCGCCGGCAGCGCCTCGAGTGCGGAGACCAATGCATCGCGCGCCTGCACCAATTGCTGCTGATAGGTCACCGCCGCCTGGCGGCCACGACCTGAGCCTTGAACCCCTCCGGGAGCGCGACGCCGGCAAAGTGCCGAATCATGTCACGGGCCTTCTGCTCGATCAGCAACGGCGCCTCCAGTACGTCGCCCTCGGTCCCATAGCGGGCCTTGATGATGGCCAGATCTTGCGGCGTGTAGTCGACAAACATGTCGATGAACAACTGATCGAGCCCGGTCGCATCCTTGACGAAACCATCCGCGGTGCGCCCCTCGTAAAGGATCGGCACCGTGGCCCCGTCCAGCTCCGCATCCTGTAAGAGGTAACGGTCGATGAAGTCGCCGAAGATCTCTGCCGTTGTTTTCTTATCGTGGTTCAGGATGGGCGTGCCGGTAAAGCCCACGATGGCCGCGTTCGGCAGGGCGCGGCGCAGATTCCGGTGCAACGTGCGCGTGTTGCCGCGGTGCGCCTCGTCCACCAGGACCAGGATCTCCGCCGATTCATTGAGCAACGGAAAGTTCTCGAAGTCGATGCGATCCGTAATGGTCTAAGTCGAAGTCGATGTACCGCACCGGCTGAGGCCGGCCCTGATCCCAGTCGGGCAGGCCCTCGACCACCGTGCCCTTGAGCAGCGATTCAGTGACGGCCTGGTTGGCCTCTATCAGCCCGTGCCCCGGCGCTTGCTCCAGGTCGCGGATGGCCCGGGCGATCCGCGCGTCGTCCAGCCAAGGCTGACCGTCACGCAGGTTGATGCGGCGGATCGCCGCGGCCAGGCGTCCGCGCAGCAGCACCTCCTGAGAACTGGTCCGCTCGGTAGACTCCGGCAGGTCCGGGTCGCCCTCGATCCACTCCCAGCCCATCGCCTGAAGCTGTCGGTAGAAGGGCAGTTCCACCAGGTCGCGTTCCCACTCGATCTTGCTCATCGGCTTACCTGCGTTGAGGGTCTGATATCGTCGCCCCGGAAATCGGGCCGAAATCGTTCTTATGGGCAGTAGCGGGGTTGTGCTATTTTTCGGTCGAAATCGCGTAAAACATTCTTATTCCGTTGTGAAGCACTGTTATGGTGCAATTTTGCTTGTGTTAACGCTTGTGCTAAATAGCGCGCCCTGGAGCAACTCGACCCACTCCGGAGCCAGGGCGTAGGCGCGCACGCGTTGCGCCCCGGCGCGTGCGGGCAGCACAAAGCCCTCGCCGCGCCACCGCTCCAGCCACTCCCGGGCGGTGTTGGCCGATACCCCGAACCAATCGACCATATCCCCCGGACTGAAGGTCATGGCGGCGGCTCCCTGTTCCAGGCCGCGCATGAGCAAGCGCGTCAGCAATTGCTGCTGCACCCGGCGCAATGATTCCCACGGTGGGGCCGGGCGACGCTGCGGGGCGTACAGTTCGATCGCCTGCCGGTGCAGCAACTCGGCGGCCCGAGCCATCAGGGCTAAACCGTTCTAGCTAACTTTCAGTGATTCAACGTGCGGTTGTCCTCGACTCTGGACACTGCCCGGCCGCTCGGGTATAAAGCGCGTCGGCCCCCTGCTGCCCGAGCGCGCATGCGTGAATCTCCGCGAAGTCATCGTCGAACCCGTCGCCGCGCCCGAGGAGGCGCGCTTCCAGGCCCTGATGGATGCCCATCACTACTTGGGCGCGCTGCCGAAGATCGGGCACACGCTGTGGTATGTCGTCACCTGGCAGGGCCAGTGGCTGGCGCTGCTGAGCTTCTCTTCTCGTTCCCACGCTCCGCGTGGGAATGCCGTCTTGGCCGCTCCGGCGGCCCGAACTCTCACGCGACGCTGGAGCGTCGGGACGTGCTCCCACGCCGGAGCGTGGGAGCCAGATAAGCTTGCAGATGGACCAGGCGGAGGCGTCGTTGACCTGGCCGGCCAGGAAGAGGTTGCCCGAGTCGCCGCTGGACTGTTCGACGAACTCCCGGCTGATGATCAACATGCCGCCGGAGCCGCAGGTGGGATCATAGACGCGCATCCCGGCCGTGGGCTTGAGGATGCGGACCATGAGCCGGATCACGTCGCGCGGTGTGTAGAAATCACCGCCCTTTTTGCCCGCGGACTCCGCGAACATATTGATCAGAAACTCATAAGCGCTGCCGAGCAGCGCTTGAGAAACAGGAGCCCGAATATGTAGTCCTTATAGGTCGCGGCGTCCAGACCCTCTTGCCGCAACCGGTCGGCGGCGGCGTAGAGGTGTCGTTCCAACTTGGCGAGCGAGAGCTTGGGCATTGAGCTATTGGAGTGTCTGTCTGAATATCAGGTACGAAGGCTATATCACTGATAGGTCAACGTAATCCCCGCCGTTTTCAGCAGTTCGGCCTCCTGTTCCAGTTCCAGCCGGGTCAGGGGGTGCGCGTCCAGCCAGGCGTCGGCGAAGTCCAGGGTCAGGTTATCCCCGACGATCTGGAGTGTGGGGTTGGGCGTGCTGTCGGTCGAGCGGCCCCGGTGGAGCAGGACGGCGAGGCGCAGGATGATGCACAGGCGCTTGGTGCAGTCCTGGATGCCCGTCGGCAGGGCCGCAAACTCCTGGACCGGGAACTTCCGCCGGTGCCCCAGGACCAGCGCGGCCAGCACCACCTGTTCCTGACGGGTGAAGCCGGCGAGATCGGCGTTGCGCAGCAGATAGGCGCCGTGCTTCTGGTACTGGCTATGCGACACCACCAGGCCGAGCTCGTGCAGACGTGCCGCCCAGGCGAGCATCCGCGGACAGCGGGAGTCGCTGAGGCACCAGGGCGCGGTTGCCTGATGATAGAGGCTGAGCGCGGTAGCCTCGACCCGCCGGCCATGGGTTTGGTCGAGATGAAAATGCCGCGAGAGGGTCAGTACGGTCCGTTCGTGCATGTCCTCATGGCGGTGACGCCCCATCAGTTCGTAGACCAGGCCCTCGCGCAGGGCATAGTCACAGACCTGCATGTGTTCGATGCCCAGGGTTTCGAAGACCGCCCGCAGCACCGCGATCCCACCGGCGAACACCGGCTTGCGTTCCTCCGTCAGCCCCTTGAGGTCCAGGGTCGCGACCCGGCCGGCACTGACGAGCGCGTCGCGCAGACGGACCAGTGCGGCGGCGGAGATGCCGTCTTCACTCCAGCCCTCGGCGGTTGCTACGGCGGCGATGGCCTTGATGGTTCCGGAGCTGCCGACCGCCGTTTCCCAGCCGGATTTGCGGAAGATCTCGCGCACCGGGCGGACTTCCAGTGCGCCGGCCAACTCGGCCCGATCCATGGATTTGGCGGAGACTCGCCCGTCGGGAAAATAGCGCAGGTTCATGGTGACACAGCCCATGTGCAGGCTCTCGCGCAACCGTGCGCTGAAGCCCCGCCCGACGATGATCTCGGTACTGCCACCGCCGATATCGACCACCAGGCGACGCTCGGTTCCGGCCGCGAGTCCGTGGGCCACCCCCAGGTAGATCAACCGCGCCTCCTCGCGGCCGGCGATGATGGCAATGGGGTGACCCAGCGCCGTCTCGGCGCGCTCGATGAACTGGCTGTCCGGATGCAACTGGCGCAAGGTGTTGGTGCCGACCGCGCGCACGGCGCCCAGCGGGAACCCACGCAGTCGCTGGCCGAACCGCTCCAGACAGGCCAGGGCGCGCTCTTCCACCTCGGGGAGCAAGCGCTTCTCGTTGTTCAGACCTTCGCCCAGACGCACCGGCTCTTTCAGTCGATCGATGATCTGCATGTGGCCGTCACCGATACGGGCAACGATCATGTGAAAGCTGTTGGATCCAAGGTCGACTGCTGCCACGGTCTCGTGCAGCGATCCGATGGCGGTCGGGATCGGGATGGGCGCTTCGGGCATGACAAAAACCTGCCTTGAGGGATCGCTATGGTACCAGACGCGCGCGTGCCGCCTGGTGACGAGGGTGACGCCGCTGACCGCGCGTCGATCGCCGTGCTCCACTCGGGATCGATGTCCGTACCAGCGAAGACGAGATTATTTTAATAAATAGTGAAGATTTATAATATTCTATTGCAAAATTAGCATCATTGATGTAGATAGCCGCAATTCTGTAGAAGGTTATGAGGTAACGGAGATGTTGGAGACTGACGGTAGCTTTGGCGAGGAAACGGCCGAGGCGGTACCACCCATGAATAGCGCCGACGATGCACGGGGGTCCGCGCCCAATCTGGCGATCCGGCGACGGCTCGAGCGGATGCGCGAGCTGAAGCGTCTGCGCGAACTTTTGGATGACCCCGATTTCGACGACCTGAATTAGTTTGAAACCCGCCCCTAGGTCCGGTGATCGCGGTCGACGCCCACCACGTGATCCGGCGCCTGCCGGCTGCCCGTGGCCGGCTTGTCAGTGATGACGACGGAGTCTTTCGCCCGCGACTGATCGTCGGTCAAGGTCCCGTCGGTGGCTCCTTGTTCGCCCTGATACAGCCGGACCGTAATCGGGTTCCCGGCGCGCACGTTGATATCACGCTGCGGAAAGGCAATCAAGATTCCATGCTCGCGGAAGCTGCGTTCGATCGCCAGATGCAGATCGGTCGTCACCCCGACGCGCAGGTCCATGGCGTCCAGAAAACAGCGTAGGGTCAGGGTCAGAGCGTTATCCCCAAAGGTGTCCAGCGAGGCGAGCGGGGGCGGATCCTTGAGGACTTGTGGGTTGGCGGCGGCGGTTTCGGTCAGCAGGGTCAGGGCGAGGCGGGCGTCGCTGCCGTACTCGATGCCGACGGTGATGACGATGCGATTGATCTGGTCGCTCAAGGTCCAGTTGAGCAGGCGTCCGGTGATGAACTCCTTGTTGGGGACGATCAACTCCTGGCGATCCCAGTTACGGATGGTGGTGGCGCGGATCTCGATTTTGGTCACGGTGCCGGTGGTGTTGGCGATCGTGACCGTGTCGCCGACCCGGACCGGACGTTCGAACAGGATGATCAAGCCGCTGATGAAGTTGGCGACGATTTCCTGCAGACCGAAGCCGATGCCTACACTCAGCGCCGCCACCAGCCATTGGATCTTGGACCAGCTCAGGCCCAGGGTGCCGAAGGCCATCACCACCGCGATGGCCGTGATGGCATAACTGACCAAGGTGCGCACGGCGTACCGTGTTCCCGCATTGACCTGGCTGTTCTGCAGCAGCAGGATCTCGATCAGGGCCGGCAGGTTCTTGGCCGCGACCAGGGCGACGAACAGAATGACCACCACCAGCCCGAGGTCGGCGGCGGTGACCGGGATGAGCCGCGCCGCGCCGTCCACCACGCTTGAAGAGTTCCACAGGGCCATCTGCTCGAAGACGGCCAGGGCCGGCAGCATCGCTGACCAGATCAGCCACAGCCCCAGGACGGCCAGCAGGAAGACGGTCGCGTTGAGCAGCTTGCGGGTCTGTTCATCGAGGCTCGCCAGATCCACTTCCGGTTCTTCCGCCACGGCCGGCCCGGCGCCGGGCTCGCGCACGGGCGTGCCGGCACCGGGCTCGCGTTCGAGTGCGCCCGCCTTGGCGCTGGCGGCCTCGGCTTGAACGCGGCGGGCGGTCTGACGCTCCATGGCCGCCTGAAAGGCCAGGCGGCGGCGGGTGTAAACCAACCAACGCACGATCACCTGCTGCACCAGCACCAGGCCAAGCGCCAGCCAGGCGGTCTGCACCAGTGATTGGAACAAGGTGCCCGCGGTATAGAGGTAGCCCAGGATGGCCAGTGCGCCAAGCGCCAGGGGGGCGCCGACGATGATGGGATACCAGACATTACGCAGGCGGTTGGCCAAGGCCCCGGGGTTGGCGGTCAGGGTGTGCGCGAAGACTCCGGTGCGTGGGTGCAGCAGTCGGCCCAGGAACACGGCCGTGCCGATCATGCCAGCGATCAGGACCATGCGTCCCAGACTCTCGCCGCGCGCCGTATCGTGGTTCAGATAGACGGTGTAGGCGATCAGGCTGGTGATCAGGATGTAGGGCGTGAACCAGCGCAGGTTCCGCCGGATTTGGATCAGAACATCGCTTTCCCAGCGGAAATGGCGGTCGGCGACCCCCCCGGGAATGCAGGTCAGGCGGAAGCCGCGCAGGAAATAAAAGCCTAGGGCGACCTGGGTCAGTGCGCCGCCGACCGCGCGGGTGAAGCCGGTGGCCTCGATGGAGGCCGCGAGCTCCCGGCCCAGGAGCAGGCAGGCGAGTGGTAACGGCAGCGCCGCCAGCGCGGTCAGGCCGATGGCCTCCAGCGTATGGACGAAGCGGTCGGTGCGCACCCGTCGCAGGGGCTCGGCACTCGCCAGGATCGCGCGTTTGATGGCGGCTTGTTGCCAGAACAGCACCAGGATCGTGAGCAATCCCAGCCAGGCCAGCGGTGAGTGTCGCAGTTCGAATGCCAGCACCTGGACGACCTCGGTCCAACTGGTGCGCGACAGCATCCAGGTGACCGCCGAGGGCAGGCTGGCCAGGCTGTCGAGTGAGATTGGCCGCGCACTGCGGACCCACAACAGGTGTCGTGCCAGGAAGTTGTCATAGGCTGTCGCGGTCTGGATCAACTGCTCGGCCGCATCATTGAGTTCACCCTGCTTGCGGATGAACTCCTCGCCTCCGGCCAGCGCCTTGTCGATCAGGCCGCGCCGCATCGCCAGGAGTTCCTTGAGTTCGGCGCGCACCTGTTCGTTTTGCGCATCCGGCGCGGTGGCTGACAGCGCCGTGATGGCCGTGTCCAGGTCGCGCAGGGCGCGTTGTTCCTCCCGATTGCGGATCTGTTGCAGCGTCGCCTCGGCGATCAGTTCGCTGCGCTCGGCCATCTCTTTGCGGTGCTTGCGCAGGTCCGGCAATTCGTTGCGCCGATCGATGAGGACCTCACCGAGGATCTGGTTGACGCCCGCCACGCCAATGCGTTCGCGGGCGCCGCGAAAGTCGGCCTCGATGCGGTCGCGCTCGCCTTTGGTCTGCGCAAGCAGGTCGCCGAACTGATTGAGTTGTGCCGCCAGGTCTCCGAGCGACGCGGTCAATGCGGCATTCGCCTTGGCCGTCTCCTGTACCAGTGGATGCTTGTCCACCGACTCGCGTTGCGCGGCCTCGGTTTCACGGCGTGCCTGCTCGGCCTCGGCCTTGCGGCGCTGATCCTGCACCTCATCCATGCGCCGCAGGCGTTCCTTGACCTGAGTCAGCGTGACGCCGGCCTGCTCGCGCTGGGCGCGGTGAAGTGCATCGCGTGCACTCTGGCTTGCCAGCTCCTGTTCGAGCGCCTGGGTCTCGGCTGTCAGCGCCGCCCGCCGGGCGGACAGGGTCCAGGTGCCGGCCTGGATTTGCTCGGCGGATTGATCGGGTGCCGTGGGACGCGCGGCCTCAGCTTCCAGGTCATCGAGCGCCTGGCGGACCTCGGCGAGCCGGGCGCGCGCCGCGGCCGGGCGGCTGTTGGTAGCCTCCAGTGCCTTATCGATCTCAGTGATGCGGGCCTCGAGTGCCGTCGCCTCGGCCTGCGTCTTGGTCAAGTGTTGACTGAGCTCATCGGTGCTCAGCGCGGCGAGCGCACGCGGGCTGGGCTGATCGTCGTCGCCCGGATCGGTTTGCAGTTGCTTGCGGATCGCGGCCGTCTGGTCGGGTGCATCCGCCGCCGCCTGCATATACTCGGCGGCCTGGGTCGCGAAGTCGCGTGCGGACTCCAGATAGGCGGCGGTGCGCCGATAGGCCTCGAGCAGCGCCGTCTTGGCGGCCTCATCCAGGGTTTTCGAGGCTTCAGTTGCTTTGATCCGGGCGTCGATCTCGGCCGGCAGCGGGACCCCTGGCGCGGTCGCGGCGGGTGCGGGTGCGCCGTTGTCGGCCTTGTCCGCCGGTGCGGACAGTCCGGGAGCCGGCCAGCCGCTGGCGAACAAGGCAAGCAGCAGTAGGCCCGCCAGGGTGAGCAGGTTGGGTCGCCTGGGCGCCTCGCGGCGCGGGCGGGCCGCGGACAGAGAACCGGAAGGGCAACGAGACAGCGAGGAGATGTGCATGAGTTCTGGGATCATTGGTCCAGCCGCGTTCTGCGCGCGAACCAGACTCCTCTTTGCGGAACAGAGCGGTCGGCGGCAGCACCACGCTTGAGTCCGTCACGGCGAAGGAACGCGGGGTGGCGGCAAACAGACTTGCCATGATCGCATCGCGTGCGCGGAGAAGCCACAGCGCTTGACACGATTGAGCCGATCCGGCGCGGACAGGTCACCAGGGCCCGGCACGATCGCGCGTCCTTTAGCCTAGATCCGGCCTCGGTCAAAATTCCGGCCACTTGGGCTCGCCGGGTGCGTAGTCAGGCCATCCTGGCCTGACACCGTCAGGGCTGGAAGCCCTGACTACGCACGCCGCTGGCCGAGATTACGATCAAGGCCCTAAATCCGGCAATGATTCACACCAAGACACAAAGAACACAAAGAACACAAAGAAAAACAGATCATTATCTTAGCTGATTGGCTCATGAGGCCAAGTGTGTGAGCCTTTATTAATTTAGAATGATAGACGATAATGAAATACCGCACAGCACATAATTATCTTTTTGGACTGATATGCTCATTTTTTCCGTCATCGAGTTAATGGACGAACAGAAATGCTATGATTTCTTGGTTAATATACTTCATCCGACTGGTCTAGGGTGCCCTGTTTGTCAATGCCCAGTTGAAGATTCGAAAATTCACAGAAGAGATCGCGCGCCAGTTCTATACTACAAATGTGCTAACGGACATATTTATAACGCATTTTCGAAA
>NZ_KB902367.1 GCF_000379525.1 Lamprocystis purpurea DSM 4197 | reverse complement strand
GAACCGGCAGGCCATTGCAGGCCGCTTCGGTATAGGACCCATATCCAGGCTTGGTCAGTATCAGGTCGAATGAACCGAGCAGGTCGAGCAGGTCGAGTCCATGGTCGGATAGGCCGGAGGCATCACCGCGGGCTCGCCCCCCGAGATCGCGCACCACCCAGTGGACCTGATCCTGCTCCGGCCACTCCGCCAGGGGATCGAAACCGGCGAACCCGCCGAACTGCATCAGGGCCAGCGGCCGGTCGGCGGGGATACCCAGGTGCTCGCGCAGTTTGGCGCTCTGGTTCGGGCGGCAATGGGCGATGGGTCCCACGTCGCGGGCGTTGGGCAGCCAGTCCATGGGCATGGCGGGGGCGGGGCGGATGAACAGATCCGCCGCGCTGTAGATGCGCCGCATCCGCTCCAACAGTGTCGTCGGAACCTGTTCCCGGACCGGGCATTCGCGCAGGATGTCGTACCAGGAGAGCGAGCAGAGCCCGATGGCCGGGATGCCTAACCGCCGCGCGGCGTCCAACGGCAGCCAGGGGATGTCGGCGAGCACCAGGTCCGGCGCCAGACGGCGCAGGCGGTGCATTTGGTGATCGAGATGCCGGTCGTATTCGGCCTCGAAACGGCTGTATTCCACCAGGCTTTCCGCCCACCGGGTGATCAACGGCCCGTCCATGAGGAGCACCGGGTCGGTCGCTTCCTGGAGATGAGTGAATCCCGCGGGCAGTCGGTGACGGGCGAACTCGGGGTCGATCTCGCCCTGGAGCGTGACCTTGAGACCGGGTATGCGCCGGGTCAGGGCCTCGATGACCGGCGCGGATTGGGCCAGGTGGCCGTAGCCATGAGCGCTGACGGCGAGGAGAAGGTGGGGCAAAGGTTCTGTCCTGATAAGTCAATAGTTTGTAATATACGAAAAGACGAATACGATCGTTGTCGTTCCCCCGTGGGAGCGGCGTCCCGCCGCGATGCGGTGCTGCGGTGACCTCGAACGCTGCGGTTTCGCGCCCGACCCCATCGCGGCGGGACGCCGCTCCCACGGGGCCGCTGCGCGACTTTCACGGTAAAGCCTTGACCTCCGGTTGTCTCGGGGCCGGAGCGATGAGCAAGGCTGCGAATCGGCGCGGAGCGAGAGCGTTTCCGCGAGTTTCATGAGCTCGATTACGACAACGACAACGACAACGACTGGGACGGTGAAGGCACGCCCTCTGCCGCTTCCCGCTCGTCTTATAATCAACCGAGGGTATAACCCGCATCCACATTGAGAATGGTCCCGGTGATCAAGCGCGCCTGATCGGAGGCGAGGAAGAGCACGGCGCGGGCCACGTCCTGCGGTTCGACGATCTGCTGTTTGAGCACATGCCGCCGCTCGACGAGGGCCTCGATCAATTCGGTCGCGTCACCCCACATCGGCGAGGGCACGACACCGGGGGCGACGCCGTTGACCCGAATCCCTTCCGGCCCCAGGCCCAGGGCGAGGCGGCGGGTCAGCATGTCGAGTCCGGCCTTGCTGACCGAGTAACAGGTGGAGGTGCAGGTGGCGAAGGGGTGCTGGGCACAGGCCGATGAGATGTTGATGACCACCGGCGCCGGGCTGCGCCGCAGCAGCGGTGCGCAGGACTGGGTCAGCGCAAAGGGTGCGATCAGGTTGGTCTCCAGGGTCGCGCGCCAGTCCTCGACACTCTCCTCCAGGGTGCCGCCGCCGCGGATCACGCCGGCATTGTTGATCAGGCAATCGAGCTGTCCGCAGTCGGCGTCGATGCGCTGCGCCAACTCCCGGCGGAACGCGGCGTCGGTGACGTCGCCGACCAGAACCTGCAAGTCGCCGCGGGCCGCGGCCTGCGGATGCCGCGCCGTTGTCCGGTCGGCGGGGCTGCGTCCGAAGGTGTAGACCCGGTCCCCGGCGTCGAGGAAGGCGGCGACCAGGGCGGCACCGATTCCGGAACTGCCGCCGCTCACACAGATGACGCGGGCCGCGGCCGGACCGGTCGGGCGGGTTGCCGCCGCGGTCATCGTTCCCGCTGCCCCAGGTTGGCGTGGATCAGGGCGCCGTTGAGCACCGGCGCGGCGGCCGCGAAGGCGACCGCATCGGCGATCTCTTCAGGCGCGATCAGCCGGTCGAAGGCCGATAGGGCGGTGATGGCGGCCAGGGTTCCGGCATTGTCGCCGATGAGGCTTCGCAACTGCTCGGTATCGGTGAACCCCGGGCAGATCATGCAGGTATGGATGCCCCGCCCGGCCAGATCCTGGCAGGTGGCGCGCATCATGCCGACCAGGCCGTGCTTGGCGATGACATAGCCGGCCACGCCCGGAACCGCTTTTTCGGCCAGGGTGCTGCCGATGTAGAGGATGCTGGAACCTGCCGACAGGTGCGGGATCACCATCCGATTGATGGCATTCGGGGCGACCAGATTGAGTTCCAGCGTGGCCCGCAAGTCCGCACTGCCCAGGGTGTCGACCCGGTTTGACTGCATGATCGAGGCGTTGTGGACGAGACACAGGCGCGGTCTGTCCAGCAGCCAGGGCGACAGGGCGTCGGCTAGTCCATCGGCGGCACCCGGCTGCGCCAGATCGCAGGGGATGTTGATGACGCCCGGTTCGGGGCAGGGGCGACGTGCGATGTTGATCACGCTCCAGTCGTCGCGCCGGAAACGCCGGGCGATGGCGAGCCCGATCCCGGAGGACGCGCCGGTGACGATCAAGCGGTTCATACAGCCTCCCAGTGTGAAAAGGCCCATTGACCGGAGCCGGAGGAGACGCCGATCTCCATGGCGCGGATGGCCCAGGGCGGCAGTTCGGGTCGGGCGCGCAGGCGGCTGAGCAGCAGGCCGGCCAGCTCTTCAATGGTGACATTGCGGATCGGCAACGGCAAACAGTCGCGCGCCAGGAAGGGGATCGGTTCCTGCGCGAACAGCGCGATCACCATGCCGTCGCGGTGTTCCAGGGTCAGGTAAGGCGATTGTTCCGGCAGCAATACGCGCTCGTCCAGCGCGTCGCAGAGTTCGCGCAGCACGCGCTTGAGCAGCACATAGTCGAAGGCCAGGCCGTCCGCGCCGACGGCGGCCGAGACCGCGCAGCGGACCTGGAAGTTATGACCATGCAGGTTCTCCCGCTCGGTGGCCGAGAAGATGGTGAAATGCCCGGCGCTGAAGTTCAGGTACTCCTTACTGATCTCGATGCGGGTCAGGGTCTCTGGCGGCACGGGTGGCTCCGGAAAAGGACGCGGCCGGTTGGCCACACGGTGGCTTTGAGATAAGGGGCGTCGGGCCGGATCAAAGCCCACCGGCACATTCATCGGCGTCGCCGCGGCGACCGGCCGGGTCGCCGTGGCCGCGTTTGATGGCGTACATCGCGGTGTCGGCCCGTTGCAGCAGATCGGCGGCGGTCTCGTCGCCCTCGGGACCGATCGCGATCCCGATGCTGGCGCCCACCTGCAGGCAAGTCTCGCCGATGCGGATGGGGGACTCGATACTGTGCGCGATCTTGCGCGCGACCAGGGCGGCGCCCTCGGGTGCCAGGATCTCGCGCAGCACCACGATGAACTCGTCGCCCCCCAAGCGTGCCACGGTGTCGGTCTCGCGCACGCTGTGCCGCAGGCGCTGGGCAACGCACTGCAGGACGCTGTCGCCCATCGCGTGTCCATGGGTGTCGTTGATCGGTTTGAAACGGTCGAGATCGATGAACAGCACCCCCACCAACGCGTTGCGGTGACGGGCGAACAGCAGTGCCTCGGAGAGCCGGTCGGAGAGCAGGACGCGATTGGGCAACCCGGTGAGCGCGTCATGCTGCGCTTGGAACTGCGCCCGTTCCAGCGCGCGGATTTCCTGGTCGATATCGTTGTAGACGGCGACATAGAGTCCCTCGTCGGCGCTGTCGCGCAGCTGTGAGATGGCCAGCCGCTGCACATACACCTCGCCGTTCTTGCGTCGATTCCAGATGTTGCCGTGCCAGCGGCCGGTGTCCTCGAGTTGCCGCCGCATCTTGGTATAGAACTCCGGCGGGTGGCGGTCCGAGGACAGCATCCGCGGGGTGCGACCCAGGATCTCACTGCTCTCAAAGCCGGTGATGCGCGTGAATGCGGGGTTGACCGCGCGGATTTCGGCATTGAGGCCGGTGACCATGACCGGGTCGGCGATGTGCTCGACGATGCGCCGAAAGCGCCGCTCACTGTCGCGCAGGGTTTTGAGCTGGTCTTCGACCTCGGCCAGTTGCCGGGTCAGATGGGCATTCCTATTGATGAGGTCGCGTTGCAGGTTATTGATATGCTGATTCGAACTGGACAGGTCGCGCTCCAGTCGATCGAGTTCGGCCACGTCGTATTCACCGACGATCAGGAGTTGGCCGTCCCGCCGGTAGGCCCGAGCGCGCAGCGAACGGCTGAGCCGATCGCCGTCACCCAGGGTTAGCCAACCCGCGTAGACCAGACCGTCCTCCGCGGCCGGTGCGCACAGCGCGGCGAAACCGGGGTTGATCAGATAGTCGCGACGCGCCCGGTCGGGGGTGTCACCGCCGAGCACCAGGGTCATGCCGCGATTGAGATAGATGGGCTCGCCGGCCGACGTGAACAGACCGATTGCCAGCGCCGCGCTGTCGTCGCGCGCCTGGCACAGTTCCGTGCCCCAGGGTCCGAGGGCTGCAGCAGGGTCAGGCCGCGCGGCGGGTGAGTCCATGTCGATGTGACGGGAATCGCCTCAGGCGCCGATCGGCGGCCGATCGCACTGCAAAGTTGACAGGGGGTCGGCCGACGTTGGATGTTCCGGGATTACGGTTGCCATCAGTCGAGCACTCCAATCGACGAATCATCGGGTTGAGCCACTGTTTGCGTGGCGGCCTTCAGTCTTCCAGCTCCCCGCCCATGGCGGGGGGAGGGCGTCAGTGCAGCCGTTGGCCGGTGCACCAGCGGTCGTAGTAGCGCTGCATCAGTTCGCGGACCGGCGCCGGATACCGCAGGGTCTCCATTTGGCCCATGCCCTCGCGGAAAAAGTCGGGGGCGTCTTCCGGCAGGTGCTCGACCAGGGAGTCGAAGGCGGCGACCATGAGGGCCGGTCGTTGGCTGCGGGTGGCGACGATGGCCCGATTGAGCAGCAGAATCCGCCATGGACGGCTGGGGAGGTTACCCGGCTCCTGAATGCGCGCCGGGCTCATGCCCTCGACCAGTTCAGTCATCAGCGCGTACAGACCCGCCAGGTCTTCGGTCGCGTGCAGGGTGTTGGCCAGCCCGGCGGTGGCGTTGACCACGAATTCCGGGCGATCCAGCTCAGCCCCCAGGCGCAGCATCCAGCAGGTCAAGGCCAGGCTCAGACGCTCCAGCCCGCTGGCCGTGCGCGGCAGGTTCAGATGTTCAGCCTGGTCGGCGAGTTGGGCGAGCAGGTCGAGCCCGTGGGAGAGCAGGGCATCGGGCGTACCGCCGGTTGCGGCGCGCAGGGCGCGGGCGGATTCGGCGGGGGTGTTGGCTGCCGTATCGCTTAAGGTATCCAGCAGGTCGCCGAGACCGTCCAGCAAGAAGCGCGGGCCGAAGTCGAGCGCGCCTGGCCGCTCGTCATAGGCGCGCTGGAGATGCTCACCCAGGTGGGCGAGTTCGTGGCTGATGTGATGGATGTCGACCGGGGGTAACATACCAGTGATGATAGCAACCAGCCGGGTCGGTGTCTTCCCCGCGCATCAGGTTCACCGGTGGACGGCTGACCGCCGCCGGCGCGCGTCGCGCGTGAAGTCCGAGTCGATTAGGAGGGTTGTGGTCGCGGCCATCCCTGTACAATAGCCGCCATGAACACCAAGATCGACCTGCACACCCACTCCACGGCCTCGGACGGTACCCTGACCCCGGACGCGCTGGTGGCGCGCGCCGCGGCGGCCGCGGTCGCGGTGCTGGCCCTGACCGACCACGATACCGTCGAGGGGCTCGATCAGGCCGCCGCTGCCGCCCGCGCCCAGGGTGTCGCCTTTGTTCCCGGGGTCGAAGTCTCGGTCACCTGGAGCGAACGGACCATCCACGTCGTCGGGCTTGGCATCGACCCGGCCGATGCCGCGTTGCGCAAGGCGCTGGCGGGAATCCTCGAATATCGCGACTGGCGGGCCGTGGAGATCGGCCGGCGGCTGGCCGACAAGGGGATCGCGGGCGCCTATGAAGGGGCCAAGGGGCTGTCCAGCGGCCGCTTGATCGGCCGTACCCACTTTGCTCGCTTTCTGGTGACTCAGGGGCATGCTCCGGATGAGCGGGCGGTGTTCAAGCACTTCCTGGTCAATGGGAAACCGGGGCATGTCCCCGGTGCCTGGGCGACGCTGGAGCAGGCCGTGACCTGGATCCGTGCCGCGGGCGGCCAGGCGGTGATCGCCCATCCGGCGCGCTATAAGCTGACCCGGACCAAGCTGCTGAAACTCCTTGGTGAGTTCAAGGAACTGGGTGGCGTCGGTCTGGAAGTCGTGTGCGGCAGCCACAGTCGCGACGATGCGCTGCACTTTGCCCGCCATGCTGGGGAGCAGCGGCTGCTGGCCTCCGCGGGTTCGGACTTCCACGGTCCCCAATTGGCCCTGTCGAGTCAGCCCTGGATCGATCTCGGCCGCCTCCCTGATTTGCCCGAGGGTTGTACGCCGATCTGGCACGACTGGCCGGTCGTACAGGCGATCGTTGCCGCCGGCGGGCGGGCAGCAGCCGCCACAGGATGATTCCCCAGGATTTCGGCAGTAGCAGGTTATGGCTCAATTTTTTCAGATTCACCCCGTCAATCCCCAGGCGCGCCTGGTGCGCCGCTGCGTCGAGATTCTGCTTGCCGGCGGGGTCATCATCTATCCGACCGACTCCTCCTATGCGCTGGGCTGCCAGCTCGGTGAAAAGGATGCGATGGAGCGTATCCGCCGTATCCGCCAGGTCGATGAGAAACACCATTTTACCTTGGTTTGTAGGGACTTATCCGAGATCACGACCTATGCCAAGATCGACAACCGGGCCTTTCGGCAGTTGAAGTCACTCACGCCCGGGCCCTACACCTTCATCCATGAGGCGACCAAACAGGTGCCGCGCCGGATGCTCCACCCCAAGCGCAAGGCGATCGGCATCCGGGTCCCGGACAATGAGATCTGCCGGGCCCTGCTGGCGGAGCTGGATCAGCCGATCTTGAGCACGACCCTGATCCTGCCCGCGGCGGAGCATCCGCTCACCGACCCCGAGGAGATGCGCGAACTGCTGGACAAACAAGTGGATCTGATCATCGACGGCGGTTTCTGCGGGCTCGATCCCACCACCGTGGTGGACATGATCAGTGAGCCGCCGCAGTTGATCCGGGTCGGCAAGGGCGATCCCTCGGTGTTTCAGGAATGAATGGGTCGGAATACGCGTCGAGGAATTTGCGGCATCCCCGTATAATGCCGCGATGGAAACTCTGAACCAGATCCAGTTGCTCGCGGTGCTCGCCCTGCCGGTGGTGCTCGCGATTACCGTCCACGAGGCCGCGCACGGGTGGGTGGCCAACCGCCTGGGTGACCACACCGCGCTGATGCTCGGGCGCGTCACCTTTAATCCGCTCAAGCACATCGACCCGATCGGTACCGTCCTGGTGCCGGCGCTCTCCTTCCTTTTCGCCGGGATTCTGTTCGGCTGGGCCAAGCCGGTACCGGTGAATCAGCGCAACCTGCATCATCCGCGGCGTGACATGGCACTGGTCGCGGTGGCCGGACCGGCCTCCAATCTTGCGATGGCCTTGGCGTGGGGACTGGCGATTCAGGGCGGTCTGCTGCTCTGGGCGACCAGCCAGTGGGTGGCGCTGCCGCTGATCTACATGGGCGCCGCCGGGGTGCTTATCAACGTCTTTCTGATGGTGCTCAATCTGTTACCGCTACTGCCGCTGGACGGCGGGCGGGTGCTCAACGCGCTCTTGCCGCCGATGGCGGCCCGTTATTACTCCCGGCTCGAACCCTTCGGGCTGCTGATTCTGATCGCACTGCTGGCGACCGGCCTGTTGGGCGGTCTGCTCCTGCCGCTGGTGCTCGGCACCCTGGAGTGGCTGCCGGGCGCCGGAATCGTGAAAGAACTGTTCTTTGTTTGAACCGAGGCTCCTGACGTGACTTCCGTCTCTGCAACGCACGCCCGCGTGCTTTCCGGTATGCGCCCGACTGGCCGTCTGCACCTGGGCCACTACCACGGGGTGCTGAAGAACTGGCTGGCACTCCAGCATGAGTACGAGTGCTTTTTCTTCGTCGCCGACTGGCACGCCCTGACCACCCATTACGACAACCCGACGCAAATCCCGGAGAGCATCCGCGAGATGGTGATCGACTGGCTGGCGGCGGGCATCAATCCCGGTTCAGCGACCCTGTTCGTCCAGTCGCGGGTGCCGGAGCACGCCGAGCTGCACCTGTTGCTGTCCATGATCACACCGCTCGGCTGGCTGGAGCGGGTGCCGAGCTACAAGGATCAGCAGGAGCGGCTCAAAGAGAAAGACCTGGCCACCTACGGCTTCCTCGGTTACCCCCTGCTGCAGTCGGCGGATATATTGATTTACAAGGCAGGACAAGTGCCGGTGGGCGAGGATCAGGTGGCTCATGTCGAGCTGACCCGAGAAATCGCCCGGCGTTTCAATCATATCTACGGTCGTGAGTTGGGCTTCGAGGAGAAGGCTGAAGAGGCCAAGCGCAAGATGGGCAAGAAAAACGCCAAGCTGTTCGACCAGCTCAAGCGGGCCTATCAGGAGCAGGGTGACGGTGAGGCTCTTGCCGTGGCGCGGGCGCTGCTCGAGGGTCAGGCCAACCTGACCGTGGCGGATCGCGAGCGCCTGTTCGGCTTCCTCGAAGGCGGCGGCCGGGTCATTCTCCCCGAGCCCACACCCCTGCTCACCAAGGCCTCCAAGATGCCGGGATTGGATGGTCAGAAGATGTCCAAGTCCTATGGCAATACCATCGCGCTGCGCGATGAGCCGACCGACGTGGAAAAGGCGCTGCGTACCATGCCGACCGACCCGGCGCGGGTGCGTCGCACCGACCCCGGCGACCCGGAGAAATGTCCGGTGTGGCAGTTTCATCTCGTGTATTCCAACGAGGAGGTACGCGAGTGGGTGCAGCAGGGCTGTCGCACTGCCGGGATCGGCTGTCTCGACTGCAAGCGCCCGATCATCGACGCCGTCCTGGCGGAGTTGGCCCCGATGCGCGAACGGGTGCGTGAGTACACGGCCCAGCCGGAACTGGTGCGTAATGTGCTCAACGATGGTTGCGAGCGGGCGCGGGCGGTTGCCCGGGAAACCATGGAGGAGGTCCGGCACGCCATGTCGCTGGTCATGCTGTGAGGCCAATGGGCAGCGCGCAGCAGGAGCTGCCCTTCGCCCTGGTGCAGGGGGCGCCCTATCTGACCCTGCCGCTGGATCTCTATATCCCGCCGGATGCGCTGGAAGTCTTCCTCGATACCTTCGAGGGCCCACTCGATCTGCTGCTGTACCTCATCAAAAGGCAGAACCTGGATATTCTGGATATCCCGATCGCCGTCATTACCGATCAGTACATCGAGTACATCGATCTGATGCAGGGGCTCAAGCTGGAGTTGGCCGCGGAATATCTGGTGATGGCCGCCATGCTCGCCGAGATCAAGTCGCGGATGCTGCTGCCGCGGCCGGAGTCGCTCGCCGAAGAGGAGGACGACCCGCGTGCCGAGTTGATTCGCCGGCTGATGGAGTACGAGCGTTTCAAGCAGGCGGCCCTGGACCTGGACGCCCTCCCGCGCCTGGAGCGCGATCTCTTTGCCGTGCATGCGCATCTGCCGGCGGGGCACCTCACGCGCATCCCGCCGCCGGTGGACTTACGGGAGTTGCTGATGGCGTTGCGCGATGTCCTGGCGCGCGCGGACCTCTTTACCAGCCACCGGGTGGAGAAGGAATCGCTGTCACTGCGGGAGCGCATGTCGATGGTGCTGGATCGGTTGTGCGGCGGGCAGTTCGTCAACTTCACCGCGCTCTTCGACCTCACCGAGGGGCGTGCCGGAGTGGTCGTCAGCTTTCTTGCGATCCTGGAGCTGATCCGCTCGGCGACCCTGGAACTGGTTCAGTTGGAGCCCTTCGCCCCCATTCACGTGCGGCTGCGCGAGGCGCGGGCGGGTGGCGATCCGTCGGATCAAGAAGAAGAATAGTCCGCGGATGAACGCAACCAAGGACGCTGTTGCGGCGCATCGCGCTATCAGCCGATGAGTACGCCGAGTCTGAAAACGATTATCGAGGGGGCCTTGTTCGCCGCGGGCGGGCCTTTGACGCTGGAACAACTCCAGGAACTCTTCGCGGAGGAGGAGCGTCCGGAGCGCGGTGCGCTGCTGGCGGCCATCGAGACCCTGGCCGCCGACTATGTCGGACGGGGGATCGAGATCGCGGCGGTCGCCGGCGGCTGGCGTGTTCAGGTGCGGGCGCTGGTTGCCCCCTGGGTGGGCCGGTTGTGGGACGAGCGGCCGGCCCGCTACTCGCGCGCCTTGCTGGAGACCCTGGCCCTGATCGCCTACCGGCAGCCCATCACCCGCGGCGAGATCGAGGACATCCGCGGTGTGGCGGTCACCACGGCGATCATCAAGACGCTCACCGAGCGCGAGTGGATTCGGATCGTCGGGCACCGTGACTGTCCCGGCCGGCCGGCGCTCTTCGCCACCACGCGCAAGTTCCTGGATTATTTCAGCCTGCGTTCACTCAACGACCTGCCGCCGCTCGCTGAGATCCGCGACCCCGCCTTCCTCGCGGATGAGATGGATCTGGATCTGCGCGGTTCGCTGCGGTCGGAGCCAGGGCCGACCGCCACACCGCGGTGACGGGAGCAGGGCACGGGTGCGGAAACCGTCGCGCGGTGCTACTGGCCGCTGGAGCGGCCGGACGGCATTCCCACGCTGGAGCGTGGGAACGAGAAAGGGTTGATCAGGTCCGGGCAGACCCTGGCATGGTTGCGCGTTCGTGTTCCATCGCCTCAGGACGGATGGTGCGTCGGTGCGGTGAGGCACGAACCGCACCGCCCCGGCTTAAGGCCATCCGTCGGGTCGCCGGCTGGACGCCGGGAACAGGCGGGCGTGACGGTTTGGCGCGGCTCAGCTGTCGGACTGACCTTGCACTAGGCGTGCCCGCAGTGCCGACAGCTCGTGCTCCAGGCGCTGCCGTGCCTGGGCCTCGGCGTCGGCCCGCCGGGTTTGCTCGACCGCCCGCTGCGCCTCGGCCTCGGCCCGCTGCGCCTCGGCCTCGGCCCGGTCCACGGCCTCGCGCTTGGCCTGCGCTTCGGTCTCGGCCCGCTGCGCCTCGGCATCAGCCCGCCGCGCCTCGGCGTTGGCCCGGTTCACTGCCTCGCGTTTGGCCTGCGCCTCGGCCTCCGCCCGTTCCCGATCCGCGCGCCAGCCGGGCAGGACGAAGCCGGCATAAACCGGATCGTCGCGCAACGTCTCCAGGTCCGGTCGGCGCGCCAG
>NZ_KB902366.1 GCF_000379525.1 Lamprocystis purpurea DSM 4197 | reverse complement strand
GTTCCGGCCCAGCCTGATCGTCCACTTTCTGACGTCCACGCTTGGTTTCAAACAGCGTCCCGGCCTGCTCCAGGATCTCCTTTTTCCACTGCCCCACCTGGACCGGATGGACTCCATGCTCCTGTCCGATCTCGTTCGTCGTTTTGACCCCGCGGATCGCCTCCAGGCCGACTTTGGCCTTGAAGGATGCCGTGTACGTCTTGCGCTTCGCTTCGCCCNTTATGATATGCCCCTTTTGGTTCGACGCGAGCTTAAATTACTGTCCGGTTTTCAGGGTCCACTATAATCAGCGCATTCATGACGATACGGCGAGGGATCATTGCCAGCCTGAGGAGTTGCATGCAGGGTCTCCGGGCGAATCGCGACGAGCGATGGATGAGGCTGATGATCGCCATGAATGGCGAAAAGCAAGCGCTTCCTCAAGCGTATTCCTGCCCGGCCTGGTGCCCATCGCTCCAGGTGCACTTGATCAAGGACCGACGGCCTTGACCTCGCGCGCCAGCTCCTGCGCCATGGCCTGCCAGGTCAAGTGGGCGACAGTAGCGGCGATGTCGGAGCGATTCGCCAGGGCCTGTCGCAGGAGGGCGACCACCTGGTCCGGACCGGCATCCACCGGGAAGATGTAGCCGTTCTCGCCGTGGCGGATGAGATCGGCGGCAAAGCCGGTGTCACTCACCACCGGGACCAGATTGCACATCATGGTCTCGACCAGGGGGATGGGGCCGCCCTCCAGGAGGGAGGTGGACAGATAGCAGTCCATGCGCCGGTACTGAGCCGGATAGTCCGCGTAGCGCAGGGTCAGGTACTCGAAGTTGGGGCAGGCGCGCAGGGCCGCAAAGCCCTCCCATTGCTCCCAGTCCTTCCCCAGCAGGACGAAGTGCACGTCGGGCATGGCGCGGATCACCGCGGCCATCAACTCCGGGTTCTTGCGCGGGTAGTAGGCGGTACAGCTACAGACGCGTCCGGCACCCGGCCGCGCCTGCGGCTTGAACAGATCCGGGTCGGCGGCCCCCAGCAGGGTGGTGACCCGCTCGGCGCTCACCCCGCGGGCGATCAACTGGGCCTGAACCTTGGTGTTGGTGCAAATGACCCGGCTCAGGTGGTTGAGCGCGTAGATGATCTCGGCTTCGCCGGCGGTGATCAGTTCGTCGCTCGGGTGGGTGTACCAGACCAGCCGACGGGCGCGCCACACCGCCGGGTCCCGCGCCAGGGCGGTGATCGCGATGAAATAGTGGATGAAAAAATAGGCGCTGGCCGGGGGCAGACGTTCGCCATCGGCCTGATAGTAGACCCGCGACGGCGCGGGATAATGCCGCTGAAGATCCTTGCAGATCCCGTCCAGGATCCAGCCGCGCGAGGACGCGGGGACCACGAACAACAGTTCATCGGTCTGGGGCGGACGGTTCAGGCGCGCCTGGACCTGACCGATCAGGCGAGTCTTCAGGTAATGGCGAAGCCAGCGCAGGTTTTGAATCATCGCGTAACGCCTCGTATGCAGTGTTGGAATCCGGAACAACCGATGCAACGGAGGTCTACCAATGCTCGCCAAAGGGTCGCAGGTCGAGTTCGAAGGTCCAGGCGGAGCGTGGTTGCCGGGCCAGGAAGAAGACTGATTCGGCAATATCGTCCGGGCGCGCGAAGAAGGTGTCCGGAGCGTCCGGGATCATGGCGCGGGAGGCCGGCATGTCGACCACGGCATCGATGACCACATAGGCCACATGGATTCCCTGCGGACCCAGTTGACGGGCGAGTGACTGAGCCAGGCTGCGCTGAGCGGCTTTGGCGGAGGCGAAGGCGACGAAGCCGGCGGCGCCTTTGAGCGAGGCGGTGGCACCGATGATGACGATGCTGCCCTGGCCGGCGGCCCGCAGGTCGGGGATCACCTGTTGGGCGGCGAGCAGGCAGCCGTAGGTGTTGACCTTCCAGGCGCGCTCGAACGCATCCGGGGTGGTGGCGTCGATGTCGCCGAATTCACGGGTGGAGGCATTGTAGATCAGGGTCTGGGGTGTGCCCAGATCCTGGCGGATCGCGGCGAAGACGCGCTCGGCGTCGGCCGGATCGGTGGCGTCGTAGGTATAGGCGCGGGTGCCGGCGATCTCGGCGGTCAACGCATCAAGGCTGTCGCGCCCGCGGGCGAGCAGGGCGACCCGGTAGCCGGCGCGGCTGAACTGGCGGGCGAAGGCGGCACCGTTGCCGGGGCCGGCACCAACGATGACGCAGACGGGGACCTTCATGGGGAACTCCTGTGCGCTGTTGAGACAAACGACTGGTGAGAGAGGCCGATTGTGCCTCCGGGCGACGCGTCAATAAAGAGGCGTTCTTTCGATTAAACCGCGTCCGGCGCGAAATGCGTAACTTTCATGGTGTGTTCGGCCTTGGGGATTTCACCAACTTCGGTGAAGACGCGGTTTAACAGGTATATTTTTCAAAACGTTAAACCACGCCAGATCCGGCAATCGTCGAGTCGGCCGGGGCCGATCCCATCCAAAAACATCGCATACTCGGTTGCCGCGTGCGTGGGTGGCCCTTACAATCCCGACCAAAATTATAGGGTCTGGAGACTCGGATGAAGATGATCGGCTTGGTGATGTCGGCTCGGACCCCAAGGGCTGAGTGGCCGGGCGCTACCTGCGCGAATCCTCCGATCAGCCCTAGCCCGCTGTTCAGGCGCGTCCTGGCCAGCGACCCATGACAGTTCCCCACTCGGAGTGAATCCACCATGCATCAGACTCATGACTTCCAAGCCCGCGCCAACCTTCTGTTGGTACTCGCGCTGGCTGTCCCCGGCACCGCACTGGCCTACAGCGAGAAAGACGCGATCCGCGATTGCGAGAGCCGCATCCGCAGCGAATACAAGCTCAGCGACCTGCGCGATGCCACTGCAGAGCGCCTGAACGACACGGCGCTGCATTTCAAGGTGCAGGGTCTGACCAAGGTGGACGGGGATAAGCATCCCTGGACCTGCGAGGTCAAGAATCGCCATGTGACCGCCGCCGAGTACAGCGGTCCCAAGCCCAAGGGACTGGGGACGGCCGAGAAGCTCGCCATCGGTACGGCCGCCGCGGTCGCCGGCGGAATCGCGATCAACGAGATGAGCAAGCACGGCAGCACCAGCGAGGCCAGCGCGGGGGCGGGCGGTGCGAAGGAGCTTCAGGACCTGGTCGGAGCGAGGGCCGCGGGCGGTGAGTCCGAACTGCAAGGCCGCGGCTACACCTACGCGTCCGGCAGCAAAGGAGGAGACAGCTCCTATACGAACTGGAAAAAGGGCTCGCATTGCGTCACGGTGCGCACCACGAACGGGCATTACAAATCCATCGTCGACGTGACCATGCTCGACTGCAAATAGCGCCGCTTCATGGGCCGGGGCGGTCAACTGCACCCCGGCCGTCCTGCCGTCTTTCAAGGATTTCCCATGATCAAGCATCTCTCGCGACCCAAGCGTGGCATCCGCTCGCTCGCCTTGGCGACGCTCTTTGTCCTTTCGCCAGCGTCGGTCTTCGCCGCTCCGTCCTGGGGCGACACGACACCGCAGGCCGCAGAAACGCCCCCACAGAATTTAAAACCCGGTCAATTCAAGTGGCAAGGCGGTGCGATCCCGTCAGGCCCCATCGTGGTCGTCGTCAGTCTCGCCGAGCAGCGGGCCTATGTTTACCGCAACGGAGTTCGGATCGGCGTAGCGAGCGTCAGCACCGGGAAGCCCGGCTATGGGACGCCCACCGGTGTCTTCACCGTCCTGGAGAAGGATGCCGACCACCGCTCCAAGACCTATAACAACGCGCCTATGCCCTATACGCAGCGGTTGACCTGGAGCGGCGTGGCGCTGCATGCCGGCGGGCTGCCGGGCTACCCGTCGTCCCACGGCTGCGTGCATCTCCCCACCGAGTTTGCGCGCCGCCTGTTCGCCGTATCGCCCAAGGGCATGACCGTCGTCATCGCCGATCAGCGCGCAGACCCGACCGAGGTGGTGCACCCGGCGGGTCTGGCCCCAGTGGATTCCCGCACCGGGCAACCGGTAAAGCTGCCGCGGTTGGGCTTCTTGGAGTCGTACCGTTGGCGACCCGAGGCCGCCCCCACGGGGCCCGTGTCCATCGTCATGAGCCGGGCGGACCAGCGCGTGTTGGTCTATCGCAACGGGGTCGAGATCGGTCGCGCGAAGCTCACCATCGATCAGCCCGGCGTCGCGCTCGGCACCCACGCGTTCATCATGCAGGACGGTTGGGGCGAGGGTAAGAGCGCGATCGCTAAGAATGCCCCCGCCCATCGCTGGACCGCGGTCGGCATTCCCGGCCACACCGACGAGCGCGGGCAGTCGCTGTCCGCGACCCATCGGCTCGACCGGATCCATCTGCCCCCGCAATTCGCCAAAGCCCTCTACGCGCTCCTCACGCCCGGCACGACGCTCCTGCTCACCGATGCACCCGTCTTGCCCAAGCGGACCACTGGAATGGCATTGAGCATCATGACTGCCGACAAACCTCAATCCTGAAGCGATCCCAGGGAGCCGATGCCCATGAACCGACGCCAGTTCCTCGCCACCGGCACGGCCGGTCTTGCGAGGTGGACGAAGTGGTCGCGCGCACCCTGGTGCTGTTCGATGCCAAGCGGCCGCCGGCCGGCGAGATGCCCGTCATGCTGGCCGCGGGCGCGAGCAGCGTGCTGCTGCACGAGGCGATCGGGCATGGCATGGAGGCCGACTTCAACCGCATCGGCACCAGCATCTATTCCGACATGATCGGCAAGCCGGTGGCCGCGCCCTTCGTCAACGTGGTCGATCAGGGCAACCTGCCGCACGAGCTTGGCACGCTCAACATGGACGACGAGGGCAACGCCACGGGCCGGGCGGCCCTGGTGGAGAAGGGCATCCTCAAGTCCTATCTGCACGACACCATCTCGGCCCGCCATTACGGCTTCGACCCCGGCGGCTGGATCTGTGGCAAGGGCGGTCAGAGCGTGCCGGTCTCCATCGGTATGCCCTCGGCCCTGGTGTCGCGCATGACGGTGGGAGGCGAGAATGTCTGAGCAGAGCACCCAAACCCAGAGCGAGGAGCTCACGCCGCCCGCCTTGTTCGCCACCGAGAACACGGGCGACGCCCTGCAACTGCACGACCCGGCGATCATGCGTCTGGAAAGCCTGCAGCGACTCGCGTGGTGTCGCGAGATGGACGCGCGGGTCCATGCCGAGCCGCGCCTGATCTCCGCCACCAGCACCGCCGAGGACAGCCGGGTCCAAGTGGCGAGCGCCAGCTCCAATGGCTTCGACCGCAGCTACGCCAAGACCACCGCGACGCTGGGCGTCGATCTGTCCCTGCGCGACGCGGGTACGGACGCGCAGCAGAGCGAGCGCCGCGCGGAGGGGGGCGATGGTGCCGGCTGTCTGTACCTGGGCGATCTGCCGAGCGCAAAGCGAATCGCCGAAGGGGCGCTCGCGCGGGCGCGAGCGCGCCTGGGAGTCGCCAGGGGCCGACGATCAAGACCACGATGCTGTGGTCGAGTCGCGGGCGGCGATCACGCTGATCCGGGACCTGCTCGCGCCCGCCACGGCGGCCAACATCCAGCAGGGCCAGTCCTTCTGGCCGGCGCTGATCGAAATCCCGGCTTTCAGCGACAAGCTCACCATCGTCGACGACCCGTTGCGCCCACGCGGACTGGCGTCGCGCCCATACGACCGGGAGGGCATCGCGGCCCGCCGCCTGGTGCTGGTCGAACAGGGTCGCCCCCAGGCCGTCTATGCCGACACCTATTACGGCGCCAAGGCCCGGCTTCCCATCACCACCGGCGAGCCCTCCAATCAAATCGTCCAGCCCGGCACACGCGGTCTGGCCGAACTGGTGCGCGCGGTCGGCGACGGCATCCTGGTTACCGACTGGGCCGGCGGCAACGCCGACCCGACCACGGGCGCGTTCTCGCAGGGACTCAACGGCCACCTCATCCGCGGCGGCGAGATCGCCGAGCCCGTGGTCGGCATGATCGTCACCGGCAGCCTGCCGGGACTCTTCGCAAGCCTGGTCGAGGTGGGCAACGACGTCTTTCCCTATGCCGCGCTGCTGACGCCCTCGCTGGTGTTCGAGAACGTGCAGTTCAGTGGGGCCTGAGATGTTCGCCTGCCATGCGTTAGTCTGAGGTTTTAAGCTTGGGCTAGAAGTCCCGCAGTGCCTCGTCGTCGTCCAGCGGGATCAGTTGCGTGCTCGGGAGGCGAAAAAAATGGGGTTGCCGACCACCGGAGCTGTCGGCAAGCAACCGACGAGATGGGCGAGCGGCCACCGATCATGAGATCGGTGGATCGCCCGACAATCTCCGGGCCCAATGCAACCCGCCGAGCGTGTCTCGGCGGGCGGCACCGGGGACTTCACTGCCCGGTTAGTAGGGCTGCTTCAGCACGACCGTCGAGGTATCACAGTCCGATACCTGCTGCCCGGCCCCCGTCCCGCTCGCACAGGCCTCGTTGGTGAAGCCCTGCGCTGGCGACTTGGCGTTGATGGCGACATCATCCACCTTGAAGGTCTCCTGCGCCTCTCCGTAGCCGGAGTCGACGCGGAACCTTATTGTGGTCTGCGACGAGATCTCACCCGTGATGTTGAGGCTCTCGGTACCGGTTTTGGCCCCGGCGAAACCGGTGAAGCTCTTCAGCACCCGATAGCTTGCCCCACCGTTCTTGGAGACCTCCACAACGACCTTGTCCGCCGGATCTACACCGGAGTTTGTCTCCCACGTGAAACTCAAGGTCGCGGACGTTGCCCCCGTCAGGTCGGCGGTGCGGTGCGCACTGGGTTGCGTCCCGGTATTCGGGTAGTCGTCGAACCAGAGCTTGTAATTGCTGCCGATCAAGACGTTGCCCGCCGTCGGACCACTCCCGGCCACGTCGTTCTCCACCCAAGGACCGGCCCACGGATGTGTGCCGTTGTTGTTGTTGAAGGCCGTCACGCTGAAGGTGTCCTTGAACAACTTGGTTTGGTCCTTCAGGACCGTCGAGCATGAGAAGGTCCGGCTTTGGCCGACCGCCAGGGACCCGATCGACCGGGCACAGCTCGCGAGCAGTGGATCCGTGACGGTGACCCCGGTCAAGGGGACGGTCCCCCGATTGAAGACCTGGATGCTGAAGGTCACGGTCGCCCCAGGCGCAAATGTCCGAGTGTCGGGGCCCTCCGCCTGCTTGCGGATGTCGATCTTCGGCGTCTTGCCGGCCGCTGCGATCGTCACCTTATGGTCCTCGACCTCGCCGTCCGTTGCGAAGCTGACCGGCGCGCAACCCGAGGCGCTGGCGATCCGGAAACGGGCGTAGGTCGACCGCGCGCCCCCCGACACCGTGCCGAAGTTAAGCGCCACTGTGCTGCTGCCCGGCGGGACCGTCTGCACGCGCAGCTCCGACACCTCGAATCCGCCGGTGCCGTTGAGGTCTAACCAGCCGCACAGCGTCGCATCGCCGGACCCCGGATTGACGTACGCGAGCGTCACGCTGGCGTTCGTACCCGAGGTGAAGGCCAAGGGACTTGCGACCGCGTCTTCGTCGTCAGACAAGCCGGCGAGATCGTCGCCGGTGGCCGTGGCCCCCGGCTGTCCGTTGGCCTCCATATCCCTGACGCTGCCGAGCGTCGGTCCCACCGCGAAGTGCGACGGACCATTGGCGGCAAGTAGTGTCGCGTAGCGGTTCGGCGCATCACCCAGGTCCAGTCCCCGGTACCCGAAGTCCTGCGCCAGCATGTCCTCGCCGACACCCAGCGTCACGGCAGACATACTGTTGTTGCCGCCGTCGGGATCTCCGGTGTTGGTGAAGCCGGCGAATGGACCCGTCCCGGTATCGACGCTGACCGTATAGCTCCCTGCCGGCAAACCGGTGAATAGATACTCGCCGTTCGGTCCGGTCACAGCGGTATTGTCGAGGTCTCCACCCAGCGTCACGGTCACGCCCGGCACACCCGGCTCACCCGGATCCTGCTGGCCATTTCCGTTGTAGTCGAAGTAGATGGTGTCGCCGATTGAGCCCAAGGGCTGCTCGGTGATATCCACCACATAATCCTCGACCTCACCGTTCGGCACAAAACCGCCTGGGTTGCACGCGGTCGTTGCAGGCGTTCCGATTCGGAAACGCGCATAGCTGGTGCGATTGCCCGCCGCCGGCACGGTGCCGAAGTCGAGCGTGACCGAACCGGCACCCGGGTTAACGATCGCGGACTCCAATTCGTTGGCATTGAACGCCCCGTTGCCGTCCAAATCAAGCCAGCCGCAGACTTGCGCCGTGCTTCCACCGATCGGGTTGTTGTAGCTGAGCGTCACGCTGGCGTTGGCCCCTTCGGTGAAGGCGAGACTGCCGATCAGACCGTCCTCGTCGTCCGCGACGCCGATCAGATCGTCGCCGTTCGCGGCGGCGGTCGGCTGGCCGTCGGTCTCTACATCGCGCGCTGCGCCGAAGTAGGGTCCGCTCGCGAAGTGCGATGGACCGCCGGTGCCGAGTAGTGTCTCGTAGCCGTCAGGGGCGTCTCCCAAGTCCAGACCTTCATAGCCAAAGTTCTGATCCCGGTTGTCTTCGCCCGCGGCCAGCTCGACGGTGGAGGTGCTGTTGAACCCACCGTCGGGATCAGCGGTATTGGTGAAGCTGTTGACGGGGCTGCCCGAACTCGTGTCGACCGTGACCGTATAGTTTCCGGCCGGCAGATCGTTGAACAGGTACTTCCCGTCCGGACCGCTTACCGCCGTGCCGGTCGTATCGCCACCCAAGGTCACGGTTACGCCCGGCACGCCCGGCTCACCCGTATCCTGCTGGCCGTTGCCGTTGAGGTCATAGTAGATGGTGTCGCCGATCGAGCCCGGAGCTTGCGCCCGGATCGCGACCAGGTAGTCCTCGACCTCGCCGTTGGCCACGAAGCCACTTGGGGCGCAATCGGACGGGTCACCACCCGTGCTGATCCGGAAGCGCGCGTAGGTGTCGCGCGCAGCGCCTGTCGTCGGGACCGCCCCGAAGCTGAGCGTGACCGTCCCCGAGGCTGAAGCAGCCGTCCCGGTGACCAACTCGGACGCCTCGAAGCTACCGTTGTCGTCCAGATCCATCCAGCCGCAGACGGTCGCAGGTGCGGTCCCGGGCTTCACATAACCGATGGTGACGACGGCATCGTCGCCTTCGGTGAAGGAGAGGCCGCCGGAGACACCGTCCTCGTCGTTCGGGGCACCGTTCGTGTCGTCCCCGTCGGCACCTACGGTCGGCTGACCGTTGGCATCAAGGTCACGCACCGTCCCCAAGGTCGGGCCAATCGCGAAGTGCGAGGGACCGTTGCTGGCCAGCAAGGTCGGGTAGCTATCGGGCGCATCACCGAGGTCCAGGCCTTCGTAACCGAAGTCCTGATTCAGGTTGTTTTCGCCTTCCGTCAGCGTCACCACCACAGTGCTGTCGTTGCCGCCATCCGGATCACCACTGTTGATGAAGCCGTTGACCGGACTGCCCGAACCGGTCTCGACGGTGACCGAATAGCCGCCCGCCGGGAGCCCGGTAAACAGGTACTCACCGTTGGGGCCTGTTTGCCCGGTAATCGCCACACCGGGGCCGTTACCCAGATCGACGCCGATCGGCGGGGTCAGGGTCAGGGTCACCCCGGGCACGCCCGGCTCGTCGAGCCCCTGCACGCCGTCGCCGTCGATGTCGTAGTACAGGATATCGCCGACGCTCCCGAGCTTCGCGGTCGGCACCGTCACCTTGTCCTCGTTGGAGATAACCGTGTTGCCGTTGAAGACGGCACTGGCGGTTGCGGTGTTGAGCACCGCGCCGGCGTTCAGGTCTGCCTGCGTGACGACATAGCTCGCCGTACAGGTGATCGAGGCGCCGGGATCCAGCGGAGTCGGTGTCTGCGGACAGCTCACCGTGGCCTTGTCGTCGGTCACCGCATAGGGCGTGGTCACCGGCACGTTGCCGCTATTGGTCACCAGATAGCTATAGCCGATGGTGTCGCCGACCGCGTCGTAGCTCGGCGTCGTGGTGCTCTTATCCAGGGTCAGCGCCGGGCCTTGGGTGGCCGGGACGCTGACTTGATCCTGGTTGGAAACAACCGTGTTGCCGTTGAAGACGGCACTGGCGGTCGCGGTGTTGAGCACCGCGCCAGCGTTCAGGTCAGCCTGCGTGACGACATAGCTCGCCGTACAGGTGAGCGAGGCTCCAGGGTTCAGCGGAATCGGCGTCTGCGGACAGGTCACCGTGGCCTTATCGTCGATCACCGCGTAGGTCGGGACCACCGGCACGTTGCCGCTGTTGGTCACCAGGTAGCTGTAGCTGATGGTGTCGCCGACTGCGTCGTAGTTCGGCGTCGTGGTGCTCTTGTCCAGGAGCAGCGCCGGGCCCTGGATGGCCGGGACGCTGACTTGATCCTGGTTGGAAACAACCGGGTTGCCGTTGAAGACAGCACTGGCGGTTGCGGTGTTGACCACCGCGCCGGCCGTGAGGTCGGCCTGGGTTACGGCGTAGCTCGCTGTGCAGGTGAGCGAGGCGCCGGGATTCAGCGAAGTCGGCGTCTGCGGACAGGTTACGGTGGCCTTATCGTCGGTCACCGCATAGGGCGTGGTCACCGGCACGTTGCCGCTGTTGGTCACCAGATAGCTGTAGCTGATGGTGTCGCCAACATTGTCGTAGTTGAGCGTCGTGGTGCTCTTGTCCAGGAGCAGCGCCGGGGCCGGAATCTGGTATCCATAATCCACGTCGGTGCGGTTCTGACCGCCGGCCAAGAGCACCTCGGCCTCGTTGTCCAGGGCGCCGTTCAGGTCGTAGGTTTGGATTGCACCCGGCGGCAGAGTCGTCGTAACGACCCGCACCACATAGGTGCCTGCCGGAAGACCGCCAAAGGCGTAGATGCCGTTGGTGTCGGTTAAGTCGGCGCGCTCGCCGGGGTCGTATGCGTTGTTGCCGTTCGCGTCGATGTAGACAGGGACGTTCCCGAGGCCCGGTTCATCGACGTCCTTCTGGCCGTTACCGTTGATGTCGTTCCAAACCAGGTCACCTAGTGCGCCGTATATCGGCTGCACATCCCGAATCGCCGCCTCGGTCGTACTGTCCCTCACCGTGCCGGTGTTGATGATCGAGGACGCGCCGTTCAGTTGCGCGAAGGCCTTGATGGTCGACCGGAAAACCAACTGGAACTCCCCGCGCACGGGCAGGCTCGGCGCGATGGCATAGCCGGCTTCGTCCAGCGGGAACGGCGTTCCGCTCAGGTCATCGGCGACCGGGACAAAGGACCCGGCCGGTGTTTGCTTGAATTTGGTGGTGCCGGGGAGGTATGAGACCTCGGGCGGCAACATGTCGGTCAGCACGAGATTCGGAACGGGGGCACGGCTGACGTTGACGATGCGAACGTCGTACTCGATGGTATCGCCCGGGCTGATGAAGCCGTCTTGGTCCGCATCGTCGACGAGGACGGCGGACTTGCCGGCCTCGAACAGGGGGACTGGAGGGGTGCCCGTACCGACATCAATGCCGGGTGTGCGGCCGCTCGCAACGCTCGGGTCCTGTCCCCAGGCGACCGCAAGCTTGGTGGTCAGCGGGGTCCCGTTCTCGCCCGGCAGGACGTAGACGATCATACCGGTCTGGTCACCGTCGGGATCGTACAGGGTCGCGTGCTCCAATTCGCGGAGACTGACCGTGGCGTCGTACTGGTTGTTGTTGATGTCGGTGGAACCGCCGACGCCATCGCCGTTGTAGTCGACGTAGACGGTCACCGCCGTGGTGTTGTCGCCGATTCCGACCGGCGTCACCCAGACCGGGTTGCCGTTTTCATCGGGGTTGACCGCGGAGGTCGGGTCACGGCCGATCCCCAAGGCGATCTGGGTCTGCGACGTGAGCGAATCATCCGGGACCAGGCTGTAGCTCCAGTCCCACGTCTGGTTGTTACCGGCAAAGCTGCTCCCGGAGTCGGTCGTGGAGAAGGCGTAGAAGGGCTGACCGCCATCGGTGAAGAAATGGTATCCGGTCCGAATGGCACGAAGATAAGCCGAGAGCATCTTTAAATCAGCGAGTTAGCATCGCGGTTCATGCCCAAAAATCGGCGTGTTCAGCGCTATTTCTTGGGGTGACCGTTCTGGCGGACCTCCTCCTGCGCGAGGCGCCGGGGCTTGGTTAACAGCGGATAGCTCTTGAGCCGACGCTTCAACGCCCGCGGTTCAATGCGCCCCCGCCGCAAACCGACCCGGGGTTCGGCGATCAACACCAAGAGGGCGCGGATCACCACCGCGTCGCGGGTCCCGCCGCCCCGCTGTTGCCAGGAAATCCAG
>NZ_KB902365.1 GCF_000379525.1 Lamprocystis purpurea DSM 4197 | reverse complement strand
CTGACGTCCACGCTTGGTTTCAAACAGCGTCCCGGCCTGCTCCAGGATCTCCTTTTTCCACTGCCCCACCTGGACCGGATGGACTCCATGCTCCTGTCCGATCTCGTTCGTCGTTTTGACCCCGCGGATCGCCTCCAGGCCGACTTTGGCCTTGAAGGATGCCGTGTACGTCTTGCGCTTCGCTTCGCCCATTATGATATGCCCCTTTTGGTTCGACGCGAGCTTAAATTACTGTCCGGTTTTCAGGGTCCACTATAGCGCCATAAGTGCCCGAAACGACCAACGAAACGCCGAAGCGACTAGAGAGAAAGGCGTACAAATACCCCGGCGGGATACAGGATACATCGGGAACAACGCGCAAGACATCCTCTGAGCAGGCCAAACCGGCCATATCGAGCCGCCGCCCGCCCTCTTCCAGCCAACTCGACCGCACCACCCGGGCGTTCTTGAAACTCGCGAAGCTCATGCCGCCACCCCCGCCGGGAACCAGGCGCGAAGCTGCGCGGCCAGCCGCTGAAACTCGGTATCGGTGCAGGCATTGATCCGTATGGCCGCCGCAATCCGCTGGTAGACCGCCGACGACTTTTTCACCCTGTTCTCCTTCTGGACCTGCTGAAACACATCCTTCCGGCACCAGCGTTTTAAGTCGGTGAGTGCAGTCATGGAAACCAGACCTGGAGTTGCTGCCGCAGTGACTGGAATTCGGCATCCCGGCAATTGGTTACCGACACGTTGGCCGCGATCTTGCGATACAGAGAGGACGAGCGGTTACCGCGCAACTGTCGCACGACGCACTTCTCAAACGCTGCCTTCGGATCGGTCGGCTTATCCTGGCCAGCCGGCCAATCACCCGTCTGTGCGAGAAAGGCGCGCAGACTCGGCGGTCTGGTGTATTTGAGGGCAGACTCGACATGAATATTGTCTTGCCATATCCACTGCTCCAGTTCAGGATCGATGACGAGCACGATGAATTTGGCTCTGTTGCCAACCGGCGGACAGCAACTGCTGCGCGATCTCTTTGCGGATCTGGGTCTGTCCGGGCGAACCGCCGAAATCCCTGTCAAGCGCGACGACCAGCTTGTGATGGGTCTTCAAATACCCTTTGCAAAGGGAGCCCGCGTGACGCCACAGCCCGCCGTCCGTCTTACCTTTTGCCCGTGCGATATCCAAGAGAGGGTCAAATTGAAAGGCCCCGCAGCCGATGCTGCGATGAAAATGCGGCCGATTGAGAAACCCTGTGAACGTCTCCGCCATGTTCTGGTCTGCCACATAGAAAATGCAGTCGCGCATCTAGTTGAGTACCTCAGCGGCAAGCAGCACACCCAGGTCTGGATCGATGTCCTTTCGCCACTCAGCAAGCCGTGGATGATCTTTCCCACAGATCAATTCAACCGCGCCGCTGGGCGTGAGCCGCGCACAAATCAGATCTTCGAGTTCGATGCTGCCGAGGAGGACCGGCGAGTGTGATGATATCCATATCTGGGATTCGGGCATGGATGACAGTGATTCCAGCACCGTCTCGATCGCTCGGGGATGGATGCCGTTCTCCGGCTCTTCCGTGACGAGCAGTTTCGGTGGATTGTGCAGGTAGGGCAGCAAGGTCAAGGTCAGGATGCGCAGGGTGCCATCCGAGAGTCCGCTGGAGGTGACGCTGTAGCCGCTGACATAGCGAATAATGAAATAGGCGTGATGGTCTTCCTCACGTTCCTTGATCTCGATGTCTGCCACAGGCACCAGTGCGGTCTTGACATGATCCACCCAATCCGAGTAGTCCTGACTGCGATAGGCTGCGCGCTCGGCCGCGCTGGCTCCATCCGGCAGCCCGGCCAGTTTCAGATCGAGCGCCAGCCACGGCAGATTGAGTGCCGAAGGAATGACGCCCTTTTCCAGCCCGGGAGGACTCGGCGCACGGAGCCGGTCCCACTGCGGATCGAGAAAGACACTCCGTGCGGTCAAAAGGCCATAGAGCCAATAGGCGGCCGGATAGCTATCCGGGCTGTACTTGACCGCCGGCATGGCGAGCAGGCTCGGTTTGACGCGAGTCGTCAGCGAACCCGGTTGGGTGTCGGTCTCGGTCTCGGTCTCGGTCTCGAAGACGGCCGGGCCACCGGCTTCACGACGCAGGATGAAATGCCAGTCGGTCTGGCCGGCGCTCGATTCACCGAGAAGGCCATCAACGGATTGGTCCGGCCGCCCTTGCGCGGGGAAGACGAAGAGATATTCATTCCGGACCTGGAGGTCACGCTCGTTGACGACCTCGAGGCGCAATTCGTAGCGGATATGCGTCGGCCAGCGTGCCGGGGTGGCGCGTAGTGCATCCGCCTCGCCCTTGGAATTGGTGCGCACGGCCAGTGATTCAATCCACTGATCGCGGATCGCGTCGGGCAGCTTGGCCTCCAGGGCAATCGCGCAGTCGTCACCCCGCCCGGCATAGATCAGCTCGCGCAGGGTTGCGGCCCGGGCGGGCTTGTCGCCGCGCTTGACCAGAAAGATGAGGGCGATCGTATCGGCACGCAGCAGTTCCCCGACCAGGAAGGGCAAGTCGAGCAGCGTGCTCTTGCCTGCGCCGTTGGCGCCGACGATGACCTGAAAATCCGTCAAGTCGATGGCCAGGCGTTCAAAGCAGCGGTAGCGGATCGCTTCAAGGCGCGTGATCATTTGCCGGGCTCCGGGTGCTTGGTGCGGAACTCGGCGTAGGCCCGGGCGATCTCGGGCAAGTCGTCATCGAGAATGCGGGTCTTACGGTGCAGGGTGCGCACGTGAAGACGACCACCGATGCGCACCTTTTCCTCAAAGGTCGCGTCGACGAGGATTTCGTCCCCATCCGGTTGGCGCTTGTAGAGCGTATTGCCCCGGCGGTCGAAGCCAACCTTTTCCGCCACGGCCATGAAGACGGGGTAATCCTGCTTGTTGCCCAGGTCTTCAGCCTGAATGACCTCGATCGGCTTCTTCTTGAGGAAGAGCAGGCTGGTCAAGATGTTGACATTGGCCTCGACGATGAAGCATTCCACCGGCAGATCGATGCTGGCCAGGACCCAGCAGTGGCGCAGGATCCAGTAACGGATATATTCGTCGCCGGGGTTGCCGAGTATGCCGTCCGGCAGGACGATCCCCAATCGGCCTTTGGGCTTGAGCCATTGGATACAGCGCTCGATGAACAAGACCTCGGGCGAGACCGCGGGCTTCAGTGCTTGCGTCATCACAAAACCCTCACCCTGGCGCTCCCAACGCCTAGCCAGCTCATACTGCTCCAGGATAGTCCTCTCGGTGATAGGAATGTCGGAGCCGAAGGGCGGATTGGTCATGATGAGATCGATCGACCCAAGCGGGATTTCATCCTTGGCCACCTTGACTCCGGGTAGATGACCGAGCGGGAACTCCAGCGAATTCATGTGGTACAACTGGCCCAGCGCATTGCCCGCCATCATCACATTCATCTGCGCGGCCCGCACCAGGAAGGGGTCGAAGTCTGCACCGTAGAGCTTGTGCGTTGCGTAATTGGCCAGGCGATCCCGGATGGAGATGAATTCTTGCGTGTTCTCGTCACCAGCCTTCAGTTGTTTTTCGGCGTAAAACGTCCGGTTCAGGTGATTGAGCACTTCAACCAGGAAGCCACCGGTACCGCACGATGAGTCGAGTACCGTCTCGGTTTCCTGCGGTGCCAGGATTTGCACCACCAGGCGAATCGCGCCGCGTGGGGTGAAGTATTGACCCCGATCACCGCGCAGGTTGTTGCCGACAATCTCCTGATAGGCCGCGCCCTTGGCGTCGACCTCGGTTCGCGCGAAGTCGTAGCGTGAGAGTTCCGAGACGATGAAGGCCAGGGCTCGATCGGACAGCGTGATCTCTTCGTTTCCCTTGAACAATTCAGGATAGGCGCGCTTGACCTCTTCGAACAGCGGTGCGATACGCCGACGGATCTCCTTTTGCCCCGCGGGGTCGAACGGCTCATCAGCCCCGGCCCAGAAGACGCGCTGTTCGCCGCGGCGGCGTTCGTCGTACATCTTACAGAAGATGAGATAGAGGAACTGCCAGAAGGCGGCATCCTTGGGCATGCCTTCGTTGCCGTGGATATAGTTGTGGCAGCGACGGAAGGCGGTGCGCAGCATCGCGGGGTCGGCAGGGCGCATCCGCGCAAGCGAGGCAGCCTCGCGCGTACCGATGGTGTCGTCACCCATGGGCCAGTCGCCAATGGGCTTGAACCAGATATCGAAGCGGGTGACTTCCTTCTGGAAGAAGAAGAATTCCAGCCCGTTGGTCCAGAGGCCATAGTTGCAGCTTGCGACCTCGGACATCACGGCATCCAGCACCGCGAACTCCTTGCTCGCCTCGTCCGGGTCGCGCATCCGGTAGGCACCCTTGGTGCCGACCTTGAGCTCCTTCTCGACGATCACGGCGCGGTAGAGATTCTCCGCGGTGTGTTCAGTCCCCGGCCGGAAGACGGCGATGTCCAGCTTGCGGTTCTTGCCCGAGACTTTAACCTTGAAGTCGGGCTCCATGTCCTCGGCCGCGATGCCGTACTCATGGATGATGGCGCGGGCGATGCGCTGACGTACCTGCTCCTTGTCGTTGTCTTTGACCGCCCTCCCGGTGATGTAGTCGAAGAGCTTGCCCTCATCAAGGGCACGCTCCGGCGCCTGATCTTCAGGATCGGCGTCGTCCGCGTTTTGGTCCTGTCTGGTGGCTGCCTTAGCCATTGCGCGTCCCCTTGTCGTCAAAGTCATCACTACCGGAGGCGGGTCCGCCCTCGCGCACCCAGACGTCCATGCCCTCCTTTTTGAACTACCAGAACCGCCCGACCTTGTGTCCAGGCATCCCTTGGTCGTCACCCAGGTGCACACAGTGTCTGTTGAAGTTCCCAAGTCCGCGGCGATTTCGTCGACGGAAAGCCAGCGATCTTCCCCAGCCTGGCCCAAAAAAGGAAGGTGCCGCCGGGGTACGCAGAGACAGTCAGCATACCCCATCGGTCACTCGACGCGGACAGGTTTTGTTCTGGTTGGGTGGGTTGCGGGAGGTTCGGATCACCGCCCAGGACCAGCGTTTGACTGTTAAGAGGCGCGAAGAAGGGACTTCGCCGGCGAAAGAGTCCAAGGTTTTCAGAAGGATCGGCTGAGCCAGATCCTTGCATCTCGCCGCCTGACTCAGGTGCAATTGGCGTCGATGGTCGGCGTGTCGCCGGCCACCATTAGCAAGTGGCGTGCAGGCACCCAGTCACCCGAACGCGAGGCCCTTGAACGGCTAGCGGGCGTGGTGCATCCGACATCGAGACGCTGGCTGGTCTTGCGGAAGGGTACTTTCAAGGCAGGAATAATGTCGTGCAATTCGCTCGGCTGCGAACACTTCCGGCAAGCACCGAGGATCGGACGGCTCAAGGCAGTACGGTCGTAGTGCCTTTCCGGAGCCCACACAAAACTTGACGCAGTTTGGAGTTTGTTATGGCGAAGAACACGAAGCAGACGTCCCCGCGCATCGCCACATTGGCGGCAGAGACGTTGCAGAATAGTCGGTCATCGAAGGTCTTGGGGGGCGAGACCTATTGGGCGATTCTGGAGGCTGTTACTCCGATCGCCCCCAAGTAGGTTTGCAGTTCTGCCAGAACTGCGCGGCTCGCTAACCCATGGGCGCGATAGGCCGCTCGGATGATGGCCCGCTGCGGATCGCCCAGGTAGTCAACGAACGCCAACAGCGTCGCTTGCCGGTCGTCTGCGGACAGATGATCCAGATATTGAACACACCACACTCCTTTCCGGTCCCGCGGCGCTTTCGGAGGTCTTGCAGGGGGGCGATCGCTGACCGGTTCGGCCGTTTCGGGAATGTCACTGGCGATGGACGTCACACCGACCCAGTTCTCGGCAATCGCTTTATAGGCGACCGCAGTCTTGCTCCGGACTGGTCGCCCTTGCGCTCTTAACTCCGTCAGCCAACTGTCCGCTGCTGCCAGCGCCGAGAGAATCGATGCAGCACTGTTCTGTCTCATCAGATCTAGCGCGCGCGCTTCCGGAACAGCATATTCTGCTAGCCGTAATCGCACTGTCAGATTGTCTTTTGGCAGGCTTTCATCTTCGCCTTATTGTTGCCTCTGGGTCATAGCGGCTGCTGGACGCTCACCCTCGTTCGCGGCGTCAGCCGGCCCGCTCGACATCAGTCGCTCCCCATCCGTCATTGCGTTCGCGTGATCTCCAATGCTCCCCTTTTGTACCACTGAGAATCGGATAGCGACGACTTCACCCTTGTCTCTCCGCTGTACCTCCGCAACAATCTCGATATCCGACGTGTCGTTGATACTTGACACTGCGGGCCTGATTATCTTTTCCGACAGCCTCCGGAAATCCTGATAATATTTATTCTTGTTGAGCCCCATAATCGCCATCAATGACGAGACCGAAATCCATGGTGTGGCTTTGTCTTCAAGGTAATATCGCGTATGCTCATACAATGCTAGCGCATGAATCGACCGGAAAGCCAATTGTCGCTTGAGCGCGATTTCCGCCACTCTGACGTTGTTTTGAACACGCACCTGGAATTCGGGAGTGAAGCTGTAGTAGACGATATCGTCCGCGCGATTGATGCGAACCCAGGATACGATAGTCATTCCTTCCCACTCTTCTACGCCGCCGTCTTCCCCCAGAACATCCCATTCGACCAGGATCTGCATCATCGCTTCGATGTCAGGTATTATTGTGCGGAGATTGGGAGAGGCGCGACTATCGCCGGTCATAGCCCAGGCCAGCGCATTAAGGCTGACCTGATGACGGGTACGCTGCGGCATATGCGGTAGCGCCATATACAGCAATAGGTTGAGTGCTCGGCGCTGCGATAACTTGATAACAATCGCTCCTTCGTGAACCTAGCCGAACGCGTTGGTCGCTCAGCCTCCATGGCTATTGCGAGTCCTGTATCCACGCCCTACCCCGCCCCGCCCTGACTCGTGGGCATCACCACCAGTCGCGACGGCGCGACGCGAAACGCACGCGCCAGGTCGAACAGCCGCTCCAGGGACGGACACCGCTCCCCCCGCTCGATCGCGGAGATGTAGCCCTGACGCAGACCGGCTTTCTGGCCAAGCGTCACCTGGCTCCACCCGAGGGCCTGACGGAGTTCGCGAATATTGGCGCCGACAATCACACCCGCGCCCTGGTCACTGAGGTTCTCGGTGATCATCCGCTACACCATGTTCTTGTAGCTGACCGTGTTGGTTGCCTGACGCCTTGAAAACATAGATAATCTAAACTACTCTCAGAGATAACACGAGGCTTGACGCTGGCTTTGTCACTCCGCACGTTCCCGCACGGACCGTTTTCGTTCATGCTATGCCTATGAACGAGACCAACGTTGTGGTGTTGAACGGTGCCCGGTTGAAGCAGGCACGCAAAGCCGCGGGCTTGAACCAGACCGAGCTGGCCCACCGGTGCGGGGTGGTCCAATCCCACATCAGCGGCATGGAACGTGGCGTGCGCGCGCCGTCGATCGAGATGCTCGACACCTTGACGCAAGCACTGGGTGTCAGTGCCCATTGGCTGATGGGAGGCGAAAGCGACGAAACGCTGGCGAGCACGGAGATCAGCCGTGAGCACATCCTGGCAGATCGCAAGACATCGGTCGGTCTCGCGAGCCTGGCCGGCGACGCGTTTCTTTGCGAACGCTTGAACATCCGCCCGATCGAGTGGCGCGCGCTGCGCTCGTTGCAGCCGCCGAACGGGCTGACCAGGGAGGGGTATTTGGTGGTGTTGCTCGCGTTACGTGGGCATCGGACCACGTGACGGATTCGTGACGCACGCGAGTCCGAGCCTGTCCGGTGCTGTCCTTTCATGTCACGCACCGGTGGGGCCGAATGCGCTAGTTAATTGATTTGTAAGTTGCGTGCTCGCGGGCGTCGGATTCGCAATGCGGAGGTCAGGGGTTCGACCCCCTCTGCTCCACCAATTTAATCAGGCAGTTAGTCAGCATTATTCACTCCAGTTCGCGATATCGTGTGACCGGATTGTGACCAGGCATCGTCGAGACGAGCCAGCGTCGCCCGAGTGTTCTCCGGCGCCAAACAGGCTCGATCGCCCGCCGGATCGGCGCATCCCAGGCCGGGAGGCTGGGGATCCACGCCTCCAAGGCCTGGTCGTACTCGGACAGGAAGCGCTGGGTCTGCGCATCAAACGCGGCTTTCACCGTCGCCAGGGTGTCCGCCAAGGACTCGGCTTGGCCGTTGGGCAGGGCCTCGCTATTGTCGAACCTTGAGCACCGCCATCATGCCCCCGCCCCCGCTGGACCTTGCTCCTTCTCCAGGATCTCCAGATAACGCTCCAGGCTCTCGATCAGTCGCGCCGTCATGAAGGCCTGCCAGGGAGCGGTGTCCCCGCTGACATGACGGGTTTCCAGCGCGTCCACATAGTCCGGCCGCTGTTCCGGCGCAATCACCATGGGTGGGAATCCGGCCTGCAACAGGATCAAATTCATCAAGAGGCGTGCGGTACGTCCATTGCCGTCGGTGAACGGATGGATGGCGACCAGTCGATAGTGAGCCTCACCGGCCGTTGCCGGATCCATCGGCGCCGCCGCCAGCCAGCGGGCGAAATCGCCCATCAGCGCCGGCACCTCGGCCGGCGATGGGAGCACCGCCAGGGAGCCGGTGATCATGCGCTGGCGCTGACTGTAGCGGCCCGCCTCGTCCCGGTCGCTGCGTCCGAGCACCAAGGCGTGAATCTGGCGGATGTCGTACTCCACGATCGGCGCCCCGCGTTGCGCCAGTTCCCGCACCAAGCGCCAGGCGTCCTGGTGATCGATCGCCTCAAGATGGTCCTTGAGCGGCTTGCCCCGGACCGTGATCCCCTGCCCCAGCACCAGTGCCGTCTCCTGGCGCGTCAGGGTATTGCCTTCGAGCGCGTTCGAGGTGTAGGTCAGCTCCACCTCATACCACGCCTCCAGCGACTCCAAGGCCCCCTTGGATAAGGGGCGCAAGGCGTCCAGGCGCCGCTTCAGCATAGAGATTCGGTCGCTATCCGTCATAACTCGATGCGTCCCGTTGATTCATCGCCAGGAAAAAGATGCGCCATCACTGAGCCCTCTTGGCTTGCTGGAGCCGGGCTTGGTTGATCAGCGCACGCGTCCCGGAGTAGGACTCCTCGCAAAAGGTGATAAAGGGGCCTTCCAGGCTCCGCCTCGGCCAGACACCGCCCGGTGGGCTCAATTGACCGGCGGCGAGCGGATAGTCCGCCAGGGTGTCGATATAGCGCTTGCGGCTCTGCACAGCGATCACCACCGGCAGGTGGCCCGAACGCAGCATCGGCACATTGGAGAGCAACCGCGCCATGCGCCCATTGCCGTCCCAGAACGGATGTATATGCACGAAACCCAGGTGCAGGTGCGCATAGGCCGCGATGGCATCGGCCTCGCTCAGGTTCCCCTGGGACAAGCAATTCAGCTCAGCAAGCCAAAGGGTCATCAGTGCCGACACGTCCCGCGGGGCGGCGTACTCGATGAAGGTCTGACGCCCGTCCGCGGTCACCGCGTAGGTCCCGTTGGGCTCCCGCTTCCAGGCCCCGAAGGGTTTGAAAATGTCCAGGATCACCTCGGACTGAACGGCCCGGTGCAGGTCGAACAGTTGGTCCTGCGTGAACCCCGTATCCAGCCAGCGGTAGATCAACTCGATCGCGCGCGCGTGCCCCATCACCTCCTGATGGTCCTTCAGCGGTTTGCCCGAGACCGTGAGCCCTTCCTCGATGACGAACTTGATCTCGCCCAGCGTCAGGGTATTGCCCTCGATGGCCGTGGAGCCATGGGTCCACAGATCCCGGATTTGGGCCAGCAGGGCCGCGCGGATGTCCGGGTCCAGTCCGGCGAAGGCTTTCAGCTCGCTGATGTTCATACGCGATGATCGCTATTGAAAAGATCGTGCTCACCCTGCGGGGTGTCATCTGGCTCCCACGCTCCAACGTTGGAGCAAGTAGCGACGCGGAAGCCGTCGCGTCGCGCCACGGGCCGCTGGAGCGGCCGGACGGCATTCCCACGCTGGAGCGTGGGAACGAGAAGAAGGCGGCCTGCAACTTCGCAAGGTGTTCGTTGTAGTTTCGGGCCTCTTCGGGCCGCTCAGTTACCGCAGCATTTCTTGTACTTCTTGCCACTACCGCAAGGACAAGGCTCGTTGCGGCCCACCTTCGTAGCCGCCCGCGCCGGTGCCGGCACCTGGGGGACGACCGGGCGCCGGTCTGAGTTCTTGGGTATCCGCTGCGTTGGAGCCTGAAAGCAATACCAGCGCTCCAACTCCTCCACCGGGTGTCCGGGCAGCCTGACTTCATGCGATGGTTCGTAGGGCTTCGGGCGATTCCGGTGCTCCGCCATGACACGCTCGAAGCGCTCCGCACCCCCGTCAAGGGAGTCGTCCACCAGCTGGAGCTCGAAAGCTCGATCGATCAGTGGGACCAGTTCTTGAGCGTCGATGCGGGCGGCAAGCCAGACCAGGGTGGCCCAGACCCAAGCAGTCGCGTCCGAAGGCTCCTCCTCGGCCTCCGCCGCGTCCAGCCAGCGTGTCGCAAATCGACCCAAGCGATTCTGCAGCGCGTCACGATCAAGCTCCCCGATGGCGAAGAGGATCTCCAGCGCGCTAAGGGCCGCGGTTCGGACGTACTCGTTGAGCGTGGGGTCTTCGATCAGGCGCTCGATGCCGCGCGTGTCGCCGTGGCATACCGCAGCCAATTGGCACCCGAAGTTCTCGGCCACCGTGTCGCCGATAGCATCGAACAAGGTCTCGCCGGGCAAGGCACCCATCTGCACGAACAGCGGATAGGCCGCCGGCTCGCGGAAATAGGCCAGCAGGTAAATCGCGAAGTGGTGACGCCAATAGCCGTTGGTCGCGATGGCTGGCGCGAACTCGGCGTCAATCTGTCGGCGCAGTTCGTCGAGCAACAAGGGTGTAACCGCCTGCTGCTGCTCAACGGCCTCGATCAGTGCCGTACGGGGGAACCGGCCGGGGCCGGCGGTGGCGAGTGCCTCGAAAATCTCGTCGGGGGTCATGTGAGTTCTTGGGGGTTGAAGAGCGGACACAAGTGGCGATGATACAGGCTTCCCCCTCTGCCGAAAGCCCCGGAGCCGGCTCGATCGATTTCTCACCGATGACCAACACCCTTGTGTCCAGCCGTCTATCGCCCCTGGCCAGCCGCGTCGAGCCTTTCCACGTGATGCGCCTCCTGGGGCGCGCGGCCGAACTGGAGGCGCAGGGGCGTTCCATCGTCCACCTGGAGGTCGGCGAGCCCGATTTTCCCACCCCCGAACCCATCGTCGAGGCCGGCCGGCGCGCTCTGGCCGAGGGGCACACGCGCTACACGCCGGCCCGCGGACTCGCGGCGCTGCGCGAGGACCTCGCCGGCTATTACGCCGGACGCTACGGCGTGCAGGTCGAGCCGGCGTGCATCCTGGTCACCCCCGGTGCCTCGGGCGCCTTGCAACTGGTCTTTCAGGCGGTCCTGGAGCCGGGCGACCGGGTGCTTCTTTGCGATCCATCCTATCCCTGTTACCGCCAGGTGCTCCGACTGCTGAGCGTGGAGCCGGTCGCGGTCCCGGTCGGGCCGCAGACCAGCTATCAGCTGACCATCGACGTGGCCGCCGCAGCTTGGGTCCCGGGGGTGCGCGCGGTCGTCGTCGCCTCGCCGTCCAATCCCACCGGGTCATCGCTCGACCCCGCCGTCATGGCCGGTCTCCATGAACTCTGCCGGGCGCGTGGCGCGGCCTTCATCGTCGATGAGATTTACCAGGGCCTGACCTACGAGGCACCCGACCGGACCGCGCTGGCGCTCGGCTCGGAGGACCTTTATGTGATCAACAGCTTCTCGAAATACTTCGGGATGACGGGCTGGCGCCTGGGCTGGTTGGTCGGACCCGCCGACGCGGTGTCGGTGATGGATCGCATGGCTCAGAACCTCTTCCTCGCGGCCAATACGCCGGCGCAGTATGCTGCGCTGGCGGCCCTGGCGCCTGCCACCCGCCCCATCCTGGACGGGCGGGCACTGGCCTTCCGGCAGCGGCGCGACCGGCTGTTGCCCGCGCTGCGCGAACTCGGCTTCGGCATTCCGGTGGCCCCGACCGGCGCCTTCTATCTCTATGCCCGCCTGCCGGAGCGGGTGACGCTCGATTCCATGACCCTGGCCTCCCGTCTGCTCGAAGAGGCCGGGGTCGCCCTGACCCCCGGCCACGACTTCGGGTCCCACGCGGCCGATCGCCATGTCCGTTTCGCTTATACGCGCGAGGCGGCGGACCTCGACGAGGGCGTGCGGCGCATCGGCGATGCCCTGGCGCGACTGTGATCGGGATCCAGACAGACCTTTGTGTAGGGGCGGG